>CAYQJS010000049.1:0-42115 GCA_964417895.1 uncultured Chloroflexota bacterium | reverse complement strand
GAACTTGGACTTGGTCACTGAGTCGTTGACGTTGATCGCGGGAAAGAGCAGCCGCTCATCCTCGTCCATCTCATAGAGGCGATGGACCCCCGTGGTCGTCTCTTCGGACACGCCCTTGATATCCCGGGCGACCCGCGAGTACCAGTCGGGACTGCGCTTTCCGATGGAAGCGAAAAGTGCGCGCTCCTCCTCGCTCTTAGCGTTCTCCAACAGGGAGGGGTTCTTCGCTGCGTCGATGCCCAGGTGCACGAGCAGCGTGGCGTCGCCCCCGTCGTCGAGGATCATCGTCGGGCCCCGATCCCCAAACTCGAAGATCCGGTGGGTGAAATCCCAGTAGTCGTTCAGTGACTCGCCCTTGAAAGCAAAGACGGGCGTGCCGCCAGCCGCGATCGCCGCCGCCGCGTGGTCCTGAGTGGAGAAGATGTTGCACGATGCCCATCGCACTTCCGCACCAAGCGCCTCGAGCGTCTCGATCAGAACGGCGGTCTGGATCGTCATGTGGAGCGATCCCGCGATTCGCGCGCCCTTCAGCGGCTTGTGCGCGGCGTACTCCTGGCGGATCGCCATGAGCGCCGGCATCTCGGACTCGGCGATGGCGATCTCTTTGCGGCCCCAGTCGGCGAGGGATAGGTCGGCGACTCTGAAGTCCTGGTTTGTCGTGCCGGTTGAGTGCATGGCGGGCTCCCTTCATTCTGTTCGGGGCCCTCAAATAGGAAGGCGCCCGCACCGATTGAGATGCGAGCGCCGTTCATTTCGCTGAGCCTGACCGGTGGCGCAGTCACCGCCGGACGCAACGCTCCTCAGCTACGGGGATTATACCCGCGCAGCGAAAATGCTTCCCCTGCCTAACCCGCCCGTATGTCCAACTGCGCCTGGATCAATGCGCGGACCTCAGCCTTATCCACGTCCTCGGGCATGCGAATCTTGACGTGGCGGATGCTCTTTCCCGAGCCTTCGAGGAGATGCTCGAGGTCCGACAGTCCGGCCCCATCGGCGAGCTCCAGGTTGACGTGCGCCCGATACGGCACGATGGCGAACAGCAGATCCGCCATACGCTTGCTCCTGCCATAGCCGAACACCATCGGGCGTCGCTGCGCCTCCACCGCTCCTGGCAGCGCGTTCCGCACCGCCTCTCGTAGGCGCGCCACCAGTTGCTGGATCTCGGGCGGCTGCCGCGCGAGCAGCTCCTCTGGCCCCTCCTTCATCGGGCTCCGACCTCCAATCGAGCGGAGTTTACCGGGCGAGGAGTGGGGCAATGCGGCGTACGCTCGCCGCGACGCCCTCGGCCATCATGTAGCCCGAGGGTTTGTACGCATCGCCCACCATGATGAGCCCCGGTACAGGCTCCTGGTCGCCGCTGTCCTGGCCCTGCGCCGCCCGGTTGACCGGCCAGGCGCCGCGAAACGAGCTGACGCGCACGACCCGGCAATGGCGGTCGAAATCCGCGCCGAGTACGTAGCGAAGGTCCTCGATGGCAAGCTGGCGCTCGAGGGCGAAGTCGTCGCTCAAGGGGACCTGAAACGTATCGAGCATGTGCATGCCGGGGGAGACCAGGGAAGGCACGGACTGGGACACTTCCACGATGCCGCTGATTCGTTGCGTGTCGAGGCAGAACATGATGCCGTTGTGCGGGATCAGCGAGCGATCGCTCAGCACGTGAAGCTTCAGCCCGCGCGCCCTGGGTGTGCTTTCCGCGGCCCGCAGCGCGGCCGGAGCGCGCCGACCGAGGAGCTCGGCCGTGACGCCCGGTCCCGCGTCGGAGATGACCTGTCGCACCGCGGCGGTCTCCTCGCGCCCGCTGCGCCGATCTTTGTACTTCAGCGCGCAGACGCGACCCGACTCGCCCAAGACGAGCCGCGTCGCCACGGTGTGGGTTAGCACCGAGCCCCCGGCCCCCGCGATGTAAATGGCGAGCTGCTCGACGAGCGCCGCGCAGCCCCCGAGCGGGGCGCACGGGAGCCCGTGGCGGGCGACATTGCACAGGACGGCCCGCATCTCGCCGTATGCCACCTCCTCGGGGCGGATGCTAAGGGCGAAGTGCGTGAAGCGCTCGAACAGCCGCCGCAAAGTCGGATCGGATGTGCGCGTCTCGACCCAGTCCCGGAAGTTGCCCGCGCGTCGGCGCATTGCCCCCAGCTCGACGAGCATCTTCACCAGGTCAGCCTTTCCCCGATGGCTCAGCAGCCCGAGGACGTCGAAAGGCGTATGCCACACCACGTGGCGCCCACCGGCGAAGGCGGAGGCGATTGCGGTCCGGGGAACTCCGCGAAGCGGCTCTCCTATAGCCGCGAGCAGCGATGCGAGCGGCCCGCCAACCCCGTGCGGGACCAGGTGGAGCGCGCCCGTGGTGAGGGCGCAGCCGTCCTGCTGGACTGTGGTGAAGCGCCCGCCCAGGTAAGGCATGCGTTCGACCAGGAGGACGCGCCGACCGTGCTTCGCCGCGACAGCGCCGGCGAGCAGACCGCCAAGCCCTCCCCCAATCACCGCGGTGTCATACCGCACGGCCATGTTCACCTGTACGACCGGTGGGTCCTGATGGTCGTTCCGACGGCTTTCTCCTACTATAGCGGCCAGGGGATCACGGCTCAGACGCCTGAGGAGTATGCTTGACCAACCACAGAGGAAAAGGAGATGCCACCATGTACGAGGCCAGAACAGAAGAAGTGCGCTTTCCCGGAGGCGGCGGAGACATCCAGGCATGGATCTCTCGACCGGCGGACAACGGGCGCTATCCCGCCATCATTCGGCTCCACGGCCGAAATGGCGTGAGCGACAGCTTTAAGGACGTGGGCGTTCGCTTTGCAGAGGAGGGGATCATCGACCTGGCCGTTAATTACATGACGTACGGGCTGGATGTCCCGAACCCCGATATTCAGCAGACCGTGGAGGGGGCCCTTGCCTGCCTGCAGGCAAGAGACTACGTAGCGACGGACCAGATCGTGCTGAGCGGCTATTGCAAGGGCGGCGGCCTCACATACCTGGGCCTGGGAAATACTCCGGGGTTCGCGGCGGGAGTCGTCTTCCACGGAGGCCTCCGCTACGAGTCGCTGTCCCCTCAACAGCCCGAGCACCCCTTCGACGCCGCCCTGAAGATCCAGGTGCCCTTCATCATCCTGCACGGCGCTTCGGACCCGGCCGTGAACATCAGCCTCGTGTACGAGCTGACGCGGCAGCTGAACGATCTCGGCAAGCATTTCGAGCTGAAGGTGTACTGGGGCACGCGGCACGCGTTCACCTTGCCTGGCGGTGGCGACTACATGGCCGAGCATGCGGACGACGCCTTCCGCGAGGCGGTGCTGTTCATCCGGCGTACGTTCGGCCTCCCCGTCGGGAGCGTCGGGCCCCTGGTCCGGCAGCCGGTGGGCGTGTAATCCGACTCAAGGGGGGATGGACCGAGAATGCCTGATCAGATCGTCGATCGCCTCGCAGCGTACAGCGACGGTTTGCGCTATGAGGACCTGCCGCCCGAGGTGGTGCACCAGACGAAGCGCGTCCTGGTCGACTCCCTCGGATGTGGCCTCGGGGCCTTCGCCAGCGACCCGGCCCGCATCGCCCGCGAGCTGGCAGCCACGGTCCATGGCGACGCTCAGGCGACGGTGCTGGGGACACGGACGCGCACCACGGCTGATGTGGCGGCGTTCGCCAACGGAACCATGGTGCGCTATCTCGACTTCAATGACGCCTACATCGGCAGCCATCCGTCCGACAATCTCCCGGTGGTGCTCGCCGCCGCCGAGGCAAGTGGCGCATCGGGCCAGGAGCTGATCACGGGCTGCGCACTCGCCTATGAGGTGCAGGCGGCCTGGGTGGACTCCTTCAGCCTGCGCGAGGGCGTGTGGGACCAGGCCGTTTACTCGGCTATTTCCATGCCGCTGGGCGCCGGCAAAGTGATGGGCCTCTCGCGAGCACAGCTCGCCGAGGCGCTTCGAATGGCTGTCGTGGGCGGCATGGCGCTGGGCCAGGCGCGGCGCGAGAACATCTCTCATTGGAAGGCCGCGGCCGTGCCCAATACCGGCCGGAACGGGGTCTTTGCCGCGATGCTGGCCCGGCGCGGCTTCACCGGGCCCGAGGCCATTTTCGAGGGGCTGCAGGGCTTCTTCGCCGGCATCACGGGCAGGCCTATCGAGCTGGCTCCCCTGGCCGGCGAAAACGGCAACGACCAGCCGTTTCGCATCCTGGAGTCGCGCGTCAAGCGCTTTCCGGCGGGCATCTTTTCCCAAACGGCCGTCGAAGGGGCGCTGGAGGCACGGGAGCGCCTCGGCATCACCGGGGAGCGCGACGTGTCGAACGTGCACATCCGCACGTTTGAGCAGGCTGTCTTCTCCATGGCGGGCCACCCGAGCCGCTGGCATCCGGAGACGCGCGAGACAGCCGACCATAGCATCCCGTATGTCGTGGCGTGCGCTCTCCAGTTTGGCTCCGTCGAGCCGGCCCACTTCGACGACGAGCTGCTGAGCTCGGGGGAGCTGCTGGCTCTGATGCAGAAGATCACGGTGGTGGAGGACGCCGAGTGTCAGGCTGCCTGGCCCGAGGCGACCCTCAGCATCGTGACGGTGGGGACGACCGATGGTCGCGAGCATACGGCGCGGATTCCCTACCACCTGGGCCACTCCAAACGTCCGGTGAGCGACGCGGACATCGAGGCGAAGTTCCGAGGCCTCACTCGCGGCGTGATGAACGAGCGCGAGCAGGATGCCGCGCTGGATGCTCTCTGGCACGTCGAGCAGACGACCGACCTGCGGGCAGTCCTCGACCTGGTGGCCGTCCAGGGCCAGTGAGGCGAGCACACGATCGCTGACCTTCGTGACCCCCCACCCCAACCCTCCCCCGCAAGGGGGGAGGGGGCGGCCTTCCCTCCCCCTCGACGGGGGAGGGCGAGGGAGAGGGTGACGCACCCCGCTGACCCAGGGGTCACGAATTTGCGGCGCCGACAGAATAGTCGAGGAGCCTGACCTTGCGGACCGCGCTTCTACCGTTGATTGCGCTATTGGCCGCGGCCTGCGCGTCACCGGGTACCCCGGCGGCGCAGCCGACCGCCGGCGATAGTCAGCGATCGGAGGGGCCCAAACGCGTTGTCGTCGGCATGATGAGCGATCCGCCCACGGTCAACAACCACGTCAACCGCGCGTCCATGACGTTCGTCGCGGCCGGCGCGCCGGAGCTGCAGCTCCTCATCAGCGCGGGACTGGCCGTCGAAGATGACCGCGGGCAGCTCCAACCACAGCTGGCTGAGGTCGTCCCTTCCATCGATAACGGGCTCTGGCGGGTCCAGCCGGACGGCCGAATGACCACGACATGGCAGGTCAAGCCCGCCGCACAGTGGCAGGACGGCACCCCGTTCACGTCCGACGATCTCGTGTTCACCTACGGCGTGGTCCAGGACCGGGACCTCGAAGTGTTTCGTAACGTTGCCTATGAGTCCATCGACCGCGTCGACGCGCCCGACCCGCGCACCGTCGTCGTCAGTTGGAAGCAGTCGTACATCTATGCCGACACGATGTTCACCGCGGCCCTGGCATTGCCGCTGCCGAAGCATCTCCTCGAGCGGGATTACCGCGAGCGGGGGCGCGATATCCTGAACGATCCGTACTGGAGCGACGAGTTCGTCGGAACGGGTCCGTACCGAGTGCGCCAGTTCGTCCGCAGCAGCCACATTCTGCTGCAGGCGAACGACCGCTACATCCTGGGCCGACCCGCCATCGATGAGATCGAGGTGAAGCTCATCCCCGATCCCAACACCTTGACGGCCAACATCCTGGCCGGGGCGGTCGAGCTGACGCTCGGCCGCAACGTCTCCCTGGAGGAGGCGCTCCAGTTTCGTGACAAGTGGGCTGAAGGGACCGTCGCCATCTCACCGGCATCCTGGATCGTGATCTACCCGCAGTTCGTCAACCCCAGCCCACCCATCGTTGCCGATGTCCGCATGAGGCGGGCGCTCCTCCACGCCATGGATCGCCAGGAGATGGTGGACTCGCTGCAGGGCGGGTTCAGCGCAGTGGCGCACTCGTTCCTCGCCGCCGAGGAGCCGGAGTATCGCGACGTCGAAGCCAGCATCGTCCGCTACGAGCACGACCCGCGTCGGGCATCGCAGATACTGGAGGAGCTGGGGTACACACGCGGAGCTGATGGCACGCTAAGGGATGTGAGCCAGCAACGGCTGGCGCTGGAGATCCGGGCCATTGCCGGGATTGAGATCAACCAGAAAGCGATGTTCGCCGTGGCTGACTTCTGGCAGCGCGCAGGCGCCGCGGTCGAACCTGTCGTCGTTCCGCGCGCTAGGACCAGCGGCCGAGAGTACACCTCCACGTTCCCGGGCTTCCAGGTGAACCGCCAGGGGAGCAGCGTGTCGTTCCTTACCAACCGCGTCAGCTCGGCGGCGCCGCTCCCTGAGAACAGCTTCGTCGGCGGGAACTACGCTCGCTACATGGACCCGGCATTCGACGCGCTCATCGAGCGGTTCTTCGTCACCATCCCGCGGCCCGAGCGTATGCAGATTCTGGGCCAGATCATTCGGCAGACGACCGAAGGCGTGCAGATGCTGGGGCTCTTCTACGACGGGACGCCCACGTTGATGGGCAAGCGCATTGCCAATGTCACAGCCCGCCAGCAGGGCTGGAACGCGCACTTGTGGGATCGGAGGTAACGCCTACGGGCGGCCGATAGCCCGATCGCACTCGGATATCGCTGTCGACCACATTCTCGGTTAGGTCTGCGGCCTAAGGCTCCGACACGCCGGACGCACCGAAGAGCAGGTCGAGCACTTGCTGCAGGTCGGGTAGCGCGGCCCCCTGGCCGGTGACGAAGAGGGCGCCGATCACCAGGCTGAGGGCCCCCGCGGGCACGGCGATGGCGAGATAGACGTTCTGCTTGACGTGCGCGGAGACGAATCCAAAGGCTGAGAAGGCCGCTACCAGCGAGTTCGAGATTACGAGCCCCACCACGAAGGAGAGCAGCATAAGCGAGCCGGCCTGCGGACTGGTCGCGCCAGCGGCACCGGCGAGAAGTAGGGCTTGAGACCCGGTCTCCGCCCCGATCCCGTGAATCATCCCCACGGCGTAGGCGGTCTTCGGCCCATACTGGGACACTTCGTCCCTATGGTGCATCGGCTGGCCTGTGAGCCTGCTCTTGGCGACCGCCCAGGCCCTGCCAATCAGTGAGAAGACGAGCATCCAGCGGCTTCGGAGCCTGAAGTCGCGCCCGTCGCGCCAGATGGCATAGACGACCCAAGCTCCCAGGAGCAACAATGTGACGCCGACTACTCGCTCCATGATCGGATCGATCCAGTCGGGCAGCAGGGTGCTCGCCCAGATCGCAAGGAGCCCGAGGGCTACTACCACCGAGGCATGGCCAAGCGCATAGAACGTGGCGAGGAAGAACCCTTTGCGTCCTTCATGCCACCACGCTGGCCCCTCCGTCTTGACGGGGGCGAGGCCGCGTGAAGCGCCGGGCCCAGCACCCACTCGTGCGCTGGTAATGTCCGCGATGGCGGCGAGGTGGTCCCAGTCGATGCCGTGTCGAAGTCCCAGAACCAGGCCGAGAGCGACCAGCGTGAGGATCGTTCCGTCAAACATCGACCGCTCCAGCCACGCCTTAATCTCGATGAGGTGTCATGCTGAGCGAAGCGAAGAGCCTGCCCTGAGCTCGCCGACGGGGTCTTTCGCGAAGATGCTTCGTCCGCACCGCAACATGACGGTAATCTTGCAACCGAGTTGCAGCCGGTAGGCACGCCGAAATGGTCTTAGCCACGGCAATTGGCGCACACTCCGAAGATCGGGTGGCTCTCCAGCTCCGTTTGGAACCCATGGCGTGCGTAGAGGCCGATGCGCACGTTCTCGGCGAGCTGCGGGTCCATGTCCTGCGAGCGCCCGCACTTGCTGCATATCAGATGCGCGTGGTGCCCTCGCGAGGCAGCCTCATAGAGGGCGGGCCCATCATCGATCTTATGCTCCGTCACGAGGTCCAGCTCCTGCAACAGGTCGAGCGCGCGGTAGACCGTCGTCTTGTTGACCTTCAGGTCGGGACGACGCTCTGCAACGGCCTCCAGGATGTGCTCGGCGCAGATGTGACCCGGGCAACCGAAAATCACTTCGCAGATCTCCTCGCGCTGCTCGGTGAGGTGCATGCCGCGCACCCGCAACGCCTCGCTGATCCGGATTCGCTCGGACTGCGCCAGCAGCCGCCATGTCCCGTCAAACGTGGATGTGCACATCTCGCACCGTTGCGCGCCGGCCCACGCCTTCCGGCCCGGGCTTCTGCAACTGGGTTGCAGTATAGCCTGCATGCAACTTGGTTGCAAACCCGACTGGGAACCTACCTCACCTCGACCCCAGCCGCTCCGGCCGAGATGCGAATGTCGGCCCGGTTCTCAACGCGGTCGAAATCCGGCGATCGGTACACGGCGCTCGCCGCAACGCCGGGGATGCCTTCCATGGACGTGCGCGGAAAGCGTTGCTCGTCGATCGTAAAGCCCGAGAGACCACCGTCGATCCTGATGCGTGCGGCAGAGCCCGCTGGCACCTCGACCACAAGGCTGCTCGCCCCCGTACTCAGGTCCACTCGCACGTCGCCCTGCGCGGGGAGGCGGACCCGAATTGAGCTGGCCCCGGCGTTGATTTGCAGTCTCTGTAGCCGCAGGCCCTCAAGATCGAGGTTGAGATCCGCTGCCCCAGCGTCCACCTCGAGCCGCCTGATGGGCACGTCGCGAGAGAGGCGCACGTCGAGCCGTTGCGCACCCCCTTGTCCCCGCAACAGGGAGCCCACGTCAAGGCCGCGCTCCAGGGACAGGTCGAGAGATCCGACTCCGTTACGGACCCGGTAGCGACGGGCGAACACTGCCTCGCCGTCCGTGGCCACTGCCGCGAGGATCCCCTCTCCGGCGCCGGACGTTACGTCAAGTCGCCCCGCCGCATGAGAAAGCTCGATCTCCGCGACTTCGGCCCCCTCCAGGGCCTGCTGGAAGAAGCTGCCGGCCGGGACGGCGATTCCTGGGCCACGGGCCACCTCCCGCGCCGGCAGTACCCCTACGCCCTGAGCTAAAGCACCGAGCACGACGACCGCGATGAACGCCAGGAGGACGCCGGCCCAGGAGATACGGTGCGCGATGAGGAGCTCAGCCCCCAGAACAACGAGGATGACAGGCCACAGGTGGGCCGCCGATTTCCAAACATCCTGCGGCAGCAGGCCAAGATTCGCCAGCAGGAGCAGGGCTCCCACCGCAACGAGCACGAGTGGCCAGACCAGGTGGCCGACCGAGCGAGAGCGTGGCGCGGCCGTCGTGTTCAGGGCTAGCCTCGCACGCGGTTCAGCAGGATCAGCGCTCCGATGGCCACGAGGATCAGGGGCCAGTACAGTCCCCAATTGATCCAGCGAAAGAATCCGAAGTTGCTGGCCAGGAAAAGGATGCCAAGGGCGATTAGGATGATCCCTGCCCACTGGGTGCGGTTACGGCGGTGCACATCACCTCCTTCGTCAAGCGGGATGATCTCGACGCGTGGGGAGACGGGCTCCCCGTCCTCCATGCCGACTGGCCCCTCACCAGCTTCGGTCCCGGTTCCAGGCGCATGCTCTCCGCGCACGGCCTCGCGCACCTCCTCAGCCGCGCGCCTTGCCTCTGTGCTCATCTGCTCAACGTTGTGTCGCATTATCTGCGACGCCGAGCCCGTGAACCCCTCCTCCGGAACGACGATCCAGAGCACCACGTATCCGATCAGGACGAGTCCACCGGAAAGAAGCGTCCCCAGCACCCAAAGCACGCGGACCAGTGCCGGGTCGATTCCGAAGTAGACGGCCAGCCCGCCAGACACGCCACTGATCATGCGCTCGTTTCGGCTGCGGTAGAGGCGGCGGGGGAGCGGTGCAGACATCAGGACCTCCGAGCGCTGTCGCGATCCTCGTTAGGAGAAGAGGCTACCCTGTGCCGGGCGTGGAGCGGGGCGCGCACGCTTCTTGGCTGACTCGTGGGCGAGGCGAGTCATGTGGGCCGCGAGCGCCGCCCTGGCGCGCCGCTTTCGCTCATCCTCCGGCAGTTGCGCGTCTGGATCGACCTCCCTCTCAAAGCGCGCGAGGAAGGCCCGTCGCGCGGCACTCGTATAGTCGTGGGGGTCGTGCCGACTGGCCGTGACCAGTCCGCCGATCCGCCCGGCAAGCGCGTGGCTGCTCTGCTTCGCCACACTCACACCTGAGAGATTGACGCCTTTCGGCGTCACGCCCTATGCTTCCGGCCCAACTCCACCTGGAGCTTGCCGGCCCGTATGAACGCGAACGACCTCGCCCTCCTCATTGACATTCAGGACAGGCCCGGTGTTCTGCACGAGCTCACGGGTGTCATCCTGGCGCACGGAGCGAATATCGCTTACGTCGATATTACCGAACGCCGAGATGGGCGCGCGACCGTGTACTTCGAGCTGGAGTCAGTGGGCGACCCCGAAGGGGTTATGCGCGAGCTGAGCGGTCTCGGCGCGGTCCAGCAAACCACGAGCGTCGAGCCCTTCGCGAAGGTGTACGGCAAGCGGATCATCGTGATCGGAGGGGGCGCCCAGGTGGGACAGGTGGCCCTCGGCGCCATCAGCGAGGCCGACCGCCACAATATTCGTGGCGAGCGGATCTCGGTCGACACAATCCCACTCGTAGGCGAGGCCGACCTTGCGGCGGCGGTACGCGCCGTTGCTCGGCTTCCGCGTGCACGCGTCCTCGTGTTAGCCGGCGCCATTATGGGCGGGGTGATCACCGAGGCGGTGCGCGAAGTGCGCGCGAAGGGGATCGTCGTCATCTCCCTCAACATGGCGGGCAGTGTGCCCGCCGCGGCCGACCTGGTCGTCACGGACCCCGTTCAGGCGGGCGTCATGGCCGCTATGGCTGTTGCCGACACCGCCACCTTCGACATCGCGCTCCAGCGCGGCCGGAAGTATTAGTGGGTCAGATGTCATGGATATCGCCATTGCGTCGGGCCGTCGTTCCGGTAGTTCCGGTAGGGCGGGGGCTTGTCCCCCGCCGCTCGGCTGGCTGCACGCCTGCGTGGGGCGGGAGGGGACAAGCCCTTCCCCTACCGGACGAAAAGGACATGCACGTGACATCTGACCCATTAGTACAGCGTCGCGTAGGTTCGCGACCCGGGCATTTCACCCTCTCCCCCACCCTCCCCCGTCGAGGGGGAGGGAGTCCTGCGCTTCTACCCTCCCCCCTGGCGGGGGAGGGCTAGGGAGAGGGGGTTACGAACTTCTGGTCACAGCAGAATCAGGCCCCCGCGCGCCCCAGCGCTCACTGCCTCCGTTCGACTCCGGACACCGAGTTTGGCGCATATCGATGCTACGTGGAATTTGGCCGTGTTCTCGCTGATGCCCAGGGCCCGAGCGATGTTCTTGTTGGGGTATCCCTCCGCGACCAACTGAAGGACCTCCCGCTCGCGCGCGGTCAATCCGACAGCGCCGCATCCGAAACCCGCGGCCCGCGCGACCCGGACCGTAGCGGCGGCCAGCGGGGCACTCAGAGCCGCCAGCCCAGCGTCCGCCGCGCGGACGGCGCCGTCCAGCTCAGCGGGCGTCACGTCCCGGCCCAGACATGCCCACCCGCGCAGATCGCTGCGCGCAAGCCGATCGGCAAGGGCGGGATCGTCGGTCAGGACCACGACCGCCGGGCCCGGATCCACCCTGTTCGCCGCCAACAACCCGTCGATGACTCCCGCTTCCGGCGCATCCACGACGAGCACTCCACGACGCGCCCGCCCGTCCTGGGCGACCACGGCGTGTCCGTGCTCCGCGAGCATCCGGGCGAGCCTGAGTCGTACGCCCGGAACTGAGGCGATTACGGCGACCGTGGCCAATCCGCTACCCGCTGTCGCGGGTGCCGACTACGACCTCCAGGTCCCGCAGCTCGCCGCCACGGAGGACCGAAGCCACGAGGGTCGTGCCCACAAGCTCCGGCCCCAGCAGCGCCTGGAGCTCGTCCACATATGTCCCCTCAGCGGGATGCCGCAGGAAGCGGATGCCCGCCATGGGCGGCGCTACCGAGTGCCGCAGGAAGCGGATGTCTGCCCCGGGCGGCCCTGGCGGGCCGGGTGGGATATGTCGCAAGAACAGGAAGTGCCCCTCAGGCCCGGGCGGGCCGATACCAGGGGGGGCCAGCGGTGGAGGAACCGGAAAAGCGGGTCCGGGGAGTGGAATGTTGAATTCGGAGGGCATCGGCAGCGGTTCGACACGGTCTGAATAAAACACATCCCCGAGCATCGCTTCGGCGACGGGGACCGGCGAGTCGCCCAGGCGAAGAAGGATGTCCCCCTGCATGAACCCCGCGCGCGACGCCGGAGCGTCTTCCGCCACGCTGACTACCAGCAATGCGCGGGCCTGGCCGCCCGCAAGGGCGCGCGCAGCCGGGGCGAGCTCGACCGGCTGAGTGCTGATCCCCAGGTATCCTCGCCGCACGCGCCCGTGCTCCGCGAGGGCAGCCGCGATGCGCGTGAGCACCCCCCACGGAATGGCAATGCTTGGCCCAGCCAGAGCCAGACCGCTCGTCGCCATGCCAAGGACGTGACCCGCCGTGCTCACGAGTGGGCCGCCCGAGAACCCCGGGTACATGACCGCGTCGACATAGATGACGCGCTCCAGCACGCCCCGGCCAGCGCTGCGGGTCGGGCCCGCGACGCCCGCGACCATTCCGAAGCTGGCCAGCAGGTCGCGGCCTGGCCGCGCGACGAGCAGCGCGACCGAGCCCACCTCGGGCTCCGCCGTCTCAGGCGTCGCCGGGGAGAGGACAGCTTCTGGCACCCGAAGCAGGGCGATGTCCGTGGCGGGGTCGCGGCCGACAACGCTAGCGCCAACCTCGTCCCCGTTCGGCAGCCCTACGTGGATATCATCTCCACCTTCTGGCGCGAGGACGTGTTCGGCCGTGACCACGAGGTCTCCGGTAAAGGCGATGCCGCTGGCCGGGCTTCCGGGGCGTGATCGGACGCAGACGGTCGAGGGAGCCGCGCCGCGAACGGCCGCGGCCAGAGTCTCTGACAGTGGGTCCTTGGGGACCTCGAGCGACGCCATTCGGACGCCTCCATAGGATGGGTGGAGTTCCATTGTATGGGCGCCGTACGCCGTCGCCACTCTCCGTTCGGGTAGGCCCTGTCCGCTGATCTACCAGATGGTAGACTCACTGGCTGGAGGCCGTGATGGCACGCACCACTGTGCGAATGACGGAGGAGACCCGGGCGGTGCTCCGCGAGCTCGCCCGGGAGAGCAACGAGACCATGCAGCAGGTACTCGGCAAGGCAGTGGAGGCCTATCGACGACGCTGGATCCTGCAGCGTCACAACGCAGCCTATTCAGCCTTGCGGGCCGACCCCCGAGGCCTGGCGCGAAGTGCTCGAAGAACGGGCTGCCTGGGATGTCACGCTTGCGGACGGCAGCCAGGAGAGGTGAGGGCCTCTCGACCCCGCCGCGGCGAAGTCTGGCTCGTCGACCTGAACCCAACTCGAGGCCACGAGCAAGCCGGAATACGGCCTGCCGTCGTGGTTTCAGCCGACCTCTTCAACCGTGGCCCGACCGGTCTCGTCGTCATCCTGCCGATGACCACAACCCGGCGTGGGACCCCGTTCCATGTCGAAGTCGAATCGCCAGAGGGAGGCGTGCGCCAGCGGAGCTTCGTCAAGTGCGAGGACATCTGTTCAATCGCTGTCGAGCGTCTGGTCGAGCGCTGGGGCGTGTTGTCGCTCGGGACGATGGCTCTGGTTGAGGATCGGCTTCAGATACTGCTGGATCTCGGTTGGGAGGGAGTCATTCGCCTACTCCCAACGCCACTCGTGGATGTTCCAGGTGTTGCCGACCTGCGCTGGCCAGCGCGGACCGGGGCCGACCAGCCCTTTTCGCACCGCGACGCTCTCGGTGTTGTAGCTGAGGCCGATAACACCCACGTCCTCGGTCAGCACGCGCAGCGCCTGGACGACGGCGTTCTCTCGGTCGGCGGCTTGCAGCGAGGTGCTCGCCATCTGGTAGAAGCGGTCGAACTCCGGGTTCTTCCAGCAGCCACGATTCGACCCGATGTAGCGCCGCTCCACGCTGGCGCACTGGTCCGAGATGGCCACGGCGAGGGTGCCGGGCACGTCGATGGATTGCGCCGTCGTGTTCAGCCCGGGGAAAGTGACCCGGAACTCGTTGTCGCGAATCCGAGACTGCGGGATCACCGTCTGGGATACCTGCATCCCGAGCTTGCTCAGGTCGGCGGCGATGATGCCCATCTCCACCTCGTTATCCGTCCCCGCCGTCGTGCGAACGTCTACGGTGAACTGCTGGCCACGTGCGTCGGCGAGGGCGTCTCCCCGTCGACTCCAACCCGCTTCGCCCAGCAGCGCCGCCGCGCGATTCGTGTCGTATGGATACGTGACGATGGCGGGGGCGACGCGCGCGAAGATTGGGTCGTTGGGGCTGATCGGCACGTCGGCCATGGGAGCGAGCCCCTGAGTGACGATCTCGGCCATCGTCGCTCGATCCATCCCGTGCGCGATCGCGCGACGGACGCGAGCGTCCAGCAAGCCGGGCTGCTGGGTGCGCTCCGGATCCAGCTGAATCTGCATATAGCGGAAGCGAACGGGCGTTGCCAGCACGCGGCCCTCACCTGTCTGGCTCCAAACACCGCTGACGGTCACTCCGCCTTGCTGGCCCAGCGTGATGCCCACGGTCGCATCGACGTTGCCGCCCAGGACATTCGCCACGACCGTACCCGTGTCCGAGATGATCCGGAACACGACCTCGTCGATGGGCGGCTTGCCCATGAAGTACCGGTCGAACGCCTGGTAGATCAGCTGCGCGCCCGGATCCCACCGCGTGAGTCGGAAAGGCCCTGTGCCGACGTAGTCCGTGCTCGACCAGAAAGAATGGTGGAAGAACGCCTCCGGATCGGCCGTCTCGTAGACGCCGCCCATGCGGTGCTCCGGTAATGCCTCCAGCTGCCGGGAGATAAGCTCGTTGGCCCACGGATACGGACGCTTCCAGAGGATGACGAACGACCCGTCGTCGGTGGGCTCGATGCGGTCCATCCATTGTTCTGGCTCGCGGTCGCGCACGGGGAGCCGCTCGTCGAGATAGACGCGGAGCGCAAATGCAAAGTCTCTAGAAGTGACGGGTTGGCCGTCATGCCACACGGCGTTGGGTCTGATCTTCCAGGTCGTCCGCATCGACCCGTCGGGCCGAACGATCCAGGTGCCGACATCCTGGGACGGCAGCTCGGCCGCCAGCAGCGGGCTGGCGATTCCCTGGGCGTTCCTGATGGCCAGCGGGCTGTTCGTCATGAAATGGAACTCGGAGGCGAACGTGTTGCCCCCCTCGAACTTGGTGGCGAGGGTGTCGATCTCAGCCCCGATGGCGATGGACACGCGGCTCGGCCGGGCCTGAAGAGAGCCGGCCGGTGAGGTTCGGTCGGACGACGGCGCCCCGGGCGCCGCGCATGCGGCAACAGCCAGGAATGCGACGAGCAGCACAGATCTCATCAGGGGCCCCTCTACGGATAGATCTCCGGATGTAGGGCGGCCCGCCAGTCGGAACCCTGCGGAAGCACCCGCTCGATGGCCCGAACGTTGTAGTAGCTGGCCCCGGTGCCAGGCGGATCGCCTCCATCTTCGACCGCGTGCGCAGCCTGGATGAGCAGCCGCCGCGCCGCCATGACCGCCTTATCCGTCGTGCCCAGATGCTCACGGGACCTATCGACGATAGGCCCCATACTTTCCTGCACCGCGTGGTCCTGCGTGTTGATGCCTTCGATTCCCGTGTAGCTCTGGGTCCTCTGCTTCTCGCGGTCGAGGAGCCATTCGTTGTCCCTATTCCGCACCTTGCGGAACCCGGCCGTCTGCTCGCCGCCAAGGTAGATAGGCAGGCGAGCACGCCACTCCCGTTCCTCGAACGGCTCTTCTCCGAAGCTATAGAACCAGTTGTAGACCATGCAGTTCTCGTCGTCCATCGGCACCCACATGTGCCCGTGGATGCGCTCCTCCCGCTGCACGGTGCCGTCTCCCTGGGCGGCGCGGACCTGCGTGAACGGCATGACGTAGTGATAACTTCGGACGTAGTCGCCGTCATCTCCCAGCGGGCGGATCGAGGCGTAAAGGAATCCGTAATCAGTGACGTCCAATTCGAGCTTCGCTGATATCGAGCGGGCTCGGAGTCCAGCAAGGCCAGCTGTGTTCCTCGCGCCGGTGAGTGACCGATGCAGAAACGACGAGTGCACGCTGTCGATGCCGCCTTCGAGCCCCTGCAGCCAGTTGCACTCCTCCCACGTCTTGGTCACGAGGCGGTGCTGTTCGGAGACCTGGGTCCACTCGAACCGAGGCGCCGGCGGTTGCTTGTCAGCCGGCCCCATGTACGCCCAGATGACCCCACCCATCTCGACGGTGGGGTATGCCTTCTGTCGAATCTGCCCTTTAAAGACGGTGCCGGCCGGCTCGTTGGGCATGTCGACGCAGTTGCCGTGCACGTCGTACTTCCAGCCGTGAAACACGCACCGCAAGCCCGATTCCTCGTTGCGTCCAAGGTAGAGGGATGCGCAGCGGTGCGCGCAAAGCTCGTCGAGCAGTCCCACCTGGCCCTGGGTGTCGCGGAAAGCCACCAGTTGCTCACTCAGGAGCTTCACCTTGACGGGAGGGCAGTCGGGTTCCGGTAGTTCCCACGAAAGCAGCGCCGGCATCCAGTACCTGCGCATGACTTCACCCATTGGCGTCCCGGGGCCCGTCCTGGTCACAAGCTCGTTTTCGGCGACAGACAGCATGGAAGCCTCTCTATTCCTTCGGATGAATCTGGCCGAACCCCGCCAGCTCTTTTGTAACCGGCAGCGGCGTCGCCTTCCCGGCCTCCCGCGCCCGTTCTTGCGCGACGGGGCTGTACTTGACCGCGCGGCCGGTTCCGATCTGTCCGGTTGGGCTGACGGTACCGCCGTAGGGGTTGACCGCCGCCGCGCGTGTCCGATCGTCGCTCTCGTGCGGCACGTGAATGGACACGTTCATCGCGGGATCGCGGAAGGTGTTCATCGGATCGCCGGCATCCTCCACGATCTTCATCTGCTCCCGCAGCAGCCGTCGGTAGAGGATGATGCCCTTGTCCGACTCGCCCAGGTGCTCGGTCCAGCGGGGGGTAATGGGGCCTTGCGACGACCAGGCGTAGTTGTCCTGGCCAGAGTTGTTGTCCATCACGTCCCAGATGGGCAACCCTTCCGCGTCGACGCCTGGCAGCGGCACCGTGTAGAGGGGGATGTCCTCGGGCCGCTGATCAGGGTCGCCCACGCGCTTGGCGTGTGCGTTGTACCACCAGTACAGCGTGTGGGTGTCGTCGATCGGGACTCGGATCTGGTCCTGGCGCAGCATGTTCGGGAAGCAGATCACGTGACCCAGGCGCCAGTTAGGGTGGTTTTCGTCGTGCCCCTCCAGAACGCGGCGCTTGACGATGCCGTGTTCGAACACGTCGAAGCCAATCTTAACGTGCCGCTGCACCTGCGCACGCTGCCGCCAGTAACCCGGGTCATCGTGGTCGCGCCCCAGACGCTCGAGCGCGTAGTTGGAGAAGTAGCGGTGGAGCCACTCGACGTGGACCGGGTCCAGCGAGTTCTCCATGATCTGGAGCCAGTTGCAGGGCAGGATCGCCCACCCGATGTCCCGCACAGCCTCCTTTACGAACGCTTCCCAGCGAGGCACCATCGGCTTCGGCTCGGGGCCCATCCATGCCCACAGCATCCCGCCCAGCTCCTCCACCGGATACGAGGTCACCTTGATTCGGTCCTTGAACGTCGAGTCGGGCGACTCGGCCGGCTGGTCCAGGCAGTTGCCCTCGGCGTCGTACAGCCAGCCGTGATACGGGCAGCGCAGCCCCTCAGGCTCGGGGATGCCCCATAGCATGTTGGTGTTGCGGTGAGCGCAGAACTCCTGGATGAGGCCGTAGCGGCCCGATCGGTCGCGGAAGGCGACGAGGTGCTCGCCCAGGAGGGAGACCGCCCGGGTGGGGTGCTCGTGCATCTGTCGGACGGTGGCGAAGGGCATCCAGTAGCGGCGGAGCAGCTCGCCCATGGGCGTGCCGGGGCTGACCTCAGTGAATCGCTTGTTCTGCTCTTTTGTCAGCATAACTCCTCCTAGCCTGAGAACTTCCGCTGTCGCTCCGTAGGCCGGGCGCTAGTGGACATCCCTCTCCCTGGGGATAGCTGACCCCGCCGCGTCGGCCACGGACCTCTGCAATCTTGCCCGAGGAGCACGGCCGAAATACTGTCATCCTGAGGCCGCAGGCCGAAGGACCTGGGGTTGGAGTAGCGTTTGTGCATGGTAGTTTACGTTCGTGACAGATTCTTCGCTCCGCTCAGAATGACAGATTGGCATTCTCGGCCGTACCGCTAGCGAGCCCCCTCGGTGCCTCGGAGTGCGTCGGTCTCTGCCTCCGCCATAGTCACACGCACTCGCTGAACGCGTCGGCCTTTCGTCGATATTACCCGAATCGTCCAGTTCCCCAGGATCACCACGTCCCCGGGGCTCGGCACCTTGGCCAGGCGTTCGTAGACCAGGCCGCCGATCGTATCGTACTCGTCGTCGTTCAGGTTGAGTGGCAGCACCTCGTTGGCGTCGTGAATGCTCACCCTCGCGTCGAGGATCGCCTCTCGATCCGGCGACACTATCTGGATGAGATCCTCCTCCACGTCGTATTCGTCCCGGATCTCGCCGACGATCTCCTCAAGCAGGTCCTCGACGGTAACGATGCCCGCCGTGCCGCCGTACTCGTCCGCCACGAGTGCCATCTGGATGTGCCCCTCTTGCAGCTCGCGGAGCAGCTCGTCGATCTTCTTCGTCTCGGGAACGACGTGTACGGGCCGCACCAGGCCGGCGACCGGCTCATCTCCCCGCCCTGTTCGTAGCGCCTCTGCCAACCCTCGAAGATGCACTAATCCGATGATTTGGTCGAGATCGCCCTCATAAACCGGAACGCGAGAGTGCCCGGTCGATACCAGGACGTCGATCGCATCGGCGACGAGCGTCGTCGCCTCGACCCCTACCACGTCGACCCTCGGCACCATGATCTGGCTTACGGCGCGGTCGCTCATCTCGAAGATGCTCGCGATCATGTCGCGCTCCTCTTCTTCGAGGGCCTCCGTCTCCTCCACCGCGTCCACGAGGATGCGGAGATCCTCCTCAGTGGTAGCGGCGCGCTCTTCCGGCTTCAGACCGGAGACGCGTTGGATCAGTCGATCGCTGATCGCATACCACGGGCCAAGGAAGAGCAGCGTCAGAGGACCGATCGCTCGGAACAGGGGATAGAGCAGTTGCGATGCCCGCTCCGGGCGGGTCGCGCCGATCGCCCGCCCGAAAGCCTGGGCGATGAGAACGAGCAGGCACGCCACTACGATGCCCAGAAGAAACGCCGCGGCGGCGGCCTCCTCCCGGAGCCGCTGGAGGTAGTCGAGCGCGACGATGGTGGCGCCCGCCACGGCCACGATGTACAGGAATGCGACGCCCGAGAGCAGGCCGCCGGGATCGTGTACGACCCGCGATAGCGCCTCGGCGCGCGAAGCGCCCTGCTGCATCAGGTGTCGAAGGCGCGTGGCGTTGAGGTACCCAAACGCGGACTGCGCCACCGAGGCTACGGC
Organism: uncultured Chloroflexota bacterium; assembly: GCA_964417895.1. Lineage (GTDB taxonomy): Bacteria > Chloroflexota > UBA6077 > UBA6077 > SHYK01 > CAYQJS01. Next base: position 22,531 of record CAYQJS010000049.1, on the reverse strand, counting down.
CACCAGGAGCAGGCACAGGCCGAAGAGCGCCAGGTGCATAAAAGGGGACAGGTCAGGGGCCACAGGTCACAGGAGCAGCCCTCCGCCTCGTCCCTGTCCCCTGTAATCTGTCACCTGTGCCCTAGTCAAACAGCTCACTTACCGAGCGATTCTCGTGGATCCTTCGGATCGACTCCGCGAGCAGCGGCGCGACGCTGACGACCGTGATCCGCTCATCGTGCCGACCGTCGGGAAGTGGAACTGTGTCCGTGATGACCAGCTCGCTCAGCTCGGAGTCCATCAGGGCCCCGACCGTGCCGTCGGCGAACGCCGCGTGCGTGGCGCACGCTCGCACGTCCACGGCCCCCCGCGCTTTCAGGATGTCCGCCGCCTCCACGATGGTCCCGCCCGTCGAGATCATGTCGTCCACGACCACGGCGATCTTCCCCCGCACGTCGCCTACCATCTCCAGCACCTCCGCCACGTCCAGGCGAGGCCGCTGCTTGGCCATGATGGCGAGCGGCGCGCCGAGCCGCTGGCGGAAGTCGTTGGCGCGCGCCACGCCGCCCGCGTCTGGGGAGACCACCACGATGTCATCCCGATTCAGATGGCGGAAGTGGTCCACAAGAATGGGCGCCGCTCGAAGATGATCGACCGGAATGTCGAAGAACCCTTCGATGGCGGGCGCGTGCAGATCGATGGTCAGGACGCGGCTCGCGCCAGCCGTTGTCAGTGTGTCCGCGACGACTTTCGCCGAGATGGGCTCGCGCCCCGCGGTTTTCTTTTCCTGCCTAGCGTAGCCGTAGTACGGGACGACAGCAGTGATCCGGCGCGCGGACGCGCGTTTGAGAGCATCGATCATCAGCAGGAGCTCAAAGATGTGGTGATCCACCGGAATGGAAAGGGACTGCAGTACGAAGACGTCCGACCCTCGGACGTTCTCTTCGATACGGATCCGCGTCTCCTCGTTGGCGAAGCGCCCCACGAGCGCCCGGCCGACCTCGAGGGCCAGATGGGCGGCCACATCTTGCGCGAGCTGGGGGTTCGAGCTGCCGCTGAAGATCTGAAGGTTGCCGTCGCCATCCCACTTTGACGAGTCAGCCATCCCGATCCGCTCCACGCTCCGAGTTGCTATGCCCTCTCCCTCTGGGAGGGGACTGTCCGCCCTGCGGACTCCGAGCTCGCCTGGAGGCGGGCATTCGGAGGGGTGAGGGCTCGTTACGCGGCAGTACCCTGGCCGGCACACCCACGACGCGGGCGCCCGCCGGCACGTCTTTCGTCACCACGGCCCCGGCTCCGGTCATCGCGCGTTCGCCAACCACGACGGGGGCCACCAGCATCGTATCGCTGCCCACGAAGGCTCCCGCCCCGATGACCGTGCGATGCTTCTCCACACCGTCGAAATTACAGGTGACGGCGCCAGCGCCGATGTTGACGTCAGTCCCCACGTCGGCATCCCCCAGGTAACTGAAGTGGTGCATCTGCGTGCCCGCGCCAACCGAGCTGTTCTTCACCTCGGCGAAGCTCCCCAGGACAACATCCGCCCCCAGAATGGTCCCCGGCCGCACGCGGCTGTACGGGCCAATGCTGACCCGCGGGCCCACGTCCGCTCCCTCGACCACCGACCACCACACGCGCGCTCCCTCGCCGAGCCGGGAATCGATCACCTCCGCCCCAGGGCCCAGAATACAGCCGGTCGCAACCACCGTGCGGCCGCGCAAATAGCAATGGGGATGGAGGATAACGTCCGGGGCGACGACGACAGACTCGTCGACGAAGGCCGAAGCGGGATCCACGATGGTGACGCCGTGGTCCATAAGGCGGGCGCGCACGCGGTTTCTCAGCGCTGCCTCCACCTCAGCCAGTTGCTGGCGCGTATTGACGCCCACAATCTCCCAGGGGTCGTCGACCCGTAGAGCTCGGACCTCGCGCGCCTGGGCGGTGGCTCGCCCCACCAGCTCTGTCAGATAGATCTCTCCGTTGGCGGCCGTCGGGATCTCCCCGATCACCGACTGAAGCCACGTGCGATCGAATGCGAAGAGCATACCGTTGACGAGCCTCAGTTCCCGCTCTTCGGGCGAGGCATCCGCCTCCTCGACGATGCGCTCCACGCATGACGAGTCGCGGAGGATGATGCGCCCATACCCGTCCGGAGTATCGAGCTCTGCCGCGGCGAGCGCGATGGTCGCCGCGGGCACCGCCCCGGCCACGCGCCGTATGGTTTCGGGTGAGACGAGGGGGGTGTCTCCGCCGAGGACGACGACCCGGCGAACATTGTCGCCGAGGCGAGCGAGCCCCAGACGCACCGCGTCGCCGGTGCCGAGCGGCTCGCGTTGGACGGCCAGTGTCACGTCTGTGGGAAGAACGGCCGCGACCCAGTCCGTGTCGGGGGGTACGACGACGACCGTTCGCTGGATGCCCGCCGCACGCACCGCATCGACGGCCCGGCGCACCATGGGGACGCCGCCGACCGCGTGGAGCACCTTCGGGCGCGACGACTGCATGCGGACGCCGTGCCCGGCCGCCAAAACAATAGCGCCCGACTCTTCGTCGGGCGACTCAACTGACCCGTTGGGGCGCGTTGCAACCTCCGTTGTGTGGAGCCGACGCGCGTTTGCACACCGCCGGATCCCCTGGTGGTGGCTGCGGAGCCAGGATTCGAACCTGGGACAAGGGATCCAAAGTCCCCTGTGATACCGCTTCACCACTCCGCAACAGGACCGGCCTGAAAATGGTACCGGAAATCCAGATCAGAGCACATCCCACTCGTGGGCGTTGCGGGAGAAGGTGCCTGAGGACACCCCGGTCAAGCCAAAATAGGTTGACTCTTGTCCTGGCCTATGGTATAGGCGTCTGGGCGCCGCTCAAGGTAGCAGAGCCCTGCGCCGCCCCGGAAGGAGGGAGCGATGGTTCGGATTCGCCCGTTCCAAGGTGTCGTGGCCCAGATTCGGCGCTGCCGGTGGGTTGGGGCCGTGCTCGGCCTGGTACTGGTCGCCGCCGCGTGTGCGCCGGCGCCGCCAACGCAGTCGCCTGCGGGCCAGGCGCAGCCTGCGGCTGCGCCGCGCGTGCAGCGCACGCTAGTCGTCGGGTCAGGCCGGCCGGTCAACAACCTCTCCAACATGGGCGTCCGGGACGCCGAGGCCCGAGACCTCGTGAACGCCTCGGTGACCAACAAGGACCTCACCACGTTCCAGTGGTATGGGTGGCTGGCCGAAGAGCTCCCATCTATTGACAGGGGGACGCTGCGGGTCAACGCCGACGGGACCATGACCAGCACATGGAAGATGCGGCCCGGCATCAAGTGGCACGACGGCACGCCCTTCGACACCAGAGACCTGGTGTTCTCGGTAGAGATCGCCAGGGATCCCAACGTCGCCATCGAGGAGAAGACCGTTCCCGAGATGATCGAGCGCATGGAGACGCCGGACTCGCGGACGTGGGTCGTCCATTACAAGAAAGTTCACCTGTCGGGCAGGACTATTCACGCAAGCTACCTGGGCGTCGTACCGCGGCACATCCTGGAGCCCGTCTACCTCACTAAGGACTATGTCGCCTTCGAGGGGCATCCGTGGTGGTCCAACGGGTTCATCGGGACCGGGCCGTACCGGGTGGTGGACTTCAAGCCGGCCGAGCTGCTCGAAGTCGAGGCGTACGACGACTACTTCATGGGGCGCGCGAAGATCGATCGCATCAGCTGGCGGATCATCCAGGACCGCAACGTCATGCAGACCAACATCATCACCAACACTGTGGACGTGACGACGCGCGATGCGCTGACATTCGACCAGGCACTGGTGGTGAAGGAGCAGTGGGAGGAGCGCGGGCAGGGGAAGGTTCTGCTTGCCCCGTACAACGGCTATGCCGTGGGGCTCAGCGCGTTGAATCCCTGGTTCGACGACATTCGGGTTAAACAGGCGCTGATGCATGCCATCAACCGCGAAGAGATCAAGGAGACGTTGTCCCGCGGCCTGATCGACGTCCAGCACATCCCGCTGGTTCCTATGCACCCCCTGTACACATCGGCGCTGGCCGCCGCGACGCGGTACGAGTTCAATCCGGACCGGGCGCAGACGCTCCTCCAGCAAGCCGGCTGGACACGGAGCGCCGACGGCGTGCTGGCCAATGGGCGAGGCGAGCGCTTTTCATTCGAGCTCCAGGCGCCCTCGGGCACCGATGAGGAGCTTCTCCAAGCACCAATCGCGAGCTACTGGAGGGCGGTGGGCGTCGAGACCCGAATCAACAACATGCCCAACCGGACGCTCCTCACGGAGGAATTCCGCAACCGATGGCCGGGCGCCCGCATGATCATGACTTTCCCCGACCCGGACAACTGGGAGAACCGCTACCACTCGCGCAACATTCCCACGGAGGCCACGCGCTGGGTGGGGGAGAACTACTCTCGCTGGGCGAACCCCACGGTTGATAGGCTGCTGGAGGATATGTTCGTCGCCAACATTCAGCAACCGGACCGGCTCCAGGACTTCATCGTGCAGTTCTCACGGTTCTACAGCCAGGACCTGCCGGTGCACTCGATCCGCTACAACGTCGAGACGACGACGTTCCGCACAGGGCTCGCGAACATCTACCCCAAGTACGGGAACCCGGGCGAAAACTCGCGGACGTGGAACGTCCACCTGTGGGAGTGGAAGGACTAGAAAGAAGAACCCCTCACCCCAACCCTGTCCCCCAGAGGGGAGAGGGAGGATGGTGCCCGCCCCCGTGCAGGGCGAGACGGTAGCCCCCCTCCCCCCTTGAGGGGGAGGGTTGGGGAGGGGGGTCCGTAAGGAATTCCAAGGGGAGAAGGAGCTATGGCCACAACGGCTGCCGCTGGACTGACGCTGGACGAAGCGAGAGCGATGATCGATCGCGCTGTGGAGAAATGTCGCGAGCAGGGGGTCAACACGTCGTTCGCGGTCGTGGATGAGGGGGGCAACCTCGTCTCCCTCTCGCGAGTCGACGGCGCTCCCGCCGCTGCTGTCGGCGTCGCACAGGCAAAAGCCTACCTGTCGGCGATCTTGCAGGGGTCATCGGGGCCGTTCTCCGAACGAATGGAGAAGCTGCCCATGCGGTACATGGGCTACCTCCACATCCTCCCGCGGGCGAGCTTCGCCGGACCGGGCGGGATGCCCATCATGAAAGAGGGCAGGTGCGTTGGCGCGATCGCGATGAGCCTGTCGAGCGGGCCCGGTGCGGGAAAGCCGGTGCCGCTCCCCGACTCCGATGAGAAGGCGAACTTCGAGGACTACGCGGTCTGCTACGCCCTCGGCGTCCCGTATAAAAGCCAGCACTAACCCGCGTTGCGTGAAATTGTCATGCTGAGCCGAAGGCGAAGCATCTCCCGGGAGGCCCCTTCGGCAAGCTCAGGGCAGGCTCTTCGCTGGCGCTCAGGGGTGACAGCCGGGAATGCCAGCTCGCACACCACTGGCGACTCATAAGGCTGATGGGAGGGACAACATGGCCTTGCCTCTTGCCGATGCCAGGAGCTACTCGGATAGGGCGCTGCAAAAAGCGAGGGAGATGAACCTTCGCATCTCGGTTGCCGTGTTGGACGAGTTCGGTATCCCGATGCAGATCGATCGGATGGACGGAGCGTCGCTGATGTCACCCGACGTGGCGCTGGCCAAGGCGATGACGGCTCTGAACTTCCGGCGCCCGAGCAGTCAGGTGGCTGAGAACTTCAAGGGCAGTCCCGAGCGGCTGGCCGCCGTCCAGGACACTGTCCATTTCAAGATCTTCCTGGCCGGAGGGGGCGTGCCCATCATGCGGGACGGGGCCCCCATGGGCGCCGTCGGGGTGAGCGGCGGGACCGCGGACCAGGACGAGGAGATCGCAACCTTCGCGCTCGCCTAGACCCTCCGATTGGCCAGCGCCTCCTCAAGCACTTCGGGCCTGGGCCAGTCGTCTTCGAATAGCCAGTCGGGCAGCGGCTCCCCGGGCTTCGACACCGGAAGCGGCGTGTCGTCGTCGCCGCGGCCTCCGTAGAAGAGCTGCAAGGCTTTCGGAATCTCGTAGTAGATCTCGAGCCCGTTACCGTCCGGGTCCTTGAAGTAGATGCTCCGCTGGTTGACGTGATTCGTCGCGTGGTCTATCTGAATCTCGTGGTCCAGCAGACTGACGTACGCTTCCCGCAACGCCTTCATGCTATCCACAAGGAAGGCAACGTGGACGAACCCGGGGGGGCGAGACTCACCGTCCATCCGCCCGCGTCCATCGCTGACGTCCAGCGTATGGAAGCTATCGCCGAGAGTCATGAACACGCCGCCATGAACGGGGTCTTCCTCGGCGACGTCGAACCCCAGCGCTTCGGTATAGAACTTCTTGGAACGGTCCTGGTCGCGGACTCGCAGGTTCACGTGCCCGATTCGGGTCAACGCCATCTCTCAGCTCCTTCTTTTGGAGGCTATGGGGTACCCTATAGTCCTTCGCGCTTAAAGTCAATACTTCTCCACGGGAGGGGAACGATGGCGGTGAAGTTGGACCGGATCGGCCACGTGAACCTCACGGTGTGGGACGTTGAGCGGTCGAAGGAGTTCTACAGCAAGGTCCTGGGCTTCGAGGTCGTAGAGCAGGACCCGATGCACCGATCCGGGCAGGGAGTCCACATGGCCCTGCCGCACGACGGCCACACGCTGGACATCGGCCCGGTGACCGACCGGGAGAATCCGGGCAGCCCACCGCGGCGCCGAGAGCGCATTGGGGTCATGCACGTCGCGTTCAAGGTGGCCTCCTACGAGGACCTACAGGAGGCGTACCGCGCGCTCGTCGCCAGCGGAATCGAGATCGACCACATGACCGACCACGTCAGCCAGCGCAGCCTCTACTTCCAGGACCCGGACGGGAACAACCTCGAGATCTACTACGAGTATCCGAGCGCGAAGATGATCACAGCGCTCGAGCGCGGCGATCGCGACTTCGAATTCAACATCGAGGACCCACTCCCCGACTGGGCAACATACGCCGGGGCCGCAGCCAATCCAGGCGCCTGGCGCCAGGGCTAATCGGCCAGCGGACTTCGGCGGAGCGCCCCGGAGACACCCGGCCCTCGGAGCAAAGCGCTTCCCTGATGAGCGTATTCCTCCGCGTAGCAGCGGAGGTTCCCAACCAGGCGCGTGGCGTTGTTTCTAAAGAACTCGCGCGCCCCCCGATCGCTGTTCGCGGAAGCGAGGAGCTGGCGCACGTAGCCGAGGCCTTCGTCCGCCTTCACATACCAGAACGAAGTAATCGCGATGTCGAGAAACGACAGGTAGAGATCCGGATGGAGCTGCCTCATCAGCGTCGCATTCATCTCTCGGGCGAGACGACAGACGTGGTCGTGCTCGCCGCGGCTCATCAGATCGATCATCCCGTTGAGCTTCGCTTCGACACCGGGCCCATAGTAGTGAATGTCCGAGGGACTGGCGTGGACCGAGATCAAGCCCGTGTACCACAGAGGCGTGTCTTCATCGAAGCGGCGCTCCACCAGGTAGAAGTCCGATGGCGTCCGGCACGCCCACCGTCGGTCCTCGATGGGACGGAACGCGTACAGGGACGGTAGCTTGAAGAAGAAGTAGTCGAACGGGTACTCGAGCGGGAAGTACTGAGAGAAGTGGGTTCGGACAAACCCGGCCGTGAGCGCATAAGCGTGAGAGCTGAAGACCTGCTGCTTCAGTCGCACGACGAACTGGTTCACCGTTTCCCCTACGTCCAGGAGCTCAGGATCCTGATAGTAGGTGCAGCCGACGAAAACGAATCCAGCCCCCGGGGGCAGCGCCTCCCAGTACGCTCTCCAGATCTCGGGTCGCTCAGCCAGGATGGGATGGACGCGGAAATCGTCTTCCAGTATGAGAAACCATGCGTCGTCTTCGGCTGGGCTCTCGAGAATCTCCGTCCATACCAGGTAATGGCTGGCGATGCATGCCAGGACGCCAGGGGAATAGGGCGAATCGGTCCGTTCGGCGACAGCTCCGCGACGCACCCAATCCTCGACGCGGAAGTTGACCGAGTCAACGGCCTCCACCCGCCGATAGTCACTCCAGCCAAGGTGCGCCAATTGCGCCTCTGAGGTGCGCCGCCGGTCAGGACGTCGACCCAGGTTGATGTAGTAGACCGCGTCGAATGGCAGAGCGTTTTGCAGTCCGCTCATAAGGCAGCTTCGTTCGGGTCGTGAACCTCGGCGGACTGGCCGACCATGCTAAGCACCCATACTTGGGGCCCTAGCGGCGTAAGCACCCCTCAGACAGGCGGTCCTGTCGGACCCGTGGCCGGTCCTGTAGGACCCGTGGCGCCTTCCGGCCCGGTCGTGCCGGATAGGCCGGTGGGGCCCGTAGGCCCACCACCGGTCGGCCCTGTCGGACCCGTGGCGCCTTCCGGCCCGGTCGTGCCGGATAGGCCGGTAGGGCCCGTGGCGCCTTCCGGCCCGGTCGTGCCGGATAGGCCGGTGGGGCCCGTAGGTCCACCACCGGTCGGCCCAGTCGGCCCAGTGGCGCCCAGCCCCTGCGGCCCGGTCGGCCCGGTCGGCCCAGTGGGTCCGGTAGCGCCCCGCCCCTGCGGCCCCGTCGGCCCAGTGGGTCCGGTAGCGCCCCGCCCCTGCGGCCCGGTCGGCCCCGTAGAACCGCGCGTCCCGGCCGGGCCGGTGGGACCAGGGGAGCCATTGGGTCTCGAGCGTTCGTCCGCGTGCGCCGCGTCGGAGCCCAGCAGTGCGCCCGCAATCGCGGCGGCTACGCCGCCAACCAGGCTGCGCAGGAGCTGGCGACGGGGAGCTCTGTTGTCGGGCTGCCCGCTGGGCGTCTGCGCATCCATCTCGCTTTCCTCCGTTATGCTCTCAACCTGCTATGCTCTCGCCGCAAGCTCAGGGCGGGCAATTGTACGGGCATTCGCTTCACGGTGCTGAGACCATGCTCAACCCTGGTCGGCGAATCGGGCGGCCGAGGCCTGGCGATACAACCGTTCGGCCTTTTCTGCACCTCGCTCATCGCCGGCAGCCCGGAGGGCAAACCGTAGGACATCATACGGCCCTTCGTAGTGCGCGAAGGGCTGACGAAAGCCGGAGCGTTGAATACCCCACCCGGTTCCGCGAAACCTGCCGACCGAGATGCTGAGGTGGGCCCAGGCAACGGCCTGCGTCACGCGCTGGGCCTGCCACGACGCGTAGGCGGCCAGCCAGGAAAGCTCCGGAAAGCCCGCGTGCTTCGCCAGGCCGGCCGCGCACCTGGCGACTGCCTCGTTGAAGTCTCCCAGCGCGATCCAGCACTCGGCCGCGCGGTAGCAGGCCCACGCCGCCTCTTCATCCCAACCGTTGAGCGCAGCGCACGTGGCATAGGCCGTGAGCGCCTCCGAATAACGGCCGAGATTCTGAAGCGCGTCCCCCAGATAGTAGAACCAGCGCGGCTCCTGCGCATGCCGTTCCGCGTAATCGGTCAGAATCACAACGTCGCGCTCGAACTTACGGCAGTACTCCTCCCGTGTCTTCGGGACCTCTGTGAAGCGTACGGTTGGCAGCACATGCCGAGAGCCCCCGCCAAGGCTGTAATACTCGTGCGTGGGGCCAATGAAGCGCCCCTGCGCTGGAAGCCGAAAGAACCGCTCTTTGGCGTAGGTCCCACTCTCGTGCATGACCATCAGCACGTCCGCGGAGGCATCCTCCAGCGCCCGTCGGATCTCCAGCCCACGCAAGTCCACGCGCTCGTCCGTATCGAGCGTCATCGCCCAATCGGCGCCCTGGGCACAGGCGGCGTCCAGGGCGAAATTCCTTGCCGCGGCGAAGTCCTCCACCCAGGGGAAGGAACACTCGATCAGCTTGGGGCCGGCGACGGCGCCGGCGACCTCTGGAGTGCTATCTGCCGATCCTGTGTCAACGACCAGGCAAGCGTCCACCCAGTCGACCGCGCTTGCGAGGGCATCGCCAATCAATAGTGCGTTGTCGCGCGCGAGTGTGGTGGCGATGAGCTTCATGCGTTGGAGACCACCATAGGTACGGCACGTAATCTTATCCAGAACTCGGGGGAAAGAATAGGCCTGCCGCGATGGGCATCCTGGATACGCGCGCGGCTTGGAGGCGGGAAGCCCCCCAGGTGGCAGCAGCTCTTCGAGCTAGGCATCCACAGCTATTACGATGGCGATCTGGTCACCGGGCGTTCTGCATGCGAGCGGCTCTTGCAGCTGCATGGCGTGCCCGGCGCCGTCCGCCAACAGGCGCAGCGGAATCAAGTCTTCTATGCGCAGCGTCTCTCTGAGATCGTCCCAAGCGCTCGAGAGCGCATGATCCGCTTCAAGACGCCCTCGGGCTGGTCCCGCTTCAACGCCAGCATCGCCGCCTGCGAAAGCGGCTACCGGATGCTCGTCCGCTCGTCCAACTACACGGTTCAACGGATGCGATACACGATACACGAGGATGCGACCGATGCACCTCGTGGTGTTATCGACACGCGCTGGTACCTCTTGTCATTGGACGAGCAGCTAGAGGTAACCCGCATCCAGGCAGTGGAAGATCGAACCGACCCCGTAGTCAAGTTCCCTTCCGGGATAAGAGGCTTCGAGGACTGCCGGCTCTTCGAGCACGCCTCGTCGTGGTACGCGGTGGCGACCACCCGCGAGCACGATCCCAGCGGCGTCGCTCGCATGGCGCTGCTGCGTGTTGATGAGGACGCCTTCCACGACCTCCGGCTCCTTGAGGGACCACAGCCTGGCCGACACGAGAAGAACTGGATGCCGATGGCCACCGCCGAGCTGTTTTTCATTTATTCGTGCCGCCCCACCGTGGTGCTGCGCTACGAGCCGGCTGGCGCGAAGGTCGTCGCAGCAGCGACCCGCCCGGGACCCGTGATTGCCGAGGCGTTTCGCGGCGGGAGCCAGGCAGTGCCCCTTCGTCAAGGTTTCCTCTGTGCGGTCCACGAGAGCATCGGATTCGAAGACGGAAACCGAGTCTATCTCCACCGCTTCGTGCTGATGGACAAACGGCTTCGCCTTGCGCGCATCTCACCACAGTTCTATTTTGTCGAGCGGGAGGTTGAGTTCTGCGCAGGACTGGCGCTCAAAGGGAACCGGCTGGTTGCCAGCCTCGGCGTGGGTGACCGCGAGGCGTACCTAGTCTCGATGGAGCTCGGCGAGGTGCTCGCTGCCCTCCAGCCGGTTTGTGAGTAGCCCTGTCCGCTCCCAAAATCTGCCACGGCAAGTTGTAGGGCGGGCAACGGCAGGCCGAGCTCACCGGTCGCAACGCCAAATAAAAACTTCGGCATCCAGTTCACCCAGCTAGCGGAGACACAGTATTGGAGTCATCTCGGCAGCCCGCCTCTTCACCTCGAATGGTTTTGGTAACCGCGTTCTACGACCTGGCGCGGAGAGAGCCGACCACCCCACGTCGCGGGGCCGACTTCTACTTGGCCCAGGGCGAATTCGTCTTCGGCTTGAACCAGGACGTCATCTTCTTTTGTGACCCAGAGCTCCGACCGCATATCGTCCAGCGGCGCCGAGCCCACGGTCTGCTCCATCGAACCCAATTGATCGATAGGCCGCTGGAGGCCATGCCTGCATATGCACATCGGGCCGCGATCGCAGATGCACGAGCCCGGAATCCGGTGATCAATGCCAATCCAGAGAAAGACACGCCGTTGTACATCGTATTCACCTGGTGCAAGTTCGGCATGCTTCGAGAGGCGATTAGCGCTGACCCGTTCAGCGGTACCCACTTCGCCTGGATCGACCTGGGCATCCGTCACGTCGCCCGCGTAGAGCACTGCTTGCATGACGGAATCTTTGCTCGCCCGTCCGAGCGGGTGAAGCTCCTGATGTTGAAGAGCTTTCGTAGCGAGGAGCTGACTGACAAGAAGGACTACTACTCGTACATCCAAGGGCACCTTGCAGCAGGATATATGAGCGCAAGCCGCGGATTCGCACAGCATATCGCGGACGGCTTCAGTTGTGAGGCAGAGGGCGCGTTGAAAGCAGGCTACGCGCCCTCCGACGAGCAGTTGCTGCCCGTGCTGGCCCACCGCCGACCGGAGCTTTTCGAGTTCTTTTACGGCGACTACCGCCATATCCTGGAGAACTACGTGACCGTCCGCGGATCAGGAGAGAACCTGCTATTCCAGATGCGTCATTGCCGAAACGTGGGCGATTTCCGACGAGCCTGTGAGATTGGCAGCCGGGTGCTCGCTAGCCACAAGAATGGGACCTTTGAGGTGTCAGCAGAGTACGTTTCGGCCTTGTTGGACGAGTACTTCATCGCGGCCTACTACCTGGAGTACCCGGTGCAGACGGTAGCGTCTGGCATAGGCCGGTATTATGCTCAGCTCGTCGGGCGCGACCCGGCGTTTCGCCAGGCGTTTCTGGAGAATCAGGACCATATTCGGGACAACTTTTCCCACCTGAGCGAGAAGATCCCCCTATAGCGTGGGAGCGATCACCCCACCCAACCGTCCACCGTTGAGGGGGAGAGAGCCTGTTTCCTCCCCCCAAAAGCCCTCAGCCCTTCGCGACGAGCAACTCCACTTTCCGGTCGCCAAGCTCGCGGTAGCCCGTCTCCGTTACGACCAGGCTTGTTCCGCCCAGCAGCGTGTCGTCTGAGCCGGGCGCGACGAGCGTGGGCGAGATGCTGTAGATCATCCCCGGGGCGAGGACGAAGTTGCGCGCCCTCTCGCCGGGAGCCTTGAACGCCGGCCCGGGGAACTCCGGCACGTCGATGCCGTACTGGTGCATCTGCGAGTGCGGCGATGCATTGAAGCCCGTTCCGCGGCAGGCGCGCTGGTAGGTCTCCTGCAGATCGCCCTGTGTTACCCCGGCGTGGACTTGCTTCAGCACCTCGTCCCGTACATGCAGGACAGCGTCGAACATGTCCCGGTGCATCTGCTTCGGCTCTCCGAAGGAGATCTCCTGGTCGCTATGCCCACCGTAATGGCCGAAGTGCGCGTGCGCGGTCAGCGTGCCGATGTCGCCCTCGGCAATGCGCCGCGACATCGAGAGGTGGGCCAGCACTGGATTCTGCTTCGGTACCGATCCGAAGGTGAAGCCGAAGGTCGAGTCCAGGTCCCCGCCGGCGGCCCACATCGCCCGGATGCCCTCCTGGACGACGTTCACGCCCAGCATGCCGGGCCGCGCCACCTCGTAGACCGCGTCGATGCCGGCGTCGAACACGCGATTCGCCTGCTCGATCATCGCGACCTCTTCGTCGCTCTTGATGGTTCGCAGGTTGGCGAAGATGTCGGATACGTCCACGAATCGGGCGTCGGGCAGGCCCGAACGAAGCTGAGTAAAGAACGCGTGGCCGATCTCCGGCTCGGTGATGCCGATGGCGCCTTTCTCGAGATGGAGCTCGCGAATGCGCTCTATGATCGGCGAGGCGTCGTTCCCTGGGCGGACGTCCTTGACCCACTCCTGGGAGTCGATCACCACCTGAGCAGGCAGGTCCGCGAGGTGCCGCCCGTTGACGGCCACCATCAGCGGCTCCTCCCGCGTGGGCAGAAGGCCGTTGCGTTCTCCCGGCAAACCGTTCGTGAGGTAGAACAGGTTGCTGCCAGATACGAGGACGCCATCGAGACCTCGATCCTTGAGCTGCGCGCGGATGGCCGCGTATCGCCGGTCACGTTCCGGCAGAGAGATGCGAGGAGCGTTCTGCGCGGTGTCCTGGGCCATGGCTGCATCTCCTTTTGAGCTGAGAATTCGCAACCGACGCGTCTCAACGCACAGATCTTACTACGCGAGCGGCATGACGCAGCATGCGCACTGTGCCGCCCTTACGGTTGCCGTATGATGGGCCAGACGCCACGGCCAGAGGAGGAAAAAGCGCGGATGAGAAACGGGTTCCGCGTATTCGATGCCGATACTCACTTGCAGCCGACCGCGGAGAGCCTGGAGCCCTACCTGGGCCCGGCCATCCGCGAGCGCCTCCCGGACCTGAAGGCCCACCAGGTGGAGATGAAAATCGGGTGGGCCGGCGAGATCCTCCAGCCTCCGTACCGGCACCTGTATCGGTTCGAGCGGCGGGGCGGGTGGGGTGGCGGCGCTCCACGCATCCTGGGCGAAGCCGCCGCACGCGAGGGCGCCACCCGCGGCTTCCAGAAGTTCATGGGCGCCAGGTTCCCCACCGACGGCACCTCGGACTGGGACCCCGATGCACGCGTCCGTGATATGGACGAGGAGGGCGTCGACGTCCACATGATGGTTCCGCCGGGGGCCAACGGCCACGAGGACCCGGCCCTTGAGATGGAGTTCATGCGCGCCAGCAATCGCTACCTCGACGACTTCTGCAGCGAGTACCCCCATCGGCTGAAGTCGCTCATCGCCGTCACGCCCCGGAGCGTCGAGGATTCCGTCCGGGAGATCAAACGCTGGGCACGCTCCTCGTGGGCAGTGGGCGTCCATCCCTCCCTCCCCCTCGACTATCCGCTGGACCACCCGGACATGGACCCGATCTGGGCGGCCGCCGCGGAGGAGGGACTCTGCGTCATCCACCACAGCTTCGCGTCGGGCTATCCCGGGTATCGCGACCTGTGGGACAACCCGTTTCTAGGACGAACGGCGTCCCACCCATGGGCCGCGATGCGCGCCGTCGCCGCTTTCTTCGGGTCGGGCATCATGGATCGTTACCCCACCATCCGCTTCGGGATCCTGGAGTCGGGCTTCGGCTGGCTCCCCTTCTGGGCAAAGCGAATGGACGATCAAGCGGTCTACATGGGCCACGTGGCCGACGATCTGCAGCATAAGCTGAGCGAGTACATGACGGGGGGCCGCTTCTTCGCCGCCATCGTGCTCCACGAGGGCGAGGACATGGTGCGCATGGTGACGGACCAGTTGGGCGACCACGTCCTGATGTTCGGGTCCGATTATCCGCACGCCGAGTCGCGCTTCCCGGGATCGCTGGACAAGGTGCTGGCCTGGGAGAGCCCGACGACAGACCAGATGCGGAAGCTGCTCTGGGACAACCCAGTCCGCTTCTTCGGCGAGCCGTAGACCGTCATCCTGAGCGAGAGCGAAGGATCTCACGCGAGTAGCAACTTCCGAGAGATTCTTCGCCTGCGGCTCAGAATGACAGGTGCGGAGGGTTCGGATCGTCGCCTTCGGCAACAATAACAACCGGCGGGGGGGACTCAGGAATGCTGTTCATCGATAACGCAACGGTCTCGCGGCTCCTCGATATGCGGTCGTGTATGGACGCGCTCGAGGTCGGCTATCGCGATCTCGCGCGGGGCGATGCTATCTTCCGCCCCAGGATCGACGTCTACTTCCCCAACGAGACGCCCGACGGGTACTACCGGTGGGGAACGATGGAAGGGGCGTCGCGGAGCCTCGGCGTCTTCGCTATCCGCATGAAGTCGGACATGCTGACCTGGCCCGACGGGTTGACCGAGGAGAAGTTCTGCGTCACGCCGGGCACCTTCTGCGGCCTCATCTTCCTGTGCAGCACCCGAACTGGCGAGCCGCTGGCGATCATCAACGACGGTGTGCTGCAGCACATGCGTGTCGGTGGGTGCGCGGGCCTGGGGGCCAAATACCTGGCGCGCGACGACGCGGCCGTGGTGGGAATGCTGGGCTCGGGTGGCATGGCCCGGACGTACCTGGAGGCGTTCGCCGCGGTCCGCAGGTTGGAGCGCGTCAAGGTCTACAGCCCGACGCCAGCGCACCGCGAAGCGTATGCCGAGGAGATGAGCGAGCGGCTAGGCATCCCGATCGAGCCAAAGTCAACGCCCGAAGAGGTAGTGCGCGACTCGGACATCGTGTCCACGTGTACCGACTCGATCCGGCCCGTCGTGGCGGATCTGGGGTGGATCAGCCCGGGGTCGCACCTCACAACGGTGCGGGGGAACGAGTGGCCCATGGAGGTCCTGCAACTGGCGACCTATACGGCAAAGCTCGGGCGCAACACCCTCGGCGAGCTGGACGAGGGCATGGAGCGCATCCACGGCACGGCCTCGTACGTGGCGGGGCAGCCCGACGAGCGGGCCCGCATCCCCAATCCCGTGGAGGATGTGTATCAGGGCAAATACGAATCGCTGGTCGACCTGATGGTGGGGAAGTCGAAGGGACGCCAGAGCGCTGACGACATCACCTACTTCATCAACTCGGGCACGCAGGGGCTCCAGTTCGCGGCCGTCGCCGGGCGCGTCTACGCGCTTGCCCGAGAGCGGGGCCTCGGCCGCGAGGTCCCGACCGACTGGTTCCTGCAGGACATCAGGGACTAGCGGGCCAGTTCGCATGGATATCACCATTGCGTCGGTCCCGTCGTTCCGGTAGGGCGGGGGCTTGTCCCCCGCCGCGCAGCTCTCTACGCGGGCGCGAGGCGGGAGGGGACAAGCCCCTCCCCTACCGGACGAAAAGGCCATGCGCATAGGAACTGGCCCACTAGCGGGCCGCCCCCATCGGTCCAGAACACGCTCGGCAGACGGTCTGCGCTGCGACAGCCATGGCCAAGTCACTTCCAGGTCTTGATAGCGGTCAAGAGAATAGGATATGGTCACCCATATGAAGACGACCATCAATATTGCTGATCTCCTACTGGAGCAGGCCAAGCGTCGGGCACGTGAGCAGAACCGGACGCTGCGGGACGTGGTCGAGGAGGCGCTCCGGCGGATGCTGGCCGAAGACAGCGCAAAACGAGAGCCCTTCCGCTATAGGCGGCATGTTGTGCATGGCAAGGGCTTGCAGCCCGGGATCAGGGAAGGAGATTGGGAGCAAATCCGCAACCTGATCTACGAGTTGCCGCCCCCGTGATCGCCGTCGATACCAACATCCTCGTCCACGCTCACCGAGGCGAATCACCCTGGCACGAGAGCGCGGACCGAGTGATGGCTGGGTTCGTCGAAGGTCGCAGCTCCTGGGTGATTCCCTGGCATTGCATTATCGAGTTCATCGCCATGGTCACGCATCCGCGCATCTACCAACCCCCAAGCCATCTGCATGTCGCACTGGAGCAGGTGCAATCTTGGTTGGAAAGTCCGAGTCTGATCCTGCTGTCCGAGACGCCGGGATTCTATTCCACTCTGGCGACCACGCTGAGCCAGGCGGCGGTCGTCGGCCCCAGGGTTCACGACGCACGCATTGCCGCGCTCTGTATCCACCATGGGGTAACCACGCTCTACACTGCTGACCGCGATTTCTCACGCTTCGCCCGCTTGCACACGCAGAATCCACTGGTCGCCCCGAGATAGCGCCCCTTTGGTTTTAAGACACTTGTTCTATTAGCCGTCGTCTCGCTACAATAAGCCCGCAATGCAACCGCACACAGCGTTCCATCCATTAGTGGCGGGCTGGTTCGCCGAGCGATTTGGCGAGCCGACTGCACCTCAGTCCGAGGGCTGGCCCGAGATATCGTCGGGCAGCGACACGCTCATAGCCGCGCCCACCGGCTCGGGGAAGACGCTCGCAGCGTTCTTGTGGTCCATCAACCGCTTGATCGAGCGCGCCCTGAGCGGCGACCTTCCGGATACAACGCAGGTCGTTTACGTCTCGCCCCTCAAGGCGCTCGCCAACGACATCGAGAAGAACCTGCAAGCGCCGCTCCGCGCGATCCGGGAGCGCGCCATCGCCGAGGGCATTGATCTCCCGGAGATCCGCGTGGCCGTCCGGTCGGGCGATACGCCGCAGAGCGACCGCGCCCGCATGCTGCGCAAACCGCCGCACATCCTCATCACCACACCCGAGTCGCTCTACATCCTGCTCACAGCGCAGGGGAGCCGCCAGTTTCTGGCGACCGCCGAGACGGTCATCGTCGACGAGATCCACGCCGTCGCCGGCGACAAGCGCGGCTCGCATCTCGCGCTTTCTCTGGAGCGGTTGGACGCGCTAGCCGAGCGGCGTCTCCAACGCATCGGCCTGAGCGCCACACAGAAGCCCATCGAGGAGATCGCCGCGCTGCTGGTGGGAAACGCCCCTCACCCCAACCCTCTCCCCGAGGGGGAGAGGGGGAGGCCTCGCGCAGCCCTCACCCCTCGCTCCTCGCGCCTCACGCCTCACGCCTCGCCCGGCACGCCTCATGCGTCGCCCCTCACGCCTCACGCCTCACGCCTCACGCCCCGCTGTTCCATCGTGGACGTGGGGCACCGGCGTCCGATGCACCTCTCGGTCAACATCCCCGACCAGGAGCTGGGGCCCATCGCCACCCACGAATTGTGGGCTGAGATCTACGAGCGGATCGTGGCGCAGGTCCAGGCCCACAGGGCGACGCTGGTCTTCGTCAGCACGCGTCGCCTGGTAGAGCGGGTGGCCCATCAGCTCAGCGAGCGGCTCGGCGCTGACCGGGTCGCCGCGCACCACGGAAGCCTGTCGCGCGAGACGCGTCTGCGAGCGGAGCAACAGCTGAAGTCGGGCGAGGTGCCCGTGGTCGTCGCCACGGCGTCCCTGGAGCTGGGGATCGACATCGGACACGTGGACCTCGTCTGCCACATCGGGGCCCCCCGCCTACTCTCGACGTTGCTCCAGCGCGTAGGCCGCTCCGGCCACTGGCTCGGCGCCATCCCCCGGGGCATCCTCTACCCGCTAACCCGCGACGATCTCGTGCAGTGCGCGGCGGCCATCCGCGCGGTCCGCGCCGGCGAGCTGGACCGGATCGGGATCCCCGAGAATCCGCTCGACATCCTGGCCCAGCAGATGGTGGCCACCGCGGCCAGCGGTGAGATCGGCGACGACGACCTGTACCAGCTCGTGCGCCGGGCGTATCCGTTCCGCAACCTCAGTCGCGACGACTTCGACATCGTGCTCGAGATGCTGAGCGAGGGCATCGCGACGGGCCGGGGTCGCCGCTCGGCGCACTTGCACCACGACCTCGTGAACGGGGTGGTCCGACCCAGGAGAGGCGCGCGTCTCGCGGCCATCACGTCGGGCGGCGCGATCCCCGACCTCGCCGACTACGACGTCGTCGAGGAGCCATCCGGCACGTTCGTGGGCAAGGTCCACGAAGATTTCGCCGTCGAGAGCATGGCCGGCGACATCTTCCTGCTGGGCAACCAGTCCTGGCGCATCCGCCGCGTGGAGACGGGGCGCGTGCGGGTCGAAGACGCCCACGGCGCTCCACCGACGATCCCTTTCTGGCTCGGCGAGGCGCCAGCGCGCTCTATGGAGCTTTCTGCCGCGGTTTCTGACCTCCGCGAGGAGATAGCTCAGCGCCTCCGCTCCGGCCCTGGGTCAACTACTGGATCGCTTCGCACGAATATGGGTGTTACCCCCCTCCCTAACCCTCCCCCGCAAGGGGGGAGGGAACCAGTTCTCTTCCCCCTCCCCCTCGACGGGGGAGCAATTCCGATGCCCCCTCCCCTGCAAAGGGGGAGGGAACCAGCCCCCTCCCCCTCGACGGGGGAGGGTTGGGGTGGGGGTGACGGTGTCCCCGACGTCCAGAGGAACGGGCCCGCTGGATCTCCACCGCCTGGTGCGCGCGAGGCCGCCATCGCCTGGCTTCAGGACGAAACGGGCCTCGAATCGGCCGGAGCCGAAGCCATCGTCGATTATGTCAAGGAGACACTGGCGCTGCTGGGGACGGTCCCCACGCAGCAGCGGGTCGTGGCCGAGCGCTTCTTCGATGAGGCCGGAGGCATGCAGCTCGTGCTGCACTCCCCGTTTGGCGGTCGAATCAACCGCGCCTGGGGGTTGTCGCTCCGCAAGCGGTTCTGCGTAACGTTCGACTTCGAGCTGCAGGCCGCGGCGACTGACGACGGCATCGTCATCTCGCTCGGCGAACAGCATTCATTCCCCCTGGACAGCGTCTTCCACATGGTGAGGCCTGCCGTGCTGGAGGCCGACCTCACGCAGGCAGCGCTACAGTCACCGATGTTCACCAACCGCTGGCGGTGGAATGCCAGCCGGGCGCTGGCCCTCCTGCGCTACGAGCGAGGGCGTCGGGTCCCCATGAACCTGCAGCGGATGCGTGCCGAGGACCTGCTCGCCGCCGTCTTCCCGGCCAACGTAGCGTGCCAGGACAACCGCACCGGTCCCATCGTCCCGCCGGACCACCCGCTCGTGAACGAGACCATCGACAACTGCCTGCGCGAGGCCATGGATGTGGACGGGCTGCGGGACATCCTGCTCGACATCGAGCGAGGGGTCATCGAGACGGTGGCCGTCGAAACGCCAACACCCTCGGCCATGTCGCACGAGATTTTGAACGCGAACCCGTATGCTTTCCTGGACGACGCTCCGCTCGAGGAGCGCCGCGCCCGCGCCGTAGCGCTGCGTCGGACGGATCCAGACCTCGCCGGCGGCATCGGCGCCCTCGATCCCGAGGCGATCGCCGTCGTTCGCTCGCAGGCATGGCCTGACGTGCGCGACGCGGAGGAGCTACACGACGCCCTTCTGACCTTCGGCATCCTCCCACTCCGGGATCTGGGGGAGTGGCAGGCCTTCGAAGATGAGCTGGTAGCCGCGGGCCGCGCCTCGGTCGCCTCATGGCCCCCTGAGGGGGCTCCAACAATTGTCACCCTGAGCGAAGCGAAGGATTTGCCGGGAGATGCTTCGCCTGCGGCTCAGCATGACAGCAGGATTGTCACCCTGAGCGAAGCGAAGGGCCTCCCGGGAGATGCTTCGCCGGGGGCTCAGCATGACAGTGGGATTGTCATCCCGAGCGAGGCGAAGGATTTGCCGGGAGATGCTTCGCCTGTGGCTCAGCATGACAATAGTCATCGAGCGCTCGTGGCGGCGGAGCGGGTCAACATGGTCCGCGCTGTCTGCGGAGAGGTTCGCCTCGATCCCCCCATCGCACAGCCGGCTGGCGTTCGGGACCTGGATCGGGACGATGCCGTGCGCCACATCGTGCAGGGTTGGCTCGAAGCCGTCGGGCCCACAACAGCGGCGGCGCTCGCGGATCGGATCGGGCTGCGCACCGGCGATGTCGACGTGGCCCTCGCCTCCCTGGAAGGGCGGGGCGCCGTGCTGCGCGGCACGTTCACGCGCCGAGTTCCGAGTTCCGAGTTCCGAGCTCCGAGCGGCGGAGTTCCGAGTTCCGAGTTCCGAGCTCCGAGCGGCCTGAACCAGGAACCAAGAACTCGGAACCTGGAACTCGCCGTCGAGTGGTGCGAGCGACGGCTGCTTGCGCGCATCCACCGCCTCACGCTTGGAAGATTGCGCCAGGAGATCGAGCCGGTCAGCGCAGCCGACTTCATGCGCTTCCTGTTCCGCTGGCACCATCTGGCGCCGGGCTCACAGCTACACGGCAAGGAGGGCGTAGCGGCCATCGTCCGGCAGCTCCAGGGCCTGGAGCTGCCCGCGCCAGCCTGGGAGGCGAACGTCTTGCCGGGTCGGATCGCCGGCTACGACCCTGCCGATCTTGAGCAGCTCTGTCTCGCGGGCGTGGTCGCATGGGGCAGGCTGTCGCACCGTCAAGCAAACGGAGATGATGATCCAACGGCCGGCGCTGCCGTTTCCAGCTCCGAGTTCCGAGTGTCGAGTTCCGGGGGCATTCGCAGCGGAACCGCTCCCCGAAACGCGGACCGCGGAACGCGGAACTCTCGCCGCAGGCGGCAGGCGCCCGGTCGGCAGGCCCCTCTGGCGTTCCTGCTCCGCGACGACCTCCCCACTTTTCTTTCTCCTTCTCTGATGGCGGGGCGGTCACGGGACCGGGCGGAAGGCTCCTCAGCCGCTGCCTCCCCCAGCAGGCTGCTGGACAACCCGCTCACCCTGTCCGCGCTGCGGACTCCGAGCCCCGATGAATCGGGGCATTCGGAGAGCTTGTCGAAGGGCCCAGGTGGTTCCCTTCGGCTTCGCTCAGGACAGGCTCTCGGCTCACCACGAGCGAAACCCAAGCTTTTTCAGCAGCCTGCTCGAGAGGAAGAGGCGGAGGAGGAGAGCCCGGGCCCCAACGGGCTGTCGCGCGAGGCGCGTGACGTGCACGAGTACCTCGCCCGCCGTGGCGCCTCGTTCCTGAGCGAGATCGCACGAGGGACCCGCCAGGTGCCCGCCACCGTCGAGGACGCGCTCTGGGAGCTAGTCGCGCACGGGCTGGTGACGGGCGACGGCATCGCGGGCCTCCGGGTTCTGCTCCAACCGGAATCAAAGCGCCTGCGGTCGCGGCCCCACCTGCGGTCGCTACCCGGCGGGCGAGGCAGCCAGCGCACCATGCCGGTCGGGCGCTGGTCCCTGTGGGGAACGATGGATGTGGAGCCGCCCACGCCAGATGGGCGCATCGAGCGGCTCGCGTGGCAGTTTCTCCGCCGCTACGGGCTGGTCTTCCGTGACCTGCTGGCGCGCGAAGGCCAGGCGCCTCCCTGGCGAGCGCTGCTTCCTGTCTATCGGCGGCTCGAGGCGCGCGGGGAGATCCGGGGCGGTCGGTTCGTGGCGGGGCTCGTGGGGGAGCAGTACGCCCTACCCGAGGCCGTCGATGCCCTGCGTTCCGCGCGCAGGGCGCACCCTTCGGGTGAGATCGTCCTGGTCGCTAGCGGCGACCCGCTCAATCTTGTTGGGATCATCACGCCCGGCTCCCGCGTGTCGCCCTTCTCCAACCAGGTCATCGCCCACCGAGATGGCGTTCCGGTGGAGGTCGGGCCCCTCGGCGCCGTCCGCAGCCGTCTGCAGCTGCCGAAGCCGGTAAAGGCGAGCTGATTACGGGGCGGTCGGAGTAGGGACGCCCCTTGCGGGGCGCCCCCTCCACGGATCCCGGCGT
>CAYQJS010000048.1:0-43484 GCA_964417895.1 uncultured Chloroflexota bacterium | reverse complement strand
GGCCACCGGCTGCCTCACGGCTATCCGGCTCCCATCGGGCGACCACCGAGGCCTGAAATGCCGGGGGATCTGCGGATCATCGAAAAGGGGTCCGGCACCCGGAGGAGTCGAGGCCAGGTCGAGCAGCCAGACCCGCGTGACGTCCCTTGGGACATCGGGAATCGCACTCGGTGTAGATCCGCGCCGCTCGAAGGCGATGCGGCCTCCATCCGGGCTCCACACCGGGTTGGCACAGATGGTGTCGCCACAGGCCGTGAGCTGGCGCTCCTCCCGCGTCGAGAGATCGAGCTGCTTCAAGTCGGACCCGCCCGAGAGATTGCGCTCGGCGAACACGAGGCTTCCTCCGTCCGGACTAGCGTCGAAGCTCACGATGCCCAGGTCGCTATGCGTGAGCTGGCGCGCGACGGTCCCATCCGATGGCTCAGCAATCCAGATGTTCTGGACTGCGCCATCGATTGGCGCGAGGTACGCGATGCGAGGGCCCGCCACCGTGAATCCGAAACGGTGCTCTCCGAGCACCTTCCGTCCGGCGTCGCTCAGGGCTCCGGCCTCCAGCACGACGGTGTAGCGGATGCCCGGCTGCAGGCCCTCGCGAGGGCGAAAGGTCATCGTGCGCCCGTTCCATGTCATCTCGCCCGCGATGGGCGGGTTCAGCCGGAACCGATCCGCCACGCTGGCTCGATTCATGTCGTCGTTGAACTGAAGGGTGACCACGCTGGCGCCTCGGGCCACCTCCACCGGGGCGAATCGTGTGAGCTGGACACCCACGCGGTCTCCGGCGAGGATCGTCCCTCCGAGTACCCCGACCAGGGTCAGTACGATCGCGCACACCCACCGATCGAAGCGTGAAAACGTCAGCCGCGGCCCCGCGGTTTTCCTGGCCGGCCCAGTCATCCGACTCCAGCTATGGGTACAGATAGGCCTGCGCCGGTCGCTCCACTCGCTGGTCGACCGACACGGCGTCCAGGATGGGGAGCGTGTTGCCCCCGAAACTTCCGATCCTCACCGTACCGCGCACCCTGACCCAGGTGTCAGCCGGAAGGTCCTCCCCTCGTGTCCATGCGACGGGCATCCCTATTGCATACGCGTCGGCGGTGCAGTGCACCATCAGGAAACGCGAGAGAACGAAATGGCCATCGGGGTCCCCCTCGCGTCGATAAATGAATCCGGTCACGTCCGCTGGCCTCCCGTCGACGCGGGCCCTCGGGCCGCTCAGCGAAAACATGCGTAACCAGTCAAGAATCGTCCACTCCAGGGAGTCGGACGCGGAAATGGTGGCCACCTCCCCCACGCCCCGGCTGAAAGTGACGTCCCCCGCCACCGCCGCCGCCCCCAGCGGTTGAGAGGGCACGAGCACCCCCAGCCCCAACGGGACCGCGAGGATGCCGAGGGCGGGCCACCCGACCGGTTGATGCTGGTGCCCGAAATGTTCGTGGACGGTTGCATCGAGCAGATGCGCCCTTCTGACGCGGTCGCCCATCCCCGCGACGGCCAGGAGCATCGCAAGCCCAGCCCCAACCGCTCCGACCCACGCGAATCTCAGGTTGACGTAGTTTCCGATGTCTCCGCTCCACGCGAGGTAAGCCACGTACACGCCAAGTCCAAGCAGGAGCACGGACTTGAGGAGGGCGCGTGAGTCGCCAAAGAGCGCCCCGCCCCGGGCAAGCTGCTGGCCGCCACGGTCCTCCTCATAGTGGACGTGGCGACCGTCGAGGGCCGACGCAGGGTCAGTTGGGTGCGCGTGTGGTTCCAGAGTTGACCTCCCTTGGCTACTACACGGGGACGTTAAGGTTGAGCCAGACGCCGATCGCCATGGTCATGAACAACGGTAGCAGAATCAGATAAGCGACGGTCCTCGGCCTGAAAACGCCGAGGAACATCAACGTGCTCTTGACGTCGACCATTGCCCCGAAGGTCAGAAACGCCAGGATGGCGCCGGTCGTGAACGTTCCGGCGAAGGCCAGGGCAAGAAACGCATCCACGGTTGAGCAGATGCTCAGGACGTACGCCAGAGCCTGCATCGTTAGTACGGAAACCACCGGGCCCTGCCCCAGCGAAGTCATGAGGTCCTGCGACACGAGCGTTTGCATCCCGGCTGCCAGCACCGTCCCGACGACAAGGTAGCGGCTCATGTCGAAGAAATCGTCGCTTGCTAACGCCAGCGCCGTCTGAAGGCGTTGAAGGCGGGGCGCGGCGGCCTCGGCTATGGCCTGAGCAGAACCGCCTGTGATCGAGGCGAGAGACGAAGCTCGGAGCACCTCGGCGGGGCGCACGACCTTGGTGAAGACAAGCGCGACGCCCGTGGCCACCGCGGCCGTGATCGCGTAGCGGCCGAGGAGGACCGGGCCCACTCCGAATGCGCTCCACGTGCTCGCAAGGACGATGGGATTCATGACCGGCGACGCAAGTAGAAAGGCAACGCCCACCGAGATCGGTACTCCCTTGGTGAACAGCCGTCGAGTGACGGGCACGGCGCCGCACTCGCAGACGGGGAAGACGAACCCCAGCAGGGTACCGGTGAGGGCGGCCAGGACCGGGTTCCGTGGAATGAACCGGCTGACCGATCCTCGGCTCGCGAACACCTCGATAAGGCCCGACACCACGGACCCGAGCAGAAGGAATGGCAGAGCCTCCAGGAAGATGCCAAGGAACCGAGTGCTGAACGTGCTCAGCGCGGCCGGGGTATCGCCGTGAAGGCGGATAGCCAGCACCAGGGCCAACCCGGCCGCCCCGATAGCCACACCGACAGGGAGTCTGGAGTTCGCCAGCCGCAATTGCAGCAACATCCCTCACTCGCCAACGGTGTACAGTTTACGCCGTGATCCAGCCGATAGTTTCCGATCAGCTTCAGCAGCGCGGTGTGCGAAGCACACGGCCGCGGCGGGCCGTCCTCGAGGCAGCGGCGGGCCGCGATGGGCGGTTCACGGCCGACGAGATCGTGGCTGAGCTGCGGCCAGCCGGCATCGGTCGAGCGACCGTTTTCCGCACACTGGACCTCTTGACAGAGCTCCACATTCTGGAGAGGGTGCACGCCGATCGGCATTGTGGCACCTACATCCTCTGCAGCCCGGCACACCACCACCATCTGGTCTGCGTCGGCTGTTCCGTCGTTCAGGAGGTTACGCACCCATCTGTCGAGGAGGCTGTCGGTGCAATCGCTCAAGAGCACGGCTATCGAATGCAGGGCCACCTTCTGGAGATCTTCGGGCTGTGCCAGCGGTGCCAATCAGGGGTGGGCGCCAGCCCAACGCGGCCACTCACGGCGGCGGAGTTTGCTCGCTACAGAACCGAGCGATCTGCTCAGCTGCTTCCTCCACAGTAAGCGCTCCCTGCACGGGAATCCCCCGCCGGCGCAGCTCCTCGAACAACGCCGACAAGAGGGGCGGCTCCAGGTTATGCCTCCGCAGTATCTCCGGCTGCGCCAGGAGGCCGCGCGGGTTTCCTTTCAGCACGATCTCCCCGCCGCGCGCGACCAGATAAATGGTGTCGGCGAATCGCGATACCAAATCGATCTCGTGAGTCGTAACGATCAGCGACGCGCCGTGACGGCTGTGAAGCGCCTCCAGGAGCCGCACCAGCTCAGCTCGTCCCAGTGCATCCAATCCGGCGAATGGCTCATCGAGGATCAAGATTTCCGGCTGGACCGCGAGCGCGCCCGCCAACGCCACGCGGGTCTTCTCGCCGCCCGAGAGATAGTGCGGCACCTTATCCAACAGATGATCGATTTCGAGAGCTTCCGCGACCTCCAGCACGCGGCGCGTGACCTCGGGCTCGGCGACTCCATAGTTCCTGGGCGAGAAGGCGATATCGTCCCGCACGGTCGGCCCTATGATCTGCTGGTCCGGGTCCTGGAGCAGCACCCCTACTCTGCGGCGCACCCGCTCGAAGTCAACCCCGGGGTCGACGCCGAGGACGCGGACCCTCCCACTGACGGGCCGTTGGAGGCCGACCAGCTGGAAGAGCAGCGTGGTCTTGCCGCTGCCGTTGGGACCG
The DNA here is from genome assembly GCA_964417895.1 of uncultured Chloroflexota bacterium. Lineage (GTDB taxonomy): Bacteria > Chloroflexota > UBA6077 > UBA6077 > SHYK01 > CAYQJS01. The sequence continues at coordinate 39,491 of CAYQJS010000048.1, read as the reverse complement.
AGAAGTGCCACTCGCTCGCCGCGGTGGACGACAAAGGGTGGGCCCCGGTAGTGGAGCGTCGTGCCGTCCGCATAGACATGGCGCACGTCCTCGGCGCGAACGACTTCGACCTCGGCGCTCACCGCCCTGCCCCGCTGGCCTGCGTGCGCTCCGCGAACGTCACCCGCCGCCGCCAGAGCACGGCAGCGAGCAGCGCCAGAACCGGGACCACCAGGACGTAGCCGTGGTACGCGACCGGTGGAGGCTGGTACCGAAGCGCAAGGGCGGCGAAGAACATAGCGCAGGCGGAGGCGAGAGACGGAAGGTCCTGCCGTGATAGCCTCCACCCCTCCTCAGCTGCTAGCCGCCCCCGGTATCCCCGCAAATGAAGCACGTCGTGCAGCCGTTCAGACAGGGCGAGCGCACGGAGCAGCAGCATACCCAGGCCCCACGCCAGGCTTCGGGCGTTCCCCAGGTAGCGTCGCCGGGAGAGACCTCCCCGGAGCCGTAGGGCGGTGAAGAGATCGTCAAGGAGCCCCAGCAGCAGAAAGAGTGAGCGGTATGTAAGGAACAAGCCCTCAGCAACGAGCTCCGGAAGCACGCGGCGGAAGACTGAGAACAGCCGAGGATAGGGCGTTGTTACGATCACGCTAACGACTGCCAGGCCCGCGGCGACCGCCTTCAGAATGATCATTGCAGGCCTGTACAGGGTCCCATCCCAGCTGCTCGCGGCGAAGAGGACAGCAAAGAGGGCCGGGTAGCTTGCTAAACCGAGAACTCGCCATGTCGGCAGGCCAGTGGCAGCGACGGCCGCTACCAACAGGAGGTAGATCCCCAACAGAGCTACGAGGTCGCGAGTGACGAGCACTGCCGCGATGACGAGGCCGGCGGCGATCAGCTTTCCGGCGGCCGTCGCCCGGTGCAAATAGCTCTGGCCGGTGACCGCCCAGCGGTCAACCGCGGCGATGTCCACGGGCGGTCAGGATGAGCCCGAGAGTCGAGGACGCCCTAAGAGATCGGGACGAATCCGAGCGACATAGCTCGCGAGGATCCCTGTGATCACCGCCTCGATCAGCCATCCTATGAAGCCAAGCACCAGGACAAGCCTAGCAAAGGTGAGGAGATCGAGCCCGGCGTCCTCTTCGTGCTCAGGCGCAGCGAGCACTTCCCACGCCAGAATGCCCCGCTCGAAAGGATCCCGGAGCGAAAGGGTGCCGGACTCGGCGGCCGTGGCCGCCGGCGCCTGTTCGGCGGCACCGATATTGGCGATAGCCACGATGCCAATCATCAGCAGTGTGCTGAGAAAGAGCGTGACCACCGTCGTCGTCCCAGCGATCCAACCGGGGCGCAGCCGTTCATTCGCAAGCCGCCAGAGGCCGCGAAAGAGGAAGTAACCCAGGACGGTCTCCGCACCGATCACCAGGGTATTCAACCCGACGACAGTGATGCCGCCGTGCCCCAAGAGACCAAGGATCAGATTGACAATGAACGCCGCGATGAACCCCAGCGTGGGACCCAGCACAACCCCGCTGATCACCGCGAGATTGACGTGGTAGCCGATGGGCACGAGCTCGATGGTCATACCAACTAGCATCAGCGCCGACATCACGCCGAGAAGCGCCAGGCGACGGTGAACGGCTGTTCGCCTCGCCTGACGGGAACACAGGGCGAGCAGTACTCCCGTTACGAGCCAGCCCGCGATGACGAGCCACAGAGGAAGAACGCCATCTGGGATGTGGATGTGCGACATGAATCCCCCTGAGAGACAGCACTCTCAGACGAGATTCTACTTGATACCGGGTATCATCTACTCATTGGTGTGGGCTGTCGCGCGCACTACCGGGCACACCTCAGATCTCCAGGTCGGCGTCGTAGTCCTCACGCAGGGTGACGACGCTGGCGCCTCGGGCCACCTCCACCGGGGCGAATCGTGTGAGCTGGACACCCACGCGGTCTCCGGCGAGGATCGTCCCTCCGAGTACCCCGACCAGGGTCAGTACGATCGCACACACCCACCGATCGAAGCGTGAAAACATCAGCACCGCGGCCCCGTGGTTTTCCTGGCCCGCCCGGTCATTCGACTCCAGCTATGGGTAAAGGTAGGGTCGGTCGCTCCACTCGCTGGTCGACCGTCGCAGCGTCCAGGATGGGAAGCGTGTTGCCGCCGAAACTTCCGACCCTCACCGTACCGCGCACCCTGACCCAGGTGTCAGCCGGAAGTGCCTCCGCCCGTGTCCATGCGACGGGCATCCCTATGGCATACGCGTCGGCAGTGCAATGCACCATCAGGAAGCGCGAAAGAACGAAATGGCCATCGGGGTCCCCCTCGCGTCGATAAATGAATCCGGTCACGTCCCCCAGCCCTCTCCCATCGCGATGGGAGAGGGCGTCAGTCTCGCGCCTCGCCTACCGCAGTGGGAGAGGCCGGCCGCTCCGAATGGCCCGCGGCAGCGGGCCTCGGAGTCCGCAAAGCGGACCGGCCCGCAGGGCCAAGGACGGGTGAGGGCCGCCCTGGCGGCGCGTAGCTCTTATACTGCTCGCTGCACGCGGCTCGCGTGTGCGAACACCCACTCGCTGCGAGGAAATCCATGACGCTAGCTGGTACGCGTGTCATCGCCCTCGAGGAGCATTACTGGGACGCGGAGGTGGCGAGCCACTTCGACGGCAACGAGGCGCGCTCACCGGAGATCCGGAAACGTCTGGACGACCTTGGCAGCCTGCGTCTCCAGGAGATGGACGAGGCCGGCATTGACTTGCAGGTGATCTCGCACGGCAATCCCGGCACGCAACGGCTCGATGCGGCAACCGCCGTGCCCCTGGCGCGGCGAGCGAACGACGGCTTGCACGAGATGATCTCCGCCTACCCGGATCGGTTCGCGGCATTCGCCACCCTGCCGACGCCCAACCCCGAGGCGGCCGCCGACGAGCTCGAGCGCACCGTCACCGAGCTCGGGTTCAAGGGCGCGCTGGTGAATGGCCCGACGAATGGGGTGTTCTTTGACGACAGGCGCTTCTGGCCCATCTGCGAGCGCGCTCAGGCGCTCGACGTCCCTATCTACTTGCATCCTGCCGCGCCACACCCGGCCGTCGTCGACGTCTATCTGCGCGACTACCTCGCCGACTTCCCGGGGCTGCGAGGGGCCGCCTGGGGCTTCACCCTCGATACGGCGACGCAGGGGATTCGCATGATCCTGAGCGGCGTGTTCGACGCCTATCCCAATCTGAAGATCATCCTCGGGCACATGGGCGAGTCACTGCCCTTCTCCCTGTGGCGGATCGATCATGGGCTGTCCCGCCCCGGCAACAAGGCGATCCCGTTCCGCGAGCTGTTCTGCCGGCACTTCTGGATCACCACGAGCGGGCACTTTTCGACGCCCGCACTGATGTGCTCCCTAATGGAGCTGGGCGTCGACAGGATCCTGTTCTCCGTCGACTACCCGTTCGTCGAGAACGTGCCGGGGACGCGGTGGATGGAGAACGTGCCCCTCTGCGCGGAGGATAAGGAGAAGATCCTCAACGGCAACGCGGCGCGGCTGCTGCGCCTGTAACTACTTCCACTCCCAGAACGTCGTCTTCGTGTTTCCCGCCTCGTCGACCTCGTGCTCGCCGATCACCAGCACATTGTTGAGCCCGCCGAGCTTGCCGGTCGATCCGGCCTGATAAGCGATGGAGTAACGGACGGACATCGCCATGCCCTTACCGGCCATCTTCCCCACGCCGTGGCCGTTCCAGATCGCACCCTCACCTTCGGTCGTCTGGGTGATGCCCTGGCCCTCGCCATACAGCTGCCCCGGCACGCGCTCGAACACCGTATACGTGCCGATATCCACCGCGTCTACACCGCAGACCTTGCCGGACTGCTGGAGAGATACCTCCATCTTCACGTACCGGTAGTCCCCGCCCGGGAGCATCCTGGTACCCGTTACTCGCCCGGTCAGCTCGCCGATCTTCTCGCCCAGCATCAGGTTCACCTCCTCTACTTATGTCCGGATTCTACTGGTGCGGTGGGGGTAGCGGCCATACCCCTCTCCCGTTGGTGAGAGGGTCGGGGTGGGGGTGAACCTGGGAACAGCTACAACGTCGCGCAAATTCGTGACCCCTGTGTCGGCAGGTACGTCACCCCCTCCCTCACCCTCCCCCCTGAGGGGGAGGGTTGGGGTGGGGGGTCACGAGCTTCTGCGATTCTGTACTAAACGAAGAGCGGCTCCATCTCGAGGCGCTCGACCATCGCCTGCATCGCCTCGTCGGTCGGGGGGCGCTCGAAGCGCTCCGCAGCGGCGAGCACTTCGGGCAGCAGCTGAACGTCGCCGGCTGAGATCACGAAGATGCCCGGCCGGCCGAGGGCCCATTGCAACGCAAGGGCAATGTCGGGCGGGGCTGCAAGCGGCTGATACCAGGTCGAGGCAGTGTGTTCACGGCCCATCCAGGGACGGTACGCGATGGACTTGATGGTCTGCACCGAGATGTTGCGCTCCTGGCACGTGGCCAGCAGCCCATCGAAGTTCTCGGCGTAATAGCGGTTCTGTATGGTGAGGAAGTTGTACGGGACGAGCACCGAGTCGAAATCGAAGCGCTGCAGGCTCCGGCGGTGCGTCGCCGCGACCTGCGTACCGTGGCCGGTCACCCCGATTGCGCGCACTAACCCCTGCTCGCGGGCCTCGACGGCAGCCTCAATTGCCCCGCCCGGGCTCAACGCTCGGTCCCACTGGATCGGGTCCGATAGGTTGTGGAGCTGCCACAGGTCGACGTGGTCGACGCCCAGCCGGTCGAGGGAGCGAAGCAGCTCCTCGCGCGCCTGTTCTGCTCGACGCTCACCAGTCTTGGTCGCCAGGAAGAACTGGTCCGGATGACGCTTGAGCCACGGGGCGATACGCAATTCGGCATCGCCATAGCTGGCGGCAACGTCGATGTGGTTGATCCCGTGCTCGAGCAGGACCTCGAGAGTCCCATCGGCCTGCTCCTGGGAGACCCTCGACAGCGACGCGGCGCCGAATATGATCCTCGTGCTGAGGTGGCCGGTCCTGCCGAAGGGCAACGCGGGTATCGTCATGGCCCAATGGTATGATGGCGGGGCGCCAGTTCTCAACCCGCGGATGAGGAGGGCTGTATGTCTGAACTCCTGATCTCCGCTGACTCGCACGTGCTCGAACCGTCGGACCTGTGGACCAAAGGGTTACCCGCCGCCATGCGAAGTCGGGCCCCGCGCGTCTTCTACCACGATGCGCGAGGCCGCTGGATGGTGGGCTGCGAGGAGGTGACCCCGCAGCCCATCACGTTCTCTTTCGTGGCGGGCGTTGACCTGGACAACCTGCCGGCGATGCACAAGGCCGGCTACGCCGCCGCGCGGCCAGGCGGTTGGGATCCCCGAGCGCGCCTGGAGGACATGACCATCGACGGGGTGAGCGCCGAGGTCCTTTACCCCAGCCTCGGCCTTGGCCTGTACTGGATCAAGGACCCGGCGTTCCAGGAGGCCTGCTTTCGCACCTACAATGACTGGCTGATCGAGTACTGCGGCGCCATCCCCGACCGTCTGGTCGGAATCGCCATGATCTCGATGTATGACGTCGACCATGCGGTCGCCGAGCTGCGGCGCTGCAAGGACGCGGGGCTTCGCGGGGCGCTGATCTGGGAGCGGCCGCCCGACAGCCACTCCTTCTTGAAGACGGACAATGATCCCTTCTGGGCAGCCGCCCAGGAGATGGACATGCCGGTGGCGCTCCACATCCTTACCGACCACGGGATCACCAAGTGGCGGGTGGAGACCAACCCGACGGGCCTCGACCGCTACCGGGCCACCATCATGATGGTCCACGAGATCGAACAGTCCCTGTTCGACCTCATCTTCTCGGGTGTCCTGGAGCGCTTCCCCGAGCTGAAGATCATCTCCGTTGAGAACGAGTACAACTGGCTGGCGTCGCTGTTGGTGCGCATGGACAAGGGCTACGAGCGCCTCCGCCGCGAGATCCCCCTCTCGCTGACCATGCGGCCGCGCGAGTACGTTGACCGCCAGGTGCGCGTGACCTTCTTCAACGATGCCCTCAGGCCGCTCACGCTCCCCTACGTCGGCTGCGACCTGCTGATGTGGTCGAGCGACTACCCGCACCAGAACTCGACGTGGCCCCACTCCCGTGACGTGATCGCTCGCGACCTGGGCAATCTCCCGGCCGATGACCGAGAGAAGCTCGTCAGCCGCAACGCGATCGAGCTGCACAAGCTGAGGATTCCGGAGCCGGTGACGGCGTAGCGTTGGGGAAAGCGTCGGGCGATTTCCCATGAGACCTAAGGCGATTTGTCTGGTCACAATGTTGATCCGGCGCGTCCTCGTTGTCCTATCGCTCCTGGTCGTCGCGTGCGCAGGGCAGGTAGCTGGGAGCGCTGTCATGCAGATCGACCCAGCGGACCGTGCTGTACTGCAAATCGAGACCTGGGGCGGCGTCTTGGGATCGGGAATCGCTCCGGCTGTTACGGTGTGGGAGAGTGGCCGGGTGGTGTTTGTGGCCGGCGATGACTCTATTCGCGAGGGGCGCATTCCAGCCGCCACCGCGGCTCACCTTACTCGATTAGCGACGTTCGTCTATGATCTGGAGAATCGGTACGCGGCCTGTTCGTGTGATGACGTGCCGACGACCCACTTCAGCGTGCGGACAGAACGGGGACTGAAGACCGTTAGCGTCGAGGGGTACGGCCTCCAGCCCTGGACAAATGAGTACGCTGCCGAGACGATCGATCGGATTCGAGAGCTGCACCGAGCGGTGCTTGCGGCCCTTCCTGGGAACGCGCCCCGCTTCGAGCCAGACGAGGTCGTGGTCCACGCCTACTGGATGGAGGCCTGGGGCGCGATTCAGCTCGCGCGGCGGCCAGAGCCATGGCCCGCATCGCTCGTGGGCCATCTCCGCGGCAACCAGGCGCGCGAGGCGCTGCGCCTTCGCCCACTGTCCCAGCGCCAAGCCATTGACGGCGCTTTCTCGGTCGACGGCGAGGTGCGCCATATCGTCGTCGAGCCCGTCCTGCCGAGGCTCAATCGTCCGCAGGTACACTGGCCTCCGATAGCCATACCCGTTCACCCAGCGGCTACGGCCTACAGTGCGCCCGGTGAGCCTTACAGGTTCGCCGGCCTGACGAAAGACGAGGTCGCTGCCCTGGTACCGAGCCGCGATGCCGGCCGATGGGTGGCGGCTGGCCAGCATTTCACCCGATGCGGGGCAGGTCTGGGTCCGAGTCGCCTATCCACACGACCCGGTCGTGAAGCTGCGCTTCGAACCCGACCATTACCGGCTCATCGTAATCGAGTCGTTCTATCTCGTTCCGCGTGCGCCAAAAGGCCCCTTTGGAAACATTGGCAGCGGCGGCGGTCCCCGCTGGTGGGGAGCCCACAGCATGAGGCCGGAAGAGTTGGAGGCATGGTACCGTGAGCACCTCGGATATCTCGGATGGCGCGAGGCCGAAGTAAATGCCTACTGGCGCGAGCGCCCGCTTAGGGAGTACCCGCCGATCTTGCATTCCGACCTCGTTCGAAAGGAGTATGAGGCCCTTCGATTTACATTCACGATTGAGGAAGGCCGCACGATCTACAGAGTCGATCCACAAGCCCAGGTCGTCCCCCCGGGCGGATGGCCACCGCCAGAAGCTCAGGACGAGCGGTGGCCGCTGTGCGACGAGACGCGCGGAGGCGAAGTCAATGTCGCTGGCGAGGCGCACAGGCTTCACGAGTCGCTTTGCGTTAGCCTATCCGAGCCAGGGCGGCTGCGCATTCAGGTCGCGTACGGCTCGTCTTTCGTAGAACTTGATCCGGAGACGGGCAGCCGTATAACCGAGTCGAACGCGGGGTTCGAGGAATTGCTAGCCCAGCACCTGGCGCCATTCCGGCCGCGCCCACCCGTCCCGTGGCCACCCACTGCCCCATCCCCAGCGCTGTAGCGTGCGCTACTCCCGACTCGGTTGCCCGGGTGCCCATTGAGTCGCCACTGGCTGGAAGAGCTGTGGTGTGCTCGCGCCCGCGCCATGGACTAGACTGCGCAGGGGAGAGGACCGACTGGGACCCGCGCCTCCTGCGGTGGGACCCGCCCCGAACTGCTTAGCCTCGAGGGCACAGCAATGATGAGATCGACGAGAGGACTGCTTCTCGCTGCAGTGTGCGTAGCGGCCGTGAGCACGGCCATCGCTGCGAGTTGTGGCCCCGCCCCCCTCGCACGCGGCGGCCAAGCACCTACCCCGCCAACGGGCGCCTCCGCTTGCCTCACGCCCGAACAGGGGCAGCCCGCGGCTGGCCGCTGGATCGATCTCGCGCCGCTCAGTGCTCCGCGTCAAGAAGTGGCGGTCGCTGCAATGAACGGCCTGGTGTTCGTGGTCGGCGGTTTCACGGGGACGGGCGGTACGTCGGACGCCGTCGAGGCTTACGACCCCTCGACCGACACCTGGGCGCGGCTTGCCCCGATCCCGACCTCGCTCCACCACGCCGCGGCGGCGACGGCCGACGGCCGCCTGTTCGTCATCGGTGGGATGGGCGGCCAGCAGTCAGCGCCCGCTGCTACGACGTTCGAATACGACGCCACGGGCAACGCCTGGCTGGCGCGGGCGCTGATGCCCACCGCCCGTGGCGCGCTCGGGGTGGCGGCGATGGACGGCAAGATTTATGCGGCGGGTGGATCACCCGGTGGGAACGAGCGGGATTTCGCAGTGTACGATCCGGCAGCCGACCGCTGGACGGCCCTTCCGCAGATGCCCACCGCGCGCAACCACCTGGCCGCTGCCGCGATTGGCGGGCGTTTCTACGCGGTGGGCGGCCGCAGCGGGTCCATCGGCGGCATCACCGGCGCCCTGGAAGCCTACGACCCCACCACCGACACTTGGACTGCGCTCGCTCCGATGCCGACACCCAGGGGAGGAATCGCAGCGGCGGCGGTGGGCGGGTGCCTCTATGTACTGGGCGGCGAGGGGAACCAATTTCATCCGCTCGGCATCTTCGAGCAGGTCGAGGTCTACGATCCGGCCACTGACTCCTGGCGACGGCTGGAACCAATGGGGGTCGCGCGCCATGGCATCGGCGCGGCCGTGGCCGGCACACGCATCTACGTGCCGGGCGGAGCCACCGTGCAGGGCTTCGGCGCCACGGCGATCCACCAGGCGTACGAGCTCAGAGGCCCGTAGGGCCTCGTCAGGCGTGGACGAGCGGATACGCCCTCTCCCCAACCCTCTCCCAGAGGGAGAGGGAATCGGACTGCTGGGTGCCCCTCACCCCGGCACTGTTCCGGAAGGCCCAGAGGGGGCGGAAGGATGGCCCTCGTTACTGCGGCAGCCAGAGGATCGACGATACCTCGCTGAACTCCCGCCACAGCTTGCGCCACGAGTCGCCACCGTCGTCGCTCCGATACAGGTAGCCGTAGCGGCTGGCGGCGAACATGGTCTCGGGCTCGGCTGGGGGAATGCTCACGGTCCACATGGCCGAGTTGGGCTGTACCGGGAAGCCGAGGCTCTCCCACGTGGCGCCCGCGTCCCGGGAGCGCATCAGCGTTCCGGTGCGGCCGGGGGTCGCGTCCCCTACCGTCACGAACAGCGTTTTCGGGTCGCCGGGCTTTGCCGTGATGACGCGGGTGTAGTGCCACGGGAAGGTCTCCCGCGCCCTGGCCGGCTGCCACGTCTCTCCGTCATCCGTGCTCCGCCAGACGTCGTCGTTGACCACGGTGAACACTGTCTTGGGAGGCCCAGCCGTCACCAGCACATCGTGCACGTCCAGGTTGGGGATCTGGCCGTCGATCTTCGTCCAGGTGTCTCCGCCATCGCGGCTGTGACGCACGCCATCCACTTCCAGCCCAACCCATACGTTCCGATGGTCAACGGGATCCACGGCGATCCCGGTGAACCGCGGAACGCCGACGTTGGGGCACTCGTCGACGATCTCCATCGGCCTGTGCTCCCAGCTCGTCCCCGCGTCGATGGAACGGTAGATTCCGGGTGTGCTGGGCGTCCCGGTCCCTACGAAGATCACGCTGCGGTCCACCGGGTCGATGGCGATGCTCCACACCACGGACCCTTTCATAGGCGTGTCCAGCAGACTCCAGTGGGCGCCGCCATCGTCGCTGCGATAGAGGCCCATGTCGGTCCCCGCGTACACCACCTCCTCGCGCCGAGGATCCGCGACCAGGGCCCGGACGATTCCATCGGAGTGCAGCCCATCGCGGGGGCCGACCCGGGTCCACGTGTCGCCGTCGTCGGCGCTCTTCATGATGCTCTGACCGATGGTCCCGACCAGGATGGTTCCCTTCTTTGCCATGGCCCACCTCCTGACGCTACTTTACTCCAGCGGTGCCGCCGGCGATAGGCACCGTGAGCCGCGCCCTCACCCGTCCTCGCCCGCTTTCGCGGCTTCGGCCGGCCTCTCCCAGGAGGGAGAGGCGATGTGGCTGCCCCCTCTCCCTCTGGGAGAGGGCGGGGGTGAGGGCGTGCCCGTGGCCTCGAGCGCAGGCGATCCAGGTCTCCTCTGGAGGGCTGCTGAAAAGGTTTGGGGCTCCGCTCGTGGTGAGCCTGTCCTTCGACAAGCTCAGGATGAGCGCCGATCCTGGTGAGCTTGTCGAACCACAAGCTCAGGGTGAGCGGGTTCTTTCAGCGGCCTGCTGGACGCAGATCAACGTGGACACGAATCGCGGAGCGGAGTAACCTGAGCGGGTCAGGTGAATCGTTTCGCAGCCGACGCTTAACTCCGTCCCCCCGTCGAGGGGGAGGACACCAATGGATTCCAGAAAGGAGTTTCAGCCATGCATGTTCGAGAGTTGGGACACATTGTGCTGAGTGTGCGCGACTTGCAGGCCTCCGCTCGCTTCTACGGCGAGGTGCTTGGCATGCGGCAGGTCGCCACCATGGGTGGGCGCGCGGTTTTCTATGCCGGTGAGGGCGGTCGCACCCACCACGAGCTGCTCATCACCCAGGTTGACGATCCCACGGCACAGCGCGGCCGCATTGGCCTGAGCCATTTCGCGCTGAAGGTGGGCACGACCGACGAAGAGCTGAAGGCGGCGCTGGCGGAGCTCGCCGAGAAGCAGGTCCCCGTCGACCGCCTTGTGGACCACGCGGGCGTCACCCACAGCGCGTACCTGTGTGACCCGGACGGCAACAGCGTGGAGCTGTACATCGACGTGCAGCCGGAGGCCTGGCGCTACGATGCGGCGAAGGGTCCAGGCAGGGGCGGGACGCCGTTGACCCTCGCGTAGGCGTGAAGGCGATTCGAGTTGGCCTCTCCGGCCGCCGCGCCCGCCAACCCCTCGCCGCGGACCTCTGCGCACGGTGGTTCGCGTACCGGGTCACCTGGCATAAAGGTGCGGACTGCACTCACCCTCTCCCCCGCCCTCCCCCGTAGTCCTGCGCTTGTCCCCTCCCCCACCCTCCCCCGTCAAGGGGAGGGAGTCCTGCGCTTGTCCCCTCCCCCCTTGCGGGGGAGGGCTGGGGAGAGGGGTAATGGCTGTGACCAAGCAATTGGCGCTCTACTGGCTCGTCGTTCGGCGGCGAGTCTTCCGCGGGGCGTGAGCAACCAGGCTTGAAGGAGCACGGGGGCCGCGTCTTTCTGCCCGCTCTCGGGCACAGAGACTTCCGGCTCTACTACGGCGGCCTCGTCGTCTCCAGCATCGGCAACAGCTTCACCCAGCTCGCCATGATGTGGCAGATCTACGAGATGACCGGCTCGCCCCTGCAGCTGGGCCTTCTCGGCCTGTCCCGCGCGGTGGCCACGATCCCGGTTCTGCTCTTTGGCGGCCTGCTCGCCGACGCGGTCGACCGGTGACGGCTCATGCTGGTCACCGAAAGCGGCCACCTGTGCGTGGCCACCGCGTTGCTGGCCCTCAGCGCGTTAGGCCTGCTCTCGCCAGCCATCTTCTACGTCGCGACCGTCCTGAGCGCCACCTTCGGGGCGCTCGAGAACCCGGCGCGTCAGGCTATTGTGCCCAACCTGGTCCCTGAGGCCGACCTGACGAACGCCATGGCCCTCAACGCTACCCAGCGAAGCGTCTCTCAGATCGCTGGCCCACCGCTCGCCGGCGTGCTCCTGGGCTTCATCGGCCCGACCGCCAACTACGGCGTCAGCTGGCTGTCTTGGGTGATCATGCTGGCGGTCCTCGTGTCGATCCACCCAAGCGTGCAGGTGCCGGGCGGGCGCAGGGCGATGTCCCTCGAGTCCGTGCGCGAGGGCTTCGTCTACGTCTGGGGCCACCCCATCCTGCTCTCTATGATGTTCCTCGACTTCGGGGCAAACCTCTTCGGTACGGCGCGGGCGTTGCTGCCGATCTACGCGAGCGACATCCTCGGCGTCGGAGCCCAGGGGTTCGGGGTCCTCTCGGGCGCCTCGGCCATCGGCTCCATCACCGGCGGCGTGGTGATGAGCAGCATTCCCCACATGCGCCACGCGGGAATCGGCGCCCTGGCGGGGGTCAGCCTTTTCGCCGTCTGCACCGTCCTGTTCGCCTACAACACGAGCTTCGGGATCGCCTGGCTGCTCCTCGCCGGGGAGGGCCTGGGCGATACGATAAGCCATGTATTCCGCCTCACGATCCTTCAGCTCAACGTCCCCGACCGCCTGCGGGGGCGAGCAACGTCCGTGAACATGCTGTTTACTAACGGCGGGCCTTCTCTCGGCTCGTTCCGCGCCGGGGCCATGGGACAGTGGGTGGGTCCCGAGCTGGCGGTCTTCAGCGGAGGCCTGGCTGTGCTGGCGGTCGTCGGCATCATCGGCTCGGGCGTGCCGGCGGCGAGGCGGTTCGTCATCGAGCGGAGCGGCGAACCCGCGGCGGCCCATCGCGGCCGCGGGCATTGAGTAAGGAGGTCGATATGCAGCGGTTCGGACCGGTCCTCTGCGGACTTATTGTCCTCACGCTGGCGGCAGGCGGGTGCGCGCCGCCCACCCCGGGAGCCGGGCCTGCCGGGCGAGGTGAGGGCGCCGATGGTCTGCGCACCTCAGCGCCCAAGCACGTGCTCGCGGCCATTCGAGGGGCGCCGATCTCTCTCGCGCAGCGGCGCACCCAGCCCACGACGGGGAGCGTCCCAGGACTCGATGCCATCGAGCAACTCCTGAGCGCGGGCCTCGTGAACATCAACGACCGGGACACGGTGCTGCCTCAGCTCGCGGAGGAGGTGCCGAGCCTCGAGAACGGCCTGTGGAGGCTCTTTCCGGATGGGCGCATGGAGACTACGTTCCGCATCAGGCCCACCGCGCGATGGCACGACGGCACACCCCTCACCGCCGACGACGTGCTCTTCACCACCACGGTGGAGCAGGACAACAACATCGGCATGCCCCGCAACCCCACCTACGACTTGATCGAGGCCGTTGCCGCTCCCGACGCGCGCACCGTCACCGTCACCTGGAAGACACCGTTCATCGAGGCCGACTCGATGTTCAGCTACAACGCCGCCCCACCGATGCCCCGCCACCTCCTGGAGGCAGCCTTCAACGAGGACAGAGCGGCCTTTTTCAGCTCCCCATACTGGAACCTGGAGTTCGTCGGCGCCGGCCCGTACAAGCTGCGCCAGTGGGCGCCCGACAGCCATGTGGTCGTCACGGCCAACGACGACTACGTGTTGGGGCGGCCGAAGATCGATACCATCGAAGTGCGCTTCATCCCCGATACCAACACGCTCACGGCGAACGTTCTGGCAGGGGTGGAGATGACGCTGGGGCGGGCGCTCTCCATCGATCAGGCGGTGCGGGCCGCCGAGCAGTGGCGCGAGGGCGAGGTCCGCACACGCCCGTACGGGTGGATGGCCATCAGCCCGCAGTTCATCAACCCGAGCCCGGCGGTGGTGCTCGACCTCCGTTTCCGCAGGGCCATGCTCCAAGCGATCGATCGCGAGCAGCTCCTCGAAAGCCTTATGTACGGGCGGGGAGCGGTGGCGCACGCGTTCGTGAGCCCGAACGTGCCGGAGTACAAGCCCATCGAAAGCAGCATCGTTCGCTACGACTACGACCCGCGCCGCGCGGCCCAGGTGCTCGAGGAGCTGGGATTCACGAAAGGAACGGACGGGCTGTTGTACGACAGCGCCCAGCAGCGGCTGGTGGTGACGACGTATTTCACCGTCCAGAACGACGTGCATGCCAAAGCGACGGCGGCCGTCTCGGACTACTGGCGGCAGGTGGGCGTCGCAACCGACCAGGTGCCGGTTTCGATTCAGCGGGCCACGGACCGCGAGTATCGTGCGCTGTTCCCGAGCTTCGAGCTGAACGAGATCTCCATGGACCTCTCGGTGCGCAACGTGCGTCGCTTCCACAGCGAGTCGACGCCGCTGCCCGAGAACCGCTTCACGGCGGCGGGCAACAGCTCGCGCTATCGCAGCGCCGAGCTGGATAGCTACATCGACGGCTACCTGACCACCGTGCAGCGGGACGCCCGCCTGTCGGCGCTCGCCCAGATGGTGCGCCACCAGACCGAGAATCTGAGCGTTATGGGCGTGCTGAACGTCGAACGGCCGACCATGGTGAGCAAGCGCCTGCTGAACGTAACCGGTGTGAGCTCGCGCTCGACCGAGGCGTGGAACGTCCACGAGTGGGACGTCACTCACTGAGAGGTCGAATCCCTTTCGCATAGCGATACGAGAGGCGAGGTGAGAGCAGCCTCCAACGCGGGAATCACGAAGCCACCATATTCCACCGACGGGCTCCTCAGGAGAGGTACGCGTCGGCGGAGACCTCGAACGCCTCTTCCGGTGAGCCAAGGAACTCGCCGCTTGGGAACATCGACAGCTCGTAGCGTTGATGGCTATAGGTATAGAAGGCGAAACCCCACCGCTCGTCGCCGCCAAAGTAGCGCAGCCGACACAGATGTACTGGGGTGGTGCGCAGGCGCTCAAGGTACTCTTCACGCGTCTCTGGCCAGTCGGCCGGCGGCCAGTTCGGGCCGGGCTCGCCGGGTTCGGTGTACGCGTCGACGTAGCAGAACTGCGCTCGGAACCGAATCTCCAGTCGGGTGTAGTGGCCGCTGAAATGCTCCTCAGCGAAACGCCGCAGCTTCTGCTCGGTGCGCCGCTGCACGGCCTCCGAGATCCGCACGCCGCCACGTTCGGGATCGAAGACCCAGCGCCCGCCGTGTGCCATGATGCCCACTCCAAACTCTCCCGGTATCCACGTCATCGCGCAGGTGGCTCATCTTCCGCAGCGGCAGCGGGCTCGGTGCACCTCGACAAGGCCGATGAGAGCGCACGGGATCGATATCCCGAGCGTTCCTGGGCGGCGGGTCCGCACCGACACTGGGGCGGAGGCCACCATGGATGGATGAGCCTGCATCCGCTCCCAGTCTGGCGATCGTGGCCGGGTCATGGACGTTCGCTACAGTCTTTCATTGTGGCATACCCTTTCCCAAGACGCGGACGCCGCCGAGGAGGCCGACGATGAGCGAATACCAATACTACGAGTTCCAAGCGATTGATCGGCCACTAACGAAAGAGCAAATGGCGGAGATCCGCGCGATCAGCACGCGCGCAACCATTACGCCTACCCGATTCGTCAATGAGTACACCTGGGGCGACTTCAAGGGCGATCCGCACGCGATGATCGAGAAGTACTACGATGCGTTTCTGTACGTCGCCAACTGGGGAACACATCGGTTCATGTTGCGCCTCCCCCGCCAGCTGCTGGCGATGGAAGCCGCGGCCCCGTACTGTCGGGCTGATGGTGCATCAGCGCAGGAAGTCGCCGAATGCGCTAAGGGACGCGGAGAGCTGCCCGAGGCCCGGTGGAATGCCTCGACCGGGCTGGGTTCCGAGCGGGACTGTTTCCCGCGTAGCCAGCAGCTCGTGGAAGACCTGCTCCCCGGAGGTAGCCGCTTCATGTGACCGTGGCCACACCACGTTAGTACCATTCGCGCAGATGAATGGCTCAGCAAGGAGCGCTAAAGTGGCGGACCTCAATCTGGATCGAGCGAAGACGGCCCTTCTCTGCCTGGACATGCACAACGTTATCGTGCAGCGCGTCCCCGATGGTCAGCGGACGAAGGTCGTGGCAACCGTGAGGCGCGTGTTGGACGGGGCTAGACAGGCAGGCGTGCAGGTGGTCTACGTGACAGTGGCGCGCCGCCGTGAGTTCATGTCACCCAGAAACAAGTTCACCGGCGCGACCGGATTTGTCACCGACCCGGCTCAATTGGCCGAGGCTATGAAAATTGTGGAGGCAGTCGCCCCGCAGGAGCATGAGCCCATCGTCCGCAAACCCCGCATCAGCGCCTTCTACGGCACTGAGCTGCAGTCGATCCTCGCATCGCGGGACATGAACACCATCGTGCTTACGGGGGTGGCCACCAACTTCGTCGTGGAGTCCTCGGCCAGATATGCGGCGGACGCCGATTACCGCGTCATCGTCCTGGAGGATTGCTGTGCCGCGTTCTCCCCGGAGGAGCACGCCTGCGCCATCTCTTCCCTGAACCGCCTGGTGGAGGTCAGCACGTCCTCGGACTTTCTGGCCAGCCTGCGCTAGCGCGGCGAAAGCGAGTCGGATCGAGGGCGCACGAGTTTGCGCCGCGCCTCCTGACGGACGAGGGAGCCTGAAGCCGTGGTGTTCATCATCCAGCGCGCGTCTATCCGCCAAAATGGCCGTCATCAGCGCCGTTGGTCGGAGGATGGGCAGGCGGTGGCGAGGCTCTTCGCGCAGGGAGGTGCTGGCCGGATGGTCGCGGCACGGAGTCGGAACCTCGGGCCGGCCGGACCTTCGCAGTTGACGGTGGCGACGAAGTGCTCGTCAGCCAATATTGACCCTTCCCTTACCAGGCCACATCGCGGAAGACCCAGTCGTCCAGATCGGCAAAATACTGCCGACGCAGCACGAGGCTCATCGCCACCGCCCGGCGAACACGCTCCTGCACGTCTACCGTCGTAGCGTAGCGCGCGATAACCTCCTCCGGGAAGTGGGAGTGATCCTCCTCGTCCGTGCTGATCGCTCGATAGGGAGCCTTGATCCAGTCGGGTACCGACGGCGAGGCGAGCGCCTGCTTGATCATGAACTCAGCGACACCCTCGCCCGCGAGTGAGAATGCAGCAATCCGCTCGACCGTCACCGGGAGCGCCTCGAACGCGTTGAACATCGCGATCTGACCGGGGACAGGCAGGTATGCGTACGGGTCCGCGTCCCGCTCCCGGATCCGATCCGCGAGCAGCCGGGCGTGCGCCATCTCCTCCGCGATCGCCTCCCCGAGCGCCATCTTGACCTCGAGCTCGGGGGTCGTCTTGAGCCACGCGCCAAAGACTTCGGCCGCTCGCACTTCGTTGCAAAGGCGGCTCTGCATGACGCGGATCCGCTGTTGGTCCGTCTCGAGCGGGACATAACTGTATGCGGGCATGCAGGTCTCGTACCCGCGGCAGAACTCCTGAACTCGCGCCAACATGGCACGGGCAAACGCTTCGCCATTCATGCTGGCCTCCCACCGTTTTCCAGCGACTCCAGCTCCCGGACACTCGTCCTGGCGGCGCTTATGGGCAAACTGCCTCCCCGTTTCGGCGCATCACGCGATAGTTGTAATGTACTGTCCGAAGGAGGGACATGATGAACGCTATCGCAGTCTACACACTCGACGCATTCGTCAAGGACTTGCAGCAGTCTTTCGCGTCGCACGAGGACCTGGTGGGACGCGCGAACGGAGTGGCGGAAGTGCTGCAGCACCTGCTTCAGGTCGGAGGATGGGTGCAGGAGTTATTGGACAAGGGTGGCTATGACGCGCTTCCGGGTAGCGCCTACACGGATCCCACCTATGGGCACCCGGGCGCCGGGTTCCACATCACGTGCGGTGCCCAGAAGGTCGGGCAGGCCAACAGCCCACACGACCACGGGGCGAGCTGGGTCGTCTACGGCACGTACCAGGGCGCAATCGAGCAGACGCGGTGGGGCTGGGACTACTCCGACGGGCTGCTCCAACCTCGACTCGTGCCGAAGGAATCCTTCGCCCAGCAACCAGGACAGGTGGCCTACTTCCTCCCCGGAGAGATCCACGATACCCGCAACGTCGCCGACGGCCGGTCCGTGGTCGTCCGGGTGGAGGCCCAGAAGGTAGCTACAGTGTGGCGCCACCGCTACAACCAGGACACAAACACCGCCCGAGCCTTTCTGGGGGAGGGATAGGGGGCGACCTGACCAAGTCGCCGGCCCTTCGAAGCAGAAGTCCCCGGCCTTTCGGCCGGGGACTTCTAGCACCTATCTCGGGTTTTCAGGGGCAGGTGCCCTCTCTGAACCGGCGCGCCAGCACCTGAATTCGGCCGACTCCCGCCAGCTTTCTGCTTCCGAGCCTACCTGCGAGCCAACGCTCCAGGGGTCTCCTAACTCAGCTCCGGGCCAGCTCGGCGATCTGGACGCGCCGGCCACGTTGCCGCATCATCTGCAGCGTCTGCTCGAGCTTGGTGTCGATCATCGCATGGTTGGGGTCGCGTTCGAGGCCCAGCGGATCGAGTCCCCGTTGTACGCTCTCGATGTTCTCGCGCATGAGCTGGCGCAGGAGCACGATGCCCCGATCTGAGGTTGCGAGCCGCTCGATCTCCCGGTCCGCGATCGGGCCCTGCGTCTCCCACGCCGCCGCGTCCTGCGCGGGTACCTGGTCCCACCGAAAGCGCGTGAAGGGGTGAAGGGCCTCCGGCGGGTTCTTGAACGGCGACAGGTACTCGACCGGTATCTCGCTGTCCTCGTCGACGACGCTGCCATCCTCGGTTGGGAAGAAGTAGGGCTCGAAGATCATGGTGTGCGTGTCGTCGACGACATCTGGCGGGAGCTGGCGCGCCGGAGGCGGTGAATGCTCCGATCGGGCAGGATGGATCGCGAGCCGTCGTCGGCAGACGTCCGGAGGATCCTCAGCGCGTGGCGGATACCCCCCGTTGGACGTACTGAGCGCTTCCACTCAGGAGTAAACAACCAGTCCTGGCACGTCGAGACCGCGGGCGAATCGTTCGTCCTTCGGATCTATAAAAACGCCGGCGCTCATCACTACTTCCACTTCGAGCACGCGCTCCTCTCTAAGCTGTCTCAAAGCTCACTCCTGTCATTCGCCGTCCCTGCGCCGCTGGTAACCGCTAGCGGCGGCGACACTGTAGTCGACGCCGGAGATGATTTCGCCTCGCTCTTCCCCCTTATCCCCGGTCGCCACCCGAAGCGCGGTGACATTCCCGCAACGCGGCTCGCAGGTCGTGCTCTTGCGGAGCTTGACTCGGCCATGGCGGTGCTGAACATCGAGTCCTCCACGCCGCAGCTTACCGGGTACGTTGATCTGCGGCGCATCCATCCGGCGATAGGCGACCCGTCGGAACCGGCAGAGCTCCTCGGGCTGGAAGGTGACGGCCGCATTCACTATGAGCGGCTGGTCGAGGCGTCGGAGTCGGTCTATCCTGGCCTGCACGCAACGCTTCCCAAACAGATCATCCATTCGGACTACGTGCCCTCGAACGTCTTGCTCCAGGCCGGCCGCGTTAGTGGCGTCCTCGACTTCGAGTTCGCCGCTCCGGATCTGCGAGCGATGGACTTCGCCGTTGGCCTCGAGCACTTCTGCATGGTTTACCAATTCGATGACGTCACCCTTCACCTGGAGTACAGGACCGAGACCGAGGCCATTCTGCAGCTCGTGGGCGCTTTCGCAGACGGCTATTTCGAGCGTAATCACCTCACGAGTCAGGAGATCGTGGCGCTCCCGGATGTGCTCTTACGTAAGAGGGTCGCCGGAATCCTGCACTGGGCAGGCCGATGGCGGGTAGGCCTCGCGACCGAGCGCGACGTACGCGAGAGACTCGACGCCACCTTCCGCCTGACGAACTGGCTAGAAGAACATGCCGACACGCTGGTCGGACGGCTATTGGATCGAGGCTAGCCCGACCTTCCAAGTCTGGTGTGCGAATTAGGCAGAAAATCGGGCTGATCTGCAAAATCGTCTCGCTGTATCCCTCTGAGCGGAAGCCCCAAGCAACATGAAGGAACGCTCCTGCAACGGGGTGGGCAGGGCCAGGAGGTCGAAGGCAGCCCGCTGGCCACGGCCGTGGAGAATGACGCGGCGCAGCAGTCCTATGAGGTGGGGCTCATGCGCGCTGCCGACGTCGGCGGGCGACCTGAGCCCAGCCCCAACCCAAGCCGGTGAATCCGCTAACGCTGTCGAGGGCGCGCTCTAGCAGCGCAAGCCGGCGGAGTTCTGCCAGGTTGTCTTCGATGACATATTTCGAGCCGGACTGCCAGAGGACGGCCGCGCCGGGACAGCCTTACCCCATGTCCTCCCGCGCGTCGATGGCTGCTTAGGGGTCGCGCGCTACAGCCTCCGGCTGCCCCGAGTGACGCGGAGCGGGCGGCCCACACCAACCGGTCGGACTTCGGGAACCCCGGGGACGTCCACCCGGAGGGGGATTGTATGCCACGCCTGCGGCGAGACGTTCCCACCACCGAGGCCGCGACGGCGCACTACTACGCGACCCACGGCAAGCCCCAGGACGAGCGTACCGCGTAGCCACGCCGCCCACCCAAGGGCCAAGAGAAGCAGCCCCCGGTTGGGGGCTGCTTCTCTGTAGGGGAAATGTCTCCGCAGTCTGCAAAGCCTCCGAGCCGCTACAGCTTGGGGCTGACTGTTGGGTTTGATTGGCATGGTGGTAATCTAGGCAGCGTTCTATGCCAGCCACGCGACCTTCATCTTGCGGGTGGGTTGCGCCGCGGACGGTGCGCTGGTTTGTGCGCTCGCCATCTCTCTCCTCCTGTCGCTAGCGGGATCTCAGGGTTCTGTCCAGCCGTGGAAAGACCCGCCGGGCGTTGTCCTCAAACAATTGCTGGCGATCCGAATCCGTAAGAAACTCCAGATTGTCGATGTACTGCTTGGTGTCGTCGAAGTACCGCCCGGTCTTCGGGTCCCTGCCTTTGACGGCGCCGATCATCTCGGAGGCGAAGAGGACGTTTGGCGGTGGGCACGGACCTGCACAGCGTCTCCATCCCGGGCTGGTGGTAGACGTGTGTCGAAGTAGATGTTGTCCATGAGAAAGTCGGTCAGCTCCGGCCGGCCCATCTCCAGCGCGATGCCCCGATAGCGGCCCCAGTGGTAGTGGACAGCCCCGCCGCCGTGCGGAATGACGAACTCGAGGGTCGGAAAGTCCGTGAAGAGCTGGGGGTTGACAATGCACTGCATGAAGACGCTCAGGTCACCGTTGAGGTAGTGGGCTCCGGTGCCGTGGAAGTTGGGGTTGCAGCTGGCGCTCACGTGGATCATGGCCGGCACGTCGAGCTCGACCAGCTTCTCGTAGAGGGTACCACTAAGATCCGTCATCGGCGGGTCGGTCCAGTACCCGCCGGACGGGTCCGGATTCAGGTTGCAGCCGACAAAGCCGAACTGGGTGACGCACCGCTCCAACTCGTCCCGGCAGTTCGCCGGAGGCACGCCCGCGACTGCGGGAGCTGACACACCCCGATGAAGTTCTCCGAGAACAGCGTGCAGGCGCGGTGGATCAGCTCGTTGCAGATCTCTGACCAGTAGCGGCTCACGAGGGCGTTCCCGATGTGATGCCCCATGCCCCCGGCCGTCGGAGAGAAGAGGGCCACCTCGGTGCCGCGTTCGCGCTGGAGCTTCAGCCGTCCGTTTGGATCGTCTCCCCAGTCTCGTCGTCGCTGACGCTGAGCGTTCCTCGGGTGGGGTTGTGGAGCCGCTCGATCTGCGCCTGGCGGTAGTCCGCCAGTCCCTTTGGCACCGTGGTGGAGTGGCCGTGAATGTCGATGATCACACCTTCGCTCCTCTGCCCAAACCGGAATGGACGTTTCCTTGCACAGCCTGAACGCCCGGGATCATATTGCTTCCAGAAGTCTCATGGGGTGCGACAGCGCGTAGGCTCTCGACTGGGAGCCCCCCGTCGTTCTTGCCAGCCGACCCGGGCCACCGCTCGCACGGTTTGGCACGGTTATACTGCGGCACACCAGGGAATCGGCCATGCAAGCATGAGAGGAGGCGAGGCGCATGCCGGCAAGCTATCGGGTCATTTCGGCGGACTCCCATTTGGAGCCTGCCGTCGAGCGGTGGACGCCGCGCATCCCCGCTAAGTATCAAGACCATGCGCCGCGCCGCGTCCGTCTGCCGAATGGCGGGGATGCAACCATTGTCGAGGGCCAGCGTAAACCCCACGTCTTCCTGGGCGGGCTCGTCGGCCGGCCCTACGAGAATCGCGCACCCGTCGGGGGCCAGTTTGACCGAGCGCCGGGCGCTGGCAGCCCCGAGCAGCGCCTGCGCGAGCAGGAGGTCGACGGCGTCGACGCAGAAGTCCTCTTCCACGGAGCCTCCAGCGTCGCCGCCTACCGTGGGATCAAGGACGATGGCGCTTACAAGGCGGTAATCCATGCCTGGAACGAGTTCTTAGCGGAGGAGTACTGCCCGGTTGCCCCCGGTCGGCTGATCGGCCTCGGGATGCTTCCAGACACCGGTGTGGAGGATGCCGTCACCGAGATGGACTACTGCGCGCGCATGGGACTTAAGGGCGTGTGCCTGACCAATTACCCCAGTGGTAAAGACGTACCCACGGCGGAGGACGACCGCTTTTGGGCTGCTTCTCTCGACCTGAACATGCCGTTGACGGTGCACGTCGGCTTCGGTGGCGGGCGCGGTGGCAGTGCACCGTACCGATACAAGCATGATCCAGAGGAGGTTGCGGCGGGCGTCGATGCGTTCTCGAAGTTCACCAAGTACGGGTTCCGGGGCGCTGGTAACGCGGTCCAGATGGTCTTCGACGGCGTATTCGACCGCTTTCCGCGCCTCCGCATGTATTTCGCCGAGACTCAGGTTGGATGGATTCCCAATTTCCTCGATCAACTGGACGATCAGTACGATCGCACCATCCACTGGGCCGCACGCTTGCTCGACATGAAGAAGCTGGACCGACTGCCCAGCGAGTACATCCGGGAGCACTTCTGGTGGGGCTTTGTGCGGAACCCATTTGGCGTACGGGCGCGCCACGAGATTGGCGTCATGCGGATGATGTGGTCGACTGACTTCCCGCACGCGGAGAGCGATTGGCCGGAGTCGCAGCAGGTGATAGAGCAGATGTTCGTTGGTGTGCCCAACGACGAACGTCACCAAATCCTGGCAGGCAATGCCATCGAGTACTTTCAGCTCGAGGGCGCCGTATCAAGACATTGACGATAGCCTCGAGGAATGAGCCGGAGCTTATCCTCACCACTATGGGCACTCGAAGTCCCGACGATCTCAGGAACGCGGTCCACCAGCACCTTGCCGCCTATGACCATCGCGGTGACGTCGTGCCCCAGGCTGGCCGATCGCTACGGTGGCGAGTATCGAGGGGCGGTTCCGTTCCACGAACTGTCTTTCGCCAGGGGATAACCGGGGTGAAGGGTGATGCCAGGCCCGAGGGGGGCGTCACCTGGAACATCACCGAGTGGGACATCGATTGGTAAGGGAGGAATCGAGCATGGGGCGAACGTATCGAGTGATCTCCGGGGACTCTCACCTGGACCTCTCGCCCGAGCGTTGGACGCACCGGGTACCGCTCGAATGGCGAGATCGGGCGCCGCGCCTGGTGAAACTGCCGAACGGGGCGGACGCCGTGGCCATCGAGAATCGGCCGCTCCACCGCGTTAGCTTCGCACGGATGGGCGGGGTCCCCTCCAGTGAGGCTCACAAACGGAAGCCGACCTTCGCGGGCCACGCGGGATCGGGAAGCCCGGAGCAGCGCTTGCGCGAGCAGGACCAGGATGGGGTGGACGCCGAGATCATGTTCACCCACTCGACCCACACGAGCTTCTGGCGAGGAATCCGCGAGGACGAGGGCTACAGGGTGTTGATCCACGCCTACAACGAGTTTCTCGCCGAGGAGTATTGCGTCTACGCCCCGGATCGGCTCCTGGCGATGGGGGTGATCCCGTCGACAGGCCTGGAGGATGCGCTGGGCGAGCTCGAGTATTGTGCTCGCGCCGGCCTCAAGGGCGTCGCTTTGCACCGGTTCCCGAGTGGCAAGGGGTATCCGACGCCCGAGGACGACCGGTTCTGGGCCAGGGCGCTGGAGTTGCGCATGCCCATCACCTCCCATACCAATGGGGGTAGTACCCGCTTCACTAACGAGGGCCCCGTCTTTCCCTACCCTCGTGCAGAGACAGAGACCCGCGTACAGCGCGACCCCATAAGCATCGAATTCTTCCGCTTCTGTGGTGATGCCGCCTTCGCGCCCATCCAGCTCGCGTTCGCGGGCGTGTTCGACCGGTTTCCCGATCTCCAGATCTACTGGGGGGAGACGCAGGCCGGTTGGCTCCCCTTTGCCCTGTGGCAGATCGACGATCACTACGACCGGTACATGAGCCTGGTGAACGAGCAGTGGGGGCTCGAGCCGCTAGAGCGGCGCCCCAGCGACTACCTGCGCAGCCAGAACCTGTGGGGATTCCTCTATGATGCGGTCGCCGTCCGTTTGCGCCACGACGCAGGGGTTCAGGCGCTTCTGTGGGGGAGCGATTTCGCCCACATAGCCAGCAACTGGCCGCATTCGCGACAGATCATCGATGAGATCTTCACCGGCGTGCCAGAGGACGAACGGCACTTGATGCTGGCCGGGAACGCCGTGAGGTTCTTTCATCTCGAAAACGAGGGGTGATTGCCATGATGCGAGGACTCTGGCGCCTGCTACCGCTCCTGGCGATCGGGCTTGCCGCCTGCGCCCCAGGAGGACCGGAGCGCAGCCTCGACCGAGGACAGGCTACTGTCGCGAGCCCGCCGCGGACGCTGCGTATCGTTGCGCGCGTGGAGGCCGACGATCTCATCCACGAGGCGGGCCCTGCAAAGACTTCCATGCCGTTCCGATTGTTTACCGCCGGTCTCACGGCGATAGATCACCGTGAGGTCCCGTATCCGGTGCTTGCCGACAGCCTACCACAGCTCAACAGCGATACGTGGAAGGTCTTTCCAGACGGAAAGATGGAGACGATCCACCGTCTTCGACCGGGCCTGACGTGGCACGATGGCACGACTCTTACCGCGGAGGATTTCGCCTTCGCCCTGCGCGCCTTCAAGGCGGAGGTTGACTGGGGATACGCACCCGGATCGGCCACTGTTATAGGGACGTACATGGACGCTATCACCGTGCCCGAGCCGCAAGTCCTGACGATCCAATGGGGGAGGCCCTACCCGGAGGCCGCCGCCCCCCAATTCCTGCCGCTTCCCCGGCACCTTCTGGAGAGGTCTCTCGACCTGAACGACCGAGATGCGTACTGGGGCCTGAACCACTGGAGAAACGCCTACGTTGGGGCGGGTCCGTACCGATTGGAACGGTGGGAGAGGGGCGCCTTCATGGAAGGCGCGGCGTTCGATGGCTACGCGTTGGGTCGCCCGAAGATCGAGCGGATCGTCCTCACCTTCGGCAGCAACCCGAGCGTCACGGTAGCGCGCCTCCTCTCAGGGGATCTGGACGTAGCGGTCGATCAGGCCATCGAGCTACAGGAGGTCGTAGCGCTCAGGCAGGATTGGGTCCCGCGCGCTCAGGGCCGCATCGTGCTGAGTCCCGTCCAGCTGCGTTACATCCAGGTGCAATCGAGAGCTGCATACGCCAATCCTCGCGCATTGCTCGACGTGGGAGTCCGAGCGGCGCTCCTGCACGCGATCGACCGGCCCGCTCTCGCGGAAGCGATGGTCGAGGACCGGACGATGGCGGCAGACGCCATGGTGCCACCGACGGTCGGCTACTTCTCGGCGGTAGACCGCGCGATTACCAAATACCCTTTCGACGTCAGGCGTACCGAGCAATTGATGGCAGCGGCCGGGTTCACGAGAGGTAACGACGACATCTTTGTGAGCCCCGGCGAAGGACGGTTTAGCGCAGAGTTGGGAGGCATCTCCGAGGGTCAGGCGGCTCAAGATTCGACTATCGTGGCGGATTATCTCAAACGAGCCGGCATTGAGGCCCGGCTCAACCTCGTCCCCGCCTCGCTTCGAAGTGGGATTGGGAGCGACGAGCTGAACGCCACCTTCCCCGGACTCAACACCAACAACAACAGTTTGAATCCACCCATGCTGGGACTCCACAAGTTCACGGGCGCCACGATCGGGACTCCGCAGAACAACTGGAGAGGCAACAATGTCCTGGGTTGGTCGCACCCTGAGTACGACCGTCTGGTTAGCGTATTCAATGGGACCCTCGAGCCCCGAGAGGCCGACGCGCTGATGGTGCAGTTATTGGCCCTCCTGAGCAGGGAGCTGCCGACCTTACCCCTGTACTTCAACTTCCTGGTGGTCGCCCACGTGGGAGATCTTAACGGGCCCGAGCCCTTCGCTCCCCGGACTACCTACCACCACAACGTCCACCAGTGGGAGTGGAAGTGACGGGCCATATACCGTCAGTGCGATGGTGATCTCAGACGATAGCGATTTCAAGGGTTAAGGAGGACTCGAATGGCTGACAGAATGCGTCTCTACACGGGCACCGACCACGGATTGAGCGTGTGGCATCCGAGCGCGCGTGGCTGGGAAGAGGCGGGCCGCCTCGACATGGATAAACCCGTGCGTACGATGCGCGGCTCCGCGAGCCATCCCGAGCGGGTATTCGTGGGTTTGTACTCCGATGGCGTCTATCGCACCGATGACGCCGGCGCCCACTGGGTCAAAGTGTTCGATCACGATTACGTGCGCGCGGTGGCCATCGACCCCGACAATGACGATGTGGTCTACGCTGGTACCGAGCCCGTGCACCTCTATCGCAGCGAGGACAGGGGCAAGCATTGGGAAGAGCTTCACTCATTGCAAGACTTTCCGGACGAGATCAAGGTGCGGTGGCGGTCGCCGGCCGCTCTGGGGCGCGGCCATGTTCGAGACATCTTCATCCAACCGGCCGATCCCCGCACGATCTATCTCAGCCTCGAGCATGGGGGGATCGTGCGAAGCTTCGACCGTGGGGCGACGTGGGAGGATGTGAGCAGCGGGATCGACTATCTCGATATCCACATGGTCGCCAGTCTGCCGGGTCGCGTAGATCGCTATTACGCTGCCACTGCGCGTGGCTTCTTCGCCAGCGATGATCCGGGGGATGGATGGGTCCGCGCGGAAGATGGCTTCACGCGCGACTATTTCCACGACTTTATCTTCCTGCCGCCGGTCCGGGCGAGCGAGAATCCGACTATGCTGATCGCCACCGCCGACAAGTCGCCTGGAAGCTGGAACCGGCCGGAAGGCGCCAGAGGCGCGCTGTTCCGCAGCCTGGACTGCGCCGAGTCGTGGCAGCGGATCGGGGCGGGCCTGGCCGAGAGCATGGAGGAGAACGTCTGGGCGATCGCCGCGCACCCGGGCGACCGCGACAGCGCGTTCATCGGGCTGGGGCGTGCATTCCGCGACGGCACCGACGATGGCCCCGGCACGCTGCTCGTAACGCGCGACCGGGGAGCCACCTGGCAGCCGCTCACCATGGAGATGCCCGCCGTGCGGGCCCTCTGGGCGACCCCCGAGTAAATGCAAAAGGAGATACGCGGATGGCACTCCCCTACACGATCAAGGGCCTGGACCACATCGTCCTCCTGGTGCGTGACCTGGACAAATCCGTCGCCTTCTACAAGATGCTATGCGGGCACGTCGAAGAGCGTCCCGGTCACTCGGCGCATGTGGCGCTGGGACCCACTCAGCACGTGTTGCTGCATCCCGACCCGGACTACGTGGCGCAGGGGAAGAACCCTCTGCAGCATTTCAACCTGGTGGTCGAGGGGTCGGGGACGGTCGAGGAGCTGTTGGACTACGTGCGTGCGAACGGGGCCGAGCCCTACTACGATGGCCCCCCGAACGAGGGACGTGGCTTCTTCCAGTTCCGCGTGCGCGACCCGGACGGCAACACGGTCGAGCTGCGAGCGTTCATGAAAAAGGAGTAACACCGAGCCAGGGGGCTGCGGCCCCCTGGAACTGGCCGACGAGGGCTGCGGGTGTTGGCGCCATCTTCGCGCAAGCGCGCAGCCAACGAAAACGAGTAAGCGCTAGCGCTTACTGCCACTCCCACTGATGGATGTTCGTGTACGGAGTGCTGAAGGGCGCGACGGCCGCGGGCCCGCGCAGGCTGCCCACGTGGGCGGTGACGTGGTAGTTGAAGTACATGGGCAACGTGGGGAGCTCGGCGCTCAGAAAGGTCACCATCTGCACCATGATCCCGTCTGCCTCGTTGGGATCGAGGGCCCGATAGAACGCGTCGACCAGTCGGTCGTACTCGGGATGTGACCACCCCAGCCGATTGTTGCCTCTCCAGTCCCGTTCGGGCGTGCCGATGCCCGAGCTGACGAACTTCTCGATGCTCAGCGACGGCGCCTCCATCGGATTGTTGTTGGTAGTCAGCGCCGGGAAGGTCGCTCTCACCTCGTCGTTGGTGACCCGTGCCGCCGCCGGCGTGAGATTGAGCGCAACGTCGATCCCGGCCCGCGTAAAGTAGTGGGCGACGATCGTCGAGTCCTGGCCCTCCTGGCCCTCGGACACACCCCGCATCTCGGGACTGAAGCGTCCCTCCGTAGGGCTCACGAAGATCCCATCGGCGCCCCGGGTGAATCCGAGCTCGGCCATAAGCTGCTCTGTGCGTCTGATGTCGAAGGCGTATTTGGTTATGGCGCGCTCGACGGCGGGGTAGTACCTGACACTGCCAGGCACCATGACTTCGGCTGCCATTCCAGCGTCTTCGACCATGGCTTCCGCCAGGGACCGCCTGTCGATTGCGTGCAGAAGCGCGCGGCGGGCCCGCACGTCGAGCAAGGCGCGCGGGTTCACGTACGCGGGGCGTGCTTGAATCGAGACGTAGCGGAGCTGGGCGGGGCTGAGCAGAAACTGCCCCTGGACACGCTGCACCCAGCCTTGCTGCCTGAGCGGCTCTAGCTCCTGGAACTCGATCGCGCGATCGACGGCCATGTCAACGGCATCCGCGAGAAGATGCGTGAGCGTAAGGTTCGGGTCGCTGTTGAAGGTCAGGACGAAGCGGTCGATCTTCGGGCGGCCCAGGGCATAGCCCTCGAAGGCCGCGCCCTCCATGAGGGCGCCCCTCTCCCACCGCGCTAGCCGGTAGGGACCGGCTCCAACGTAGCCGGTCGTCCAGAAGTCCTGGCTCAGATAGAAATCCTTGTCGTTCCGGTCGAGCGCACTCTGCAGCAGGTGCCGGGGGAGAGGACGGAACGGCAAGTACCCGGCCCCGGGGTACGTCGTCTTCCAGTCGATGGCGATCGTCCGCCGGTCGAGGACGTCGACCTTGTCCACCCGTTTGAGGGAGGCGAACTCCTCGGCGTTGCCTTCCGTCCCCCAGCCAGCCTCCGCCCTGTAGGAGGCGAGTGCGAAGACGAAGTCGTCGCTCGTGACGGGAGTGGCATCGTGCCAGGTCAGGCCGGGTCGAAGGCGGTGGACTGTCCGCATCGTTCCAGCGGACGAGACGGTCCACGTGTCCGTGTTCAACTGGGGAAGGCCTTCAGCCAGCACGGGATACGGGTTTTCATGAATGTCGCGCGCGGCGAGGCCGGCGTGAAAGGCCCGGAAGGTGAACTCGCCCTTGAGACCGCCTCCGCTGCCGGCGAGATCGCTGGGTTCCAGGCGAGTGACGATCCGCAGCGTCCTGGGCTGGCCGGCGACCGACGTCTCCTGGTCGGAACGGCTCACTGAGGTCCCCGGACTCGGTCGATCGCAGGCGGCGACGACGATGGCTAGCAGGCAGATCAGGGCGAGATGATGGCGAGACATATGGTCACCTCCAGCCGAAACAAGCTCAGGACGCCGCCAGATGGAACCGCTCATGGTGAGCCTGTCGAACCATGAGCCCGGGTTGCCCAAGTTCGGGTTTGTCCTTCGGCAGGCTCAGGACCAGCGGGGTTTTGCGGGCAGCCGCCAGGCGACGAATCCGTGCCTTGGAGGCGGGGGTGCTTCGCTCCCGCCCGCCGGGTACCACGTAAGCGCGTAAGCGCGTTTTTCAGCCCTTGCCCGCCATCCCCACTGGCAGAGGTAGCGCCGCCTCGTCGCCTATATCGGCGCCGGCCTCCTGCCAGGGCTTCTCGACGGGGATTACCCTGTTAAAGGTCGCTATGCGGTCGTAGGGTATCGATGGGTCGAGACCTGGCGGGTCGCGCCCCTCCAGGATGGCCCGAGCGGTTTCGAGCAGGCGCTGGCGAAGGCGGATGGTGACGACGTCCGCCAGGCCCAGGTGCTCCTGCGTGCGATCGTAGATGCGACCCATGGACTCGATCATCGACATGTCCTCGTGCGGCCGCCCGTCGATGCCGGAGTAGGTCCGCTTCGCCCGCATCCCGCCACGGTCTTGCAGGTAACGGTTCTCGAGACGGCGTTTGATCTTGCGCGCGAACTCGTCGACGTCGACGCCAACGACCAGGAAGCGCGACTCTTCGATCTGGTCCACCTCCGCGGTGGGGTGGTAGCGGACCTCATAGTAGTAGTTGTTGTCATCGTCAGCCGGGATGAAGATGTGTACCCCCCAGGGATGCGTACCGAGGTCTGCTCCGTCCTCCCACCAGTTGCCCGAGGGCGGACCCGAGACGTACGACGTAAACGGGAGCACGAACGGCCGAACAGACACCGACTTGGCGCGCTCCGGGTCTTTCGCGGCCGGCTGTGCGGCCACGTGGATGAGCCCGTAGCGGGTGTCGACTACCTCCACCTTACGGGGGCGCTCTCGCAGATGCGCCTGGTCGTCCGGATACCGCATGACGTCGCGACCGTCGTGGAGGATCGGAGCGTGGGAGCGGTCCATCGAACCCTCGAGGCTCTGGACCCAATTGCATTCCTCGAGGACCTTTTTGATCGAGCGGTTGGGGGCGGGGACCAGCGTCCAATGGAAATCGGGGAAGGGCGGCTTCTTCTCGGCCGGCCCCATGTACGCCCACAGGATGTCGCCCTGCTCGTGCACCGGGTAGGCACCGGCCTTCACTCGGTGCCGAATCACACTCTCAGGCGGCTCGCAGGGCGTGTCGAGGACGTTGCCCTCTACGTCGTACTTCCAACCGTGGTAGAGGCACCGCAAGCCGCCCTCCTCGTTGCGCCCCAGGTAGAGCGCGGCCCCCCGGTGCGGGCAGTTCTCCGGAAGGAGCCCGATGCGCCCCCGGCTGTCGCGGAATGCGACCAGGTCCTCGCCCAACAAGCGGACCCGTATCGGGTCGCAGTCCGGTGCCGGCAGCTCGGACGAGAGAGCCGCCGGCACCCAGTAGCGGCGGACCGCCTCGCCCATCGGCGTGCCGGGCCCGGTCTGCGGGATCAGCTCGTTCTCTTCCTTGGATAGCATGTGCGTACCTCCCCTTATTTTCAGGACGCAGGAGCCGCGCCTGCCTTTCGCACGTCGTCTGGGGACGGCGCGGCTGCCTCGAGGTGAAAATACTCGACGGCGTTGCCGGCCAGGATCCGGTAGCGCTCGTCTTCGGGAACGCCCTCGAACATCTCCTCGATTACCTGCTGTGACTCCGGCCAATCGGTCTCCGCGTGTGGGAAGTCCGTGGCCCACATCATGTGCCTCACGCCGATCTCGTGGCGCGCCCGCACCCCGAACGGGTTGTGCATGAAGCCCCACCAGAAGTGCTCGCGGATGTACTCGCTGGGCAGTCGGTCGAGCTTCCGCATCCCGAGCAGGCGCTCCGCCCAGTGGATGTGGCGACGGTACTGATCGTCGAGCTGGTCCAGGAAATTGGGGATCCAGCCGACCTGGGTCTCGGCGAAATACATGCTGAGACGCGGAAAGCGGTCGAACACCCCGTCGAACACCATCTGGACCGCGTTGCCCGCGCCCCGGAACCCGTACTTGGTGAACTTCGGGAACACGGGCGGCACGCCCGCGCCCACCTCGCTTGGATCGGTCTGGTACTGATAGGACGCGGATCCGGAGCGATCGTCGGCGAAACCGACGTGCACCGTAAGCGGCATATTCAGGTCAAGCGACGCTGCCCAGAAACGATCGTCCTCGGGAGTCGGCAGTTCTCTGCCGCTCGGGTACTTGGCCAGAGCTACGCCCTTCAATCCCATGCGGGCGCAGTACTCCATCTCGGCGATGGCATCCTCCACCCCGGTGTCGGGGATCATCCCGAGGCCGATGAGCCGGTCGGGCGCGACCGGGCAGTACTCCTCCGCGATGAACTCGTTCCAGGCGTGAATCACCGCCTTGTAGGCGTCGTCGTCCTCGATCCCGCGGTAATCGACGACGCTCGATGCGCCATGAAATAGAATCTCGGCGTCGACACCGTCGATGTCCTGCTCGCGCAGGCGCTGCTCGGGGCTGCCAGCGCCAGGCGCGCTGTCGAAGCGGCCGCCGAGGGGTGAGCGCGTCTCGTAGGGCAGTCCAACGAGTCCACCGTGAAACACATGCGGCTTGCGTTGGCCCTCGACGATCGTAGCGTCCCCGCCGTCGGGCAGACGGATGCGCCGTGGGGCATGATCCTGGTACCTGGCCGGGATGCGCGGCGTCCACCGCTCGACCGCCGGCTCCAGGTGGGAGTCGGCCGAAATCACCCTATAGCCTGGTGCCATGGGTCCCCTCCTCATACGATTGCGGTATTCAGAATCTATTGCGCTGTAGCATAGCAGCACGCAGTCGAGAACAGTAGACAGCTGGAGACGGAGCCGATGCCTGTCGTCATGGACCACCACATCATCCCCGCGCGCGACAAGGATGAATCAGCGGACTTTTTTGCGCGCATCATGGGGCTCCGGCGTGTGGAAGGAAGAGGGCGCCTTGCGCCTGTTCAGCTGAGCGATGGCGTCTTTCTCGATTTCGAGACGCGAGCCGAGGTGCCACGCTTGCACTACGCTTTTCGCGTTACCGAGCAGGAGTTCGACGGGATCCTGGCCAGGCTACAGGCGGAGGGGACGCCGTACGGATCGATGGGGGCCAACTACGACCGGCAGATCAAGACCGACCGCCCCGGCCGTGGCGTCTACTTCCCGGATCCCTCAGGCCACAGCCTGGAGGTTATCACGCAGACTTATGAGCTTCAGCCCTGAGGAAGTCGCCACGGACCGTCTCCCAGGGCACGCTCAGGATCACCCCGCTGCCCTCACCTGACATCCCACTCGTGAGCATTCCACGCCTGCGTTGCCCAGGAACCGCTGGCATGGACATTGAGCAGCCGGTTGGAGACCATGGTCGCTTCCACGCGCTTGAAGACCGGGAAATACGGCAGGTACGTGCTGTAATGTCGAAGAACCTGGTTCACCACAGGGATCCGCTCACGCTCGGACATGGTGGAAAAATAGCGATCGTATAGCGTTTCCAGTTCTGGGTGGGAGTACTGGGCGTTGTTGCCTCCGACCCAGTTGTTCGCGACGCTGGGAATCACGTTGGTACGGAAGGGCGCAATGCTGTCCAGTCCGTGCTGGCCCCCGACGATGATGAACCCGGGCCGCGTATGCCGGTACTCACGGTCCTGATTCCGCGCCCTGGGCACGACGTTTACCTCCGCGTGGACGCCGAGACGCTGCCATCCGTCGACGGTCGCGAACATGATCTTTTCAGCCTCGTCAGCCGCGGTCGTGCGGACCTCGACTGGCGAAAGCCGCTGGGCGGCGGTGTCCTGGTAGAAGCCATCCGGGCCCTTGGAATAGCCGAGCCCCTCGATCATCTGAGCCGCCCGGCGTGGGTCGTGGTCGTAACGCACAACTCCGGCCTCCATCTCGCGGAACTGAGACCCTTCGATCCCGGTAAGCACGGTGAGAG
Organism: uncultured Chloroflexota bacterium; assembly: GCA_964417895.1. Lineage (GTDB taxonomy): Bacteria > Chloroflexota > UBA6077 > UBA6077 > SHYK01 > CAYQJS01. Next base: position 5,915 of record CAYQJS010000048.1, on the reverse strand, counting down.
ACGGAGTCGTAAGGCCATGCATCACCGTGTCGACGATCTGCTGGCGGTCCATCGCGTAAAGGAGCGCCTGTCGAAAGCGTGCGTCGAGAAGGACGCCCGGCGAGGCGTACGCGGGATTGAGGTTGGGATAGAGGACCTGCATGCTGCTGAACGCGGTCACCATCCGGCCGTCCGGCCAGCGGTCGCGGAGCTGGATCGACTGCTCCAGGGACAGGCCATCGCCGAGAGTCAACTCGACCTCGCCTGCCAGGATGCCGGCCATCAGCGGGTTGTTGTCTGAGATGAAACGGATCTCGAGAACGTCGATCTTAGGTCGGCCGAGCGCGTAGCCATCGAAGGCATCGAGGATGACGTGGCTTCCGCGCGCGAGCTCCCGCACCCGGAAAGGTCCGGTGCCGGCGTAGCCCTCAGCCCAATATGGCAGATTGAGGAAGCTCTCCTTGTTCTCGGTATAGGCTTGTTCCAGCAGATGCCGGGGAAGAGGAGGGGCCAGTTCGTTCGTGAACAGCCTATTAGCGTCGATGAAGGGCTGGTGCCATCGAGCCACAATAGACCGCTCGTCCGGTGCCTCCACACGGTCGAGGAGTTCCAGGTTACGGGCAAGAAGGTTCGGCAAGGCGCTGTCCCGCACGACGCGCGCGGTGAAGACCGCATCGCTGGCTGTAAACGGCGTGCCATCGTGCCAGTGAGCTCCCGGCCGGATCGTCCACGTCATCTCCATTCGACCATCCGGGAAAACCTGCCAGAGCCCGTTATCCAGGGTCGGCAAGGCGACGGCCAACTCCGGGCGATACTGGCTGGTGTTGTCTCTGACGGCCAGCCCCCCATTGACCAGCTCATCGACGGCATCCGATCCAGGGACGCCGGACGGACTGGCCAGCACGTTTCGAAAGACAACTGGGAGGTCTCCCGCGACGGCGGCGATGATGCGCTTTGGCTGATGACCGGCCCCGGCCGCGGCCGGTGCCTGCGTTTGCGGCGCGGTCGTCGCGACGCCGCACCCTGCCCCCACGACGCAGAGCACCACCGCGCTAAGAGACACCGACCAAGACCGACGGATCATGTTCCCTCCCGCCCGCTTCCCCTGCTTCTCATTTTGCGAGCTCGCAGCTCGCGTTCGGGTCCGAGGTACGATGTTAGCACCCGTCAGGAGGTCGAGTATCATGGCCGAGGTTCCGCGTTTGCGTGGAGCCTGGTCGCCCGCCGTCTCCAGAGGCCGGGCGAGCGAGCCCAAGGAGGCAGGATGGTCCGTCAGTTCTGGGCGATGATGGTCGGCGTGCTGGTCGTCGGCATCGGCGGTGCAGCCTGCGGCCCTCAGGCCGCGCCAGGGCCTCAGGGCGTGCCTGCAGCCGCGGTTCAGGCGAAGCACGTCGTCGCGGCAATTGGGGGAGAACCGCCGGCGCTGCACCGCGCCGCATTGGCCACCGTGAGCGGCATCCCCGGCGCGGATGCCATCGACGAAATCATGAACGCAGGGCTGGCCCTGAGAGACAACGCCGCTCAGTATCGCCCGGAGCTGGCCGAGGCGGTGCCAGGTGTTGAGAATGGGCTCTGGAGGGTCCTGCCGGATGGTCGCATGGAGATGACGTGGACGATCCGGCCGGGGGCCCGCTGGCACGATGGCGCGCCATTTACGGCCGAGGACGCGGTGTTCACCGCCCGCATTGCTCAGGACCGGAACCTACCGTTCTACAACGCGAGCATACGCTTCCTGGAGGGCGTTGAGGCTCAGGACGAGCGCACCATTGTCGCTCGGTGGAGCCAGCCTTTCATCGACGCCCAGAGGCTGTTCAGCAACGAGATGGCCCTTCCCATACCGCGGCATTTGCTCGAACAAGCCTACGTCGAGAACCGCGATAACTTCCTTAACCTACCGCACTGGTCCGACCAGTACGTCGGCACCGGCCCCTTCCGGCTGCGCGAGCTTGTGCGCGGCAGCCACGTCACCCTGGAGGCCTTCGACGCCTATGTGCTCGGCCGTCCCAAGATCGACGTGCTCGAGATCAAGTTCATCCTGGACGCGAATACCGCGATTGCCAATATCCTCGCCGGCCGTGTCGAGCTGATCGTCGGCGATTTCTTGTCCCTCGAGCAGTCTGTCCGTTTGCGTGACCAGTGGCCTGCCGGCCGGATGGAGACGGACCTGAGCGCGATGAAGGGTCTGAACATGCAGTTCATCGAGCCCGCGCCGCGGGTGCTGCTGAACGTTCAGTTCCGACGCGCGCTCTACTACGGGATGGATCGCCAGACCATGGCCGACTCGTTCGTCTACGGCCTCACGGCGCCATCGCTCACCGTCCTCACTGGTGTGCTTGATCCAACGGGGCTCCTCCGGGAGATGGAGGCGGGGCTGATGCGCTACGACTACGACCCACGCCGTGCCGCGCAGCTCATCGAGGGCCTCGGCTACAGCAAGGGGGCCGACGGCTTCTATCAAGACGTGTCGGGCGAGCGCCTCCAGTCCCTCGAGGTCCGCACGCCCGGTGAGGACGACGAGAGCGCCAAGATCGTCTTTGCGACGGTCGACGGCTGGCAGCGCCTGGGCATCCCCTCTGAAGTGAACGTTGTACCCCGGCAGCTGGTGGCCAACCGGGAGTATCGGGCCACTCGGCCCGGGTTACTGATCCAGGGCGGCAACCACGGGCTGGACAGCCTCATCCGGTTCCAGGGAAATCAGATCCCGAGCGCTGCCACTAACTGGGTCGGAAGCAACCTGTCGAACTACTCGAACCCCGACCTGGATGCGCTGTACGAGCGCTACCTCACAACCATCGCTCTCCGGGAGCGAGCCCAGGTGGTGAACCAGATCCTTCGACACTACAACGAATGGCTACCCTACTTCCCCATCTATAAGACGGTGGAGCCGACGATGATCGCGAATCGGTTGGTCAACGTGTATCCGGGCAACTCATGGACCACGCAGGCCTGGAACGCTCACGAATGGGACGTGCGCTAGCAGTGGTATGCTACCCCGCAACGATTTGATCACGACTCTGCCATAACGGGAGGGACTTGTATGGCGCAAAGCTATCGCATCATCTCGGCGGACTCTCATCTTCAGCTGGCGCCCGAGCGATGGACGTCCAGAGTCCCTGCCAGATATCGGGACCGCGCTCCGCATAGCGCCCATCTGCCCAACGGGGATGCCACCATCACCGAGGGCGCCAGGCCGGCGTACTGTTTCGGTGGACTCACGGGACGCCCCTACGAGAAGCGCACGCCCAATGGCGGCCGCTTCGAGACCGCGCCCGGGTACGGCAGTCCCGAGCAGCGTTTACAGGAGCAGGACATCGATGGCATCGACGGCGAGGTCCTGTTCACGACCACGACGGCCGCAGCGGCCTATCAAGGTCTCAAGGGCGAGGATGGCGCCGCCTACAAGGCCGTGATTCATGCCTGGAACGAGTTTCTGGCGGAGGAGTACTGCCCTGTCGCTCCCGAGCGCCTGGTCGGCATGGGGGTCATGCCGGACACCGGCGTGGATGACGCCATAGCCGAACTGGAGTACTGCGCGCGCATGGGACTCAAGGGCATCGCCCTTACCAAGTACCCGAGCGGCAATGATCTTCCTTCAATGGAGGATGATCGCTTCTGGGCAGCGGCGATCGATCACAACATGCCGATCTCAGTTCACGTCGGCTTCCCGGCCCCCCGCTCGGGCCGTGCTCTCTACCCGTATGAGAAAAACCCGAGCGAGGTTTCATCGGGCGTCGATGCGTTCTCGAAGTTCAATCAGTACGCGGTTCGAGGCGCCAACAACGCGTTGCAGATGCTGTTCTTCGGTGTGCTCCACCGCCTTCCCCGTCTGCGGATCTACTTCGCCGAGACGCAGGTCGGCTGGATCCCCCATTTCCTCGAGATACTCGACGACCAGTACGATCGCCACATCCACTGGGCGGAACGCCTGCTGGATATGAAGAAGCTCGACCGCGTACCCAGCGAGTACATCAAAGAGCATTTCTCCTGGGGTTTCATGCGGAACGCCGTTGGCGTGCGCAACCGTTACGAGATCGGCGTGGAGCGGATGATGTGGGCCACGGACTTCCCGCACGCGGAGAGTGACTGGCCCGAGTCACAGCACGTGATCGAGGAGATATTCGCCGGCGTACCCGAAGACGAGAAGCGCCGCATCCTGGGCGGCAACGTCATCGAGTACTTCCATCTCGATCCGAAACCGCCGGCGCGGACCGAAGCCGCCGCGACAGCCGTGGCCGCTTCCTGAGCCGACGGGCTGCAAGAAGCGCCGGGCTTGGTGCCCGCAGGAATAGAAGGAGGTAGTGTGCGAGTCAGGGCTTGCGTATCGCTTCTCGCGTTCTTTGCGGTAGTCGCCACCGCGTGCGCTCCGCGCTCCAACCAGGAACGCTCGGGGGGCGAGCCCTCGGGGAGCACGACCGGGGACGCCAGCCGCACCTTAGTCCTGGCGATCCGCACCGAACCGAAGGCTCTCGTGCACCGTTCCCTCCATGTCGGGCCGACTGGCGACACCCCGGCCGCGCCGGGAGCGTTCTTCCACGCCGGGCTCACCGAGCTCGACGAGAAGCGCACCTACCAACCGAAGCTGGCCGAAGCGCTCCCCCAGCTCGGGACCGATAGCTGGAAGGTCTTCCCCGATGGGCGGATGGAGACCACGTGGCGGCTGCGACCGAACCTGACGTGGCACGACGGCGCCCCGCTGGTCGCCGACGATGTCGTTCTCTCCGTGCAGGCCCGCATCGCGTACCGCACCGGGGGCACGCGTGGCGGAGGCGCCACCCTTGCCCGGTTCATCGACGAAGTGACGGCTCCGGACCCGCGCACGGTCGTCGTCCGCTGGAAGGAGCCCTATCCGCCGGCCGGCGAAAGCGATTGGCAGCCGCTGCCCCGACACATCCTCGGTCCGGCCCTAGAGAGCGCAACGACCCCCGAGAGCTTCGCCAGCCTGCCGTACTGGAGTACCGAGTTCGTGGGGCTCGGGCCCTATCGCCTGGAAAGGTGGGAGCCCGGTGCGTTCGTCGAGGGGGTTGCGTTCCCGGGCTACGTCCACGGCCAGCCCCGGATCGGACGCATTCAGATCGTGTGGACGCCGGACGCGAATACGGCCGTGGCCAACCTGCTTTCGGGAACCGTCCACCTGGCCACCGATGATGCGGTCGCGTTCGAGCAAGCGACTATCCTGCGCCGAGAGTGGCAAGGCTCCCTGTTGCTCGACGTCAACAGCGTTCCCTACCTGATCATCCAGTACAAGTCGGACTACGTGAATCCCAGAGCCCTGCTCGATATTCGTGTGCGACGGGCTCTGGCGCACGCAGTCGACAAACGCGCGCTCGCTGAGGTGATGTTGGACGGCGAGGCCGGGGTGGCCGACGCGCTCGTCTCACCGAACGAGGAGTATTTCCTCGAGGTCGACAGGACGGTGACGAAGTATCCGTTTGACCTCCGCCGGACCGAGCAGCTGATGTTGGAAGCGGGCTTCTCGAAGGACCAGGAGGGGTTTTTTGCCCAAACCGGTACCCGTCCTAGCACCGAGATCCAGGGGAACAGAGGGTCGTCCAATGAGCGCGAGGCCTTGATTCTCGCCGACGGCTGGAAGCGGGCTGGCATCGAGGCGCCCATCCACCTGCTGTCGGCTGCCGAGGCGCTCAACAACGAGCTGATATCGACGTTCCCGGCGTTCCGTCTGGGTGATACGGGCGTCGACAACGCCCACGACAAGTTTCGGTCCGACGCCATCGCGACGGCCGCGACTCGATGGTCGGGGGGCAATCGGGGAGGCTACTCCGACCCTGACTACGACCGGTTCTACAGTCTCATGAGTACGTCGCTCGATCGGAACGAGCGAAACCAGGGCTTCGTCCAGGGGATGAAGCTCTTGAGCGACCAGGCGGCCACATTCCCGCTTTACTACAGGTACGGCGTGGTGGCCCATGCTGCAGATC
>CAYQJS010000047.1:0-43702 GCA_964417895.1 uncultured Chloroflexota bacterium | reverse complement strand
TGGGCGGAGACCAGGCCGACCGTTAGCGCAAGCATGAGCAAGCCCGCTGCGGCAGGAATCCAAGCTCGTTTCGTTCCGTGAGTCTTTGGTCCGTCTTCCATCGCGTCGCCCCAGCCAAAGGGTTCCGGCCTCGAGAGAATTATAATGCTCCATCGTACTATCGACCATGGCAGCCTGCCTGCTGACCCAGTCGCCTAGCAGCGGAGTCCTTCTACCCTCAGCGTCTTCAACTCGCGTCGCTCGCTAGACGGTCAGCGGCACGGAGATGAGGCTACACAGGCGCAAGATTCACGGGAGTCTCTGTGCCTGTGTTGCTTCCCCGTCTGCGGAGGACAGGTTGACAATCTCGCAGCACAGCGTTGAGGAGGGCTTCCGGCTCCAGCGCCATCGGAACGAGGCGGATCAGGCGCGGCGGTGCAACCCAGCCAGAATGACCGTGACGAGCCGGCGGACCGCGGCCTTGGACGGCAGGCTGCTGGCTGCTGCGAGGGCGTGGAGGCAGTAGCTCGCGAGCTCGTCGGGCGCGACATCGTCCCGGAGGTCGCCGGTCTTTACACCCTCGGTTAGTAGACCTCGGATCATGTCGCTGAGCTGCTGCCGCGCCCGGGCGACCTGCTCGTCTCGGTGCAGGAACGCCGCGAGTTCGGAGTCGTGGTGCCCGTGGGACTCATGGGAGATGAGCGCGTAGGCCTCGAGCACAGCTTCGAGCCGCCCGCGGGCGTCGCCAGCCTTGTCTCGGACTTCGGCGAGATATTCGAGGTGGCCAGTGATCTGACGTTCGTGCCAGGCGACCAGGATCGCTTCGACGTCTGAGAAGTACTTGTACAGCGTCGCACGTCCGATGCCGGTCTCCTCGGCGATCTGCGACATCGTCAGCGACCGCAGCCCGTGCTCGGCCACCAGCGCCGCAGTAGTGCTCAGGATCGCGTCGCGCACCGCGCGGCGGTGCGCCTCGATCGTCTCGTTCCACAGCTTCGGCATCACGCCAGTATACGTGCCAGTCGGCGTCGAGACACTCTAGACTTGACCATGGACATACTGTCTCGTAAACTGTTGCCGCCACGATCACCTTGACAACCCCGCGACAGAGGAGGACACGCACATGGCTGACTTGCCCCCCTACCCCGACTCCAACGGCGACACCGGCGTGGGGCCCAACCGCGGATCGACTACCAGCACACCACTCTGGGTGAAGGTGTTCGGGATCATCGCCCTGGTCGTGGTCCTGCTGTTTGTCATCTTGCTCCTCGCCGGCGGTGGTAACCACGGCCCTGGTCGGCACATACCGTCCGGTGGCGCTGGTGGCCACACACCGCCCATAGCACACGCAGTGCAACGGCCATGACCATGGCACCGGGCCTCCGCAAGTTCGGGCTCACCGCGCATGTCACTTCCTCGGTCGGCTGGCTCGGCGCGGTCGCTGCCTTCCTGGCTCTCGCCGTCACCGGTCTGACCAGCCAGGATGCTCAGCTAGTGCGTTCCGCCTATCTCGTGATGGAGTTGACCGGCTGGTTCCTCCTCGTCCCGTTGGCCTTCGCCTCGCTACTGACCGGGCTTGTCCAGTCATTGGGTACCGAGTGGGGCCTGTTCCGGCACTACTGGGTCCTGTTCAAACTCCTGATAAACGTCTTCGCCACCATCGTCTTGCTGATGTACATGCAGACCCTTGGCTACCTAGCGGGCGTCGCGGCAGAGACGACATTGTCCGGTGCCGATCTCAGCGGGCTCAGGAGCCCATCGCCCGTGCTCCACGCCGGTGCCGCCCTCCTGCTGTTGCTCGTGGCCACGACGCTGGCGGTGTACAAGCCGCGGGGCATGACCGCGTACGGGGCGCGTAAGGAGCACGAGCGGCGTACCGTGTCGCAGTCGTAGATGCACGACTCCTGCTCGGCCTCGACCGGTCCACCCGGATCCGAGGCCGCCAGCCCTAGTGGGTCAGCTCCTGCGGACGTAGTCTTTTCGTCCCGGTAGGGGAGGGGCCTCGCGTCCCCTCCCGCCCGGCGAGCGCACACAGAGAGCCTCACGGCGGGGGACAAACCCCCGCCCTGCCGAACGACGGAACCGACGCAATGGCGATATCCATGAGAAGTGACCCACGCGCTGTGCGAGGTGCCAGGTTGGACTTGCGACTTCTCTTCAGGGTTCTGCGGGCGCTGCGGCGGCTCCGCCAGCGTGAGTCATGGTCTCGGGCCGAGCTTGATGCATACCAGAGCACAGCGCTGGGGTTACTGCGCCAGTGGGCGTACGCCCGCTCGCCTTTTTACCGGGAATTCCATCGCGGCCTCCTGCACGAGCGGCTGCAGAGCCTTCCGGTGCTGACAAAAACGACAATGATGGATCACTTCGACAGCCTCGTGACCGACCGGAAGCTGCGCCTCGCCGACGTGCGGGCCCACCTGTCCGCCGGAAGCGTGGGCAGGTTTCGCAACACGTACGAGGTGGTTGCCACCTCCGGCAGCACCGGCAACCCGGGGATTTTCCTCTTTGACCAACAGGAGTGGAGCATCATCATGGCGTCATTTGCCCGGGCGCGGGAGTGGGCTGGCCTCAGGCTGAACCTACTCCACCGGTCTCGCATGGCCGTCGTGTCGTCCACCAACGAGCGCAACGTCTCGGCCCGGGTCGGCAAGGCCGCGGACACGCCGTTTCTGCCCACCTTGCGCCTCGATGCCACGCAGCCGCTACCCGAGCTCGTCGCTGCCCTCAACGCCTGGCAGCCCGAAGTGCTCGTGGCCTATGCCTCAATGGCCCACTCTCTGGCTCTCGAACAGCTGGCGGGGCGTCTGGCCATTCACCCCCGCTCGGTGTTCACCAGCTCTGAGGTGCTGACCGCCGGGATGCGCCAACGCCTCATCGACGTGTGGGGGGACGTCGTTTTCGATGAATACGCCTCGACGGAGACGGCGACGATCGCGGCCGAGGACACGTCCCACCACGGTTTACACGTGTTCGAGGACCTGCTCATCGTGGAGAACGTGGACGCGGACAATCGACCGGTCGAGCCCGGCGCGTTCGGGGAGAAGCTGCTGGTCACGGTCCTGTTCAGTCGCACCCAGCCCCTGATCCGCTACGAGATCAGCGACAGCGTGCGGTTTGCGGTCCGCCCTCCAGATTGCCGGTTGCCCTTCCTGACCATCGACGGAGTGCAAGGGCGACGCGAGGATGTCCTCGTTCTCGCCGGCACCGACAGCGCGCCAGTCGAGGTGCACCCCAACGCGTTCCACGATGTGATGGATGGGATCCCGAGTAACGGGTGGCAGGTCATCCAGGGCCCTGACGCGCTGCGGGTGCTGATCGTGGCCTTCGCTGAAACGCCCGACGCCTCGGTGGTTCGAGCGCAGATCACGGCGGCGCTCCGCGATAGGGGCATCGCCGTGCCAGCCGTGGAGATCGAGAGTGTTGATGCGATACCCAGGGCAGCGAGCGGTAAGGCGCCGCTGATCAAGGCCTACCGCGCGGGGAGCGGATAGACGACGCGAACAGCACGAGACGGGCTCACTCCACGATCAGCTTGCCGCGCAGCATGCCCATCTGGCACGTGAACTCGTACTCGCCGGGTTGCTCCGGCAGGAACTCGATGGGAATGGTCTCGCCCTCCGGCAGGCGGGCGCTCTTGCCAAAGTCGCCAAAGATCACCATCTCGGAGCAGGCGGCGGTCTCCTCCCGTCGGAAGTTGAGGCGCACGGGCTTGCCTCGCTGGACCACGATGACATCCGGCGTGTAGCCGCCTTTCACCAACACCATGGCCTCCTGGTAACCGCTGGACGCGAGCGCTGCGCGCACGCCTCCCCGCCGGGGGCCCCAGAAAAACCAGGCGATCCCCGCCATCACCGCGATCCCTCCGATCAGGACAGCGACGTCAGCGCCGCTCACTCGAGCATCTCCGGGGGCTTCCAGCTTCGGAGCCGGTTGGCATTGGTGACCACCGTCACCGAGCTGGCGGCCATGGCAGCGGCCGCGATTATCGGGCTCAGCAGCACGCCGAAGAACGGGTAAAGGATCCCCATGGCCACGGGGATGCCCAGGCTGTTGTAGATGAACGCGCCGAAGAGGTTCTGGTAGACGTTGCCCATTGTTGCCCTGGAGATCTCAATGGCCGACACGACGCCGCGCAGGCTCCCGCTCACGAGCGTCACATCCGCGGCCTCGATGGCCACGTCCGTGCCGGTGCCGATGGCCAGCCCCACGTCGGCCTGAGCAAGCGCCGGTGCGTCGTTGATGCCGTCCCCCACCATCCCCACCCGCTTGCCCTCCAGTTGCAGCTTGTGGACCTGGTGAGCCTTCTCCCCCGGGAGCACGTCCGCGAAGACTCGGTCGATACCGACCTCCCGGGCAATGGCCTGAGCCGTCTGGTGGTTGTCGCCGGTGATCATAACGACCTCGATCCCCCGCCGCTGGAGCGAAGCGATCGCGGCGGCAGAGTCCTCTTTGACCGTGTCCGCCGCGGCGACGATGCCGGCGGCGGCGCCGTCCACGGCGAGGTACATGGCCGTCCTCCCCTGGCTGGCAAGCCGGCCCGCCTCGTCCTCGAGGGATCCAAGGGCAACCCCGCGCGCGCGCATGAGCTTGGCGTTCCCGAGCGCCACGCGGTGTCCCTCGACATCTGCTTCCACGCCGTGGCCGGGGACGGCGTGGAAGCTCGTCGCCTCGGGGAGGTGCAGTCCCCGAAGCTGCGCTCCCGACACGATAGCTTCCGCGAGGGGGTGCTCGGAACGCCGCTCTACTGCCCCGGCGAATCGCAAGACCTGCTGGTCGTCCGAGCCCGGCGCGGCTACGACGTCGGTCAGCTCGGGCTTCCCACGGGTGATCGTCCCCGTCTTGTCGAGGATGACGGTCTCCAATCGCTGCGCGGCCTGGAGCGCGTCGCCGGAGCGGATGAGGATGCCGTGTTCCGCCCCCTTGCCGATGCCCACCGTCAGGCTCGTCGGTGTGGCGAGCCCCAGGGCGCAAGGGCAAGCGATGATCAGCGTCGTCACAAAAACGATCAGGGCGTAGACGAACGCCGGCTCCGGCCCGAACACGTACCAGATGACGGCGGACCCCACGGCCAGGATCATCACCGACGGGACGAAGTAGTGCGACACCTGGTCCACTACGCGCTGGATGGGGGCCTTGGAGCCTTGCGCGTCCTGCACCAGTCGGATGATCTGCGCCAGGGCCGTATCCTTGCCGACCTTTGTCGCCTGGAATCGAAAGCTGCCGGTCTGGTTGATGGTCGCGCCGATCACCTCGTCGCCCGGGTGCTTCTCGACGGGAATGCTCTCGCCAGTGATCATGCTCTCGTCCACCGATGAGCCACCCTCGACAACTGACCCGTCCACCGGAATCTTCTCGCCTGGCCGCACGACGACCGTGTCGCCGACGAGCACCTCCTCGACTGGGATATCGAGCTCGGCGCCACCGCGCAGCACGCGCGCCAACCGGGCCTGGAGGCCGATGAGCTTCTTGATGGCCTCGCTGGTACGGCCCTTGGCCTTGATCTCCAGCGCCAGCCCGAGGACCACCAGGGCGGTCACCACCGTCGTCACGTCGTAGAAAACCTCCGCCAGCGCATGCGTGGGGAAGATCTCGGGGAAGAGCACGGCCACCGTCGAGTACAGCCAGGCTGCCGAGATCCCCGTCGCGATCAGCGTGTGCATGTTGGCCTGCCGATGCTTCAGGGCCCCCCAGGTGCCGCTGAAGAACTGGCTGCCGGACCAGGCCAGGACCGGCAGAGTGATCACTCCCAGGAGGCCCCACACGAGCCGAAGGGCCTGGCTCTCTCGCGGCAGCAGGTCGCTCAGGACGGGGAGGAAGCTTGGGTAGGAAAAGATGATGACCGGGACCGAAACACTGGCAGCAAGCCAGAACTTGCGCATGAGCGTACGGTACTCGCGAACGCGGTCTCGCTCTTCGCGATCCACGGCCGTGTCGGCGGGAGCAAGCCCGGCACGGACGTGGTAGCCAGCATCCTCGACAGCGCGCGTCAGGGCGGCGCTATCGACGAGGCCCGGGGCGTACTCCACGCGCGCCTGTTCTGTCGCGGGGTTCACTGTAGCGGACAACACCCCGGGAGTGCGCTGCAGCGCCCCCTCGATGGCCGTTACGCACGATGCGCAGTGGATGCCCTCGATTCCCAGCTGGGTCGTTGCGACGGGGGCCAGGTAGCCTTCGGCCCGCATCGCGCCAACGATGGCCTTTACGCTGGTTTTCTCGGGGTCGAAGGCCACCCGCGCCAGCCCGGAGGTAGGGTTGACCGATGCGTCGCTGACTCCCGGTAGCCGCGCCAGTTGCTCCGCGAGATGCCCTGCCCCGTGGCGGCCTCCGGGATCCGCCACGGGCAGCTCAACCCAATGGCGCTCGAAGGCGCCGCCCACGCCGGTAGTCGCCGATGCCACTCGCTGGCGGTCGTGCTCGTGGCCTAGGTCCACCCAGACTGTCCCCGCCGTAACCCGATGGTGCCGTAAATCCTAGTTCGCACTGATCGGAAGCGCCATCCCGGCCTCATGGTGGCCAGGCAGATGGCAGGCGAATTCGAATTGCCCGGCCCGTGAGAAACTGTACTCCTTGGTCACCGCCCGCCGCGGCAGCAATTCTCCCTCCTCGGGGTCCAGGCCCTCGCATGCTCCTTATCAAGCATCGGGGGGAGGGGACCCGGGCGTCCACGACACGGGGGGTGGTTGTCGTACGGATGCAGGGTGGTTCAAGCAGCGCTTCATGGACAGCGCACGGGCGCGATGCGCCATCCCATGGGGTGGGCGCTTGCCAGTAGACAACCCACCTCGCGGATGGGCGCCCGCGTCCCCCCGACCTGGTATGTTTCGGCTGGTGCGACGGGTTCGCGAGAAAGCCGGTATGCGCCTCCGGGAGGAGGGTTCCTGCAATGCTGGTGGTGGTCTACAAGGTCTTCGTCGGGTTGTTGCTCGCCACGTTCGTGGGGGTCGGGATCGCGGCTTTCGCGCCCGAGCCCAGGTTTCCGGAGCCCCCGATCGCGGTGATGAGACCCGTAGCCGCAGGCGAGCGGTCGCCGGAAACCGAGAGGGAGATCGAGGAGCATCAGCGCGTGACTCGTGAGTTCAGGGTTGAGTCGGGCATCTACAATCGCAATGTCTCCGCGGTCTCCGCGGCTGCCGCCATCGTCATGCTCGTGGTCAGCCTCACAATGCTCCGGCGGATCGATCTGTTCTCCGACGGCTTCCTTCTCGGCGGAATCCTGACGTTCGGCTACAGCATTCTTCGCGGGTTCTCTGCCGAAGACAACACGTTTCGGTTCGTCGTTGTGTCGATCGGACTGCTCATCGCCCTTGGGCTCGGCTACGTACGGTTCATCCGGCCAGCGGGCGGCACATAGCCACGTGCGTTGCGGGCCGGCCGTCCCCCCAGAAGGGTGCCTAACGTGGGTCAGGTCCGCGCCAGTCCACGAGGCCGTGGCGGACGGCGAAGGCCACCACCTGGGCCCGGTTCTGGACATGCAGCTTATCGAGGATGTTGCGCAGGTGGTACTTCACAGTGTTCTCCGTTACCACGAGGCGCTCAGCCAGATCGCGATTCGACGTGATGCCCTCAACCAAGAGCTCGAGCACCTCTTGCTCGCGCTCCGTGAGCGCGTCTGGCGACCGTTGCTGATGGGCGCCCGCTGGCCGGGCGAACTCGCCCAACAGCTTGCGGGCTAGCGCGGGGGTAAGGCCCGGCTCGTCGCGGCTCACATTCTCCAGCAAGTGCATCAGCTCGTCGGCCTTGAGGTTCTTTAGGATGTAGCCCTGCGCGCCCGCCTTGATTGCTTCGAACAGGTCCGCGTCGTCCTCCGACGCTGTCAGGACGACAACCTTGACGCCTGGCAACTCGGCGCTAATGAGTCGAGTCGCGGCGAGCCCACCCATCACCGGCATCGCCAGGTCCATCAGTACGGCGTCGGGCCGAGCGTGGTGGGCCATCTCCACCGCCTCTAACCCGTTCTTTGCCTCGCCCACGACATCCACGCCGCGGGCCTCCAGCAGGCTGCGAAGGCCGTCGCGAAACAAGGCATGGTCATCGGCGATAAGCACGCGCATGGCCTACTCCCGGAGCGTCGCGCCCGGCGCTCCGCCTTTGATTATAGATAGCGTGAGGAGGCAGCGCATCGGTCAGAGGTTGGCGTGCCCATCGGCCTCCGTCGTCGCTCTAGGGCTCGGTTACATCCGGTTCGTCCGTCCGGTTCGTCCGTCGACTAAAGGCCTGAGGCGGTCGGGAGGGTGAACCGAAAGGTGGTCGTTTCGCCGGGGGTGCTCTCCACCCACATGCGTCCACCATGGGCGTGGACCAGCTCGCGCGCGATGTAGAGCCCGAGGCCCAGGCCGGCGACAGCACGGGACTGCGCGCCGCTTGCCCGATAGAAGCGCCGGAAGATCCGAGGGATCTCCGCCGGGGGAATGCCGGGCCCCTGGTTCGTCACCGCCACCTCGACCTCTCCGTCTTTCCGCGAGACGCGGATGAGGATGGGGGTCCCAGGATCCCCATACTTGAAGGCATTGGAGACGAGGTTGCCCAATACCTGCTCCAGTCGCCCTGGGTCAGCCGGCAACCGCGGCAGGTCCTCATCGACGGAGATCTCGACGGAGTGGCCATCGGCCAGCTGGGCGACCCCCCGCACGAGGATGGCCAGATCTACTGGCACTGGCTCGATCATCAGGCGACCGGCGCCGAGCCTCGATACGTCGAGGAGGTCGCCGATCATACGGTCGAGCCGACGTGTGGCCTCGACGATGCTCTGCGCGCGGGGACGGATGCGCTGAAGCGCCCCGTCGTGCTCGGCCAGCGCAGTCAGGGCCTGAGCGTACAGGGAGATGGCCGCCACGGGCTGGCGCAAGTCGTGAGCGATCACCGAGGTCCATTCTTCCCGCAGCCGCTCCAGCTCCTTCAGGGCCGTGATGTCCTGGTGGATCACCACGGCGCCCGTGATAGCGCCGTTTCGGTCCCGGATCGGTGCTGCGCTGGCGAGGACCGGCACCTCGGTACCATCGGGCCGCAGGATCACCAGTTCCTCGTTGGTAATGGTCGCTCCTCGGAGCGCTCGACTCAGGGGCAACTCGTCGAGCGCGAGGGGGCCTTCATCCGGACGGGATAGCTCACCCGTGTACTGCTCCATCCCGAGATCCGGCGCCAGCGAGCGTCCCAGGATTCGCTCGGCGGCGGGATTGGCGGAGAGCCGGCCGGTCTCGGCATCCACGAAGAGGATGCCGTGCGCCGCACTCTCGAGGATGGCCTGCAAGCGGGCGCGCTGGGCCTCGGCCTCGACGCGCGCCGCCTGCTCCCGGGCCAGAAGATGGGCGCGCTCCGCCTCGCCCTGCGCGCGCTCGACTGCGTAGAGAATCGAGCGCACGAGGCTATGGGCGCTGACGTCGCCTTTGGGCAGATAGTCCTGCGCTCCCTCCTGGACCGACCGTCGGGCGAGGTCCTCATCGTCCAGCCCGGTGAGCATGACAACGGGCACCTCGGGCGCATGAGCGTGGAGCTGCCGGAAGGCCTCCAACCCTTGGGCATCGGGCAGGGACAGGTCGAGCAGCACGAGGTCGAACCGGTCTCGAGAGAGGCGGTCCATCGCCAGCGAGAGGCGATCGACGTGCTCCAACCGGCAGCGATCGCCGCAGCCTTCCCGCAGCATCTCGCGGATCAGGCGCGCGTCGCCGGGGTTGTCCTCCACAAGAAGGACGGTGAGGGGTTGCTCCAGCACGGCACTACTCTCGCGGGAGCGTCGCCACAGTGATCCAGAAATCCTCGATCGACCTGACGGCCGCGATGAACTGGTCGAGGTCCACCGGCTTGGTCACGTAGGAGTTGGCGTGCAGGCCGTAGCTCCTGAGAACGTCCTCCTCTGCACGGGACGTCGTCAGGACAACCACAGGGATACTCTTCAGAGCGTCGTCGGACTTGGTTTCGCGGAGAACCTCGCGCCCGTCTTTCCGTGGTAGGTTCAGATCGAGCAGGATGAGGTCGGGCCGCGGGGCGTCGGCGTACTTGCCTTCGCGCCGCAGATATGCCATGGCCTCCACCCCGTCGGGCACAACGGTGAGACGGTTGTGAACCTTGCCGTCTCTGAGCGCTTCCTCGGTCAGGCGGGCGTCGCCGGGGTTGTCCTCCACCAGGAGGATCTGTATCGGTCTCGGGTTGTTCATCCGCGCTGTCCCACACGCTCCGGGATCGTGAAGAAGAATGTCGAGCCCTCCCCCGGCTCCGACTCCAGCCAGATTCTCCCGCCGTGTCGCTCGACGATCTTCTTGCAGATCGCCAGGCCAATGCCTGTGCCCGGGTACTCGTCTCGCCTGTGCAGTCTCTGAAACATGGCGAAGATCCGCTCCGCGTACTCCGGCGCGATCCCGATGCCGTTGTCGCGAACGGCGAAGCGCCACTCGTCACCATTGCGTTCGGCGCTCACCTCCACCTCGGGAGCACGCTTCCCACGGAACTTGATCGCGTTGCTCATCAGATTCTGGAAGAGCTGCCCCAGCTGAACGGAATCGCCCATTACGACGGGCAGCGGCCCACGACGGACAACTCCCTCCGACTCCTCGATGGCGAGCGCCAGGTCGCCAAGCACTCGGTCCAATGTGGCGCCCATATCGGTGGGCTCGAATGCTCGGCGCCGCGTCCCGATACGCGAGTACTCGAGGAGGTCGTTGATAAGGGCCTGCATCCGCGTGGCGCCGTCGACCGCGTAGCCGATGAACTCATGGGCATCCGCGTCGAGCCTGTCGCCGTAGCGACGGGCCAGCAACTGGGTGTAGCTGGCCACCATGCGCAGCGGCTCCTGCAAGTCGTGGGAAGCCACGTGGGCGAACTGCTCCAACTCTGCGTTGGATGACTCCAGCTCAGCAGCGATGCGTCTCAGATCCTCCTCAGCCCGACGGCGCTCAGTGATGTCGCGCCCTTCCGGGATGAGCAGCACCACCTGACCGCTCTCATCCCTGATGGGCTTGATGGAGAAGTCGATAGCCGCAAGCCTCCCGTCGCCGCTCAAGATATCGACCTCGTAGCGCACGAAGGCGCCTTCGGATGCCTCCGCGATGGCCGCTCGCAAGCGGTCACGGTTCTCCGCGGACCTGGCCCACCACTTCGTCTCCCAAAAGGGCCGTCCGACCACATCCTCGCGCCGCACACCCGCGAAATCGAGCGCGGTCCGGTTGGCCTCGATCACGGTTCCGTCGGGAGCGAGGAGACCCACGAACTCGAAGGTGCCCTCGAAGATAGCTCGGAACCGGTTTTCGCTTTCCCGCAGGGCCATTTCAGCGCGCTTACGCTCGGTGACGTCGCGGATGATGCTGGTCACCAACGTGCCCTCTGGCGTTCCGAGCGGGCTGAGGCTGATCTCCACGGGCAGCTCGGTGCCATCCTTGCGACGAGCGTACAAATCCAGACCGACGCCCATAGGACGCGTGCGCGGGGCCGCCGCGTAGGCCTCGCGATGGCCGGCGTGCCGTCCACGGAATCGCTCAGGGATCAAGACCTCGACGGGTTGGCCTAGAAGCTCGTCGCGCTCGTACCCGAACATCTCCTCCACCCGCCGGTTCACGATGGCGATCATTCCTCGCTGGTCAACGATGACGATGGAGTCCGGAGCCGAGTCCAGCAGGCCACGGAACTTCCCCTCGGCTGCCTCAGCCGCCGCGCGAGCTTCCCGCTCGGGTGCGCCTTCATCAGGGATCTCTGGCTCAACCTGCGGCCCACTCGCTTGGCTCATTCGCAATCTTCGCTCCGGCTTTTCTGGCGCGAAGAATAGCGCCAGGTTCGCGCACTCTGCCATTGAGCGTTGTCGGGTCGCCAATGCTTGATTGTGCCTCATCTTTTCTCTCTCGCGAGTTTAGGCGCACGTTGCCCGCGCGACCCACAGGTGACGGGCTAGTTGGCTCAACAAAAAAGGGGTGGTCTTTCCCTCGCCCGATCGGGGAGCCACGCTGTTTGCGACCCCACCCCCTCGAATAGGGCTCCGCCCCTCCTACGCATTGCCGGCGCGCCGCCCTCGGCGGACCTAGGGGCCGCCCGATCCGAAAGCGGCGCCGGCCGGGTGCACCAGCTACCCCGGAGGGTAGGGAAGGAGCGCGGTTTACTCGCAATTCTGAAGCACGCCCCCGCCTTCCAACGCGCGCTCGGCGTCGATCTCGGGCCCGACGAGCAGCCCCTTGACCCGGAACGCTTTCAAAGTCTCATCGCCGATCAGTGGTCGTGCGAGTCACTACGCTGCAGGACAGGAAGAGGTCGAGCGCGGCCCCGGGGCAACTCGCGAGCACTACGCAGCCTTCTCGCCCGGTGGCCGACTCAGCCGACTGACGGCTCCCTTTCGGCGGAGCCAGAACTTGCGCGCCTCATCCACGAGAAAGATGGTCGGGGTCCAGGCGGCGACGAACGCCCATTCGGCCAGCCCGATGGGCGCCGTGTTGAAGATGCCGTGGAGAAAAGGCACGTACACCAGCAGGGCTAACAGGATGAGCTCGGCGGCGATACCGAGCACCACGAGGCGATTCGTGAAAAAGCCAATACGGAAAACCGATGCCCGATCGGTGCGGCAACCGAAGACCGCGCCAACCTGGGTCGCCACGACGCCCGCCAGGGTCATCGTCGTGGCCATGCGGTAGATTTCCGTGCCCTCGCCAGCGAGTGGGATGCCGGGCCAGCCATGGAGCCAGTTCAAGAAGAAGTAGGCCGACATCGAAGCCATGGATTCCAGAGCCCCATACCAGAAGAGCGCTCGCGCGAGTATCGGGCCGCTCAGGAGAGGTTCGCGCTGTGATCGGGGCGGTCGATCCATGACGTCCGCCTCTGGTTGCTCGGCGCCCAGCCCAATGGCCGGCACCATGTCGGTGCCCAGGTCGATCGCGAGCACCTGCATAACGGTGAGGGGTAGGGGGATTCCCCCCCGGGAGAAGAGCATGAGAACGAACGGTACGGCCTCCGCCACATTGCTGTTGAAGACGTAGAGCGCGAACCTTCGGATGTTCGCGAAGACCGCCCGACCCTCCTCGATCGCGTTCACGATAGATGCGAAGTTGTCATCGGCCAGGATCATGTCCGCGGCCTCGCGCGCGACGTCGGTACCGGCACGCCCCATGGCGATGCCGATGTCTGCTCGCTTGAGCGCGGGGGCGTCGTTGACCCCGTCGCCAGTGACAGCGACGATGTGCCCGGACGCCTGGAGCGCAGCCACCACGCGGACCTTGTGGGCCGGCGCCGCCCGAGCCACGATCGCCTCGCCCTCTAGTGCGTGCTGCAGGCTCTGGTCGTCCATAGCGTCGATGTCGGAGCCTGTCAGGACACGCACCCCCGATTCTCCCAGGATGCCGATGCGCCGCGCGATGGTTTCCGCGGTGAGCCCATAGTCGCCGGTGATCATGACGATGCGGATGCCGGCGCGGTGGCATTTCTGTACCGCCGCCGCCACCTCAGGGCGCGGCGGGTCCATCATGGCTACTAACCCCAGGAAGGTGAGGTCGCGCTCCATCTCCTGAGGCGCGCGCTCACTCCTGATGGGCCCCGGCGGAGGCGCTGCCAGACCGTCGCGGAGCGCGACCGCCAGTACGCGCAGCCCCTGGGCCGCATATTCATCATTGACCTCGAGTATTTCGGCTCGCCTCACCGAGTCGAGGGGCCACTCTGCGCCTTCCGCCCGGATGTGAGTGCAAGCATCCAGCACTTCGTGCGGCGATCCCTTTACGTACAGAACTGACGGCCCCCGCGTGGATGGGATTAGGCCGTCTGGCCGGGCCTCCCGATCGACGGCGTGCAGCGAGCTCATCCGCCGGCGGCTCGCCTCGAACGGCACCTCGCGGAGTCGCGGAGATCGACGAGCCTCCGCCTCCACGTCGATGCCCGCCTTGAGCGCTGCGATTTGAAGGGCTGCCTCCGTGGGGTCACCTTCCACCGTCCATCGGGAAGGGGCGTGGTCGCCGATCGTCGGGCCAGTCGCGGCACGAACCAGGCGCGCAGTCGTGCACAGACTGGCCGCTAGAAGCAACTGCCGCAGGTCGCCGTCGGCGGGACTCGGGATCACCACTCCGCGTTCCACGATGTAGCCGTCGAGCGCGTACCCACTGCCCGATACGCTGAAGTACCGGCCCGGTAGCCATATTTCACGTACGGTCATTTCATTCTGCGTGAGTGTCCCGGTCTTGTCGGTGCAGATGACGCTGGCGGAGCCGAGGGTCTCGACCGCCGAGAGACGCTTCACCAGGGCATTGTGCTTGGCCATGCGCTGGACACCCATAGCCAGCGACAGCGTGACGGTGGGAAGCATCCCCTCCGGTACGAACGCGACAATCATGCCCATCGCGAAGATGAAGCCAACTGGCGGGTCTACCCGAGCGAACAGGACCGCCAGGACGAAGAACGCGAGCCCGATGCTCACCGCAAGGCCGGTCACCGCCTTAGTCACGCGGGCCATCTCGCGTTGCAGCGGGCTTGGCTGCTCGCCGATGCTCTGGGTGAGCCGGGCGATCTGTCCGAACTCCGTGTTCATCCCAGTGGCAAGAACCACCGCCCTGCCCTCGCCACTGGTAACGCTGGTCCCGGCGAAGATCAGGTTCGTCTTTTCCGCCGCGATCGCCACCCCTGGATCCAGCGCGTCGCTCGTCTTAAAGACCGGATCAGACTCGCCTGTCAACGCGGACTGGCCTACGCGCAGCTCGACTGCCTCCACGAGCCGGGCGTCGGCCGAGACCCGGTTGCCCTCCGCCACGAGCACAACATCGCCCGGGACGAGCTCCTCCGCTCGGATACGGATCTCCTGACCATCGCGCAGCACACGAGCGTAGATGGGGAGCATCCGGCGGAGCGCCTCGGTCGCCTTCTCAGCGCGGTACTCCTGCCAGAAGCTGAAGCCGCCGTTGATCAGGTTGACCATCCAGATGGCGATACCGAGCTGCGGCAGTTGGGCGATGAAGCCCACCAGACCGCCGGCCCAGAGCAGAAGAGCCATCACGTGGGTCAGGTTGGCCAGCAGCTTCCGATAGAGCGGCGTCGCCTCGACGTCCCGGATCGTGTTCGGGCCGAAGTGGCGCAGGCGTTCCTCCGCCTCCGGCCAAGTGAGCCCGTTCGGACTCGTAGCCAGGAGTGCGTAGACGCCCATCGGCGCGGCCGATTCGGCCGCGCCGATGGATGGGACCGTGGAGCGCCGATCACGCAATTGCTCGTCCGGGGAAAGCGCTACGCGGCCCCCTGCTGCGACTTAGCATAGCGAACCGCTTCGATGTCCTCAATAGCGTACCGCAGGATGGCCTCGCGCCCATCGTCATCCGCGGCGATCAGGTTGGTCATCGTCGCTGGCCCTCCCCCAAACCTGCTGGAGCCAGGCGTCCCTGGAGAGCTTCGTCGAGGCGGTCGTGAAGAGCGCGAACGCGCTCCGCGGTGTCTTCGTCCGCGGTCTCTAGCAGGCGCTCCAGGCCCAGACGGTTCAACTCAATCTCCTCGGGGGTCATCAGTACCGCTACCTCGGACGCCTCGCTTCCGGCCTCCACCTGCCTTGCTATGTGTACGTGCTGGCGAGCTGCCCCTGGCCGCACTAGGAGCAGGGGGACCGGGGTCGCGCGCAGCACCTGCTGGGTGACACTTCCCAGTAGCATCCGCGCTAGGCCGCCGCGCCCGTGCGTCGCCATGGCGATGGCCCCCGCTCGGTGGTCGCGAGCCGCCTCGGTGATCACTTCGGCCGCGGGCCCCTTCACAACGAAGCCGGAAATCTGGACGCCCTGGCGCCGATGGCGGTCCCCAGCGGCGTCGAGGTAGCGACGCGCCGCTTCCAGTTCGGCCGGGGGATCATCGATCGCATACGGGTATGGATAGCCGACGACCCAGTGGGTGGGGGGTTCGATGGCGCGAACGAGAATGACCTCCCCCTGAAGCGTCTCGGCAAAGTCCAGAGCCGGAGCCAGGGCCTCTTCCGCCAGCGGCAACCCGTCGAGAGGAACGAGAATCTTGAAGGGTGGGGCGAACCGGTAGCGGGCGGCCGGTGGCACCAGGAGGACCGGGACGCGAGCGGTCCGCAAGACGTGGTCGGCGACGCTGCCGTACATAACGCGGCCCAATCCGCTGCGGCCATGCGTGCACATGACAATCAGGTCCGCCCGCTCCGCGTCGCACGCTCCGACGATCGCCCAGCCAGCCTCGTCATCCCAGACGAACGACTCGACGGCAGCGCCCGCCTCGGTCGCTCGGGCGGTGATCTCGGCCAACTCCGCCTCCGCCTCACCTACGGCCGCCTCGTTGAAGTGCTCGGCCTCCGGCACCGATGGCTTCGCCATGAGTACGGCGCGCATCACAAGCAGCCTTGCGCCCGTTCGTCGCGCGATGCCTTGCGCGAACGGCAGAGCTCGTTCGGAGAGTGGCGAGCCATCGACGGGAACCAGAATCGTTTTCAGCATCACCGTCCTCCTGATATCGGCGCGCCAGCCCGGCTAGACAGCCGATTGCTTCGTTAGCGGCGCCTTGCGATCATCCTGTCGATGAGCCGGTTTCTGGCGACAACCAGGGCGTCGTCGACGGGTCGGCCATTCCTGACAAGATCATCCATCCGCCAGGCATAGAGCTGCAGGATGGCCTCGTCGAGGTCCACCCTGGCCGCCTCGCGGGTGCCATCGAGGCCTCCATAGTAGCGGTCGCGCCCGGCTTCCAGCTTGTCCGCGACGAAGGTGACCTTCGACAGAGGGCTCATCCGAACGCCCCCGGTGATGTGCTCCCCCACGGCGTCCAGCAGCTCCTCATCGGTGATCCCCCACTCCCTGCGCAGGATCTCGGCGCCCACTTTGGCATGCAGCAGCTTCGGCACTCGCGCCTCAGTGAGGCTGACCGAGATTCCGTAGCGATCAGCCAAGATTGCCAGCTCGCGCTCGGAGAACCGGTCGGCGATGTCGTGTAAGAGCCCTGCGAGCTCGGCCCGGTCGGGGTCTACGCCGTGTATCTCGGCAAGCTGGCGAGCCAGATCGGCGGCCCGCTCCGCGTGGGCGAAGGTGTCCGGCTCCATCTCCTGTCGGAGGCGGGCACGGGCTTCCTCTGCAGTAAGAACGGCGACGTGTGGCATGGCGTGCTCCTTTCGATCGGCGGGCCGGCACCCAAAGGGCGGGGCCCACGAGGCGGGCACCGCCCCGATGACCTAGAGATAATGGCGGTCGTAGTCCTCCCCTGGGACCGTGAGGCCCATACGCAGCAGAACCGGGCTCACCTCGGCGATGTAGTCCCGCCGGGCCTCTTCGTTGAGGCGGTGTTTGAGGCCCCACTCGATGAACCGCTCGGCTCGGCGCGAGCCAGAGCGGCCGAACATGTCGAGCGCCCTCGGGTACCAGCGATCCACAGCAGCCTGGGCGTCGGCCCTGGCTTCAGGGTCGGCCGCCAGCTGAGTGAGGCGCGCTGTGCCGAAACCGATGTGGCCCATCTCTTCCTGCATGATCTGCGGCAAGACGCCGTCGAGCGGCTCGAACGATGAGCCGACCATCTCCTCCACCTGGAAACGGCCCACCCGATCGATGAGGCAGCAGAAGGCCGCGACATCGGCCCACGTGGGCACATCCGTGACGCGGAACGCCTCAAGGGCGCGATCGGCATTGGCGCGTCTGAGCAGGTCCGAGCGATCCACGCCGAGATCCCGCAGCAGGTGATCCATGTGGCGGAAGTGGTCGATCTCCTCCGCGACAATGTGCGTCAGGCGGAACATGTCGTCGGCCGTCGGGGCGCTAAGGATCCACCGCCGACCGTAGACATTCGGGCCCCCGATCTCGCAATCGGCCTGTATCGTCAGGAGCCGCACGAGCAGGTCCTGGTATTCGTCTGGCATCTTCGCGACGCCCCGTGCTGTCACACGGTCGGTGAACTTTGCTTGAGCTGTTGCCATCTTTCCTCCTCAGTGCTTCAATGGGCCATGTTCTGCGGGCGCGGCCTCTGGGCCGCGTCGCCGACAGCCTGGAAGATGTCCGGGCGCTCGTCTCCCTCGACGCGTAGTGTTCCAATCGCCCCCTTGGCGACGCGGCCCAGGCTGTGGTCCACCAGGAGGTACTCGCCCGGAACATCAACCGTGAACTCCACAACCGTGGCGCCACCCGCCGGGACCAGCGTGGTCTGGATGTTGCTCGCCGCTTCGGACGCACCCTCGGGGTAGACACGGTCGAAGATCTCGCCGATGACGTGGAAACTGGACGGCAGGTTGGGCCCGCCGACGCCGAAGAAGATGCGCACTGTCTCGCCAACTTTCGCCTGGAGGGCGCGCTCGCCCTCCAGGGCAGCGCCTGCGCCGTTGAACACCACGTAGTCGGGGCGTTCGTCCAGCATCTTCTCGAGGGAGAAGGGCCGCAGGCCCGTCTCGCCGCGGGCGCCGTTCAGATAGAAGTCACCTTGCATGACGTAGAACTCGCGGTCCACGGGCGGCAGCCCCTCGGGCGGTTCGACCACGATCAGGCCGTACATCCCGCTCGCCACGTGATGCGGAACGAGGGGTGTCGCGCAGTGGTAGACGTAGACCCCGGGATTGAGCGCCCGGAAGCGGAACGTTGCTTCCTCGCCCGGCGCAACCTGCGTCACGCGGGCTCCTCCGCCCGGGCCCGTCGCCGCGTGCAGGTCGATGCTGTGGGTCGTTGCGCTGTCGGCAGCGTTGCGCAACGTGACCTCCACGGTATCGCCCTGGCGGACGCGAAGCATCGGGCCTGGTACCGTCCCACCGAAGGTCCAGTAGGTGTAGGCCACGCCGTCGTCCATCAAGCCCACGATCTCTTTCGTCTCGATCTCCACGGGCACGATGGCCGCGGCCCCCGCGGGAGGTGCGACCGCCAACGAGGGCTGAGGCAGCCGGCTCGCCGCCACCGGAGCCCCGTGAACCGCACGGCTCGCGGCAGGAACCCCCGCCCGTGGCTGATCGGCCTGCGCTGCGCCGGGCTCGGTGACCACGAGCTTCGCGACCATCCCCGCTTCCTCGTGGCCCGGTACCTCACACACGATGTCGAACGTGCCCGCCCCCTGGGGCGTGAACTCGATGGTCATCTGCTGGCCGGACCCGGCCATGGGATGGGGGATGTCGCGGGTGGCGTGTTCCGTCGCTATGTCAGCCAGCCTCTTCGATAAGCCTGAGGAGGTAGCGACAACACGCACGTCCGTCGCCCGAAGACCTTGCGCCTCCCAATCGTGCTCGATGGTGCCCCTGTTGATGAAAGTGAGGCGCACCTGGCGGCCCAAGGGAATGGTGACGATGCTCGGCTCGAGCTTGAACTCTGTCGCCACGACCTGGACCTCGAAGGGCGCCTGGCCCGTTGCCGTGGGACTGCCCGGGGCTGCTGTGCACGCCGCGAGCGCTAGAGTCAGAACGCACGATACTAGTTGGTCAGTTCGCATGATGATTGCCTTTTCTCACGCCTGCGCATGGCCTTTTCGTCCGGTAGGGGAGGGGCTTGTCCCCTACCGCCCGGCGACACGAGCGCCAGCGGGCGCGGCGGGGGACAAGCCCCCGCCCTACCGGAGCGTCGGAATGGACCCCGTGGCGCTGTCCGTGACAACTGACCCACTAGGAGGAGTGGCCTGCCACGGGTGTGGAACTGTTCGTGCGCCGGCATCGCTCGCTCCCCAGTGAGTGCGTTTCCGTCTTCAAGATTAGGCTGGGGGGAGGATGGCGGCCACGACCCGACGGGCGGTTTTGCGAGCGGAGTGGGGTGGGCGCGGCCGCCCATCCGCCAGGGTAGGGCGCCCTAACTCGAGTCAGAGGCCGACGGTATTCCGAGGCGCTCCAGCCAGGAAGCTGCGCACGTTGTCCACGGTCGTGTCGAGGATGCGCCGCAGCGCCTCGTCCGAATTGAAGGCGATGTGCGGCGTGAGCACGACGTTCTCTCGGCGCAGGAGAACGTGGCCACGGATGGCGGCTTGCAGCTGCTCCGGAGCGACTCCCGCGCGAAGCAGCAGGCGCTCCTCGGCGATCAGTTCCTCGCCCTCGATCACATCCAGTCCCGCCCCGGCGATGATGCTCTCGTCCAGCGCCCAGATCAGGGCATCGGTGTCGACGACCGCGCCTCGGGCCGTATTGATGAGGAGGCTCCCCCGCTTCATCCGGGCCAACCGCTCGCGATTCAGCAGATGGTGCGTCGCAGGCAAATACGGGACGTGGAGGGTGACGATGTCGGACACCTCGAGCAGCAGATCGAGCGCAACGTACCTGAAGCCGAGCACCTCGGCGAGCAGCGGCTCCTCTCTGACGTCGTGGGCCACCACGCCCATGCCGAAACCCCGGCCGATGCGAACCACGTGCAGGCCGATGTGGCCTGTGCCAACGACCCCCAGCGTTCGACCCTTGAGGTCGAACCCGCGCAACCCATCGAGGCTGAAGTCCCCTCGGGTCGTGCGGGTGTACGCCTGGTGAATCTTGCGAGAAAGCGAGAGGATCAGGCCGAAGGTGTGCTCGGCGACCGTGTTCTCACCATAGGTCGGCACGTTGCTCACCACGATCCCCGCCTGCTGACACGCGCCCAGGTCGATGTGGTCATACCCAGTGGACCGTGTGGCGATGAAGCGTAGCGTGGGCAACGCCCCGAGAAGCTCCGCCGTCAGGTGAGAGCGGATGAACACCGATACGGCGGCGGCGCCCTGAGCGAGGTCCATGGTCTCAACGGCCAGCGGCTCCGCGCTCGTGCGAAGGTCCACACCGTCGAGCTGTTCGCGGAGATACGCTTCCTCGCCGGGCTCAATCTCGAAGCAAGCGACCGTCGAGCTCGCGTTGGGCACCATGCTACGCAGCGGAGACTGCGACGTCGGCGTCCGTGAGCTCGCACGCCCAGGAGCGCTTCTCGCTTCGCACTGCTCGAGGCGAGCCGGCGACGAGGACGATCGGGCACGGACTCCGGTTGAGGACCGCGCGCAGAGTAGGAGCGCGCCCCGGCTCCATACGACTTTGCCGTACGAGAATGATTCCGTCCGCGCCCTGCTGGGCTGCGAACTGGACGATGGCGTTGCCGATGTCGTGCCGGTCCAGGCCGGTTCTCACGTGGATGGTGATCGGGACAGCTTCGGGAAGATCCCCACAGCATGATTGCAGCCACGCGGTCACCTCGCCCGCCCACGCAGGCCACTCATGGTACGGCTCGTCCACGTATCGTGGGGGACTGATGCCGTGGGATCCAGGCGGCGCCCGCTGCCCCGCGTGCGCAACGTAAAGCAGGTCAATGGAGCCCCCTAACCGCGCGGCGAGCTTGATGGCCGGTTTGAGCGCTCTGGCCGCGGCCGACGCTCCTTCGAACGGGACCACCAGCTTGTGCAAGGGGGCCGGCGCGCTCCCTAGCGCAGCCGCGGCTTCCGGGCGCACCAACAGGATCGGGTGACGCGTGCGCGCCGCCACCTCCTCCGCCACGTGCGAGAGGACCCGGCCAGATTTTGCCGCCTGACCATGCGTCGTGAGCACGACGAGCGCAACATCGCGGCTGTTCGCGGCGTGGAGGAGCTGCTGGACGGGATCGCCCACCAGGACTCGCAGGGCGATAGTCTCATCCTCGATGTGAAGCTCACTGCGCAGGTGCGCGGCCGGAATCGGCTCAGCCGCGACGTACACAGCTTCGAGCGAGCACCCCAACTGGCCCGCGATGGTTCTCGCGACTGGCGACGCGGTCGCCGACGCTGGTGATCCATCGAGCGCCACCAGGACCCTGCCTTTTCGATTGATGAGCTGATCGGTCATGGCCGTGCCCCCTGTTCCGTGGCGGGCTTAGAGCCGGATTCCAAGGTGGGGCTGGCGGCTTCGTGCCCCTGGCGCCGGCCGGCCCATACCCACGCACCCAGCTTGAGCCATGTCGTGACCTCAGCGACCTGTCGGCCCAGGTCACGCGCCCACTGTTCCTCCAGCTCGCTCGGCCCCTGGGTGCCTTCTGGGCCTGTGACAGCCGTGGCGCCGTAGGGAGCAGCCTCGCTCTCGAGGACGGGCAGCCGCTGGCCGGGCGTGACGATGATCATTCCCAGGTGCATGAACAGGGTCAGAATGGAGTGCAGGGCCTGTTCGTTTCCCCCGTGTGGCGTAGCCGTGCTCGTGAACGCCGCGCCCACCTTGTCGCGGAAGATGAAGTGCCGCCACGGGCGCGTGCGGTCGGTCAGGGGTGGGCTGCTCGCAGTGGCGCAGTCTTCGAACAGGCGTTTGACGGGCGAGGCCATGCTCCCGAAATAGCCAGGCGCGCCAACGATCAAGGCATCGGCCCAGTGGAGCTGATTGACGGTCGCCGCTCGTCGCTGGAGCATCTCGGACTCATTCTTGCCCGGGCGAATGTCCTCCACGGACCGATCCGTCACCTCCAGGAAACGAACGTCGACAGATCCGACGGCGCGCGCTCCCTCGGCGATACATTCGGCCAGGCGCTTCACAACGCCGAAGCGGCTGTAGTAGACGATGAGAACCCTGGCTGGCTCGTCGAGCTGGTCCACGGCCACTTGCCCCCTGGGCGTTGGCGCCCGTTTCTCCAGGGAAGCGTAACCCTTGCTGACGGGCCACGACCACGACTCGGGGGGTAGTTTGGCAGCCACCCCCGCGGGCGGTCGCAGGTGGGCGTTCAGCCGCTGTCCGGCCGGCGGGCTTGGCCCCGCCTGGGGAAGCCCACGAGCCGCGCCACGTTCGCGTGGGACGGCTCTGTCGTCCGAGTATTCCAAGGGGGCGGGCTCGAGGGGATTCGAACACCATCCATCGAAGTCGACCCTGTTTGCGCCCTGCGTGCTCCCGGCTGGTCCGCCTACCCGGCCTGACGCCGCCCGTGTGCGGAGCGCTCAGGGGCGAGTCGATCCCGAGAAAGTCATGAGGCTCGCCCAGCAGGGGTTCTCTCTTCGCCAGACTTCACGTCAAGTACTATGGAGCAGTCCGGGGGGCCGTGTTAATTCACGCACTGCGGGCACTGGCAGAGCCCGCGCAGCCGGTCAAAGGCATAGATCCCGGTGGAGTGGCCGTCGCTCCACTGAAACTGCAAGGCGTAGTTCCCCACTGTGTGGTACTGACGGGGGCGGATGTCTGGGGCAACATGCCCTGCGGTCACACGCCGCTCACCCGTCCCTTCGTCAACGCAGAGGGCGCAAGGGCAGTTGGCCCTCAGATGGTGAAAGCTGTATACGCTTTGGTGGCCATCGCTCCACTGGATCCCTAGATGGGTGTCGTCTAGGGACTGCACCTCTATGGCTCGGAATGTGGCCGGCTGCTGCTCCCCTTCGATCTGGGCCCTTACGCTCCGGGCGATGGCCCGGTATGCCTGAGCAGCCAGCGAGCTCGGGTTCCTGATCATGATGGGGATCCCTTCGTCCCCTCCCTCGGCTATTTCGGGGTCCAATGGGATCTCGCCGAGCAAGGGGATTCCGAGCTCGGCTGCTACGCGCTTTCCTCCGCCCCTCCTGAAGATATAGGTGCGCCCGTCACAGTGGGGGCACTCGAAGTAGCTCATGTTCTCGACGATACCGAGAATGGGCACCTTCACCTGTTGGAACATACGGAGGCCCTTTCGGGCAATGTTCAGAGCCACATCTTGCGGGGTAGTAACGATGATGGCCCCGGTGAGGGGCGCCGACTGAGTCAGCGTAAGCTGAACGTCCCCTGTCCCTGGGGGCAGGTCAATGACCAGGTAATCCAGCTCGTCCCATTGAACCCCGCCGAGGAACTGCTGAATCATCTTGCTTGCCATGGGTCCCCGCCAAATGACGGGGGTATCCTCGGTGGCGAGAAGCCCCATGGACATCATCTTGACCGAGTAGCGCGTCAACGGGAGGATCCTTCCCTCTTTCTGCGCGGGCTCAGGCCACGGCCCACCCAACAGAGTGGGAAGGCTTGGCCCATAGATATCCGCGTCCATGAGCCCCACCTGAGCGCCGGTCTCCTGGAGGGCGATGGCAAGGTTGACGCTGACAGTGGACTTGCCGACTCCGCCCTTGCCGCTGCCAACGGCGATAACAGACTTCACCCCCTCCATTCCCGCCTGTTGGGGGGGAGCCTTCTGGAATGGGGCCAGCAGTTTGATCTCCACCCTCTTGGCCCCTGTGAAGTCCTCCACGACCTTTTTGACGTCTGCCTGGATCTGGCTTGAGATAGCCGGGTCCTTCGAGCTGATCATGAGGGAGACGATTACCTCCTGGTCTCCAACCTCGATGTCTTTGACGAAATTGAAAGAGACAATATCCCGGGATAGACCGGGATGCTTGACCTGTCTCAGCTCTTCTAAGATTTCTTGGGGCGAACGCACATCAACCTCCTACAGCAAGACCGGCCTCACGCGACATCAGGACCCGGGGCGCTCGATTCTTCCGCAGCGCGGCCGGTGGAACGTGTCTCGTAGCATCTAACTCACATCATGCCCAATTGAAGTCGGGTCGCCTCCGGCATCATGCTCAGATCCCAGGGGGGATCAAAAACCACTTCGGCGTCGACCTCCTTGACGCTTGGCACGCTGAGAATTGCGCTTTCAACGTCCGCTGCCAACGAATCGCCCATGCCGCAACCTGGCGCCGTCAGCGTGAATTTGACCTCGACCTTGTTCCCGCCCTCCGGCAAGGGTGAAATAACGCACGAATACACCAGGCCCAGGTCAGCAATGTTGACCGGAATTTCGGGATCGTAGCAGCTTCGCAATTGATCCCAGACCAGTTGCTCCAGGTCCTCGGGCGCCTCGGCCCCGCCGGAGCTTCCGTCGTGCGATTCGGCGGCAGTCTCCTTGCCGATGGCGTCGGCGTCCTTGGCCGCGATGCGCACCATATGCCCCTCGTCCGTCACCACGGTGTACGTCGCACCGAGCGCCTGCGTGATCGTCGCGCTGCTCCCCGCCGGGAGCGTGAACTTGTAGCCGCTGGGAATCTCAGTCGCCTCGCAGTCGCGGCTCAGCACGACCATTTCGTTGGTATGCATAGCGCCTCCTCAAGGTCTCACTCGTTGGAGACCGGTCGCCGTTCTTGACAGATTTCGTTCAGATGCCGTCGCAGTACTCACGCTTCACCTCCTTAGCCTCGTGGGGATTTGGGCCTACGCTGCTCGGCGAAAGATTGGGCCTGGATCTTCTCCTGAAGCTTCATGATTCCCCAGAGCAGCGCGTCGGGCCGCGGCGGGCATCCTGGAACATGAACGTCGACCGGAAGAAAGTTGTCGATG
This sequence comes from uncultured Chloroflexota bacterium, assembly GCA_964417895.1. Taxonomy (GTDB): domain Bacteria; phylum Chloroflexota; class UBA6077; order UBA6077; family SHYK01; genus CAYQJS01. The sequence goes on along the minus strand of CAYQJS010000047.1, from coordinate 18,648 downwards.
CCGGGCACCGTACTGTAGGAGCCCTGAAACGGTCCGCCGGCAATGGTGCAGGCGCCCATAGAGATGACGTACTTCGGGTCGGCCATCTGGTCGTAGATGCGCCGAACGACCGGCGCCATCTTCGTCGTCACCGTGCCGGCTACGATCATCAGGTCCGCCTGGCGTGGCGAAGGGCGAAAGACCTCTGCCCCGAATCGCGCGAGGTCGAAGCGAGCCGTACCGGCCGCCATCATCTCGATCGCGCATCAGGCAAGGCCGAACGCCATCGGCCAGAGGGACGATTTGCGCGCCCAATTCACGAGCTTTTCGAGCGTCGTGACCAGGATGTTCTGCCGGATCTCCCACGGTACGGCCATCGTTGGCTCGGGGCCTTGGAGCGCAGGATTCCCCACTCGCTCCATAAGCCGCACCGGCTGAACGCGGCGAGCTCGCAGTGCTGAAGGATCGTCCATCATCGCCCCCGGGCCCCCCCGCTTCTAGCTGCAGGATCGCGCTGTCTCGCTGTCGTGGCCCGTGTCGAATGAGTGGCCGCACGCGCAGCTTTTCACCGCGTTGGGGTTGTGGATTGAGAACCCACCCCCCATGAGCTGGTCCACGTAGTCGATCTCCGAGCCCGCGAGGTGCCCAATGCTCATTTCATCGACCCAGACCGTCACGCCGTCTTGCTCGATGACTAGATCCCCATCCTGCTGGTCGTCCTCAAAGGCCATGCCGTAGTTCATGCCGGAACAGCCCCCGGGCGACACGAAGACCCGAAGCGCCATGCCCTCACGGCTCTGCTCGGCAACGACTCGTTTGACCTCGTTCACTGCCGTCTCGGTGAGCGTGATCATTGCATCCCTCCATCGCCTGAATAGTTACCCGTTCTTTGGGAGCCCCGTGGGCCCTCTCGTCGTCAGCCTTTGAAAAAATCTGCGTTGATCTTGTCCGCGAGGTTCCTCAGCGTCCGCGCGGCCTCCTCGGTGTGACCCGGGCGCGTGTGGAACGAAAGGCGAGACAGATACATCGTCTCACTCTCCACAAAAGTCCTCTAGTCTTCGACAGGACGTTGGCTTGGAACGCCCTCCCTCAAAGGGCTCCTGGTTCAAAGCGTTACGCGCCACTGCTCAGGCCGCCCGCACAAGCCGGCGGACCGAGGCGGGCGCGGGAGCCGGCCGACGCTTGGGCGGCGCAACGCTAGCGGGCTCGGGGTGTGCCGTTCCCCGCCGAAGCCAGGCGCGCCATTCTGCGGCCGTCAGGTGCAACCTTCGGGCGTCTTCGTCCAAATACACAGGGCCACCGCAATGCTGGCACCGGGGTCGGGCTGGCAGGGGCTTTAACAGTTCCGGCCAAACCTGCACGGCTGTTCGCGGACAAGCGCCACCCTCACATTGCACGCGCCAGCTCACGCGGCCACAGTGGAGGCACTTGACGTCTGTCTCGACGATCATTTGAGATCCCCCCGGTCAGCGACCCGGACTGCACCCCAGAAGGCGCCGGCGGCCTCCAAGTCCGTGAGCTGTACGTAGTCTCTGTAATCGTAGTTAGTTAGTTAGGCCTAGGAACTGCTGGAAGACCGGCTGCGTCGTCCCGCTGCAGCGCCACGATGCTCGGCCACAGTCCTTGCCGCCACCTGAGGGAGCAAGAGAACGGCCGCCTCTCCTCCCTGTCATGGGCCTTGGCCGCCCAAGCCGCCTGCACCCACAGTCGACTGGCCATCGGCTCACCCCCGGCTCGTTCGTAACCTGCTCCCAGTATGGCGCCAGGACCTGGTCTCGGCCTGTCGCTCATCTGGAGATCGGCTGGAAAAAGCGAGGAGACAAGCTGGAGGATTCCCACCGCAGAGCGCGTGGTGGTCTGGTCAGAGGTAGGGGACGATGCAGGACGCCGACAAAGGGCGCGGGAGCTGTGCTCCCGAGACATTGGCCTTATGGTGGGAACTGGGCAGATAATGGTTTCAGTAAGATCGGGGGTATGGCGTTCATTAACCGGACGCTGGCATCAGAGCTACCGAACTAGCTCGCCCGGGAGTCATATTTGGCGGAATCAAGAGGCTCAAAGCTCCAGAACCGCGCCCGTCGCTCGCCAACGGCGCGACGCCTGCGGTCCGATAGCCGGCTTCGAAAAGACGCGTTGCGCCAGTGGACCCGTGCCCTCGTCGCCCATCCTTCGCCGGCGCGCGTTCTCGAGCGGCTTCTCCGTGGGCTGTGCCGCCTCTTGCGCGAAGACGCCGCGGCTGTCTGGGAAATCGACGAGGACGGGAAGTTGCGGCGAGTGGCGAGCTATGGCCTCTCTAGGGAGTATATCGAGGCGGTTCCTAGCCTTGGACCGAGCGAAGGGGTCACGGGTATCGCCGCTCTCACCCGGCGGCCTATTACCGTCGCCAATGTGTCAACCGACGCACGCGTGAGTGCAGCCCAACTCCTGGAGAAAGAGGGCATCCGCGCCTTTGCGAGCGTGCCGCTGATCGCCAGGCATGGCGCGACTGGGAACCTCAATGTCTATCGGCGGCACCCACATACCTTTACCAGGAACGAGCTGGACGTGGTCGCAGGGTTCGCCGACGTGGTGGGCGCTGCCTTGGAGAATGCCCATCTGCGGGAGAAGACGGCCGTCGCTGTGGCCGAGCTCGCGGCCCAGCGGGCCACGCTCGCCAGCATCGTGCAGAATGCCGCCGACGGCATCGTCCTCATCGATGACCGATGGCGAGTCCTGCTGCTGAACCCGGCATGTGAGCGCCTGATCGGCTGGCGAGCACAGGAGGTGGTTGGCCAGCTGTGCTCCCAGTTCCTCCGCTGCCATCACTGCGGCGAGGAAGCTCTATGCGAGAAGGCCTGCCCGATGCTGCCCATTTTCAACTTAGGTAGTGCCAGCGTGCCGTATGTGGAGCTCTTGGTGAACACCCGGGATGCAGGCGAGCGCTGGGTGGGCGTTAGTTGGGCGGTAGCCAAAGACGGGCCGACCGGACGCCCAACAGCGGTGATGGTGCTGCGCGACATCACCGCTGCCAAAGAGGTCGACCAGATGAAGTCCGCCATTATCGGCCTGGTGTCTCACGAGTTGCGCACCCCGCTGACCTCGATCCGGATGCTCTCCGAGCTGCTCCTCGAGCATCCGTTTGACTCCGCCGAAGGTAAGGAAGTGCTGCGCGACATCGCGGGGGAGTCCCAGCGGTTGGGCCAACTCGTCGATTCCATCCTGGAGGTCGCTCGGATCGAGGGTGGGCAGGTCCCGCTTCACATCGAGTCGGTCCCGCTGCAGCCCCTACTGGCGGCTGCCGTGCCGCTGCTGAGCGCCCAGAGCGCGATCCATACATTCCAAGTCGAGGTGCCTGAAGACTTCCCTCGGGTGCGGGCCGATCCGGAGCGGTTGCGCCAGATTCTCGACAACCTGCTAGGTAATGCGGTCAAGTATTCCCCCACTGGCGGCATTGTAACGATCCGCGCGGTCGCCGCCGCCGACGAAGCGTACGTCAGCGTCACTGATCAGGGACTCGGCATCGCCCCGGAGGAGCTAACCCACCTATTCGAGCCGTTTCGCCGCATTGGCAGCCCGGACGTGGCTAGGGTTCCGGGGACGGGCCTGGGTCTGCACATAGCCCGCAGCTTGCTGGAACGCCAAGGTGGTCGCATCTGGGCGGAAAGCACCCCCGGTGAAGGATCGACATTCACCTTCGCCCTCCCGCTGGCGGGCAGATCCCGGATCGTTTTGGCCCCGTTGGAGCGTGCACCCTGAGTCGCTCACCTGCCGAGACCATTCTGATCGTAGAGGATGACTCCACCGTACGTCGGTCCATCCGCCTAGCGTGCGAGAAGGAGGGCTTCCGGGTTCACGAAGCGTCAACCGGGCCCGCGGCGCTGGAGCGGATCGCCATGGGCGGTCCGGATCTCGTGCTGTTGGACCTGATGCTACCGGGGATGAGCGGCTACGACGTGTGCCGCGAGATCCGCCGGGCGGATGAGGAGTTGCCGATCATCATGGTCACCGCGAAGGGCGAAGAGGTGGACAAGGTGATCGGCTTGGAGTTGGGCGCCGACGACTATGTGACCAAGCCGTTTGGGCCACGCGAGTTAATCGCTCGCATCCGGGCCAACCTCCGCAAACGAGGTCGAGCCAGTGACGTGACCGGCAGCCCCTCCGCGGTCAGATCGGTGCGCATCGGGCAGCTTGTCATCGGCTTGGCCGAGAGGGAGGTGGCCATCTCAGGTCGGGCGGTGTCCCTCACTCGGACGGAGTTCGACATCCTGAGTTGCTTGGCCGGCCACGCTGGGCAAGTGCTCAACAGGGACCAGATCGTCGCTCAGGTCTGGGGCTACAACGGTGAGGATGGGGCCCGGCTACTAGACAGCCACATTAAGAACCTCCGGCGAAAGATCGAGCCAGATCCCCGGTGGCCCCGCTTTATCGTCACAGTGCGGCAGGTCGGGTACAAACTGGTGCGCGAACCTCCCTGTGGATGAGGGGCCCTCCGCTTCAGCCGGCGGTTCTGCCTCTCCCCCGGGCTTCTTCCTGCCCGATAACGATCCGGCTAGAACCGCAGAGCTGGGCGGGCGGGGTCAGGCTGAAGCAGCGCCCTCGATAGAGAACGGGCTTTGGCGCGTGTTCCCCGACGATCGTATGGAAACGCGGAGGCGGGCTCGAGGGGCATCGGGCCCTACACCGCTACCAAGCATCTTCGCCTCGCGCCCGCTTGGATTACGCTGGGCGGCGGGTACCTTGTAGGATTACGCGAGGGGCCGGGTGGCGCTGATCACGCCCGCAAGCCTGCCGCCGACACGGTAGAGCCCGGCCACCTTCATCATCGCCATGTCGGAGGCGACCATGGACACCGCACCCTCAGCAACCACCAGCACACTGACCGTTGATGGCGGCCTCATCTATGTAGAGAGGTTAGCGACCGATATCTTGTTGCGCTGGCGCGCGGATAACATGGGGCAGGGCTTCATCGTCGGAAATTGGAAGGAAGAGGGCGTCCTAGACCACGATGCGCTAACCAACCGGCTCGACATTTGCCGCGTAGGATCCAGCCCCGTTGCGGTGGTCGACCTAGAGGCGCTGGGCCCGGAGCGAACCCTGGTGGAGGTCGGAGCCCCGACTGAGCTGGCTAACGAGATCAGAGCCGCGATAGCCGAAAGGTGGCGGTGTCAGAGCAATATGCCCATGCCCCGAGCCGGCGTTGGCCGACCGCATGGTACAGGCACATACGCCACCGCCAGCGAGTGCCGCGAGGCCATCGTGGACGCGATGGTAAGGCTTCTGGAGCACGGCCGCTCCATATCACAGGAGAATGTCGCCTCGTCACTCCTACACCAGCCGAGCGTCCGCACGCTACGACTCTGGTGCTCGCCCCAACCCGAAGGGTGGGGACTGGTCTGGACTGAGATGCAGCATGAGGCGCGCGACCGCCACTAAGCGCGGAATTACTTGCCTCTTACTTGCCTTTTAACTACCGCGCGCGTCCCCGCATCCTTGCTACATGCGGCGGATCAAACTCGATCTAGACGGCGAGACCCTCGACCGACTTCTTGACCAGGCGGCGGCTGAGCGCCGCCCGCCGGAGTGGGAAGCCGAGGTTCTGCTCCGTAAGGCGCTAGGGCTTCAGTTCCCCTACCCCACGCCTGCGAAAGGCGCATCGGACGAGGCAGGGACCGATGTGGGGTGAGCCGTCCTTGCGAATCGACCCGTTGAACAACGCCTGGGTCGAACTGGGCCGCGCGCTTGCCGAAATCGCGGGGCACCCCGCTGAGACAAACCAGACGCTAGAAACGAACGAAGCCGCCACGGGCGGGCACCGGGACGCGGCTTCAGAGGAGGCGTCGGGGTGAGCAGCGCGCTGCAGCCTCCTGATCCGATCCGCCTCTCGACGTTCACCCGGCGCGACGACGTTGTTCCCCGCGTGCGATCCCTCCCATGGGCAGTTGTCACCCGCAGCCTCAGTCGGCATGACGAGCGAGGTCTGAAAGACGGGGCGCTCTTCAGTCCAGCAGTGTTCCAGCCGCCGAGGCGAGCGAACGCCAACGTTCAGGGCATATCCCTGGCGGTCCACGATCAAGATCATGAGGTGGACCTCGACGCGATCCAGACTGCCCTCGACCCGTATCACTTCGTCCTTTACACGACTTTTTCGTCGACGCCTGAGGACCTCCGAATTCGGGCCATCATCGCCTATTCACGGGCGATCAGTCGTGCGGAGCACCCCGACATCTGGCAACGTTGTCACGAGCACCTCTTCGGCGGCGTCAGCGACCGAGCGGCGTCGGCCCCCTCTGAAGCGTTCTACCTGCCGTCGTGCCGCCCTGGTGCCCATCGCCTAACCGTCGTCCACGATGGCCGTGCGCTGGATCCAGAGGAGCTGCCGCCCGCTTCCAGGCCCACAGCCGAGCGGATAGCGATCAACTGGAGCGGAGCTAGGCGCACCCTCCTCACTGACGCGGAAATCGTCGACAAGGCGATGGCGGCCAGAAACGGGGCGAAATTCTCGCGGCTCTGGCGCGGTGACATGAGCGAGTACCCGTCGCCCTCGGAGGCGGATCAGGCTCTAACCGATCTCCTTACCTTCTGGGCCCGGGACCCTGCGCAGGTCGAGCGCGTTTTCGCTCGGTCGGCGCTTGCTCGACGTCCGAAGTGGGAAGGCCGCCCGGGGTATCGGCTGCTGACGCTCGCGAAGGCCGCCGATTTCGTGACGGCGGGGTATGGCCAATGACCGGCCTCGACGGCATGGAAATCATCGAGGTCCACTCCGGTCTGGTAGTGGCCCGCCGTCAACTTGACGCTGCCAACCACGTCGAGTTCCGGCTGAGCCGGTCACTGACTGAGATCGCCGTCAACGGCCTCGTTGTCGCGTCTGACGAGGCGAACATTCGCCGTGAGCGCGACCGTCAGTACCTCGCACTCACGGCGATTGGACGACTGAATGGGACCGCCAACCTCTACGACGAGGGGCGCCTCGCACATGATCTGTACCTCGCAAGCCGCATCCTGACCGAAGGGCTCGCCACGCCGCCCTCCCGCATCTCGGCCTGGGACCTCATGGCTGGGCTGGCAGACCAGCCCGAGCCCGAAGCGCTGCCGCTCCTCGGTGTCCCCGGGCTCGTCCCGCGTTACGAGGGCACCATTCTCGCGGGCTATGGGAAGGGTGGCAAGACGACGCTGCTGGCCGCCGGCGCTCAGGAGTGGTCCACGCGCGGCCTGTCGGTTCTCTGGGTGACCGAGGAAAGTCAGAAGATGTGGGACCGGAGGATGCGCCGGTGGCCTGCGGGTCCACCGCCTAATCTCTGCTTCGTGTTCGGCCTCGGCCTCTCGCGCGAGGAGCTTCTGGCCGCTGGCCGCGATGGCCCCGACGACGTAGTGATCTACGACACTGTGCGGAACCTCTTTGTGCTTGAGGACGAGAACGACAACAGCGAGGTGGTGCGCGTCCTGACTTTCTTCGAGGCGCCGCTGCGCGCTGCCGATAAGACACGTGTCTACGTCCACCACGACAAAGAGGGCGGGGCGCACGGCAAGAGCATAGTCGGGGCGGGCGCTTTTCTCTCCGCTGTCGATCGCGCTCTTATGCTCCGCTTCGGGCAGCAGCCACGGCGTCGACGGATTGAGGTTTTGGGGCGCATCGACACCGTGCCCGATCTGGTCTACGAGATGCGGGACGATGGGCAGCTTGTGGCCATCGACCGAAACGACCTTACGGCGGATGCCGTCAAGCGGCGGGCTGCTGCCGCGCTGACACCGGTATGGATGAAGACGACGGAGATCAAGGCGCTCATCGGCGCGCCAGCACCGAGCGATGAACAGATCCGACAAGCCCTCATCGCCCTCGCGGGCGAGGGGATCGCCGAGCGCCACCCGCCAATCGATGAGGAGGCCAAGGGACAAACCGTCCGCTGGCGCCGGAGGATCGAAGGAGCGTTACCAAACCTCCCACGAAACCTCCCACCTTTAAAGGAGAACCTGCCGTTGGAGGTTTTACCGAGATGAGACAAGCAGAAGACCACCTACAAGGTAGGTCCCTATAGGGTGGGAGGTTTGGTTGGAGGTTTGCGCCTATCGAACTAAACAACGCGACCTAGAAGCGAGCGCGAGAACTTGTGCGCCTACGGGCGCTAGCCGATATGGCGGGGGCAAAGGTGGGGGAGGTTCAGATGCGTGAACGACGTAGACCTGGACGGAGCAGCACGGCGGGCGATAGCGCTGGACCGCCGGTGGCGGTCGGGGTGGTGCCCAGAATGTGGCTGGACGCATGGGCGCACACCCTGTGATTGTGGGCGGGACGCATACTCGTCACGGAAAGCGTACTGGGCGACTGTCTTGACGTTGCAGCACTGCATCGCCGAGGCCAGGGCAGAAGCCGTGAGGCTATTCATCGCGACGACAGGGCGCGTGCCAGCCACGATGGAGCTCGTGACTTTCTTTCCCGATCCGCTGCCCGACAACCAAGGCGATGACTTCGATGAGTTCGAGGACCTGTTCCGATGACGGACCGGCCCAGCGTGGTCCTCGATCCCGTCGCCCTGGCGCTCGACCCGCGGCTCCGGATGCTAACCGAGGTCGCTGCTGCCGCGCGGGACGGCCGCTGGTACTCGCTCAGCATCGCGTGGCCGTGCCTTTGCTCGCTCGGTGTCTTCGGCGCGGCAAAGGCACGGCGATGACCGAAAAAACAGCCGGGAGTCGGCGCCCGGCTTCCCGCCCCCCGGGTGACGACATAGCCCGCCGTGGGGCACCGGCGCCGAGCGGCTCCCTCGCCGCCTCGGCGCGAACCTTGATCACGAGGAGAAGGAGGGGTAGCCAATGACGATCTATCCGATCATGGAGGCCCTGGTCACCAGCCGCCCCATCGGGCCGACGTTCATCATGCCGGACGGCTCGGTTCATGGCATGGGGCAGGGCGGGTCACCAGCCCCCGACCGCGCCGCCATTGAGCGCTTCGAAGGCATGAAGCAACAACTGGAGGATCAACTCGGCCGCCTTCAGGCCGAGTTGCACGGTCATAAGCGGGATCTCGCCAAGGCGAAGCTCACCGTCGAGGGTGGCGTCACGTCCGCTGACAGGAGAAAAGCGGCAGCGGACATCAGCCGCCTCGAAGGGCTGATCGCCAGTGCGAACCGCGGGCTCGACCGTATCGCGGTTGACATCCACGGAGTCGAGACCAGGCTAAGCGAGCTACGCAGCCGGCGCGCTGATGCCCGCGACGACCTCAACGCGCGCAAGCAGCGCCTCCTCGCCGCCATAGGCGAACTGGAGACCGAGCGCCAGCACGCTGCCGCGAAGGCGGACTCCTGCCGCACGCTCGCCGAGCGGTATATCCAGGAGCAGGGGTCGCTGAACGCGCGGACCGACGATGGTGCAGCAGACAGGCAGAGCCGGGTAGCGAAAACCATCGCAGTCGCCCGGGCCGGCATCCGTGAGCACAGCGCGCGGGCAGAGGCGATTGAAAGAGACCTCGCCTCCCTCGAAGACGCGCTCGATGGGGTGGAGGCGCAGTTAAAGGCGATGGACGGGCGAGCGGCCGAGGCAGTCGAAGAACCAGAGCAGGTAGCGGAACGAAGCACAGAAGGAGGTTGACCCATGCAAACGCTGCGTGACATCTGCGGCGCAGGCGCGCACGTGTACCTGATCGACAAGATGGGAGAGGAGCACATGCACGACTCAACGGTTTCTAAGCACCTAGGCGAACTAGCGGAACAGAGGCTGAGAAGGATGGCGAAGGAGCGGGTTCAGCTCCGCGCACAGCAGGGAGTTGCGCTGAGCGAGCCGGCCGCATTGATGCAGGTACTCGAAGAGAATCCTGAGCTGTACGCGCGCGTCGATCGAGCCCTGCGCGAGCGGTTCCGCTGAGCCAGAGGATGCGGAGTATGATCGCCGCTTGAGGGAGCGGCTCGTGCTCACGGACGGCGAGAGATGACACGACTTCTCAAGTTCACCGGGATATCTGCGGCCGTATTGCTCGCCCTTTTCATCCTGCTCATTGTTGGCGTCAACGCCACGATGAGTGATGAGGATCGCGCACGGTACGCCGCAGAGCGCGTTGCTGCTGCTGCGACGCAAGCGGCAATGCCAACCGATACTCCAAAGCCCACGAGCACGGGTAAGCCAAGCAGTACCCCCAAGCCAACCGAGACCCCCCGCCCTACCGCCGCTCCGACCGATACTCCGAACCCCACCAGTACGACGACACGGAGCGAGACGGCCGTCTTAACCAGCGCGACCCAAACACAATCCTGCGAAGCAATGCGTGATGCAGCGTATATCGCTGCAGTGCGCGACCAAGCAACAAACATGCAGAACAGCGCCCGCCGGCTGCAGGCGATATACGCGACCCCGAATGCCGGGAGTGAGACATGGCGAAATAGAGCTAGTGAGGAGTTCGTGTTCTGGCAAACAGCCTACGCCAACGCCGTTGCCACATGCGCCCCGGCGCGTTTCAGCACCGTACAAACGAAGTGGGTGGCAGCAATGAGCGCTATGAACGAGGCTGCTACTCTTAACCTCAGGGCCTTCGACCTATACGTCGAGGGAAGCGACGCGCGCAACCCGGCTATTCTCCAGTTGGCCATAGACACGTTGAAGGATGCGAATCTCCATCTGAGACTTGCCACTCCGCTTCTGTCCGAGGCAACTGAGGAGGTTAACCGCTCGGTACGATGACGCTCGTGACGCACTAGATAGTCTCCGGAAGCCCAGAGCCGTACACACCGTTATTGGCTGGCGGGCCGCAAACACTGCTCTTGAGTCTGAGGTTGACTGAACCATGAGTGACTGGTCGTCGCCCGTCTCCGCCCGCGTGGCCGCAGTCCGCGCTGGTGGTCGCCGCGGGTACAACAGCCTGCGCCACGACCAGATGTTGATCCGGCGCCGGCGCGTTAAAGAGCTTGCGGTCGTGTTGGGTCCAGGCAAGGGGCTCAGGCGAGCCATAGCTGACCAGTTGGGAATTAGCCTGTCTGTCGTGACCCGTGACCTCGCCGCACTGAAAGCCGACCTCTACTGCAACTGTCCCGGGTGCGGTTTTTATCGCCAACAGCAGAAGACGAGGAAGGTGAAGCGGGAGCAGCGGGACCCGGTGGTGGAGTCAATATATGCGGGCAAAAGCCAGGCCGATATGCGTGCGGCTCCGGCGGACGCCGCGCCCGTCCCCACGGTGGTAGCCGGCCGTAGCCGCTGGCGGTAGCCCAGGCCGCACCAGGGCGCGCTGTGTGGCGCGACGGCCGGGAAGGTGGTAGTTCGGTAGGGGGGCAGGAGAACTCGGAGGCCGTTGCCTCACAGGCATAGACGGGCGAAGTAGCGGACGGGGGTTTGATGCGCGTCAAACCCGAACTAGCGTAGAATAAGGGGTGCCCCGGCGCCGCTGGATCGGCCCGGGGCTGGCAAGCCAAACGCGAAAGGAGCTGGCCTGCGATGGCAAGTGTACATCCCACCCCGAACCGCGCCGCTGTCTATGTCCGCGTCAGTTCGCGCGAGCAGGTCGAGGGTTACAGCCTCGATGCTCAGCGCCGCGCCTGCCACGACCTCTGCCGCCTCCGTGGCTACACGCTAGCGGCTGAGTACGCCGACGAGGGCATCAGTGCCCACACCGACAACATCGCTAAACGACCCGGCTTTGCTCGCGTGCTGGCCGATGCGGAGTCCGGCATGTTCGGCGTCATCGTGGTCCACAAAATGGACCGCTTCGCCCGCAAGCTCTCGTTTGCGACTACCTGCCTCGAACGGCTCGGCAAGCTGCACGTCGGCGTCGTTAGCGTGAGCGAGCCCGATTTGGACTACTCCACCCCACAGGGCTTCCTGTTCCTGGGGATGCTTTCGACCTTGGCCGAGTGGTACTCGCGGAACCTGGGGGTCGAGACGGCGAAGGGGTGGGCCGAGCGGAAGCAGAAGGGCCTGTATGCCGGGCGGCTTCCATACGGCACCGTGAAGGGAGAGGACGGTGTTCCCGTACCCGACGCGCAGCCCATAGAAGCGAACGGGCGGACCACCTCGAACCACGAGGGCCTGATCCTGGCCTTCGAGCGTGCTGCTGAGGGTGCCACGGACGCGGAGGTGGCGGAGGCGTTGAACGCTGCCGGCTACCGTCCGTCCGTGTTCGCCCGGCGGGCGAGGTTCACGCGGGATGGCCTGCGCGGCATCTTAGAGAGCCGCTTCTACGTGGGCGAGCTGCCCATAGGCAAGCGTGGTAAAGACGGCTGGCTCCCTGCCAAGCATGCGCCCATCGTCCCGCCCGAACTCTTCGAAGCTGTGCAGCGGCAAAGGGCGCGCAGGGCCACAGCTTCCAACCCGGACCACGTAAACAAGGGCGCTCGGGTATCCGCCGTCTCAGGCCTCGTCCGCTGCGTCGAGTGCGGCGAGCCTATGCACCGCGAGGGGAACGGGTACCTAGCGTGCTGGGGGCGCCGTCAAGTCCAGGGGTGCCGCGCCCCCGGCGCGCGCCTAGGCGATATCGAGAACGAGCTGGGCACCTACTTGCAGGGTCTCCGCTTCCCCGAGGATGCCCGGCGTCTGATTCTTAACGAGTACCAGAGGGCGCGCCCCGAGGCGGCCGAGCGGGCCGCTGCCAGGCAGAGGGTCGAGGGCCAGCTTGCGCGTTTGGGCGACCTGTTCGTTATGGGCGATCTGCCGAAGGCCGAGTACGAGGCGCGGCGCCATGAGCTGCGCGCGGAACTGGCTCGACTGGAAGAGACCGACGGGCACGGCCGGCCCGAGGTACTAGAGCGGCTCCAGCGCTATCTGCTCGACGCCGGATCGGCCTGGGGGGACGCCAGCCCGGCGCAGCGGAACAAACTGGCCCGGACGCTGTTCGATTCGATTCTGATCCGGGACCGGCACATCGAAGCGGTGACCGCGCGCCCTGAGTTCCAGCCCTACCTCGTGCTGGCCGAGCAAACAGCAGAGCCGCCCCACCAGAACAGCGAGACGGCTATCGAGATTACGCGGAGGCGGGCTCGAGGGGATTCGAACCCCCGATCTCCAGCGTGACAGGCTGGCATGTTAGGCCGCTACACCACGAGCCCAGATTCGCATGATTTTACCACAGGGCCTGGACCGCGCCCGCTCACCGCGGTGCGGCGCGCTCCCCTCGGCGCCGCATGGCCTCCGCGGCCGCGAGCGCCGCGAACACCGGCAGCGCCAGCTGCCGACGCCAGCGCCATGGCTCGCTCACCAGACGATAGGCCCACTCCAGCTCCATCCGGCGCGCCCAGGCGGGTGCGCGCGGGCTGCGGCCCGCCAGAAAGTTGAAAGCTCCCCCCACCCCGATCTGCACTGGCACATCGATCGCCGCCTGATTGCGGGCGATCCAGCGCTCCTGGCGTGGTGCGCCGTAGGCGACGAGGAGTACGTGAACGGGCGCCGCCTCCTGGATCGCTCGGCGAATGGTCAGATCGTCGGCTGGATCCGGCGAGCCCGCCATGGCGCTCGCGATATCGAGGCCCGGGTGACGCGCCGCCAGACGGGTCGCCGCCTCGGCCGCGACTCCGGGCTCCGCGCCCAGCAGGAACCAGCGCCAGCCACTCGCGGCTGAGCGGGCCGCGAGCGCCTCCACAAGATCGGCCCCCCGCACGTGCGATCGGATCGGCGTCCCGGCGAGGCGAGCAGCCAGCAGCAGGCCGATGCCATCCGGAATGGCGAGGTCGGAAGCGTTGAGGATGCTTCGATACCCGGCGTCGCGCCGTGCAGCCATGATGATCTCAGGGTTCGGCGTCACCACCCGATGCGGTGACCCTCCGCGCACGAAGGCATCGAGCGCTGCGAGCGCCTCGTCCTGAGTAACGTCGTGCACGCGAACGCCCAACACGTCGACGGCGCGGAGCGGATGCGGTCCAGCCACAGCGAACGGATCATACGGAAGACCCCACGCTCGCCGTCAAGGGCGGGCCCGCCCGCGTTACGCCTGCCGTGAACTGAAGGGATCAAGGAGCGGGATCATGCAGTCTTCGAAGTCCCGCGTGTTTCGCGTGACGAGCGTCAAATGGTGGACGCGGGCCGTGGCGGCAATCAACATGTCGGCCTGCGTGCGCGTGTGCCCTCTGGCCCTGAGATGGCCCCGCACCTGACCGCATTCCATGGCGATTTCCAACGATACCGGCAGGAACTCGCACTGGGCACGGAAGAAGCTCTCAAACCAGGCACTCACCCTTGCGTTGGGTCGCCACGTCAGCCCGAAATGGATTTCCTCGAGGGTCACGACGCTGATCGCGATCCTGGAGACAGTGTCGGCCCAGGCTACAACCCCCGCGTCGGGAGACGGACGCGCGAGCTCGCTGATGATGTTGGTGTCACACAGCGGTATCGGCGAGTTCATCAGCAAATGCATTAGGACGGTCTCGTCGGGAAACCGTCTCGAGCGTGTAGCCTTCTTCTGCACAGATCGAGCGCAGCATCACAAAGGAGTCCGCCAGTGTCGCCCGCCGCGTGTCGGCGCGCCAGGCCTCGTACGCCTGAAATGTTGAGGGATCTACCACCGCGGCCACCAACCGAACGCGGTTCAGAATCAGTTGCGGCTCCTCGCTTGCAGCCCGCAGCAGCTCGGAAAAGTGTCTCTTGGCCTCGGCTATTCTCCAGCGCATGAGCCTCGCTCTCGTGTGGCTCTAGATGATCTCAATCTCAGCTCATCTAGAGCTGTTATTATAGTCAACATCGCGCTGCGCGACAATATGCGCCGCTTGGAGCTGACCGCTGAACGCCCATGGCTACCCTCATCACGGGGCTCGGTTACATCGGGTCCGCACTTGCGAAGCCACTGCTGGAGCGCGGCGACACGGTCGTCCCGCTCGAAAACTTCTTTTCCACGCCTCGCCGCCCTGTCACGACCCTCTACTATCTGGTCCAGCGACGGGGAGGCCGCCACAAGACAATCTGAACCCAAGATCAGCGCGAGCAACGCCAAGGGGGAAGGTACGAGCCAGGAACGGAGGTGCTTGTGGCGACCGGGCTAGAGACCGGGTTCAACGAAGCGATGCTCGACCTGTATTGGCGCATAGGTAGAGAATCGGGTTATTGGGCGAACTACTACCTGCGCAAGGTCCGAAAGGAGGGGGGCGTTCTCGCGGCTCGTTACTTCCTTCGTCAACGCGGCCTTTCAGAGGGACTGATTACACTGGCAAAGCTCGGGAGGCTCGACATGTCGGTGGAGCAGCTGATACTCGAGCCGCCCTGGACCAGCCTGTTCACTGGCGAGGAGCGCGCGATGGCCTCAGCGAAGCTGGCTGAGGCTCGCGAGCACAGCCGATAGCATTGCGCGTCCTGGTGACCGGCTCCAGCGGTTTTCTCGGGCCGCACGCCGCGCGAGCGCCGGCCGGGGCGGGCCACGACGTCATCTCCTCCTCACGGGCCGCGGCCGGGCCGAACGGCGCCGCCTGCCACCTAGCACACGACTTCGCCGCGCCCGATCACTTCCCCGATGTCGGCTCCATCGATGCAATCGTGCACCTGGCCGGCGACGGCAACGTCCAGCGGCCGCATGCCGATCCGGGCACAGGCGCTCCTGTGAGCCCCCCGTGACGCTCGATCTTGGACTTTGGGCGTGGCTGAGCTCGGTCTTCCTGGCCGCCGCATTGACGGCCGCAGCCCTTGTGCTGGCGGCCGAACGGGCGGGAGTCGGTCTCGGAATCGTCGATCACCCACGAGAGGGAGAGGTGCAGCAGCGCGACCTACCGCGTACGGGGGGATACGGTGTCCTTCTTGCGTTCTGGCTAGCGATCCTGCTCAGCTTCGTGGTAGTCCCGGGGGAGCTCGAGCGCTTGCCGGCCGACAACGTCCGACTGCTTGGCGTGTTTCTTGGGTCGCTGGCGCTGGTTCCGCTCGCCATCACCGACGATGTGCGCCGTCTCGGCCCCGGGCCGCAGCTTTTCGGCCAGGTGGTGGCGGCGGCCATTCCCACCCTTTTCGGCCTCAGGATGGACGAGATCGCCACGCCCCTGGGCATTGTCACGATTCCGGATGCTCTCGCCGGCCCACTGGCCGTCCTCTGGGTCGTCGCCATGATGAACGCCATCAATCTCCTGGACTCGATGGACGGGCTGGCTGGTGGGATCGGGGCCATAGCCAGCGGCGTCCTCTTCCTGCGCAGCCTGTGGTTCGGCCAGGCTTCCATCGCTGTTCTTCCCCTGGCGCTGGGCGGCGCCTGCCTCGGGTTCCTCACCCGGAATTGGCATCCGTCGCGCGTGATCCTGGGCTCCTCCGGCGCGCTCTTCCTGGGCTATGCACTGGGGGTGATCACCGTGGTCGGCGGCGTGAAGATCGGCACGGCGTTCCTCTTGCTCGCGGTCCCGATCCTGGACGTGGCCTGGGTAGCCTACCGGCGGCTAGCTCAGGGCCGTTCCCCGTTCCGAGGCGGCGACGCCGAGCACCTGCCCCACCGCTTGCACAAGCTCGGGATGTCCGACCGCGCCATTGTGCTGAGTCTCTACGCGGTCTGCGGCAGCGTCGGCGCGGCCGTGCTCGCGATGCACTCGGTGCTCCCAACGGCGGAGAAAGCCTATCTTGCTGGGGCCGTGGTTGCCACCGTCGCGGCGACCCTGGCGCTGGCGGCGAGACTCACGGGGCGAAGGACTCCCGGGACAACCGGGGCGCAGCCAGAGCCATGAGGAGTCTGTGCGCCACGGATA
The DNA here is from genome assembly GCA_964417895.1 of uncultured Chloroflexota bacterium. Taxonomy (GTDB): domain Bacteria; phylum Chloroflexota; class UBA6077; order UBA6077; family SHYK01; genus CAYQJS01. The sequence goes on along the minus strand of CAYQJS010000047.1, from coordinate 2,080 downwards.
AATGGATAAGATGAAATCGTCTCAACCATCCACCTGACGTACACTACGGGCGACCGCATATGGCGGAGCGGACCTATGGTTGCTGCCTCGACTGAGCCCATCTTGCTGGAATCAGGCGACCGCCTGACTCAGGTTGAGTTCCACCGGCGCTACTGCGCCCGCCCGGACATCAACCGGGCCGAGCTCGTCGAAGGAGTCGTCTACGTGGGGTCTCCAGTCAGGGCCGACCTTCACGGGGAGCCGCACGGGTGGATCGTGGGCTGGCTGGTGGCCTATATGGCGAAACACCCAGGGCCGAGGCTGCTCGTCGACGCCACCGTTATGCTCGACGACGACAACGAAGTGCAACCAGATGCGGCTCTCTGGCACGAAGAGCCAGCGGGCCCCCATCTGACCGAAGACCACTACCTCGAGGGAGGGCCGCAGCTCGTGGTTGAGGTCGCGGCGAGCTCGGCCTCCTACGACCTGCACGACAAGATGCGAGCGTACCGCCGCAACCGCGTGCGCGAATACGTTGTGTGGCGCGTGCTAGACCGGGCGATCGACTGGTTCCGTCTGAGCGGGGGCGAGTACGTACGGGTGGATGCCGACAGGACGGGAATCATCGAGAGCGAGGCCTTTCCGGGTTTGCGCCTGGACGTAGAGAAGATGCTGGCGGGCAACCTGGCGGGCGTTTTGGCTGCCCTGCGATAACGCCCGGCCGCCTAACGCGTCGATGTCAGCTCCCGCGATCGCGGGGTTTCCAGGAAAGCGTCCGAGGAAAGTCTGCCCTACAGGCCCTACCTGGCGATCTCGAAGGCCCGTGTCTCCCGTACCACTGTCACCCGCACCTGACCGGGGTACTGCAGGCTGTCCTCGATCTTCTTCGCAATGTCTCGCGCCAGCCGGATCGACCCCAGGTCGTCCACCTCCTCCGGCTTCACGATGATCCGCACCTCTCGGCCAGCCTGGATCGCAAAGCTCTTCTCCACCCCGGGAAACGAGTTCGCCACCTGCTCCAGCGCTTCGAGCCGCTTGATGTAGTTCTCCACGCTCTCGTGCCGTGCTCCCGGCCGCGCCCCGCTGATGGCGTCCGCCGCCTGCACGATCACTGCTTCGATACTCACCACTTCCGGATCGCTGTCGTGGTGCTCGACGATCGCATCGTGCACCCGCTGCGATTCCCCAAAGCGGCGCACCAGATCCGCGCCGATCACGTGGTGGGGCCCCTCAACGTCGTGCCCCAGCACCTTCCCGATGTCGTGCAGCAACGTCGCTCGGGCCGCCACCTCCGCATCCGCCCCCAGCTCGGCCGCCAGGATCCGCGCGATCTGGGCCGCCTCCACCGAGTGCGCTAGCTGGTTCTGCCCATAGCTCGTCCGATACTTCATCCGCCCCAGCACTTTGAGCACCTCCGGGTGCACCCCTCGCACCCCGGCCACCAGTGCCCCTTCCTCTCCGGCCTTGAGTATCCCCTCTTCGACTTCCGCCGTGGCCTTCGCCACCACTTCCTCGATCCGCGCCGGGTGGATCCGCCCGTCCGCCACCAGCTTTGTCAGCGCTACCCGCGCGATCTCTCGCCGCACCGGGTCGAACCCGCTGATCATCACCGCGTCCGGCGTCTCATCGATGATCAAGTCCACACCCGTCGCCGCCTCCAGCGCCCGGATGTTTCTCCCCTCTCTCCCGATGATCCGCCCCTTCATCTCCTCATTCGGTATCGGCACCATGCTGACCGTCGTCTCCCCGATGTGGTCCCCTGCCAGCCGCTGCACTGCGAGGGTGATCAGCCGCCTCGCCTCTTCATCCGCGCTCAGCTTCGCCTGCGCCAGGATCGCCCGCGCCCTCCGCCCGGCCTCTTCCCGCATCTCCCCTTCGACTCGACTCAGCAGCTGCCCACGCGCCTCTTCAATGCTCAGTCGTCCGATCCGCTCCAGCTCCCGCAGCTGCCCGCCTCGCAGCTCCTCGACTTCCTTCCCCCGCGCCTCCAGCTCCTGCTCTTTCATCCCGACGCGTCGCTCCCGCGCCTCCGCCCCATCGACCTTCCGATCCAGCGCCTCTTCCCGATTCCTCAGCCGCTGCTGCTCCGCCTTGATCTCCT
>CAYQJS010000046.1:0-45232 GCA_964417895.1 uncultured Chloroflexota bacterium | reverse complement strand
GCTCGTCGGGATGCTCGAGGTCGTCCGCGCGCACTGGATGCGGGTTCAGGTCGATGCAACCGAGGTTGACGATCCATAAGAGCTGCGCCGCGTCGCGCACGACGATCTCTTCTGCCGTCCGGCCCGACGGAAAGCGGAGTACGACCGTTTCGACCCACTCGGGACGCTGCACGGGCGCGCGCTTCTGAAAGAACGGCTCAGCGTCTGCACCATTCACGTAGCGCTTGAGCACAATCGGCCGCGCGGCGATCCCCCGCAGCGCCCCCGCGCCAACCGCTAGGTAATACCTCACGAGGTCCAGCTTCGTATGGCCGGCCCGCGAAAAGAACACCTTGTCCGGGTTTGTGATCACGACCTCGCGACCGGCGGCCTCGAGGACGGTCTGTTGGGACTTGACCATACGGACAGTTTTGCCGCACTTGCTTTCGGCGCGCAAGGCGTCAAGGGACGCCTTGCTAATGACGTGGTCTGACGGAAGACTTCAGCCTGCTCCTTGCGCTTACTTCACTGCGTTTCGAGCGGCGCCGTTGCGGCCGCGCGCGTGAGCAGCAACTCGCGCTCCCGTGCGTTTCGCGTGAGCGACGCCGCGCGCTCGAACTCCGCCCGCGCATCGTCGAAGCGGCCGAGCTTTGCGAGGAGGTCGCCGTGCACACTCGGCAAGAGATGGTAGTTCTTGAGCGACGGCTCCGACGTCAGCGCATCGACCAGCTGGAGGCCCGCTGCTGGGCCGTACGCCATCGCGACCGCCACGGCACGATTCAGCTCCACGACCGGGGATGGCGCAAGCTGGGCGAGCGCATCGTAGAGCGCAACGATGCGCGCCCAGTCCGTTTCCGCCGGAGTGCGCGCTCGCGCGTGGCAGGCGGCGATCCTAGCCTGGAGCGCGTACGGTCCGAGCGCGCCACCAAGCCTCTCCGCACGCTCGAGCGCCGCGAGACCACGACGGATGAGGAGCTGATCCCAGCGCGCGCGGTTTTGATCGAGCAACAGCACGGGTTCTCCCGACGGGCCGATTCGCGCCCTCGAGCGCGACGCCTGGATCTCCATCAGCGCGACGAGGCCGTGGACCTCCGGCTCCTTCGGAGCGAGCTCCGCCAGGATACGGCCGAGGCGGAGCGCATCCTCGCAGAGCGCAGGTCGCATCCAGTCGTCGCCGGCGGTCGCCGAGTAGCCCTCGTTGAACACGAGGTAGATGACCTCGAGCACCGACGAGAGACGTGCGATGCGATCGTCCCCGCTAGGGATTTCGAAGGGGACGCGCGCCTCGGCGAGGGTTCGCTTTGCCCGGACGATTCGCTGGGCGACGGTCGGCTCCGGGACGAGGAATGCACGCGCGATCTCCTCGGTCGTCAGACCTCCGAGCAGCCGCAGCGTGAGCGCAACGCGCGCCTCGGAAGAGAGCACCGGATGACAGGCCGTGAATATGAGGCGCAGGAGGTCGTCGCCGACGTCATCGTCGAACGCGGCGTCGATATCCGGCACAGCCATCTCCTGCTGGGCCTCGATCTCGCGACCGAGCTCCTCGTGCTTCTGCTCGAGCCGCTTGTTTCGGCGAAGCAGGTCGATCGCATGATGCTTCGCGGTGCCCATGAGCCAGGCGCCCGGGCTGTCCGGGACGCCCGACTCCGGCCACTGCTCGAGCGCGGCGACCAGCGCGTCCTGGGCGAGCTCCTCGGCAAGACCGACGTCGCGCACGATTCGCGCGAGACCGGCGATGAGCTTCGCCGACTCGATTCTCCAGACCGCGTCGATCGCGCTATGCGTATCAGAAGCCATCACGGCAGCCGAGCAGACTTACTTCAATGCGCAAGCCGGGGCGCATCGCAACTACAGCTTCGCGGCATTCCTCTGCATCTCCCCGCGGACCGCTTCCTCGCGCGCGGCCTCTTCGGGAGAAAAGATCTCGGGAGGGAAGTCCGACGCCTCGAACACGGGGCGGAGCTCGCACTCACCCTCGCCCAGCACTTTGAGGAAGCGTGTAGTCCATTCGATCGCCTCAGCCATCGTCTTTACCTCGACCAGCGCGTAAGAGGCGATCAGCTCCTTCGACTCGGTGAAGGGCCCGTCGGTCACGGTGACCTTCCCTTCAGAAAGCCGGACGCGCGCGCCCTTCGAACTCGGCTGCAACCCGTCGGTCGCGAGCAGCACACCGGCCTTCGTAACCTCCTCCATGAACTTCCCCATCTCCTCCACGAACTCCTTGCTCGGGAGAACACCCGCCTCTGAATCCTTGTCGGCTTTGACCAGTCCCAGAATTCGCATCGTCGTGTCTCCTTCTGTTTTTCGGGTTCGGAACTGAGCTTCCGGTCGCCCGACCGGATGAACCCATGCTCTACTTGTACGTCGAACGAGGGGCCGCGAAATCGACATGGCGGTCGCGCGATGGGAATCAGTAGCCGTCACCGCTACCGATCAAACATCTTCAGCCCGCCGGTGCAAGACCGGGGCGCGCCGCGTGTTGACGGTCCGCGACTACGGCTTCGAGGCAATCTGCGCGCGCAGGCGCTCCTCCTGCTCCCTGAGCTCGGGAGTGAACTCGGCGCCGAAGTCCTCCGCCTCGAACACCTGCCGAATCTCGATCTCGGACTCCGTGCCAGGGAAGGGATTGGGGGCGCGCTTGACCCATTCGATCGCCTCTTCCTTCGACTTCACCTGCCAGAGCCAGAAGCCGGCGACCAGCTCCTTCGTCTCGCTGAAGGGCCCGTCGATCACAGTGCGCTTGTCTCCAGAGAACCTGACACGCGCGCCCTTCGACGACGGGTGGAGCCCCTCGGCGGCGAGCATCACGCCGGCCTTCACCAGCTCCTCGTTGTATTTCCCCATCTCAGAGAGGATCTTCTCGTCCGGGAGGACGCCCGCCTCCGAGTCCTGCTTCGCCTTGACCAGAACCATGAATCGCATCGTCGTGTCTCCTCCTTCTGTTTTCGGGTTCAGAGCTGGGCTTCCGCACCGTCTCGACCGGGTGTGAACCCTGGCTCGTCGAACGAAGACCCGCGGAATCGACATGCTCAGTACCTTTTTGCAAGTGTCCGCTGATGACCTTTCGCTGGGCTCCGGCATCATCATAGGCTCGCCGCACGCGCGGCCGATCTAGAATCCCCTCCGACTCGACGTCGAACTGCTCAAGGATGTGTCCGACTGGGTGGAGGACTGGGAGGAGGGCTATCGCGATTTCTGGGAGCAGCGCTTCGATCGCCTGGACGACTACGTGCGAGAGGCAACAAGAGAAGGAGAAGGCGGAGGAGGAAGATGGCCAGAGTCTAGCCCGTTCGGCCGACTACGTGAGAGAGCTAACACATAACAAGGACGGACCCTGAGCACTTCATGCGGTGGTGGGGACCGAAAGACTTCACATCACCTTTGTGCGAGATCGAGTTCCGCGTAGGCGGCAAGCATCTCTATTGCATGCGCTCAGCCGAGGGAGAGGAGTACTGGAACACAGGCGTTTACCGCGAAATAGTTCCGCTCGAACGGATCGCCTACACAGAGTCCTTTTCAGATGCGGAAGGCAACGTGGTTCCGGCTACGCACTACGGCATGGGCCATGATATCGCGTTAGAAATGCTGGTGACGGTAACTCTTGAGGAATATGACGGCTAGACAAAGATGACCCTGCGGCACGTCGGCATCCCGGCGGGCGAGATGAGCGAACTGACAGAGGCCGGCTGGAATGAATCCTTCGACAAGCTCGCCGAAAGCCTGGCGAAAGGGGTGAGTCCTACCATGTTCACCTCCGATCATCGGGTCGAGGCGATAGTCGTGATGCGGTGCCATGTGCGGTTGAGCACGAGGTCGAAGATCTCAGAGCCCTGATCAACGAAGCTGGGTAGAGCGACGTTCGTGCCTTGATGAATGACCACAGGAGGAATCGCATGAGATTTCGCGCCACGATATTGCTCGGCGGCAAGACCGCCACTGGTATCCGAGTTCCGCCGGAGGTCGTTGCGGCCCTTGGGCCGAGCAAGCGGCCAGCGGTGCGCGTCACGATCAGCAGTTATACCTACCGCAGCACCGTGGCGGTTATGGGTGGGGAGTTCATGCTGCCGATCAGCGCTGAGAACCGGAGCGGCGCCGGCGTCGCGGCCGGCGACGAGGTGGATGTCGACATCGAGCTCGACACCGAGCCTCGCGAGATAGCCGTGCCGCCAGACTTTGCGGAAGCGCTCGCCCGTGATGCGGACGCCAGGCGGAACTTCGATGGATTGCCGTATAGCCGCAAGCGCTGGTACGTGTTGCCGATCGAGGGAGCCAAGACATCCGAGACTCGGCAGCGACGCATTGCCAAAGCGGTTAGCATGCTGAGAGAGGGCCCAACCTAGCGCTGAGTGGCGTGCGCGCCATCGCTCACGGGTTGGGGGGCTCTCGCCGCCGAATTCCTCAAAGAAACGGGAGGTCTCATGCAATCGACTACGCAGACGGCTCCGGCCTCGAAGGCTAGGCTCTGGGCCGCAGTCATCATGAGCGCCCTGGCTGCACTGTTTCTGCTATCCGACAGCGTCATCCACATGATGGTGATAGCTCCCGTCGTGGAGTCATTCGCTGAGCTCGGATTTCCCGTGAGCCTTTCACTCGGCATCGGGATCCTAGAGCTCGTCTGTATCGTCCTTTACCTGTTCCCGCGCACCTCTGTTCTTGGCGCGATCCTGTTGACAGGCTATCTTGGTGGCGCTGTCGCAGCCCAGGTGCGCATCGGCAGTCCTCTCTTTAGCCACACCCTTTTCCCGGTCTATGTCGGCCTACTGATCTGGGGAGGGCTTTTCCTGCGCGAAGACCGGCTGCGCGCACTCATTCCCCTGCGAAGCCCTAATTCCAGTTAGAGGAGTTCTTCGCCGGTGTCGAGGGTATGCCGGAGATGCTGATCACGGCGGAATTCGCCCAAAACCGAGGGAATAAATCATGACGGAGCGATCCGGACCATGACCGCGACATACGAGTCGCGCACGATCAGTGTTGCCATCGACCGCCCTCCGCGCGAGGTCTATGACTTTGCCGTCGTTCCCGAGAACTTGCCGAAGTGGGCGGCGGGTCTGGGGTCGTCGGGAGAGCGAGCAGGTGACGATTGGGTATCGCACACGGAGCAGGGGGCAGTGTGGGTGCGGTTCGTGCGGCGGAACGACCTGGGCGTGCTGGACCACCACGTTACGCTTCCCGGAGGCGAGGTGGTCTACGTCCCGATGCGTGTGGTGGCGAACGGCGCCGGCAGCGAGGTCAGCTTCACGCTTTTCCGCCTCGCAGGGGTGACGGGAGAGGAGTTCGAGGCCGACGCGGCGGCGGTGGAGCGGGACCTGAAAGCGCTTAAGCTGCTGCTCGAAGCCCGAGGGGATGCGGCGCGTCGCAAGAACGAGTGATCACGATCTTCCAAGCGGCGAGACTCGGCGCCTGCACAGCCGCCCCGCTTCCGGCGAGAAGAAGCATTTGCTTCTGGCCCATCTGTCTTGGGCTTCGGCGTGGGAGTCGGGTGTCGAAGTCCGGCGAGCCGACCGTCGATGAAGCGTTGGCCGGTGGCCTCAGGAGGTACCGAACCTTACCGCGGCTCTGGCGCGAGCGCGCAGGGCATCTGCTTCGCGATCGCGCGGCTCGGCATTGGTCACCAGCGAATCCATCAGGTTCGCGGCCACAGCGGCCACGTCTTCGACGGCGCGATCGAACGCCGCTTCGTTTGCCTTGGAAGGCCTGGTGAAGCCTGACAGCTTCCTCACGAATTGGAGCGAGGCCGCGTTGATTTCCTGCTCCGTAGCGGGTGGTTCGAAGTTAAACAGGGTCCTGATGTTCCGACACATGAATCTCGCCTCGACATCTCAGTACAGTGAGGGGCTCTAACTGCGCCTGCTCGCAAAGCGCGTCTCGTTCTCTCCGATCCGCGCCTTCACGAGCTTCTTTACGAGCGCGTCGGAGAGCGGTTTCTCGGCCAGGAAGCGGATGGTTGCCTTGGCGGTGTCGTAGGGCTTGAGCTCGTCCCTGCGCGCATCCATGACGGACGGGCTCATGACGCAGAAAGCGCAATGGCTCTTGGTCACCCAGAAGGCCACGAGCGAGCCGTGGTACTTGTAGGTCGGGACCTGGTAGCTGATGACCTCGGCGGCCTCCGGCGCGGCGGCCTTGATCGTATTGCGGAGCATCTCGAGCGTGGCCCGCTCTCTTTCTGGCACCGCCGTGAGGTAGTCATCCACGTCTCTTGCTGGAGCGCTCATGACATCGTCTCCAGGTGCTCGGCGAGACGGTCCCAGGTTTCGGCGGCGCCTTTCTCCATGCCTGACTGGAGCATCCCGTCGCGATCCTCAACCGACTGGAACACGGACGTGTTAGTGATCGTGGTCTTGCCGTCCTGCTCGACGAAGGTTGTCGTCTCGACTGAAACATGGCCCGGCATACCTTCCCATTCAAAGGTCCAGACAATGCGCTCGGGTGGCACGATCTCGCGATACTCGCCCCTGAACGCGTCCTCCGCGCCGTCTGGCCCGCGCGAGACGAAGCGCCATGCGCCGCCCGGGCGGAAGTCCATTTCGCAGACGGGCAGCGTCGTGCCTCTCGGCCCCCACCAGCGCGCTACGTGCTCGGGCTTGGTGTGTGCTTCGAAGACGAGGCGGCGAGGCGCATCGAAGACGCGCGTCATAACGATCTCCAGATCCGACGGCAACGTGATCGTCAACGTTGTGGGGCCGCTAGTCTCCTGGACCATGGTTCTCCTCCTCTTCTTTGAGCTCCTGCTCTTGTAACTCGCGCAGGTAGTCATCCAGGCGTTGGTAGCTCTCATCCCAGAAACGGCGATAGGGCTCCAGCCATTCCGAGGCGTCCTTCAGCGGAGCCGCCTGGAGCCGGCACGGCCGCCACTGCGCCTTCCGCTTCTGCGCGACCAGCCCGGCACGCTGCAGCACCTTGAGGTGCTTCGAGACAGTGGGAAGTTTCAGCCGGAAGGGCCGGGCCAACTCCATGACCGTCGCCTCGCCCTCAGCCAGCCGCGCCAGGATCGCCCGCCGTGTGGGATCTGCCAGCGCCGTGAATGTGGCGCTCAGTTGATCGGTTGCCATCCAATATTATACCTTCTAGCTAATTAGCTAAATGGAATAATAATCCACGCGGCCGCATCTTGTCAACGCCAAGTTTCTGCGAGCCTGCAGGGTCGCGCTGGCTGCTCTACCGCGCTAAGATTTTGGGGAGTTGCTCAAGGGCCTCTAGATCGGCAGAGATTGCGGCCCCCGGCCCGGAGAATGCGCTTGAGTCGCTTCGTGCCCTCGCTGCTGTTGCTGCTGGCGAGTTGTGTCTCACCCGACGGCAGCCACCGGAAGCATCCAGTACCTGAAAGGCGTCCTCGACGTGTCGGCGCCCGTCCCGCTCTTCATGATCTATCGGGTCCATTTCGTCGGGGCCTCTCTTATGGTCTTCTCCGCGGCGCTCTCCGTGACCTATCGGCTGATGATCGACGATCGTCCCCTCGTGCCCCCGGCCGGCCAGTGGATTCGCCACTTCCGCGGCCTCAGCCATGAGCTTCCGGTGCACCTGGACGCGTACTCGCCGCGACTCTGGGGTTGGACACGCGGCGGGAACCGCCCCCAGTCGGTCAGTTCACGTACTACGAGAGGGTTGTCTCGTTCCCCATCTGGATGGTTCTGGTGGGGCTCATCATCACGGGTCTGGTGAAGGCCATGCGCTACGTTTACCCATCCCAGGCGAGGTGCTCTGGCGGGCGAGCACCCTCGACGTGGTGGCAATGGTGCTCCTGGCGGCGAAACTCCTCGACCATTTGCGCTACGTCTTCGCGCCGAGTCGCTGGCCGCTACTGAGATCGGTGGCCACGACGTGGGTTGCTGACCAATACGTCCGTTTGCGCCATCCCGGCTGGTATCAGCAGATCCTGACCGAGCGCCCCGCGGCCGCGGCGCGGGGGCATGAATCCGACGGGGTGCCCAGTTCCGCCGCGGGGCGCGAGGCGACGGCCGAGAGGGCCGGCTCGTGAGGCAGCTCGTGGCGGCGCTCGGGCTCGCGTGGGCGCTGGGGAGCCTCTACGCGGCCTGGCTATTCGAGGCGGGCGGCCTGGCCGGCAAGACTGCCCATAAGGGCCTTGAGCAGCAGGCTCTCTTACTGGTGGGCGGGCTGCTCATCGGCCCGTTCGCCGTGCTCCTCATCAAGCAGTGCCTCGGTGCCTCGGTGCCTCGGTGCCTCGGGTTTGCACTTTCGCGCGAGAGCGAGTCGGGATTAGACTTGCCTTAATCTGGTCTGTAGTGGGGATTGGCAGGGTGACTCGAGCGTCAGGAGGGCCTCGATGAGTGAACAGCCTGATCCGGTGAACCCAACGCGTCGGGACGACGGCGATGCCAGCGAGGAGCGCATGCGGCGGCTGGTTACACGGCGCGAGTTCCTGATCGGCGCCGGCGCGGGGGCCGCGGCCGCTGCCGCCGTGGCGGGAGCGGGGACAGTCCTGCGACGCCCCGCGGCCGAGCCCGCCGGCCCTCCGCCGCGGGGGCCGTCGCGGCCAGGCCCAGCCAGCCCGGGGCGCCGGCCCCAGGCGTGGCTCTCCCCGCGTCACAGCGCCGCGTGACCCTCAGCCTCGACGGGAGGCTCCACGACGTAACGGTCGACCTGCGCGAGAGCCTGTGGGAGACCCGAGCTGGTACACCGCGCCCGCGAGCTGGCTCCTCGGGTCGAGTGTGCGGCGGTCACCGAGGACGACTATCCCTGGCAGGTGGTCGAGCTCCTGGCGCGGCTTCGCTCTGAGGGGCGGTACGAGGCCGAAGGGCCAGTTGGGAATGAATAGCAGCCCAAGATCGTGCGGTACGTGGGCTATGAGCGGACGGATTAGTCGGAGGGTCTAGCTCGGTCCTTTGCGCGCGTGAGAAACTGTCGCCGAGAGATCGGCGTCGACTCTGCGCGTCGGATTTCCCGTGCCAGCCAGCGGGCCCGTGTCGGCGAAGCGGCAGCAGGATCCGGAAGCGTGTCGCTCATTGCTGCAGCCGACGGGTCGGCCGCTGGTCCGTCCATTGCGGCGAAATCACTCGGCTCGGCTTCCAGCTCTGCCCGGAGATCGGCGAGCTCCTCGAGGACCAGCCTCGACTCCTGCGCGTGGAGGTCTTTGTAGGTATTCACCCGAGTCGCGAGTTCAGTGAGCCCGGCGGCCTCAAGCTCCGCGGTGAACGCGCTCAACTCGGATGGCGTGAAGGTCCGCGAACACTCGTAGCTGCTGTTGGACGCGCGCCAGTCGGGATGTGGGGTGCATGGCGTATATATAGCATTCCAACCGGGCCAGACCTACGGGCTACGGTGAGGCCACCTCCATGGAGGCGGATTCTTCGCCAGACGGGTCAGCATGACATCCCTCCGCCATACATCCAGGACCGAGTCACTGGCCGGCGCGACGCTCGAAACCGTTCGCCTTGCCGAGGCATTGCGCCGATCGGTTCGAGGTGAGGTGCGCTTCGACGACGGCAGCCGCGCCCTGTACGCGACCGATTCCTCCAACTACCGCCAGGTGCCCATCGGTGTGGTCATCCCCCGAGGCGTGGACGACGTTGTCGCGGCGATGGCTATCTGTCGGGAATTCGAGGCGCCGGTTCTGCCGCGCGGCGGAGGCACGAGTCTCGCCGGTCAGTGCTGCAACGTCGCCGTGGTGCTCGATTTCTCCAAGTATCTGAACCGGATTCTGGAGCTGGACCCGAGCCGGCGCCGGGCGCGTATACAGCCCGGGCTTGTGCTCGACGAGCTCCGCGACGCCGCCGAGCAGCACCAGCTGACCTTCGCTCCCGATCCCTCCACCCACAACCACTGCACGCTGGGCGGCATGATCGGGAACAACTCCTGCGGCGTCCATTCTCTCATGGGCGGCAACACCGTGGACAACGTCGAGGAGCTCGACGTACTCACGTACGACGGGCTCCGGCTCCGCGTGGGAGCCACTACCGCCGAGGATATGGAGCGAATTATCGGTCAGGGCGGGCGGCGCGCCGAGATCTACACCCAGCTCAAAGCGCTGCGGGATCGCTACGCCGACCTGATCCGCCGGCGCTATCCCAAGCTGGCGCGGCGCGTGTCCGGCTACAACCTCGACCAGCTCTTGCCTGAGAACGGGTTTCAGGTCGCCCGCGCGCTGGTGGGCACCGAGGGCACATGCGTCACCGTGCTCGAAGCGACGACTCGCCTGGTCTACAGCCCGCCAGCCCGATCTCTCCTGGTGGCGGGCTACCCGGACGTGGAGGCGGCCGGCCGGCGCGTTATGGAGATCCTCGCGCACGCACCCCTGGCGATCGAGGGGCTTGACGACCGGTTGGTCGACGGTATGCGGCGAAAGGGGATGCACGCGGACGACCTGGCGCTGCTGCCAGCCGGCGGCGCCTGGCTGTTCATCGAGTTCGGCGGCGAGACGAAGGCCGAGGCCGACGCCCGTGCCCACGACGCTCGCCAGGCGCTCAGTCAACGAGCCGACGCACCAGACATGCGCGTGTTCGAGGACCCCAGGCTGGCCCGCGCGGCCTGGCTCATCCGGCAGTCGGCCCCGAGGGCCGCGGCTCGCATGCCCGGCCAGCGCGACTGCTACGATGGCTGGGAAGACAGCGCGGTCGCCCCGGAGGTGCTGGGCGACTACCTGCGCGACCTGCGCGGCCTTTTCAACCGCCACGACTACAGCGCCGGGATCTATGGTCACTTTGGCCAGGGCTGCATCCACACGCGCGTCGACTTCGACCTCAAAAGCGTGGAGGGGGTCGGCCGCTATCGCGCCTTCGTTGAGGAGGCGGCGGACCTCGTGGTGCGTTACGGAGGATCGCTGTCCGGCGAGCACGGCGATGGCCAGGCGCGGGGCGAGCTGCTGTCGCGCATGTTCGGCGAGGAGCTCGTGGGCGCCTTCCGCGAGTTCAAGGCGATTTGGGACCCCCTGGGCAAGATGAACCCCGGCAAGGTCGTCGAGCCCTATCGGCTGGACGAGAACCTGCGCTTGCTCGGTCTGCCCCGAGCCAGGCCGCCAGAGTCCGGCGCTCAGATCAATGGACGCGGCACACGGAACTGGGAACTCGGAACTTACTTCGCGTACTCCGAAGACGAAGGCAGCTTTGGGTTGGCGATGGAGCGCTGCATCGGCATCGGCGAGTGTCGCAGGCTGCGCGGCGGCACCATGTGCCCCAGCTACATGGTCACTCTCGAGGAGCAACACTCGACACGCGGCCGTGCCCGCATGCTCTTCGAGATGCTGCAAGGAGGGCCGATTACAGACGGCTGGGGCTCTCGGCAGGTCAAAGATGCCCTTGACCTGTGTCTGGCCTGCAAGGGCTGTAAGACCGAGTGCCCTGCCAACGTGGATATGGCGACCTACAAGGCCGAGTTCCTCGCGCACTACTATGCGCGCCACTCACGCCCTCGCACGGCCTACACGCTCGGCCTGATCTTCCGCTGGGCGCGGCTGGCGGCTCACGCCCCAGGCATCGCCAACTTCCTCACCCAGAGCCGAGGGCTCAGCGCCCTGGCCAAGGCTGTGGCCGGCATCGCCCCGGAGCGACGCGTCCCGGCCTTCGCGTCCCAGACGTTTCTGGACTGGTTCCGCAAGAGATCGCCCTCACCACCCTCCGTCTCCCAGGGGGAGAGGGGGCCAGCCGCCTCACCCCTCGGCCCCTCCCAGGCGGAGAGAGGGCCAGCCGCCTCGCCCGCGTTCCCTTCTGGCGAGGCGGAGCGCCCGAGAGTCATTCTCTGGCCAGACACATTCAACACTTACTTCCACCCTGAGAGGGCGCGCGCCGCTGTCGAGGTGCTGGAGGAGGTGGGCTTCGAGGTCCTGGTGCCCGGACGCCCCCTGTGTTGCGGCCGGCCGCTCTATGACTACGGCCAGCTCGACCTCGCCAAGCGCATGCTGCGCGAGACGCTGGACCTGCTCCGTCCCCATCTCGTGGCGGGTGTGCCCCTGGTTGGATTGGAGCCGAGCTGCATCGCCGTGTTCCGCGACGAGCTGATCAACCTCATGTCCGACGACCCGGACGCGCGAAGGCTGAGCCAACAGTCGTTTCTGCTCGCCGAGTTCCTCCAGAAACACGCCGCCAATTACGAGCTGCCGAGGTTACAGGGCAAGACCCTCGTGCATATCCACTGCCATCAGAAATCGATCGTCGGAACGAGCGCCGATGCGGCCGTATTGGCCAGGCTCGGGCTCGACTTTCAGATGCCAGATACGGGCTGCTGTGGCATGGCCGGCGCTTTCGGCTTCGAGCGCGAGCACTACGGCGTCGCGATGCAGATCGGTGAGCGAGCATTGCTTCCGGCGGTGCGCGAGGCCGACCCCGACACACTGATCGTCGCCGACGGTTTCAGCTGCCAGGAGCAGATCGCCCAGGGGACGGGCCGCCGCCCCCTCCACCTGGCGGAGGTGATTCGGCTCGCGATGACTCAGGCGCGACCCGCGGCGAGAACCGCCACCTCACGATAGCGGAAGCAGCTCACCTGGTGGTCGTTGACCAGGCCTGCTGCCTGCATGAAGGCGTAGCAGATGGTGGGCCCGACGAACTTGAAGCCACGCCGTTTGAGGTCTTTGCTCATGGCCAGGGACTCGCGCGTCTGGGCCGGCAGCTCCGCGAGGCTGCGCCAAGCGTTCTGGATGGGAGCGCCGTTCACAAAGCGCCAGAGGTAGGCGTCCAGACTCCCCAGCTCGTCACGCAGTTGAAGCGCAGCCCGCGCGTTGGCGATGGCGGCCTCGACCTTGGCTCGGTTGCGCACGATCCCCGCATCCTCGAGCAGCCGTTGGACGTCGTTCTCGCCGAATCGGGCCACGGCGTCGACGTCGAAATCTGAGAAAGCCGCCCGATAACCAGCCCGCTTTCTCAGGATCGTGGCCCAGGACAGCCCGGCCTGCGCCCCCTCCAGGATCAGCAGCTCGAACAGGTGGCGGTCATCGTGCGATGGGACTCCCCACTCCAGGTCGTGGTAATCGAGATAGAGGGCGGCTGCGCCGGCGACCCACTCGCAGCGTAGCAGGGCCACGCTAGGGGAGGCGGGCGAAGAGGTCTCGGAGGGCGTAGCTGAAGCCGGGAAGCAGCGGAGACTCGATTCGGTCACCTTCGAGCAGCGTACCGGCTAGCTGCAGGGTGGCGTCGACGCGCCGATAGACCTCGATCTGGCGGCGCTGCCAGTCCACGATCCAGTACTCCCTCACGCCCCGACGGGCGTAGAGTGTGAGCTTGGCTTCTCGATCGCGGCGCTCGTTGGCCGACCCTGGCGACAGCACTTCAACAATGAGATCAGGCGCCGCATGGAGCTTCCTGTCGGAGCCGAGGAGGCTCGGCAGCCGCTCGCGGCTGACCCAAACCAGGTCCGGGGCCACATCGTCGTCCTCGGCGAAGATGATCCCGGGCGCGAGGTTCACGACGCCTGCCCCCGTCTCGTCATTCCAGGCATCGAGGGCTACTCCGATTCCGAAGCAAATCAGCTGGTGTTCCCAACTCGGTTGCCTTGACACGTATAGCTCCCCGTCGATGATCTCGTAGCGCTTGCCGTCGTTGTCGGGGAACAGCTCGAGGTCCGCCGACGTAAATCGAAGTGTTTGGGTCATGGCGCCTTCCACCCGCTCTTCGGTTCGAGGAATCCGTCAGAGAGTGTAGCACCCAAGGGACTGCTCTCCCCCCTCATTCCTTGTCCCACTCGTGCATGTTCCACGTGTTTCCGCCGGCATTGCGGCCGACGTTCTTCACTCCCCTGACCGCCAGGACAGGGTCCACGTCCCAGTAGAGGGGCATCACGGCGACCTCGCCCAACTGCTCGCGCAGCAGCTGCCGATGCAGTTCCAGGCGCTCGTCACCTCCGATGGTCACCACCAGCCTGTCGAGGATCGCATCTACCCTCGGGTTGCTGTAGCCGCCACGATTGGTGCCGTTCCATCGGTTAGCCGGCGAGGTAATGAAGGCGGAGTGCAGGCGGTCAGTATAGAAGGCGTCGTAACCCACGCCGATGAGCCCCGCGCCGGTCAGGGTCGATCGGTACTCCCGATTGCCAGCGAGCGCCGCCGGAATGATGTGGAGGTTGACATGGGCCCCGATCGCTTTCCAGCCGTCGGCGATGATGTGCTGCTCCTTCTCCGTGCGCGTGCTCGCGCTGCCGTGCAGAAGGATCTCGAAGCGCTCGCCGGCCGTCTGGTGGACGACGATGCCGTCGGCGGCACGCTGCCATCCGGCCTGAGCCAGGAGCTGTTGCGCCCGCGCCGGGTCGTAGGGGAACTGGGGGATGGACGGTTCGAGCTGCGCTCGCAAGGCCTGGCCGGGCGGATACCAGCTGTCCGCCGCCAGGTCCGGCGAACCAGCCATGATCTCCGCGAGCAGCCGGCGGTCGATGGCATAGTAGAAAGCCTGCCGTACTGTTGCGCTGGTGAATCCGTTCTTCGGCTGCTCGTAGTCGGGCCGGTGCTGGATCTCCAGGTGGCGGAGCCGCCCACTCGAATCCGTTGTGACCCAGTTTCCAGTGCCCTCCCAGCGGCGCTTCACCTCCAGCGCGGCCTCCAGGTCAACCCCAATGGGGAGCAGCACGTCCACAGCGCCCGACAGGATGTTAGCCACCATCGTGTTGGCGTCGGCGAGGAAGCGCACGACGACTCGGTCCAGCGGCGGGCGGCCGAGATAGTAGTCTTCGAAGCGCGCGAAGTCCATCTGAACGCCGCCCTCCCAGCTCAGCAGCCGGTAGGGGCCGAGGCCGATGAACTCCGCCGTGAAGCGGGGGTTGTTGGCGAAATTGGGCTTGTCATTCCGATAGGCGTCCTCCAGCAGGTGACGCGCCATTGGGATGAGCGCTTGCCCTTCGTCGGCGCGCACGTACGGCGAGGACCAGTGCACCAGAAAGGTGAGCGGATCCGGCGCCGTGGCGGACGCCATGAGCTCCAGCGCCCGTCCCGACGCGGTAGGCACCTCTGGGTCCTTGTAGACGTTGAAAGAGAACAGGAGGTCAGCCGACGTGAACGGCGCGCCATCGTGCCACTTGACGTTGGAGCGGAGCCTCCAGGTGGTATCCATCGTGCCGTCCGGGTTCACGCGCCATGTGCCGCGCTCCACGGCGATCTGTTCGGCGGCGAGCTGGGGCTGAAAGAGGCCTCGGTCGTTCTCGACGACGAGGTAGTTATGGGGGATGTAGAGGACCTGCGTGTTCCCACCCTGGGCGCCGGTCCCCTGGGTGAGATCGTTGTGGAACGTATTCGGCTCTCGAAGGATACCGATGGTTACCACCTTCGGCGCCTGGGCCGTCCTGATTGTCCGTTCGCTTGCACTGCCGCCAGGGGCAGGCGTCGCCTGGGCGCATGCAACGAGGAGCCCCAGCGTCGAACCCAGCGCGGCCTGCACAATTCGCGTGAGCCTTTCTCGACGCATCGCACACCTCCGCAATCCGCAATCCGCAATCCGCAATCCGCAATCCGCTTCTATGGTAGCCATTGCGGCAGGCGTGTGGTAACGTGATGCGAGATCGGGCCCTACGGGAAGAAGGGAGAACGCGATGGAGATCGCCAACGTCACCGACGCTCCGAGCCTCAACCAGTGGCTGACCGAGCATAACCTGAGAGGCTACTGGGCCATGGTGCGCCGATCAGAGGACCCGCAGCCGTACCTCTGGAAATGGGCGGACATCGAGGCCGGCATCACCAAGGCGGGCGAGGTGATGTCGATCGAGGAAGCGTTCCGCCGCAACATCGGGCTCGTGAACCCCCGGAACGGCCAGGGGGTCATGGCCAACGTGGGTCTCGGCTTGCAGTGCGTCCTCCCGGGCGAGTCGGCGCCCCAGCACCGCCACAGCGCCTCGGCCATCAGGTTCGTCATCAAGGGGTCGCCCAAGGCCTATACGATCTGCGCCGGGGAGCCGATGCCGCTGGAGGAAGGCGACCTCATCACCAACCCGCACCTGACGTTCCACGGCCACGTTAACGAGAGCGACCAGCCGGTCATCTGGCTCGACGGCCTCGATGCCCGCTTCGCACGCCTCGGCAAGGAATTCCGCGAGGACTACACCGGGCCGGAGGGGGTGGCCCACGAGCGCATCGATCGGACACTGAAGACGATGGGCCACGTCCGGGTCGCTTCACAAGGGGCGGAGCAGAACCCGCCGCCGTTCCGCTACCCGTGGTCCGAGACCAAGGCGACGCTGGCTGCCCTCAAGGAGGGCGAAGTCGAGCCCGATCCCCACGACGGGTATCACCTGACGTACAGCCACCCTCTGACGGGTGGCCCGACACTACCGACCGTCTCGTGCGAGATCCAGTTGCTGCCCGCCAGGTTCAAGGGAAGGGCCCATCGGCATAACTCGACGGTGATCTACCATGCCTTCCGAGGGCAGGGGGTCACCGTCGTGGATGGCGAGCGCTTCGAGTGGTCCAAGGGCGACTTCTTCGTCATCCCGCCGTGGTGCGAGCACCGACACGAGAGCGCGCCGGGAGAGGACTCGCTTCTCTTCTCGTTTACCGACTGGCCGACGATGAAGGCGCTGGGGTTCTACGACATCGAGGAGACGCCCTCAACCTGATGTTTCGCTGTCACCCTGAGCGACAGCGAAGAGCCTGCACTGAGCTTGCCGAAGGGGTCTCCCGGGAGATGCTTCGCGTGCGGCTCAGCATGACAGCTTCATTTGTCCGCGGCGCGTCCAAACCCGCATGCAACTCAGTTGGAGCGGGACTCGAAACGGGCCGCAACGCTCAGGCTGCCGCCACGGCGCGCGGCGCCCGGCGGAGCTGCTCGCGGAACACGCCCGCCACCCCCAGCAGTACCAGCGCCGCTCCGGCGATCGTCCAGGCCGTTACGGGCTCCTCGAGCACCAGCGTCCCGAGTACTACGGCGCCGACCGGGTTGACGTAGGCGTAGGTCGAAATCATGCTCATCGGCAACTGCCTCAGCACCTGAACGTACGCGGTGAACGCCAGGATCGAGCCGAAGACCACGAGGTAGGCCCACGCCGCCCAGGCTTCGGGCGTGGGGTTCGGAAGGGGCTCACGCGTGAGGAGCGCCGCCAGGAAAAGCGCAACCGCGCCAAACATGCTCTGGTAGCCGGCGCTGGCGAGCGGGCCAACGCTGACGGGCCGCCTCTTCAAGAGGAGCGACCCGGCGCCCCAGCTCATGGGCGCCGCCAGGAGAGCCAGGACCGCGGCGGCGTCGGCGGGCGTTCCCGTCGAGAGGACCGGCGCTGTCAGGAGGCCGAGTCCAGCGAATCCTACGAGCAGGGCCGCGATCAGCCGCGGAGATGGAGCCTTCCGGTCCAGCGCTGCCTCCATCACGGCGATCCAGATCGGCATGGAGCCCACCAGCAGCGCCGCATAGCCCGAATGGGCTCGCTGCTCTGCCCAGGTGACGAGCCCATTGCCCCCGACCCACAGGAGAACGGCCGAAACGGCGAGGATGCCTAGTTCCTGCTGCGAGACCCGCAACCGAGTCTTGAACGCCACAGCTGCCGCGAGCAACACGGCGCTAGCCACCAGGACCCGAAGGCTCGCCATGGCGAACGGGGGAAATCCGGAATCCTCCCGAACAGCGATGCGAATCGCCAGGTAGGTGCTGCTCCACACGACATAGACGACGACGAGGTTCAGGAGGCCCGCGAGGGTGACGGAGCGCCCTACTACCAGGGGAGGCTCAGAACTGCCATTCCCACAGATGAACCCTGCGCGCCCAGGCGCCGGCATCCGGGGTGAGGTTCTTGGTCGGCCCCCTCAGTGCGCCGACGTGGGCCACGACGCGCGGCGTGTAGTACAGCAGGATCGTGGGGACCTCCTGGCTGATGATCCGCTCCATCTGCACGATCTGCTGGATGCGCTCGGAGCGCTCGAGCGTGATCTCGAACGCATCGACCAGACGGTCGATCTCAGGATTCACGTATCCGCCCCGGTTGTTCCCCGTCCAGCGGTTCTCGGGCCGCGGGATCTCTTTGCCGTGGTAGCGCGTGAACCCGATTCCCTCACCACCTGCGCCAGCGAAGATCCCGGGCAGCTTCGACCGCGCCTCGTTGCTGGTGGACTGCACGCCCCACACGTGGGAGGTGGCGTCGATGCCGAAGCGCCGCAGGCTCTCTACGAAGATCGCGTTCTCCCGCTCATTGGTGGACCCGGCGATGAACCAGACCTCCAGAGTGATTCGGTCGCCGGTCGGGCCTGCCCAGAACCCATCGCGCCCCAGGGCGAATCCGACATCCTCGAGAAGCTGGTGAGCCCGACGAGGATCGTGGCGATACTTCGTCACGGCCCGGTCGACCGCCTCGTAATAGTCGGCGAGCGGGTGGGTGAAGGTGTCGGTCATCAGCCCGTAGCCGGCGGTGACGGGCTCGAACGCGGCTTCCTTGTCGAGGGCGTGCGCCAGGGCGCGGCGAACGCGCACGTCGATCAGTTGCGGGGGGAGCGCGTACTCGGGCCGCACTTGGATCTGGATGTTGCGCGACGAGAGCGGCTCCCACATCACCGTCCCGCCGCTCGAGCCCCACTCCCGCTGCAAGACGATTCCCTCCTCACCCCAGATGAGCGACTCGAGCACTAGGTGCGCCGCTCCAGAGAGGAGATTGGCTACCGCGGCGTTGGGGTCGCTCATGTAGACGACCCTGACCCGATCGATGCGGGGGCGGCCGAGCGCGTGCGCGTCGAAAGCGGACGCGTCGAAGGACACACCCGGTTCCCGCCGGTCCAGGCGATACGCGCCGAGCCCGACGTACTCGTCGGCCCAGAACGGCTGATTTACGAAGGCGTCCGCCGAGAGCTGCTGGTAGAGCGGCTCCAGGATGTGCCGGGGGAGCGGTGGGAACCCATCCTCAAGCTCGGCGGCCTCCGGGTAGCTTCCCCGCCACCGGATGACGACATGCCGGGGGTCGGGCGCCAGTATCTCCTCCATCAGTCCGATGGGCGGAGATGACGCGCCGCCGAACGTGGGATTCGCGTACAGCCGCCAGGCGAACACGAAATCCTCCGCGACGAGGGGCGTCCCGTCGTGCCACGTGAGGTTGGGCCTGAGCCGGTAGACCGTCTCCATTGTTCCGTCCGGGAACACCCTCCAGCTCGCGCTGTTGAGCTCGGGGAGTGCCTCCGCCAGGTAGGGGACGGGCCTGCCGCGTTCGTCGCGATACACCAGAGTGGCATTGAGCAGCGCTCGGCTCTCGCCGATCCCTCGGGAACCGGATGCCCTGCTGGCCAGCGGCCTCGTGGCGAACGTCGCCGCCTCGGCGCCGGCGATCATGACCAGCGTGCGCCCAGCCGCTGAAGGGCCGGGCGCCGGCCTTCCTTCACCCGCCGGCGGGCCAGGGGCGCAGGACGCAGCCAGCAGAGACCCGGCTAGTAGGAGTGCAATGAGAACCGCCGCCTGCCTCATGACCATCCTTCCATCAGATCGCGCAACGACAGATCGCGCAACGACGCCGAATCATTCAGGTCTACGCCGGGCAGCAGACCACGCCCTCCAGATGTCCTGAGGCGCACCGGCTCGCCCCGGCGCTCCGCGGGCCGTCTGGAAAGGGCTTCTCGCAATGCATCTTCGATGACGGCGGCGAGCGTGCGGCCCGTGGCAGCCGCCAACTTCTTCGCCTCGCGCAGCAGCTCGTCGTCAACGCGGATCGTTGTCCTCATGCGACGAAGCATACAATCCGGGCGCCACAATGTGATACCCGTGTGATGTGGGGACGGATTCTTCGCCTGGCGGCTCAGAATGACAGGATTGCCGGGCGCAACAAGGGAGGCCGACGTTGCATGAGACCCGACGGCTAGCCGAGTTCGTCGCCGACACGAGCTACGCCGATCTGCCGCCACAGGTGGTGGATGCTATCAAGATCGACATCCTGGACGACCTGGCGGCCGGCTTCGCCGGCGCTCGCACGCCGTGGGCCGAAATGGTTGCCGACCTCACTCGCGACACGGCGGCGGGCCTCTGCTCGCTGTTCGCCCGCTCCTGGACGACCTCGCCGTCCTACGCAGCGCTCACAAACGGAGTGATGATCGGCGGCTTCGAGTGCGACCACCCGTACTCAGCCGGGTCGTGCCACCCCAGCGCCGCCGTCTTCCCGGCCGTCCTGGCCATCGGCGAGCGGGAGCGTCTGGATGGCCGCTCCTTCATCGCGGCGGTGGCGTTGGGGTACGAGGCGCTGTGCCGGATCGGAGCCGCGGCCACCCGGGCCGTGGAGGATGAGCGGGGCTTCCATGGCCCCGGTACGAATGCGGCGTTCGGCGGGGCAGCGGGCGCCAGCAAGGCCCTCGGCCTTTCCGCTGACCGGCTCGTGAACGCCCTGGGCATCGCCGGGTCCCATGGCGGCGGACTGCTGGAATTCTTCCGTGACGGCTCCATGACCAAGCGACTCCACATTGGCAGGGGGGCTCAGATGGGGCTGGAAAGCGCCCTCCTCGCGGCGCGCGGCTTCACTGGCCCCGCAACCGTGCTCGAGGGTGACCGCGGCTTTCTGCGCGTCTACTCACCCTCGCCGCGACCGGAGCTGCTTCTCGAAGGGCTCGGCGAGCGGTACCTCCTGCTGGACATTGGCCTGAAAGCCTACCCATGCCACATCTCGTTCCATGCCGTGGTCGACGCCGTTCAGCGCTTTCGGGCAAGCCAGCAACACGAGCCACAGCAGATCGAGCGAGTGCGCATCGAGGCGGCGGGTCGGATGCTCGAAGAGCGGCACTGCAATCCGCGGCCGACGACACTGCTGGGCGCGCAGTACAGCCTCCCCTGGTCGGCTGCCTTGGCTCTGTGCCGAGACGTCAGCGATCCTACGTCCTGGTCCGAAGGCGACCTCGCAAACCCCGAGATCAGCCGACTGGCTGAGCTGATGGAGCTGCGGGAGACCGAGTCACGCTTCGGATCAGCGGGCGGTCCGACGGCGGAGATCGCGGTGACCATCGCGGGGAAGACCCACACGTTCGCCGCGGCGGACTGGAAGGGCGCCCCCACCGACCCGTACACCTACGGCGATATGGCCGGGAAGTTCGCCCGCTACGCTGCCCCGTACGTATCACCATCGCGGATCGACGAGGTCGTGAACCGCGTTGCCCGTCTGGAAAAAGAGACCGACGCCGCGATCTTGGCCGCGGCCATTCGAGTCGAGGAAGGCCGGCTCTCGTAGACCTCCTTATAATGGGGGACCCAGGCGGGGGACGAGCCCCGCGCTACGAATCGCGGACTGCCGGCGCGAACGATGTCGCCGAAATTCGGACTCAGCACAGCAGCACGGCAGCCATGAGTCAAAAACAGAAGGAGGGGATAGCCAATGCCAGTCCCACGATTCTCCATCGCTGGTGAAGCGGCAGTTGGGGGAGAGCAGATCATCTCGGCGGACTCCCACATGGCGGAACCCCTGGACCTGTGGGAGACGCGGCTCCCCCACGCGTTCAGGGACCGGGCGCTTCGGTTCCCGAAGCTGAAGCTCTACGAGACCAACCACCACCTCCGCGCCGGCGGCTGGGACCCTGAGGAGCGATTGAAGGACCTCGCCTTCGATGGCATCAGCGCGGAGGTCCTCTACCCCACGCTCGCCAAGCAGGCATGGCTGCTGGGCGATCCCGCGCTCGAGGAAGCGTGCAACCGGGTTTACAACGATTGGATCATCGAGTTTTGCAGCGCCGCGCCCGAGCGCTTGTGGGGCCTGGCCATCATCTCCTACTGGGACATCGACAAGGCGGTGGAAGAGCTGGAGCGGTGCAAGAAAGCGGGCCTGCGCGGCTCCTATGCTCCGACGGGACCGGCGGAGGAGCTGCCATACAGCTCCGAACATTACGAGAAGTTCTGGGCGGCGTCCCAGGAGATGGACATGCCCGTCAACCTGCACATCAACTCGGGCCTGGGGTACGGGAACAAGAACCCCAAACGCGCGGGGCTGCTGCCGGACGGCGTGCACAAGTTCGACTGCTTGAAAGCGCTGGGCGACATCATCGGCGCCGGCGTGCTCGAGCGCTACCCTGACCTGAAGATCGTCGTGGCGGAGGCCGGGGTGGGCTGGATCCCGTTCTTTGCCCAGGAGTACGACGCCTATACAACCCAGCGCCGGTCGAAGCTGCCGCTGCGACCCAGCGAATACGTCTGGCGGCAGGTCTATGGAGCGTTCATCAGCGACGAGATTGGCGGCTTCCTGCTCTCGAAGTATGGACAGGACAACTTTATGTGGTCGAATGACTACCCGCACCCGGCGTGCATCTGGCCGGGGGCCGGCGGCGTCATCGCTCGGGACCTGGGGCACCTGAGCCCGGAGGCGCGCGCGAAAGTCATCTGCACCACCGCGGCCCGGCTCTACAACAACGGCCAGCTTCCGCCGCCCGCGGACCCACCGGGTGAGTACCAGCCCCTCGACGAGGCCTGGTTCAAGGAACACGAGCCGGTTTTCGTATAGCAGTCTGCGCCACGACCCCCTAACAAGCCGCTAAAACCCGCTCGCCCTGAGCCTGTCGAAGGGCCCAATGTGGTTCGACAGGCTCACCGCGAGTGGAACCCAGCCCTTTTCAGCAGCCTGCCAACCATCGCACGAAGGGAGCACGCGTCCGATGAGCTACAACGGCCACCTCGTCATCGACTCGGACTGCCACATCCGCGAGTACTGGGACCTGGATCGGACCTACAAGGCGTACATGGACCCTGAGTATCGGGAGAAATACGAACAACTCTCCCGTGCGGTCCAGGCCAAACAGCCAGTGCGGGGAGATGTCGGGCTCGACCACGTGCTCTGGCCCAGGCTTTCGGCGCACCCGATGGGAGTCTATGACGCATTCGAGGCCCCCCGACGCGCGCGCGCGGATGGCGGTGGCTTCGCGTCCAACAGGGCCATAACCGGGAGGGGCATCGAGATCGACAACTCTTGCAACTGGGACCCTGAGGTCCGCCTGCGCGACATGGACACGGCTGCCGTTGACATAAGCGTAATGTTCGCCAGCCAGTCGGACGGCTACTGCATGCTGAACGACATCGGGTTCGAGAGCGCCCTGCAGCGAGCCTACCATCGCTTCATGAGCAACTACTGCGCCGAGTCCGATGGGCGGCTCTGGTGGATCGCCAACTCCAATCTGCGGGATATGTCCGAAACGATCGCCCAGCTGAACGAGTGGACCGAGCGGGATCAGAACTTCGCGGGGATGTTCATTCCGCGGGCGTGCCCCGATGGGACGATGCTGGACAACCCGGTGCTCCACCCACTGTTCGAGGTCTCCCAGGACCTGGATATGCCGATCTGGGTCCACGGAGGATCAAACCGCCCACCACTGACTCCCTGGCCGGGGGCAAGCAACGCGGTCTACCACGGCTGGGGTGGGCAGTACGCGATGAGCGCCCTCATCGGCGGAGGCGTGTTCGACCTGTTCCCGAAGCTGCGCATTGGCCTGTTCGAGAGCGGCGGTGGCTGGATGCCGTGGCTCCTCGAGAAGCTCGACGATGGCTACCATCCCGGCTCGGCAACCACACCGCTGCTGAAGCGAAGGCCATCCGAGATCGTGGCCGGGGGTCAGCTCTTCTGCTCGATCGAGGCGGACGAGGGACAGCTGGAGCACGCGGTCGAGGACCTGGGTGAGGAGATCTGGCTCTTCAGTACAGACTATCCGCACCCGGGCACGCCGTGGCCGGACGGGGTGCCGATGATCACGGAGCGGACGGGGTTGACGGAGAGCGCGAAGACCAAGATGCTCGGAGAGAACGCCAGGCGGTTCTTACCGCGGCTGGCGCGGGTGCCGGCTGGTCGCTAGCGGTTGCCGAACGGGCACCCTCCGCCTTGGAGCAGAGCGCCAGAGCACCGGTCAGCGTCTCACTCGAATCGGTGAAGTTAGTTGCAGTTAGACCAATGACAGTTGGCGTGTGGCTATCCCGCCCCACACCGGCGCGGTAGGTGGTCGGTTGTCGTAGACCACTCCATCCACGCTGAAGGTGGAAAACGCGGTCGGATGGAAGCCGGACCAATTTAGCCCGCCCCAGTCACAGGAGGCTCCGCGCCGGTGGCCTGTCCCTCACTTGCCGTCGTCAGGGACAACTCTTGAAGCACGCTTCTCGATGGACCCCTTACCATGTCCCGTACCCGCGTCTTGTTCACCCACGGGATCCAACTCGTGCCTGCGGCCCAGTGGATGGCGTCGTCGTGTATGCCTAGACACGTACACAAAACTGCCCACAAACCAAACTGATCATTGGCCATTGATTCCGTCCCTACTATCAGAAGCATTGTCGGCAGCATCCCAATAATCATAGAGAGCACCAATACGTTAAAAGGATACCCCGGACGTTCTGGGACCGCGTCTCCCCTGGTTAGGATGGACACTGCCATCACCGCGACCGGGAGAAGCAGCGCCAACCCAGCCACTACACGCAACAGACCTGACTGCCTGAAGGAGACCGCGACCACGACTTGCCACAACACGAGCCGAGCAACCACATAGTGCATCGACCCCCCGGCTATCTGCCGCAATAACCCAGCTGCGACTGCCCTCTCGTGCTCTGGGGACCCCGCGTACGAGGGCCGCTGAATCCCGATCGACGTAGACTCAAGGAGCTCCGCCAGAAACCCAACACATTCGGCATGCTGGAGCACTTGACTTGCATGAGCACCGGTCACGCGCATGATGCTCCCCGCACCGTGGTCACCCTTGCCGCTGAAGATTTCCGCCACAACCGCTGCGAATAGATATTCCATAAACGACTTGTGGCCGAACCTAAACGTCCCGGGGACGGCGGGATCGTCGACCAAGATCCCGCAGGTCCTTACATCCGTCTTAACATGCTCCATGGGCAATTCACCATCTTGAAGCCGGATGCGGAGAGGTACCGGGGTCTCGCCTAAAATCGTGCTTCCTTGTGTAGACACGCTATCTGGGATAGCGCTGATGAATCGCTCAATCAGTATATTCAGATCTCGCGCGGCTATCTGATTCGGTAGCTCTTTTGCTGACATAAAAGCCGCCGTTCCCTTCATAAAGAACTCCCGCTCCGGAGTATTCAACGCCATGAAGGCCGGAGAATCCCCCTCCTTTCGTCCCTGTCTCGTGAATGAATGTCGAATATACAGACCGATAACGAATGCGGAACTCAGTGACTGGACTTTGTCAAATAACCGTTCCTTCTCCCACAGTGCTCCTACGATGTGCAGTATGGAAGGCCTCGAAACCAACTCCCGGAAACGGTCGTTCTTTCTGGCAAAGGCTAGTATCTGCTCGCGGATCATAATCGGCTGCTTGCGCAGTGCCCCCTCTATCTGTTCCACATTAAATGGCAATAGTCGAAGGGCCTCGCAGTAGGGACCGTTCGCTCGTGGCTCGCCAATTCCCAGGGCGACGTTCATTTCCTCGTCGTCCAAAAAAAAGTTCGGCCGGCCAGTGACCAGTATTCGCGCCTTTGGATAACAGAATTGGCATAGGGTCATAAAATGACGCAACCGCATATCCCGATCGCCTACCAGCGCCATCTCATCAAAGCCCTCAAAGATGAGCACCAACTTTCCTGCTATATGCAAACGCATCAGCCCCTGCGGGTTGATGTGGTACTTTGCTCCCCAGGTGGCCAGCAACTGCAACGGCTCTAAGTTCCGAGGACTGCTTCCTCGCAGCTCTATGAGGATGGGAATCCTACCACCCTGGTGCTTGGGGTCAAGCAACAGATGGTATGCAAACATTAGGGCCGCGGTGCTCTTCCCTTGGCCGTATTCTCCGAGGACCGCAAGCTGTCGTTGCCCCGCCTCTTCTAGCCACTTTATTAGGTAGCTCTCAATGTCTTCGTCCTCTTCGCCATGCCGCGAAAATCGAGACGGGACGTACGCATCGACTAGACTGAGCGGCGACTCTGCCAAAGTCGCTTCAGCTCGCTGCTTTATGTCGTTGCGATAGTCACGCAGAGAAACTAGGCGCGTAAGCAGAGAAAGCTGCGTTTCGATCCGAATGAGGGACAGGGTTTCCGGCGGATGGGCCGAAAATGGTTGTCCTTCTTCGTCTTCTACTACTACAATCGCCTCAGAGAGCCTTGAGGCGTGCATGTTGGCGATTCTTCTAGCGTAGTCGACGAATCTCACCAGCTCGTCTTGAGGAGGAAGTGACGCAACGGGATAAATAGCTACAGTGTCTTCTGTGTCAACGTTACGTCCGATCCAGCAGCCTTGTCGGTCGTGCCAGGCGTCCCGCTCGTGGAACTCGTAAGAAGAAGACGATAGGCACACCAGCATGCGAGCCTGGTCTCGCCATGCGATAGGATCGACTATCTCGGGCAGAGTGGTCACATAGTCTCTAAAGTCGAGCGTATGGTAAATCGCTAGCGGCGGACTACGTTGCAGCACGCGCTTGGCCTCTTCAATCCCTTCTCGGACCATCGTCGGAGCCGAGCCAATTTGTTCGCGCTCATACTGTGCGACACTCTTGAGCCCGTCCCAATGCTGATGCATGCCAAAGATCTTCCAAACCGTAAAGATATAGGCTCCGACGATTAGGAGGCTTTCCGCGCCCGTCGGCGGCGCCGGTGGTGGGCCTCCTCCAGAGACCATCCCGGCGATTGAACCAATAAAACTCGATGGCATGCGACCTGTGGTAACGCCAGCGATCAGGGCGCTACCGAGCGTCACGATAGCCCCTAATGCCACAAAGGAAAACCTTTCGCGGGTGTAACCTTCCTTGTTCGACCGGATGCGAATGAGGAGGACTCCAAGTGCAACGCAGAGGAGGACGAGGAGGCCGATAATGAGATGTTCGATGCTGATAATGCCCCACATTTTTCCCCGCCTGGAAATCTGGGCTCGTGGTAGTACCAATCGATCGCGGTAGATGGTACCAAAGTCGAGGGCGCGCCGCATCGAGGAGACGTGCGCCGAGTGTCAAGCTACCGGGAGAGAAAGACGTACCGGTGCCGCATGATAGCCGGGGACGCCTCCCCACCACCTTCACCCGCGCCACCGCGCTTGGGATGTTCTTGGTGGTGAACCGATATTCCCGCACGATACGAGCTCCAGGGCAACAGCAGCGGAGCAATCATCGGGTCACTATTAGTTGTTGATGGGCAAAAACCATCTATCCAGTGGGTTTGCGGATTCGAACTGACCGCGCCAGCTCGAGCGTGTGATATGATTGTGAATCATCTGGTTTTTGAAACCCAATTCCCCGGAGGCAAGCATGGCTGCCCCAGCCGCAACATCGGACCTCAGGAGCTACGAGCGGGTGACCAGGATGGACGTCCGCACAATGGCCCACGAGCTGGAGAAGCTGCTGGGAGCCAAGCTTGTGGCATATATCGCGGGTGTCACCGAAGCCCGCGCGGTGCGTCAGTGGAGTCGGGGAGAGCGAGAGCCTCGTCCAGACGTGCCGGAAAGGTTGCGGACGGCGCTACGCGTGGCGCTCATGATTGCCTCGGCCGATGGGTCAGGCGTGGCGCAGGCTTGGTTTCAAGGCCTTAATCCGCAGCTCGATGACCGTTCACCGGCGCGGCTGCTACGGGAGGGGAGCCTGGAAGAGGTGGGCCCGCACGTGTTAGGAGCTGCTCGGGCTTTTGTAGCCGGGGCGTAACCTATCCCCTTCGAGGCGGCAGATCCGCCTGCCCGAATCTTTCGTGTTGGCAGATTCCCGGACCCGTGGGAGTGGCCGGACTGGAGCTTCGCTGGACCCGACAGGACTTTCGGCAACCGTTGGGACGATCCGCTCGGCCAGTATCGCGTGCTGTACGCGTGCTCTCAGCGATTGGGCGCGTTTGTGGAGCGACTGGCCGTATTTCGACCTGATCCAATTGCCGCTTCGGGGGTGGCGGCGGTAGCCGGCGGGGGCGGATCGCCGCCCGGCCGAGTGCCGGCGACCTGGCTCACGACGCAGATGTTGGGTGAAGCCACTCCCGTCGGCCGGTATGCATTTGTCGGTCATAGCCGATCCCTCGCTTTTGTTAGATCGACCCTGGCAAGCCGCCTCGCGCACTACGGGTTAGCAGACCTCGACGCCGCGACGATTCGCCTGTCTACGCCTCGCCGCTTCACGCAGGAGATTTCCCGGCTGATCTACGAGACGACCACACAGACGGGCCTGCGATTCGCCGGGATCCGTTACAGCTCGCGACTGGGGGATGACTTCGCCAATTGGGCAGTCTTCGAATCTGACCCGGCGCCCATGCACGTGGTTGCAGCCCGAGCGATCGACCCAAGCGACCCCGATCTCCAAGAGGCGTGCGAGCTTCTGGGAATTGAATTGGTCTGAGCTCGAGGTTCCAGGTGTACGGAACCTGCACACCCGGAACCTACACCAAGCTCCCGCTCCCTCCTCAGACCTCCGTACACCACAGTGCCACCACCTGCTCCAGCCCTGCGATCTTGTGCCAGGTCTCGCCGGCGTCGGGGCTGTGGTAGACGCCGCTGTCGGGGCCGCCTCGCGGGAGGTCGCCGGCGAAGAACACCTGGGACGGGTCGTGGGGGGCGAGGTGCACAGCACCGGGCCGCGAGCCCAGGTACTCTGGGAGGCCGCCCGCCAGCTTGCGCCACGAACCGCCCGCGTCGTCCGAGCGCCAGAGCTCCCCCCGCGCGCCGGCGGGGTCTGTCTGCCACGAGCGCACTCCGCCACGTGCGGTGCCGAGGTACAGCCGGTCAGACGCCTCTGGGTCGATGGCGAACTGCACGACGAACCGGCCGCACTCCTCGGAGGTACATGCCCAGGTGTCGCCGTAGTCGGTACTCTTGTAGAGGCCGCCGCCACCACTCCCCGCGTACACGACCCCAGGCCGACGCGGGTCGCCCTCGATCATGTGGACGTCGAGGTCCAGGTTCCGCCTGTCGGACCACGTGGCGCCCCCATCCTGGCTGATGGCCACGCCGCCCACCTGCATGGCCGCGTACAGGCGCTCGGGACGATGGGGGTCCCTGGACAGGTGGCGGACGTGCACGCCCACCTCTGCGACCGGGTAGTGCCAGTCGCCGGCGCCCGAGCACGTCGAGAGGTCGCCCAGTTGTCGCCACTGCTCCTCGTCCTGCCATTCGTAGACGCCGACAGGCGCGGGCCGTGACTCGTTCCCGGCCAGGAACTTGTCGTCCGTGATGCAGATGGAGCGCACCTTCTGCAACTCGGGTGGACGCTCGATCTCTTCCCAGCTGCGGAGGCCGTCGCGACTGCGCAGCAGGCCGCGGCCGCGGGTGCCTATGTAGATCGTGCCATCCCGCGCGCCGCGCACGTCGGCGACGTCGAGATCCGGAATGGCCACTTCGGGCTCCTGCCAGGTCTTGCCGCCATCCTGGCTGCGGAGCACGTACAACGCCAGCTCACTACCGACTACCAGTGTTAGATCGCTCATGGCTTTTGCCCCCTTCACCTGAAGTCCCACTCGTGGATGCGCCAGCTTACGTTGCTCTCCGAGGCTACCATTTTCGGGCCCTGCAACGCCGAAACGAATATCCACGGCTGCGTATTGAAGAAGAGCGAGATCGCCGGCAGGTCCTCGTTGAAGATCCGCGCCATCTCCACCGTCAGCCTGGTGCGCTCCGATGCATCCAGCGCGGTATTGTAGGCGTCCAGCAGACGCCCGTACTCGGGGTTGACCCAGCCGCCGCGGCTCTCGTTCGGGAATCGATTCGGCGTCCCCGGGAAGATAGCGCTCTTGAAGTTGACGGCCCCTTCCAGGTTGCCGTTGGCCGAGAACATGCCGGAGAAGGTCCCCCGCGCCTCGGCATCCTGGGCTAGCGCCACCGGCAGCACCGCGTCCTGGACATCGAAGCCCGCCTGCCGCCAACCACTCGCGAGGATCGTCATCTCCGCCACGTTGTCGGTGCCGGCATTGGTCTTGACCTCGCTAACAAAGCGCCCGTCGATCGGGCTCGTGTAGGCGCCATCGCTTCCTTTGCTGAAACCAGCGGCCGTCATGAGCTCCTCGCTGCGCCGGAGGTCGAACCGATATTTCGGGATGGCTGCGTCCACTGCGCGCCCTACCTGGGACGTCGGCGGAACCATGATGTCGGAGATCAGCGATTGGCCATCGTACACCGCCTCGTTGATGGGGTCCTTGTCGATGGCATGGGCAAGGGCTTTGCGGACGCGAGGGTCGAGCAGCGCCCGATGGCCCACGTATTCCGGCCGCAGTTGGACATCCGCTCGGCGCCACTGGTTCGGGTGGAGGACCGCGGTCCCTGAGCCCGTGCCCAGCTCCCGCAGGACGACGGCTACTCGGCCCGCGGGGAAGTTCGCGTCGGCGGGCGCTAGGTGCACCTCGCCCGCCAGCAGCCCAGCAATTGTGGCGTTGTTGTCCGGCATGACCATGAGTTTGATGCGCTCGATCCTGGGTGCCCCGAGCACGTGTCGGTCGAAAGCGATCGCGTCGAGAAAGGCGCCCGGCTCCCAGCGCTGCAGCCGATATGGCCCGAGCCCGACGAACTCTCGAGTCCAGTACGGATGGTTGAGGAAGGCCTCGGGGCCGCCCGTGTCGAAGGCCGTCTCCAGCAGCGCGCGGGGGAGCGGTGGAAAGTTGGCCGGCCGCCCCGTGCCCATGCTGTTCAGGGCTCCCGCCTGCGCAAACGGCTGCTTCCAGCGGATTACCAGCGTGCGAGCGTCGGGCGCCAGCACCTCTTCGATGAGGTTGACTGGCGGGAGCACCGGCCCCAGCTCGGGCGTGGCATACACGCGCAGCGAAAAGGCGAAGTCCCCGCTGGTCAGCGGGGCGCCATCGTGCCAGACTAGGTTTGGCCTCAGGCGATATGTGGTTTCCATACGCCCGTCCGGGAAGACCCGCCAACTGTCAGTGTGGAGTTGGGGCAACGCATCGGCCAGATAGGGCTCCGCGACACCGTCGTCGTTCAATAGGGCGAGGTCGGCATTGAAAAGGCGGTGCGACAGGTACACGGCGACGCCGCCCGAGCCGATGGTCCTGGCGGCCACCGAATTGGGCTCGACGCGCAGCGCCGCGACCAGCGTTCGCGCTGGCCGCGAGAGGGCTGGCGCCTCAGCAGCGCCCCGTGCGGACGAATCGCCAGCCGGGGCGCACGCCATGAGCAATAGGCTGAACCCAGCCAGCAGACCGATAATGCGTGGCATATCCCCCTCCCCGGCTGTGGTCGCGGCCCTTCCCTCGCTTTGGCGTGCATATCCGCCACGACGCATCCGGTACCCCTGGGCCCTAGAACTCCCCCGCGCGGACGTTCTCGAAGGCCTGCTTCGCTACGTCGAAAATGTACTTCGCGGCGTTGGGCCCGGTGCCCTCCCGATCGAGCGCCGCGGCCTGGTAGCCGACGAGAGAGTAGCTGACGTAGATCTTGCCGTCGGCCTCCGGGCCAGTCTGGCCGCCGATGACGGGAATGCGCAGCGCGTGGCAAACGTCGGCGTACACCTCTGACGTAACAGCCGTGAGATCGATCATAGAGGCCCCTTCGCCTTCCAGCGCCTTCGCCTTCGCCACGATGCGATCGCGCACCTCATCGCCGCCGTGCCTCTCCCACCATTGGACGAACCCGATCTGGGGGTAGACGGGCACTCCTGTCTTGAGCACTTCCAGGACAACCGGGTAGAGCCCGTCCATGTCCTCGCGGATATCGATCTTGACCATCTCGGCGCCCGCCTCCCCAGCCACGCGCCGCGCTGCCTCGGCCGCCGCCTTCGGGCCACCATTCACGGCCGAGAGTGGGATGTCGCAGTTGACGAGCGCGCGCTTGGCGGCCTTGCTCACCGCCCGGCAGAAGAGAATCTGGTGATCGACCGTGAAATCCTCCTCGCTCTCGTTCGCGAGGAATGCCCGGCTGACGCTATCCCCGACGGACAGGACGTCGGCGCCGGCGCGATCCAGGATCTGCGCCATCTGATGCTCGTAGCAGACGGCGGCGACGATCCGTCTGCCCTCCCGCTTCATCTCGTGGAGGGTCTGCACCGTGACCTTGTCAGACATGATTCCTCTCCCTGCTCCCTAAACGTTGCGGTCCGGCTAGACGTACGGCATCACTTGCTCGGCGAACAGGCGGATGTTCTTGAGCGCCATCTCCTGGGGCATTCCCCCGAAGTGGAACGTGCCGGAAATTGTGGTGAGCCCAAGTCGCTCCCGCCAGCCATGGATGATATCCACGCACCGCTTCGGATCGCCCGCGATGATGTTCCCGACGGCCAGCTGCGCTTCATAGGCTCGCGGGTCCCGGCCTTCGCGTGTGCGCCGCGGACTGCGCGCGTCTACGAGATCTCGGTAGTTGTTGAGGTAGGGGCGGGCCTCCTGGAGCGCTGCCTCCGTCGTGTTCGCGACGTAGATGTGGAATTTGCCGAGGATCTCGCGGCTCGCGGGATCGTGTCCCGCCTCGACGAGGGCGTCCCGGTAGGTTTCAATGGCCGGCCCAAGAACGGCGGGGTCCTGTGAGTACGGCAGCGTCATCAGGTTGAAGCCGTTCCTGCCCGCCCAGCGGAATGTGTCATCGCTGCGCGACGCGGCCACCCAGATCGGAGGGTGCGGCCGGTGCACCGGCTTGGGCAGCACGCGAATCCCCTCGAAGTCGAACATCTCGCCGTGGAACGAGAGCTCGTCGTCTGACCACGCGCGTCGAATGACCTCCGTGCCCTCCTGCAGGCGTCGAGCTGTCTCCTCATACGGGATCCCGGAGCTGGCGAAATCAGGCTGGTTGCCTCGGCCCACGCCGAGCTGGAGCCGTCCGTTCGAGATGGCGTCCACCATGGCGTAGGCTTCGGCCACGCGCACCGGATCGTGCAGCGGGAGGATGCTGATAGCCACGCCGATGTTGATCCGGTGGGTGGTGCGGGCGACAGCAGCCAGGAACACCGGCGGCGCCGAGATCGTGCCGCCGTACTCGTAGAAATGGTGCTCGGTGACCCACACGTCGTCGAACCCGAGGGCGTCCAGCTCCTCCATCTGCTGAAAGAGGTGGCCGTAGAACTCGGGAACCGGCCCATCCAGCGCCGCGATATAGGTGGGCAGGTAGTGTGCCCCGAAGCGCATACCGTGTCGTCGCGGTGCGGCCACGGCCAGTTGCTGGTTCTCCGCCACGATGCTCCTTCCGCCAATCTTCATCCGCCGGACGCCGCGCGATAGAATCATGATGCCTCATCCGATTGCTGGCAAGCGCCCGCCCTGAGGCTGCACTGCGAGTTTGTCGAGCAGATGATGGCGTCTGTTCCGTAGATGGGGCCGACAGGCTCATGACGATGGGGTGTATAAGCCCTCGATCCGGCCTAACGTCGCCGCGGGGAGCGGGCCCATAGCGGATGCCGCGACCGCCTCTTCGATCTGGGAGAGGTCCGAGAAGCCAACGAGTACGCTCGATATTTCGGGCTTGGCCAAAGCGAAACGGATCGCGGCCTGCGCCATGGTTTGATCGCCTTCATCGGCGAGAAAACGGAGGGATTCCGCACGGGTGCGGTCGACCTCGTACTGCTCCTCGACGCGAGACCCGGTATTGAGGGGATGGCGCTCGCTGGCGGCCAGCGCCCCGCCGGCCAGCACGCGGATCACGACGACGCCCATGTGACGCGCCGCCGCGTGGTCGATATGCTGGCCGTAGTCGTCACTCTCAAACCCGGGTGGAGGAGCCCACCCCTCGGTGGGATTCAAGAGGTTGTAGGTCAGCTGGACGACGTCGAAGCCCCCGCTCTCGAGCACCTGCCTCGTGGGGCCAACGTCGCCGCCACCGCTGCAGAAGCCAAGGAAGCGCGCCTTTCCTTCCTGCTGAGCGCGCTCGAGCGCGGGGAGGGCCCCGGACGGTCCGAGCACATCTTCGGCGGTCAAATGGCTCCCCATGGCGCTGTTGCGCAGCACCCGCTGGCCCGCGACGCGGTTGTGGAGGTACAGCAGGTCGATCGCATCGACGCCGAGCCGCTCAAGGCTGGCGTCCACGGAGCGCGCCACCTTCCCGGGGATGTCGTCGAGCTCAGACGGCCAGAACTCGACCTTGGTGCAAATGATCGGGCGGGCACCGATCTCGTAGAGCACCCGGCCGAGATTGGCCTCCGACGTCCCAGTGCCGCCGGTCCGCTCGCCGTAGTTGGGCGCCGTGTCGAAGAAGTTGATGCCCAGTTCGATGGCGCGCTGCACCGTCCTGCGCTGCTCCTCAGGCGTCCCCCCAGTGAGAATGCCCCCCGTGTTGCCGCAGCCGAACCCGATCTCTGAGACCTGCAGCTCCGTCTTTCCGAGCGGCCGATATTTCAACGGCTCTCCCCCTCCGTCTTGCCTTCCACACGACTCGCGTTCCATCAGCAGGCTGTTGAAAACGCGCTCACCTGAGCTTGTGGTTCGACAGGCTCACGATGAGCGGACCGCTCCCCCTGAGCTTGTCGAAGGACAGGCTCACCCGAGCGAACCCCTACCTTTTTAGCAGCCTGTTAGTCTACCGCGCTGTCCGAGCAGGCCACTCGCTCGAGCCGGCCCCGCGTTAAGGGGTCAGCCTGACGCCCGGCTCCATCAGACGGCGATAGATGATCTCGAAGGCTTCGGGTGTGATGCTGAACTCGCCCCGGTAAGGGTTGTCCATAGCGGCGATCAGGAAAACCAGGAGGCCGATGAACAGGGAAAGGATGCCCACCACGACCAGGTGAGCCGTCAGCTGCTGGATGCTGACAAGCCAGGTGAGCGCAATGCTGAGAATTGCACCGACGGAGACCACATACCACAACGCCGCGGGTAACCCGGTCGTCACGCTGTGCAGTCGTTGGTAGCGAAGATCAAGATAGACGTTGAACTGGTGGATCGTTTCCGCGTGCAAGATCTCCTGAGCAGTGGTGGCCGGCTGGAAGGACAGTACCTTCTGCTGAAGGGCCGTCATCCGCACCGTCCCCGCCTCCGGGATGATGCCTCGCCGCTGGAGGGCCCAGGCCTCGTCGATGGTGTAGCGGCTGTACTCTCGCAGGATATCCTGGAGCTCCCGCCGGATTGGGTCCGGATAACTCGAAACGTCTCCGTAGAGTGCGCCGAGGGACGCCGCCTCCCGCCCGACGGTTCGATCGACGGCCGTGAAGGTTTCGAACGTGGCTACGGCGATCAAGCCGATCAGGAGGCCATAGAACACGGCTTGGACGGCGAGCACATGGCCGATGACCCTGTTCCAATCGGGCTGGGGATCGAGCCATTGCCGGACCCAGGGGCGGACGAGAATGACTCCCAGGCAAGCGAAGGCGACAAAGACGATGGAAAACAGAAGGGCGCCCGCCCAGTTTGGAATGTCGTAAATCCAGTAGAAGACTTTCGCCCACCTCCTCAGACGATGAACCGGTTGGTGGGGTTCAGCGCGCTCGCACGGACCAGCCGTGAGCTAGAAGGCTGCCCGCAATGTCACCCTGAGCGAAGCGAAGGGTCTGCCGTCGGTGACCGGTAACCAGCTATGCTCGCTATCTTCCCCAGATCCTTCGGGCTGCGCCCTCAGGATGACACTTTCCGTCCGCATTTTTCGGATCTACCCTGCCTCCGCACACAAGAGTGTCCGGCTCGGGCGAAGGGGGATTCGGTGCGACATGCAGGAGGCTTGCCCCCCGGGTCCGCGCTCAGCGCGGCGAGATTACGGGGTGGCTATCCGTAGCGCCGTCTGTGGTCAGGATAGTCACGCCCGACCCATCGGCATTCA
This sequence comes from uncultured Chloroflexota bacterium, assembly GCA_964417895.1. Lineage (GTDB taxonomy): Bacteria > Chloroflexota > UBA6077 > UBA6077 > SHYK01 > CAYQJS01. Next base: position 9,838 of record CAYQJS010000046.1, on the reverse strand, counting down.
TGATGTAGACATCGGCGTTGCCGAGACGATTGGCCTCGAAGACAATCCGCCTTCCGTCGGGCGACCATTGGGGAGCGTCGTCGTCGGCCCAGGGGTAGTTGGTCAGGTTGATCACACGCGAGCCATCGGCATTCATGACGTAGACGTCATGGCCGCCCAAGATGTCATGGCCGCCCGGGCGGTAGGAATGAAAGGCGATCCGAGTTCCGTCGGGTGACCAGGCCGGGGCACGGTGGCTGCTTTCGGCGTCGCTGGTAAGTCCCCTCAGATTCGAGCCATCGGCATTCATGACGTAGATCGCAAAATTGCCGTTGCGGAAAGACTCGAAGGCGATCCGAGTCCCGTCCGGCGACCAGTCGGGCGCACCGTCCACTCCAGGACGGTTGGTCAATTGGGTCACATCGGACCCGTCAGCATTCATGACGTAAATCTCAAAGTCGTCGGTTCGGTCGGACGCGAAGGCGATCCGAGTCCCGTCGGGCGACCATGCGGGCGAAAGGTCCATGCTGGGGTCGTCGGTGAGGTTGACCCAATCCGAGCCGTCGGCATTCATGACGAGGATGTCAAAGTTGCCCGCACGGTCGGACTCGAAAGCGATCATCGTCCCGTCCGGCGACCAGGCGGGCTCTGCATCCTCGGCGGGGTGGTTCGTCAGATTGGTCACACCAGAGCCGTCCATATTCATGACGTAGATCTCGACGTTCCCGCTGCGGGTGGAGTCGAAGGCGATCCGGGAAGCCGCCCGGCCGGCCGGGGTGGTCGCGACCGAAGGCGCTGCCCCGCTATCGTCCTCGTCACCGTCGTCTTGCGCTGCCGTAAAGATCGCGTCGCTGCTGACCTGCCCCCATCGATCGTGCACATCGTCCGCCGCCGACGGGGTTGCGAGCGCCAGCACCAGGATCAAACCTAGGATGCCTCCGGGGTGTCGCACGTGGCTCAACGTATCGATCAGGCCAGCGATCGCGCGAGAGAGCATAGGTTAACTCCTCATTAAAACAGTTAAGTAAGCCAGGCGGATTGTACACCGGGCGGCTTCTGCTGCACTGGGTGAGAGGTTATGAATAGAACCCGCAGTGACTTAGTTGGCGATCGTTACCTAATTGTGATCGCTTATGTTAATACGACACCGTGGCGTTGACGTTTAATCCGTATAGCCGTTGTGTGTCGGCGTCACGAGGTTCCGAGTATGCGCGGGTCGGATTCCGAGGCAGCGAGCGCTGCTACAATGGCACCTGGCTGCTTCCATTGCCTGTTCCGGAACGGGCCGGACGTCGGCGTTCACGAGGAGGGCTGCTATGAGGATGCTTTTAGCCGCGGCCGCGCTGTTGGCGCTTACGAGCTGTGCGCCGGCGCGCGAGGCCGCCCCCGTCGCGCCGGGGGCGGCGGGCCAGCCCCAGCAAGTGGTTTCCGTCCCGGGCAAGCCGCTCAACACGGGGCTTCCCATCGAGCCGCCATCTCTGGGCAGCAAGTTCTCCACCGGCCGCGGGGGCCTCACCGAGTACGAGTGGCTGTTCGCTGCCGAGCTGGTCCGCCCCGACTACCAGGGGAGCCCAACACCGCTGTTGGCCCAGGAAGTACCCTCCCTGGAGCGCGGGACGTGGAAAGTGCTCGACGATGGGCGAATGGAGACGACGTTCCGGCTCCGCCCATCCGCGGTCTGGCACGACGGCGCGCCGTTTACAGCCGACGACGTCATCTTCACCTTCCGCGCCCTCATGAACCCCGAGCTCCCCGCCATCGACCGTACACCGGAGCGCTTCATCGAGAGCATGGAGGCGGTGGACTCGCACACACTCCTGGTTCGGTGGAAGGAAACGTACGTCCTGGCGAATGCTTACGAGCTACAGCCGCTCCCGAGACACATCCTCGAGCCGTTGCTGCAGCGGGACCCACAGGTGTTCGTCAACGCCTCCTACTGGACTCGTGACTGGGTCGGCCTGGGGCCCTACAGGCTGGCCGACTGGGTCCCTGGCTCATACCTCCTGGGCCGGGCCTTCGCCGGCTACGTGCTGGGCGCGCCGAAGATCGAAGAGGTCTACGTCCACTTCATCCCCGACGCGAATCAAGCGGCGGCCCGTTTTCTCGCCGGTGCGCTGGACCTGACTCTGGGATCGTTGATCAGGGTCGAAGAAGGCGCGATCCTCAAAGAGCAATTGGAGCTGCGCGGCGAGGGTAGCGTGGTGACGGCACCGGAGGGTGGCGTTAAGGTTTTCGACTTCCAGTTCCGCGAACCGCTGACGCCCCCGGCTCGCGATGTGCGCGTCCGCCGAGCCATGTACCACGCACTGGATCGGCAGCTTGCGATTGACACGCTCCAGTTCGGCCTCGCTCTGCCAGCGCACATGCTCCTCGCCCCTGAAGATCCCGCTTTCGGGCCCGCGGAGGCGGCGGTCACCAAGTACCCGTTCGACGTCAACCGCGCCGGCCAATTGCTAGCCGACGCCGGCTGGACTCGGCGTGGCGACGGAGTCCTCCGCAATTCGAGCGGCGAGCGGTTCGACACCGAGTTTCGCGCAACCGACTCTCCCCTCAATAACAAGGAGGCCCAGGTCATGGCGGAGTTCTGGAAGAACGTGGGCATTAACGCGGCGGTAGACATCATGCCGCGCGCTCTCCAGAATGACCAGGAGTACCGGGCCAAGTTTCCGGGCGTCGCCTCGAGCTCGCCGATGGGCATCGATCTGATGAACCGGTTCAGGAGCGAGAATATCCCGTCGGACGCGAATCGCTGGCGCGGAAGCAATCGTGGTGGGTACAGCCACCCGGACGTCGAGCGCCTTTCGGCCGAGTACTTCACAAGAATCGATCTCGGGCAGCGCATCGCCACGCACGTCCAACTACTCAAGCTGCTCTCAGACGAGCTCCCAAGCCTACCGTCGTACTATCAGGTGGACGTCTACGCGGTCCGGACTGGCCTCAAGGGGGTGATTCCGACCGCGCCGGGCCAGGGCTGGACTGTGGCCAACGCCCCGCTGCTGTACTGGGAAAAGTAGGCTCCCAGTCCGACCGGCGCCTTCTATTGTCGCCTGCGGCTCAGGATGACAGGGTTCACGTCATACACGCGGTGGACCTGACGTTCTCGCTTGCAGCGCCTTGAGGACGCGCTCGGCAGTGATGGGAGACTCGTCGATCTGCACGCCCACTGCATCGTAGATCGCGTTGGCGACGGCCCCGCCCACACCCGTGTTGGTGTTCTCACCGGCCGACTTGGCGCCGAAGGGGCCGGGGCCGACTGCCGGGGGGAGAAGGACCACGCGGAAGCGAGGGGCGTCCATCTGGGTGGGGAGCTTGTACTCGGCCAGGCTCGCCGTGACGATCTTCCCGTCCTCGTGGATCAGCTCCTCGGTCATCGCCTGCCCAAACCCGTAGATGAAGCCACCGTCGAGCTGGCCCTGGTGGGCGATCGGGTTGATGATCGTTCCTACGTCGATCACGGTCACGACGTCGACGATGCGGACCTGGCCCGTCTCGGGATCGACCTCCACTTCGATCATGTAGGCGAAGAAGTTGAAGTCGCGGCCATCCTCCGACTGATGCTCCTCCGGATCATAGGCGCCCACCGCCTCGACGACCGGGCCAGCGGCGATTCGAGCCGCCACCTCGCGGAACGGGGCACGAAGTTCCGAGTCCCTAACTCGGAACGCGGAGCTTTCCAGCCGCACCTGCCCTGCGGGCCAGCCCATGACCTCTGCCGCGAGCTCCTGGAGCTTGTCCTTTAGGATCAGGGCGCCATCGATGGCGGCCTGGCCCACCATCGTCGTGGTGCGGCTGCCGCCGGAGCCGGGGTCGCGGAGCGCCTCGGCCGTCGTGCCGTAGCGCACGCGGATATTGCTCGGGTCGATGGACAGAGTCGCGGCGGCGGCGCGCTGGATCACGGTGTGTGAGCCGCCGCCCTGGTCCGCATTGCCCGTGAGGGCCTCAATCGTGCCATCCGGCTGCAGCCGAAGGAGTAGCTCCGTCTTGCCTGCCCCTACGTGGCGGTAGCGGAGGGCGACGCCTCGTCCCCTCACCCATGCCCTCTCCCCCCCGGGGGGAGAGGGGAGGGTGAGGGGGGGCTTCGGGTCCCGCCCCCAGCGTGTCTCGCGGCGCAGGGTCTCCAGTACGTCCGCCGCTCGTGGGTTCCTGACCTTCGCGCCGTTGATCATACGATCGCCCGGACGCAGGCAGTTGCGCAGGCGGAACTCGATGGGGTCCATGCCCAGCTCGCGCGCCAGGTGGTCGATATGCACCTCGCCGGCGCAAGCGCGATGAAAATCACCGGGGGCGCGCATGTTCCCGCGGGGAACCAGGTTCGTGTAGACGAAGTAGCCCTCGAAATGCACGTTGGGGACGTTGTAGGGGCCAAGGCAGCCGATGCCCGACGCCGCTCCGCCGCGAGTGAAGGCGCCCGCGTTCAGATAGGCGCGGCACTCGTGGGCGATGATCTTCCCCTCGCGGTCGACGCCCGTCCGCAGGTAGTACTTCGCCGCGTGCTGCGGGGCGGCCGACACTAGATCGTCGGTGTAGCTCATGATCGCGCGGACTGGCCTGCCGGTCGCGTGCGCCAGGAAGTAACAGGTGAACTCCTCGACCGAGGTGCCCTTCCCGCCGAAGTCGCCCCCGATGAACCTGCTGTCGACGACGATGCGGTCCGTTGGCAGATCCGCCACTTTGGCGATATTGCCGCGCAAGGAGAAGGGAGACTTGTTGGTCGAGACGACCTGCACCATGTCATGGTCGTCGATCCAGACGACGCAACCGTGAGGCTCGATGTAGCCCTGGTGCTGGCGTGGGCCCGTGTAGGCGTCCTCCACTACCAGGTGGGCCTGGGCGAAGAGCCGCTCGATGTCCTCTTCACCTTTGTTGAAGACGTTGTAGCTGAATGCGTTGGGGTGCGGCGTCTTCGGAGCGCCTCCCGGCGGGTAATACCGCTCCCAATCGGGATGAATGAGCGGCGCGTCCGGCCGCATCGCCTCCTCCGCGTCGAAGACGGCCGGCAGTTCTTCGTATTCGACCTGGATCAGGCCCACGGCCTCCTCGGCTGCCTCCGGGGTTTCCGCCGCCACGGCCGCCACCCGCTCTCCGACGTACCGCACCCGATCGTATGCCAGCACGGGCCAGTCGGCGACGGGGCTGCCCCAGCTTCGCCGGCCGATGTCTTCGCCCGTCACCACGGCGTGCACGCCCGGTACCGCTCTGGCTGCCGACGTGTCGATTGACACGATCCTTGCGTGCGGATGAGGGCTCATGAGGAACCTCGCCCACAACATGCCCGGGAGCCGGAGATCGCGCGTGTAGCGAGCTCGGCCGGTGGTTTTGAGCACCCCGTCGACCCGTATCTCGGGGACGTCCAGGATCTCCGCGGCCTCTCGGGTCAGCGTCGTAGTCGAGAATTGCTCGCGCATGCTCAGTCCTCTCTCCTCTCGACGTTGTTTGCATCGGCAATGTCCATCGCACGATTCCCCTTTGAACCGACCTGTCGGAAGTAACTGTAGGTGCGGAGCGGCGCACCGTCAAGCAGCGATTCGCTTGTCTGACGGGAAGCCGCTCGGTACACTCGGCATTCAGGATCTTGAACGAAGTGGATGGGCGAGTAGCTTGATGTCGGAGATCGAGGAGATCGCGGATGCAATCGGCCAGCGGCTTGTGGAGCGCGGGGAGTCGATCGCGGTTGCCGAGTCGTCAGCCGGCGGCCTGATCTCGGCGGCCCTCCTCGGCGTGGCCGGGGCGTCAGCGTATTTCAAAGGTGGCGTGGTGGTGTACAACGCCGCTGGCAAGCAACGTCTCGCCGGCATGACGCCCGAGGAGCTGGAATCGCACCGGCCTTCGACCGCCCCGCACACCGCGCTGCTAGCGCGAGCGATCCGGGCGCGGCTCGAGGCGAGTTGGGCCATCGCGGAGACGGGCGCTGCCGGCCCCACCGGCAATCGCTACGGCGATGCGGCGGGCCACGCCGCGCTCGCCGTGGCCGGGCCGGTGGAGCGCACCGATGTGATCGAGACCGGGGACAGCGATCGCCGCCGCAACATGGAGGCGTTCGCGCTGGCTGCGCTGCGCCTGCTGCAGAGCGCTATGGAGGACGCGAGCGGATGACGGGACAGACCTCGAGCACACCACACGCATCGGAAATAGGTTTGCCGGAGAGACCAGTGGCCAGCGGCTCGCTTGACCCGAAGGCATTCCAGATTGAGAAGCTCCTCAGCTTCCTCGGCTACGGCAACCCCGCTGGCCGCTTCTGGTTCGTAGGGATGGAGGAGCAGGGGGAGGGGACCGAGCTGGAATTGGAGTGGCGATGCCGATTCCGCCCTGTGGAGGACGTCATCTGGGTCCATGAGCAGTGGGATCGTGAATTCAGGTCCCGGGACCAAGGTCGCGACCCGGGTCTATTTGAGCCGAGACGGTTGATCCCTACTTGGGGGACCATGAGCAAGCTCGTGCTTCGGCTCTCGGGCTCATCAGCCTGGGAGGATCTCGAGGCTGTGCGCCGTTACCAAGCCGAGCGCTTGGGACGACTCGACGGCGACACTTTTCTCACTGAGCTGCTGCCCCTCCCCGCGCGGAACCTGGACGACTGGCCCTACACCGCCTATTTCTATAGCCGCGCCGACTACGTGAGTCGAGTCTTGCCCGAGCGACTCGGGACGCTCCGAGCCCTTTTCGAGAGCACCAGCCTGAATTTGTCTTCTGCTACGGGAAAGCCAACTGGTCCGACCACAAGGAGCTGTTCAAACCAGCTGTTTTCCAACCCGCGCTTGAAGGCCGCGTGGAGGTCGCGGAGCTCGGCCCCTCAAGCATCGTGCTCACGGCATTCTTCGCGAGGTTCCTCATGCCGAACGCCCTGATCCGAGAGCTGACCCAACTTCTGAAGGCTGCGTGACGACCCCGGGGCACTCATATTCGGCTCGCCCCGGCGCCCTGAGCCATGAAATCTCATAGGCCGTGTTCATTGTCCCCACAGAGCTCGGGATAAGTCCCGCGTCTGTTGGATTGCCGGAGCAGGCATCCCGGCCGTTTTCGCCGGCCGCAGGAGCGAGCCAAAATGCCCATCGACGTTCCAGAGCGAGATCGCTGCCCGTTCTGCAGCTACATCGCGACCCGTACTCAGCAGTGGGCGGTCGTCGAGGAGCTGACGGACACGCTGACCTTCTTGCCTCCCCGTCAGTCTGGGCTCGGCCACGTGCTCGTCATCCCCAAGCGGCACGCCCCGACCCTGCTCGATCTCGACGGCTCAGAGGCGGCCGCGGTCATGCGGCAGGTGCACCGCGTCGCCAATGCGATTGTGGGGGCCTTCGATCCAGCGGGCCTGAACGTGTTCCAGAACAACGGTGTCACCGCCGGCCAGGCCGTGCCCCACTACCACGTCCACATCGTGCCAAGCTATCCGGGCGACCTGCCGGGGAGGATCTTTCGCTCGGAGGACTTCGAGCGCACGCCCTACGAGGATCTGCTCCGCATCGCGGCGCAGATCACCGCCCACCTGGCGCCGTCCACCTAGGGCGGCCTTTCTCTTCACGGGGCGCCTCGCCCGCCGCTGACGTCTGGCGTCGGTATCTCGGCCTCGATGGGCTCCGGATGCCCGGCGGGCTCCGGGACGAACACGCCGAGATCGGGGTCGCGCAGCTCGCGGCGCGTCACGGCGACGGCGATGACCACCGCGGCACAGGCGGCTGCCCCGACGGTGAGCGCTGCCGGCGCGCCAAGCGCAGCCGCGAGCGCACCGCTCGTGGTGTAACCGAGGGGAGGCCCGCCGCCCGCCAGCATGCTGCGGAACGCATCGATCCTCCCCCGGAGCGCATCGGGCGAGATGGCGAGAATAGCGGAGTTGCGGGGGATCACTTGTACGGAATTGGTGAATCCCAGAAAGCCGGCCGCGATCATCGAGAGCAGAAACCCGGGAGAAGCCGCCAGGCCAACGAGTGCCACGCAGTACGCCAGAACGCCGAACACCGCGTAGAGTCCTTTGTAGCGCATGTCGCCCAGCGAGAGGATGAACATCGCGCCCAGCACGCTTCCGACGCCTGGCACCGCACTCAGGAGCCCGTACCCTCCGGGGCCCACGTCGTGCAGGGCCGAGAGCACCGGTAGCAGGGCGCGGTAACTTCCGAGCACGGTTTCGCCCACGTCCAGGACGAGCAATGAGAGGATGACCGGCTTCTGGCGAACGAAGCTGAGGCCCTCGACCAAGCTGTTCCACGGCGTGTCGCTGGTTGCTGGTGGCGCCACGGCCGCTCGGATGTCTACCAGGGCCGCGACTCCGGCCAGGTAAGCGACGCCGTTGAGAAGGTACGTGGGCCCGAGGTCGACGGCCCCGATCGCCACGCCGCCGACGGCGGGGCCGACGATCTGAGCGACCTGCACGATGGTCGCGTTCAGCCCCACAGCGTTCACGAGATTCGCCGGCGCGACCAGCTTGGGGATCAGCGCATTGCGGGCGGGCTGGCTGAGCGCGGTGAAGCCGCTGTTCAGAAACGTGATCACGTAGATGTGCCATACGTCGACCGTCTGGCTCAGCGTGAGCGCGGCGAGGCTCAAAGCGAGCGCAGCGTTCCCCAGCTGTGCGGCCTGTATGAGCCGCACACGATTGACCCGGTCGGCGATTACCCCTCCCACCAGTGAGAGAACGATGTGGGGTACGGCACGCGTGATCCCGGTCAGGCCAAGCAGCAGCGGGCTGCCGGTAAGCGCATAGACCTGCCACAGCGTGGCGACGTTCAGGACCTGAGCGCCGATGGAGGCCAGGAGCAGCGCGACAGCGAAGCGGCGGAAATCGCGGTACGCTAAGGCGCCCAGGGGTTGGCGCAGCCCTGGGAGACGATGATCCATCGCTCAGCCGCGCGCGTCGATCTCCCACCAGTTGAGGTCGGGATCGCGGATCAAGAAGGAGCTGGTGTCGCCCCGCGCCTCAATCTCGTGCAGCTCGCTGACGGCATACTCGTCCTTGTGCTCCGCCACCCAACGGTGAGCGGCCTCCAGCGCCGGGAGCGATTCCACGGTCAGCGTATAGCGGAAGTTGGGTGAGTTCGTCGGCCGCTCCTCGCGCCGCGCGCACACGATGTAATGCTTGGTCATGGGGTGCTTTACGTAGACGACACGGTCCTCGCCGTACGCGTTGTGAACTTCCAGGCCAAGCACCTCGGTGTAAAAGCGGATGGAAACCGCGGGGTCGGCCATGGCCAGCGTACCGTGTGTGAGCGCCTGGGGCACATAGCCCCGACCTGGAAACCGCTCTGGTGCCAGGGGCCTCTCCCAATGCGGGGCGCGCACGCCACCCAGGCGATCGAGCCCCGTGGCCTTGCGGTTCACATCCTCGAAGCACTCGATTTCGAGCGTGTTTGTGCCCGGCTCCATGAAATAGACGGAGTAGGAGCCGTGCTGGTTCTCCGGGTCGCGAATGCCGCTCAGCCCATACTCGGAGGCTTGGGAGTTGAGATAGGAATACGCCGCGTCGATCTCGTCCTTGGTGATGACTCTGACGCCATAGTGGTTGCCGGCGTGCTTCTGCCGGACGGCCGCCCCACCCTCGTGCACCCTCATGATCCACGGCGTGTTGGGATGCTTGAGGACAATCGCATCCGGCTCCTCCTTGACTCGTTCGAAAGCGAGCAGATCGGCCAACACGGCGACGGTATCCTGGAGGTCGCGCGCCTCCATGTGAGCGCCAGACAGTGCCGTGGGCTGAACGCCCATATCATCCCCTCCGGTGTGCTGATTGTCCCGCCGCATTATCCCACGAGCAGGCTGCTGAAAAACCCGCTCACCCTGAGCTTGTGGTTCGACAGGCTCACCATGAACCCCGCTCACCACGAGCGGAACCCCGCTCACCACGAGCGGAACCCCGCTCACCACGAGCGGAACCCCG
>CAYQJS010000045.1:28279-47907 GCA_964417895.1 uncultured Chloroflexota bacterium | reverse complement strand
AGGTGCAACACTAAATTCGTCCCCCGAGTGTCTCATTCCTATTGACAGGTTCCGAACACGAAGATAGCTGTAGCGTTGCAGATCGCGAGCGCTGCAGGGTCTGCCCCGGAATCCAGATAGGTACGGAGGATTGCGCGGTTCTCGTAAATGTTCGTGTCCCGTATCAACGGATACCAGGAGACGGCGGGCAGGCGCCCCGCTCCCCCATAGCTCTCCTTCAGCCAGGTGTCGAACAACTCCCATCTCGCGAGATCCGCCCTAATCTTCTGTGCCGTCACAGTCGCCTGCAGTTGTTGTTGCAGCGCCTGGGCCTCAGCGTTGCTCGGGCTCCTGGCGATCGCCTTGTCCGCTTCGAGTTTGGCATGACCAAGTTGACCGCGGGCCTGGTAGTCGCGGGCATTGGCGAGATGCTCCCGCATCTGTTGGATCGCACTTGGCTCCGTGGCGCTGGGGGTCGGCGGGGCTGCCCGCGAGCCGGCCGATGCCGTACACGCGAGGGCAGCCAGAGTTACCAGTAGCATGAGGAGCCGCATTCGTGCCTCCGATAAGCAGATCACAGATCTGCTACTCTAGCGAACCCCTCCCCCAGAAGCGTCGTGACCCGGTGCCCATCGGCTCTCTCAGATTAGAGGGCTACCCGCTCACGCCTTCCACTATGTCCAATTGTCTTAGCGATATATCGGATAGCGCGCTGGGTCAGCTGCATCACCGTGCAGCTCAAGGACCGGGCAAGGGAAGAGCGTCGGGCGACCGTTGCGTGCCGAAAGAGATCGAGCTGAACCCGTTCCGCCGCGGGATCGGTGTCGACAGGGCGCAAGAGCGTGTGACCTCCGGGCCGTCATGGCGCTGCCACTGCCATTATGGACTGCGCGTCGGCTTATCGTGCACTCCGCGGCGGTTCCCAGGTCGCCGATGAAGCGATGCCGCTCGGCGGTCCACGAACCCTGACTTCTCGGCGAAACCCTCAAGGCTATCGGCAATGCCGACGATGTTCCGGAGGGAGCCGTCCATGGTGATGATGCCGTTTTTGTGGTCGTGTGCGGGGCAGTTCGGTGTCGGCTTTATCGGGCTGAGAATCGCGCGTCCAGGGTGTCGATGTGCGGCGACGTGAGGTAGGGGGCCCGCCGGCGGCGCTAGCTGCGCGCCGATCCGGAGCCGGCGTTAGAATGGGTCGCCGTCCAGGCCGCGGGCGGTTCCAGTCTGCAGGGGAGGGCTGATGCACACACCACGCCGCCTTTTACTGGGCATGGCTCTGGTTGTGGTGCTCGCACTCTCGGGGTGCGGGGGTGCGCGCGGGGCGACGCCAGACGCGCCCGGCTTCCGGGTCGGACTGGTCACTAACGTGGGGAAAATCGACGACAAATCGTTCAACCAGTCGGTTTGGGAGGGTGTGCAGCAGGCGCGGCGCGACGTCCCCGGCATCACGGAGATCAAGTACATCGAGACGACCGACTCCAAGGACTACGAAAAAAACATCTCCCAGTTCGCCGACGCCGGGTACGACGTCATCGTGACCGTTGGCTTCCCTCTGACCGAGCCGACCTACCAGGCTGCGAAGCGCTACGCGACGATCCGCTTCATCGGCGTGGAGCAGGTGCTCGGGGCGGATGCTCAGCACCCGGATTGGCCCCTCCCTAATCTCGTGGGGGTCACCTACGAGGACGACAAGGGCGGCTTCCTCGCCGGGGCCCTGGCGGGTCTGATGACCCGTACGGGCACCGTAGGCGCGGTGCTGGCGACGGACGCCGTGCCCCCCGTATATCGCTTCGGCGAGGGCTATCGGGCTGGGGCACGGTATGCGAACCCAGCAGTCAACGTCGTTGTGGCATTCCACAATGACGTCGGCGTCGATCGCACGTTCATCGACCCCGAGTGGGGAAAGACCACCGCGCAGTCGCAAGTGGACCGCGGGGCGGACATCATCTTCGGCGCGGGCGGGAACACAGGGAACGGGGCGCTGATCGGTACGGTCGAACGGGGCAAGTGGGCGATCGGCGTAGACGCGGACCAGTACGACACGGTGCCGGAGTCGAAACGCGGGCTCCTATCGAGCGCGATGAAGCTCCTCTCGCCCGCGACGGCGCAGCTCATACGCGCGGCCAAGGAGGGCACCTTCCGACCAGGGCTCTTCACAGGCGAGGTCGCGCTGGCGCCGTTCCACGATCTCGACGCCCAGGTGCCGGCCCAGGTAAGGTCCCGCCTGGCCGAGATCAATCGCGGGCTGGCGGACGGGTCCATCAGGACCGGTGTGCCGGCAGTGAAGCCGTAGGGCTGAGCGCGTGCGGACATTTACCCCCCTCCCTAACCCTCCCCCTCAAGGGGGGAGGGAACCAGCTCTAGCGTCGTAGCGGCGAGCGCGCGGTGCGGGACGAGCTACCCCCGTCCACTCCCCCCGTGCAGGGGAGGGTCGGAGACGGGAGTGACCCGTCGTCTCCACGCGCGGCCCGGCTGGCACGGGCGGCGCTCGACGCGGCAGCCTTGCCTGTTCTGGCGGTGGCCACGGCGCTGGCGCTGGGCGGCGCCGCCATCGTGCTCGCCGGTCGGGACCCCTTGCTGGCCTACTGGGCCCTGTGGGAAGGGGCGTTCGGCTCCCCCAGAGCCCTCAGCGAGACCCTCGTGTGGACCACCCCCTACCTCTTGACCGGGCTCGCTGTGGCTCTCGCGTTCCGGGGCGGCCTGTTCAACATCGGCGCTGAAGGGCAGCTGGCGGTGGGAGCAGTTGTCGCCGCGTGGATCGGCTACGCCCTCCCCGGCATTGTCGGAGGGCCGCTCCCAGCGGCGATCCACTTGCCCGCCGTGCTGCTGGGCGGGGCCATCGCCGGCGCCGCCTGGGGGGCCATTCCCGGGTGGCTGAAGTCGCGCACCGGCGCCCATGAAGTCATCAACACGATCATGCTCAACTACGTCGCGCTGCTCGGCGCGAGCTACCTCCTCAACGGGCCGATGCGTGACCCCAACCCTCTGAACGTGATCGCCCGCACGCCGGAGATCGCCGCTGCCGCGCGGCTCCCCCGTTTTGACGCCGATCTGCGAATTCACGTCGGCCTTCTGCTCGCTATCGTGGCGGTCGCAGCCGTGTGGTGGGGGCTGTACCGCACCTCCGGCGGATTCGCCATCCGGACCGTAGGCGCCAGCCCGGAGGCCGCCCGCTATGCGGGTATGCCCGTCGGCGGGCTCGTTGTGGCGGCCCTAGCGCTGAGTGGGGGGCTGGCAGGGCTGGCGGGTGCGGTGGAGGTCGCAGGCTTGCACCACCGCCACGAGCTGGGGTTCAGCCTGGGCTATGGGTTCGATGCGATCGCCATCGCGCTGCTTGCCCGCGCCCACCCCCTGGGGGTCCTACCGGCAGGCCTCCTGTTCGGGGCGCTCCGCAACGGGGCCAGCCGCATGCAGTTCGTGGCGGGAGTGCCGCCCGACCTTGTCACGGTGCTGGAGGGGCTCATCCTGTTGTTCGTCGCGGCCGAAACAGTGGTGCGACGGCTGTACCGGCTGCCGGCGGCCGGGCCCGCGCTCGTATTAACACGCGGGTGGCGGTAGACGTAGAGAGCACCCTCCCCCTTGATGGGGAGGGCACGGGAGGGGCGGCGGTGTCAGCGCAGCGGTTCTGCGTCATCATGGTCGGCATCGGCCTGATCGTGGCAGCCGCCGTCGCGCTGGGCTACGGGCAGATGCCGGCGCCTGCGATCGCGGCCAGCATGCTGCGCACCACGCTCCAAGTGGCCACTCCGCTCACCCTGGGCGCGCTGGCCGCCCTGTACTGCGAGCGCGCGGGCGTGATCAACATCGGCATCGAGGGCATGATGCTGCTTGCCGCCTTCGGCGGGTTCGTCGCTGCCCTGGGCGCACATCACCTCCTGGGCGCGACGGGCGTCGGGGCCAGTTTGGCGGTCGGGGTCGTGGCCGCCGTGCTATGCGGTGGGCTGGCGGGCACGTTCCACGCTCTGCTGTGCGTGACCTTTCGCGTGGATCAGATCATCAGCGGGATAGTCGTGAACGTGCTGGCCGTCGGCCTGACAGGGTACCTCAGCCGCCAGCTGTTCTTTCAGACCTCGGCTCCCGTAACGCCCGGCGTGCTGCCGACGCTGCGATTGCCGCTGCTCGACGACCTGCCTGCCGTGGGCGCGGTGCTCGAGCAGCAGCCCATCGCGCTCGCGGCCCTCGGCCTGGTCGCGCTCACACACGGTGTGCTGTTCCACACCGCCTGGGGCCTCCGCGCCCGGGCCGTCGGTGAGCACCCACGCGCCGCGGACACGGCGGGGATCGATGTCGCGCGGACACGCTACGCCAACGTCGTTGTGGGCGGAATGGTGGCCGGGCTGGGCGGCGCCTACTTCACCCTAGAGTCGGTGCCGACGTTCGAGCCGCTCATGACCAACGGGCGCGGATTCATCGCCCTGGCGGCGATGATCTTCGGCCGGTGGACCCCTGTGGGCGCATGGGCCGCGTCGCTGCTGTTCGGCGCGGCGCAGGCACTGCAGATCAACGCCCAGGGGTTCGGCCTGCCAGTCCCTTCGCAATTCGTGGGCATGCTGCCCTATCTGCTAACTATGGTAGCGCTCGCGGGACTCATCGGGAAAACCCGGCCGCCCGCGGCCGACGGCCAGCCCTACGACCCGCACGGGGAGCGAGGGTGACAGCGGGGATCGTCTCGCGATCATGACAAGCTCCCCCGTTGTCCTCGAGGCGCGCGCTATTACCAAGCGCTTCCCCGGCGTAGTAGCCAACGATGGAGTGGACTTCACACTGCGCGCGGGCGAGGTGCACGCGCTGGTGGGCGAGAACGGCGCCGGCAAGACGACGTTGATGAACATCTGCTACGGGCTGGAAGCGCCGGACGCCGAGACGGTGCACGTGCGTGGAGTGCCGGTGGAGCTGCATCATCCCGTGGACGCCCTCCGGCTCGGCATCGCCATGGTGCACCAGCACTTCATGCTCGTGCCGGTGTTCACGGTGGTGGAGAACGTCGTGCTCGGCGTCGAGTCAGCCGGCTGGGCCGGCACGCTGGACTACGAGGGGCCGCGCGCCCGCATCCGGGCATTGGGCGAGCGGTACGGCCTCGTGCTCGACCCGGATGCGCGGGTCGAAGACCTCTCCGTGGGCGAGCAGCAGCGCGTCGAGATTCTCAAAGCGTTGTATCGCCAGGCGCGCGTCCTCATTCTGGATGAGCCGACATCCGTGCTGACGCCGCGCGAGGCAAGCGAGCTGCTGGACGTCCTGCGCCGACTGTCGGCAGAGGACGTGGGGGTGGTAGTCGTCACCCACAAGCTGCACGAAGCGCTGGCCGTCGCAGATCGCATCACAGTGCTCAGAGGCGGTCGAGTGGTCGCGACGCTGCAGCCTCGGGATACGGACGCAGCCGGGCTCGCGGCCCTGATGATCGGACGGACGCTCGTGCCTGCCCCGGAGAAAGGGCCCACCCGCTCGGGCGACCCGGCGCTACGCGTGGCAGGGCTCGCCGTCCGAGACGCGCGGGGGCTCCTGGCCGTCGACGACGTGTCGCTCGAAGTGCGCGCGGGCGAGATCCTCGGCGTGGCCGGCGTCCAGGGCAACGGGCAGACCGAGCTGGTGGAGGCCCTGGCCGGGCTCCGTCCGGTGGCGGGGGGCACCGTAACCTGGCCGGGCGTCGCAGCGGCGCGCCCGGGGCCAGGAACCATCCGCGCCAAGGGCACTGCGCACGTCCCGGAGGACCGCCAGAGGGACGGCATAGTCCTATCGTTCTCGGTGGCGGACAACCTGGCCCTCTGCGCCTACGATTCTCTACCTTTCGCGAGGTGGGGTCAGCGCAATGACACGGCGATCGCCGAGCACGCCCGCGCGCTTATGGCGTCGTTCGACATCCGGGCGCAGAGCGAGCGTGCGGCGGTGGGGAGCCTCTCAGGCGGCACGCAACAGAAAGTGATCCTGGCGCGCGAGCTGTCCGGGGCCGTGCGGCTCCTGATCGCGAATCAGCCAACCCGCGGGTTGGACGTGGGGTCCGTCGACGAAGTGCACCGCCGATTGCTCGCCCTGCGCGACGCCGGCTGCGCCATTCTGCTGGTATCGACCGAGCTGGAGGAGCTGCGTGCCCTGGCCGACCGCATCACCGTCCTTTACCGCGGCCGCCTCGTCGCGACCGTCTCCGCGGACGGCGTCACTCCGGAGGAGCTAGAGCTGCTGATGGCGGGCGGCCCGAGGCCACCACGACAACAATGACCGCCCCGCTACCTGGGGCGGTCATAGCACAACGTCGCGCAAATTCGTGACCCCCGGGTCGGCGGCTACGTCACCCCCTCCCGTCGCGGGGGGAGCGAAAGAAAAACCCCCTCCCTCTTGCGGGGCAGGGAAAGAAACCCCCCCTCCCCCCTTGCGGGGGAGGGGTGGGGGGGTAGCCATACGGCGCAAATCCCCGAACCTTCGACGCGACCCTGCCTCAGTGGGGCTTGGCCCAGACCCCAGCACCCGTTACGTCAAGTGCGACCAAGGACTCGTTTCCAACAACCCACGCGTCATGGCCCGGTGGGATCGCGGCGAGGTCGCCCGGGCCGAACTCCTCCTCCGAGCCATCGTCCATGACCACGTGGATGCGGCCGGAGAGCACGTAGTTCAAGTGCGGGGCCTGGCAGCTCTCCGTCTTAACGATGGGCTTGACGTCGTTTGACCAGCGCCAGCCGGGCTGCAGGGTTACGCGCATCATCGTGATCTCGCCCAGGCCGCCAACCACCTGGGCCGTTCCCAAACCCGCCGGTCGGACCTCATCGGGCGCCTCGAAGTTCCGCTTGACCATCTTGCGCGACTCTGCCATCGAAATCCTCCTTCGCGTTTATCGATGTTTACTTCCTCAGTATAGCGGGGTGGGGCCCCCAGAGCTGGACTGCTATGGAGGCCAGGGGGTATTGTCAGAGCCTGTGATGGACGCTGCTCAGCACGAGCGGCCGGGGGTAAGAAACCGTGGCGAAAGCCGGGTTCAAAGTGTTCGACAGCGACATGCACATCATGGAGCCGCCCGACCTCTGGGAGCGCTACATCGCCCCGGAGTTTCGGTCCATCGCACCTCGGGGCAGGACATCGGAGAACGTCCGCGACCTCGGCCTGTTCTTCCCAGACGGCGAGCCCGACTCCAGGCGCACCCCCGCAACGCGGCCGCAACTACGAGCGCAACCAGGCGCTCTACCGCGACCATTCGCAACGCGGCTGGACCGCCGACTGCCAGCTAGAGGCGATGGACGTGGAGGGGATCGACGTTGCGGTCATGTTCCCCAGCCGCGGCTTGAGCGTGCTCACCCGCCCCGACCTTGATCCCCGCTTCGCCGACGCCATTGCCCGGGCGTACAACGACTGGATGTTCGACTTCTGTAAGATGGACACGAGGCGGCTCCTGGGCGCGGGGATGCTTTCCGTCTACGACATCAAGGACGCCGTCGCAGAGACCCATCGCGTGATTGACGAGCTGGGATTTCGGGCGGTCTTTCTCCGGTCCAACATCGTCAACGGAAAAACCTGGCACGACCCCTATTACGAGCCGCTGTGGGACACCCTCGAAGCGCTCGACATCCCCGTGGGTTTCCACGAGGCCACTGGCTCGCGGTCGCGGCAGACTGGCGACTGGTTCGACCCGAATTTCGGGCTCCGGCGCATCTACGCGCAGCCGTTCGAGCAGATGCTCGGCCTGGGCAGCTTCCTGGCCGGCGGCGTCCTGGAACACCACCGGAGGCTCAAGGTTGCGTTTCTGGAAGCCAACTGCTCCTGGGTGCCATGGCTCGTGTGGCGCATGGATGAGCTCCACGAGCTGGAGGGCGACGTGTTCATGCCGTCGCTGACTATGGCCCCCAGCGAGTACTTCAAGCGCCAGTGCGTCGTGTCTGTCGAGCCGGACGAAATCCCCGCGCGGCACATGATCGACGATTTTGGAAGCGATCAGCTGGTGTTCTCGACCGACTATCCTCACGGCGACTCGCGGTATCCAGAGGCGGTGGAGTACTTCCTCAAGCTGCCGCTCTCCGACGAGGACAAGCGCAAGATCCTGTGGGACAACTGTGCCCGCTTCTATTCCGTGACGGAGGTGCCCGAGGTACTGAGTCCCGCGGCCGCCAGCGCGTAGCCCGAGCCCGCTCGTCCTTCGACCGGTTCAGGATGAATGGGCTCAGGATGAACGGGCTCGCAGATGAGAAGGAGGCAACCCATGGTCGTCGAGACGAGAACGCACAACGCCCTCGATCGGTTCATCAGCAAGACGCGCGATCTGTTCGCCGAAGAATCGGACCCGGAGAAGCGGTGGACTGAGCTAACCCCTGTCCTGGCGGAGCTGCTGGCCGACCCCGAGGTGCTCCAGGCCTCGAGGCAGTGGCCGGACTGCGTCCCGCAGGACGGGCGGGCCGAGAACTTGCTGTTCTACGAAGATCCGGACTACGGGTTCGCTATCAACGGCCTGACGAAGGGCGATGCCCGCCAGGGCGGGCGTACGCGCATTCACGATCACGCCCAAATTTACACGCTCTACGGCGTGCTCGACGGGCATGAGCGGATCGAGCGGTACGAGCGCCTCGACGATCGTTCCAGGCCCGACTACGCCGAGATCAGGAAGGCCGCCGACCTGCACGTCGGCCCCGGGGAGATCGATCTGGTGCGCCCCTACGAGATCCATACCGAGGTGACCGTCGGCGAGCGGACCGTCGCGATCATCATCCGCAGCCAGAAGGGTGGCGACTTCAACCAGGGCAGATACAACCCGGAGACGTGCGAGTACTACGAGAGCCTCGGCCCTCGCCAGACACCCTGCGAGATGCTCCCCACGAAGGCGTAGCGGGTCAGAGGTCATCTGCATCGCCTCTCTGGCGGTTCGCGGCCCCACCCCAAACCCCTCCCCCAATCCTGGGGGAGGGTCCCGGCGCGGAGCACGCCCCCTCGCCGGGCATTGGGAGAGGGGGCTGGGGGGTGAGGGCTTTCCGCCTTGAGGGGTAGGGCATGGGTGGAGTAGTCACCCTCCCCCCTTGAGGGGGAGGGTTAGGGAGGGGGGTGCGTCACCCGCCTTAGCAGGCTGCTGCAAAAAGTTTGAGTTCCGCTCGTGGTGAGCCTGTCGAACCACACCGGGGCCCTTCGACAAGCTCAGGGTGAGCGGGTTTTCACCCGCCCTTAGAAGCCGGGCAGCGCCGCCGCCTCCGGGACGAACAGGCTGTCGAGTGGCACGCGCCGCGGCGTCACGCCCTGCTCCTGGGCAAAGGAGATCATCGACTCCAGCGGAACGACGTTGTCTTCGACGTTGTACGCCCAGTAGTTGGGGCCCATCAGCGCCCGTTGCTCGTCCTGCAGCGCACTCGCCCAGGAGATGGATAGGATCTGCTGGTCCTCGATGCGATGGAACGCCTCGTCTCGGGACCGCCGAAACGCCTCTAGCAACGCGACCGGCGCGGCCGGGTGGCGATCGACGAACTCCTGCGGGAGCGTGACCAGGTGGCTGATGGGGAAGATACCGGTACTGCGGAAGTAGCCCTGCTCCTCTGACTTGTAGTCCGGAAAGAGCCGGCGCACGCGGGGATCCTTGCGTGTGATCGAGGGAGGAACGTCTGCCTGGATCACCGCGTCGAGCTCGCCGGCAACGAGCAAACCGTCCAGGTTGGCGTCGCGCACGTGCTCGACGACCATGCCCGGCGGAAGGCCGGGCGGCGCGGGTTGGCGCGAGCACCAGCGGATGCTGGTGAGGTCGACACCGTAGTGGTGATGCAGCGCGCCGCGAGCCCAGATCCCCGCGGTGTTGGCCCAGGTGAGGATGCCGACGCGCTTTCCTTCGAGATCCCGGGGCCCGTTGATTCCCGCGGCGCTATTTACAAAGATGTAAGAGAGGCGGAATTTTCGGTTGGGGAAGGCCGGAACGGCGATGTACGGAACCCCCCGTGCCCGCTCGGCCATATAGCTGCCGAATGAATACTCGCAGGCGTCGAGCTTGCCCTCTCGTAACAGCGAGTGAATGGCGCCGTCATTCGTTGAGTGCGCGATGTCGAGCTGGAAGCCCTCAACCTTCACCGTGCCGTCGATTATGGCCGTGTTGAGATCGTGGTCCGCGATGCCCAGGCGAAGCGTCGGCTCTGCCATCGTTCCCCCTCTCGGCGGTGCCTGATTATCCGCCGGCGGGGCAATGGTAACGCGGACCGAGGTCTGTCATCCCGATCGCAGTGAGGATTCGTGTCCTCGGAGCTGCGGCTCCTTCGGCCTCAGAATGGTCCATGTCGTCTCCCGGCACCACAGAGGATGAAAGGCGCGGGGAGGGAGCGCCCTCACCCTTCCCCTCTCCCAGAGGAAGAGGGAATTCCCTAGCTCCAACCCCACGTCTCGGAGAGAATGCGGTCCGCTATACGGCGGGTAGCTGTCGTGGGGTCCTGCGTCTGGTCTCGGTACGTCGCCGCAGGGGCGGCGTCCTCTCCCAGGCGCGTCGCGCGGACTGCGGGGCGCTCCATCCGACGATCGGTGCGAATGGCCGCGCTCGCGAGGGGGCGTGTGGTCGTGGTAACGTTGGCTGCCATGGTCTCCTCCAGTTGAAACCTTGGGGCCCTCTCTGACCCCAATTCGATATACTTGCTTGCGCAGGCAATGATGTTCATCTTTTTGCTTGCACACGCAAGTATATAACAAGGTTGCTTGCACACGCAAGTTTCGGCGGGTAGAGTGATGAACCGAGGCGCCGACGACCTTGCCCTGTCAGCCTGGCGCGCATTGCTTCGGACGCACCGGCGGGTAGCGCGCGCCCTTGATGCCGATCTCAGCCAGCGCGGCGGCATCTCCCTCCGCGCCTACGAGGTGCTCGAACGGCTTGCCCGAGCTCCGGGCGGGGCCATGAGGATGTCCGACCTGGCGACGAGCGTGCTGCTCTCAGCGAGCGGAGTTTCACGGCTGGTCGATCAGCTCGTGGAGCGGGGGCTGCTCGAGCGGCGGCCAGATCCGTCTGATGCGCGCGTCGCCATCGCCTGCTTGACGCGCGAGGGCCGGGCCGCGCTGCGTCGCGCCGGCGCGACCTACGCCGACGGTGTTATGCGGCACTTCGCGGCGCACCTGAGCGAGGATGATCTCAACGCGATCGCGGAGTCCCTTGAACGACTCCTGGGGGCGGGCGATGCAGTGAGGCCGCCACCCGACCGGCGCCCTGCGCGCAACCGCGGGAGCTGATGCAGCCTCAAATCTTCGCACGGAGTTGGAAATCGTTGGTTGAGGTCGTCCCGGACGCCGGGCCCGCGTGCCGGAATTGTAGAATGTGAGGCTGTTCGCGACAGCCGGCAGCTCAAGTCCTTCTGCTCATGATCCCGCCATGCGCCCGGTGGCGCCGCCACCCCAAAGTCCAGATTCAGGAGATTGGCATGCCTCTAGCAAGCCTCGCGCGCAACACGCCAATGCTTGTGATCGCGTTCGTCGGGATCGCCGCCTTCGCGGTCGGCGTCTTCACCACGCAATGGAGCGCGCCGGCCACAGGGGCCCTGGCTCAGGAGGCGTGCGCCCAGCCTTCCGCGAGTGGCTGCCCTATGGAGCTGCAAACTCCCGTTGGGGCTGCCCTCAACGATGCGACGACGACGCACAACTGGCTGCTGAACGTCACGAATGGCCAAGACTTCACTGTCGCGCTGACGAATCTCTTTGCCGACTACCAGCTGTGGGTGTACGGGCCGGACAATTCGCTGCTGGGCCTGTCTAACAACCCCAGCACCCAGGACGAGGTCCTCACCGTCAGCAACATCGGAATCGGCTCCTACTGGATCGTGGTGGACAGCCCGAGTGGCGAGGCGAGCGAGGAGCCCTACACACTGGTCGTCACCACGGTGGCGGCGCCCGCCCCGCCGGTGCCTGGGGCGACGCCCTCAACGTTGAGTCCGTACGGCACGCCGCTGCCTCAGACTTTCCTGCCTTACTGAGACCAGGCACCAAGGGGACGCCTCCGCCCTACCGAACGACGGAACCGACGGGCGACTTGTGCCGCGAGGTATTAGGCGGACTCGCCCCAGGCGGACTCAGGGCGAGGCCGCAACCCGGTAGAGCGTAACCACGTGGTCGATGGCAGCTAGCTGTAGCGGGGGCGGCGTCCGCCCGTGGTCCGCCGACGCGTAGCTGATGCGCGTCGTTCCGACGCGAGTTGCGGTAAGCCCCTCGGGTGGCGCGGGCGGCCGCCCGGCGTCCTCAGCCCAGTAGACGGCACGTCCGAACTGCTCCATGCGGGCGAGCGTCGTCCCGATCGCGGGGGTGAGCTCCGCCTCGGGAATCGCGAAGGCATCGACCCCGAATACCGCCTGGAGGGGCATCGCCAGGTGGACCCCGGCCTCCCCTGCCGGGAACACCACGACGGCGTTGGGTGGCAGGTCCGCCGCGAGAGCCGCCAGCCCTTCGAAGGCGCCAGCCCCGTGGCGCGGCCCGAGGAGCTCCCGATCCTGGGCGACGGCGAGCCCCAGGCCGAGCCCGGCCAGGAGCGCCGCGGCGCACGGGCCCGCCAAGCGCGCTCGGGCGAAGGGGCCCGGCGGGTCGAGCTGCCAGAGGGCTCGCCCTCCGACGCTGGCGGCGACCGCCAGCAGGGGGATCACGGCCGGGACCAGGCGCCGCGTCATCCACGGGTGGTCGGCGGTCACGAGGGCATCAGGCAGGTAGAGCAGCGCGGGAAGGCCCCCGACGAGCAGGAGCGGCAGGATTCGACGGGGCGTTCCATTCCAGCCAAGCGCTGCCAGGCCCACCGCGGCCAGCACCAGGATAGGCCAGGGGACGTAGCCTGGCAGCCAGGCCAACGGCGAGGCCCCCCCCAGCGGAGCATCGCGAGCGGCACCGGGCATCGCTCCGCTCAGCGCTACGGCCGTGCTGAGCGCGATGAAGAGCAGTACGGCCGCGCGCTGGGCCCAGGCCGCCCGGTGAGTCAGCATGGCAGCGAGCCGGCGGGTGGAGCGCGCTCGGTGTAGCCCCCACACTGCCGCCATCGCCCCGCCCACGGCGGCGATCGCGGCCAGCCCCGCGGCCGCGCGGCTCAACGTCGCGGCGCCATAGGTCATAGACATATAGATAGGCGCCACGACTGCGTAGTGCAGCCCGGCAGCGACGACCCCCGGCGCCAGCATCATCAGCATCGCCGAGCGCCCGGGCGCTGCGTGGACCGCGCCGAGCAGCGCGACAGCGCCTGCCACGAGGATGCCATCGGCGCGCGTCAAGAGCGCGCAGATGGCGCCGAGAGCCGCCAGCGCTGCCCACCGCGATCCGCCGCCGTTGAGCCAGTGCACGCCCGCCCAGCCGACCATCCAGCTGAAGGCCCCGAGGGCCGACTCGGCCATGGGCTCGCGCGCCCACCAGACCTGCGGGAAGCTCACCGCCAGGATCGCGCCGACGAGCGGCCAGAATGGCGTCGCGCGCGAGTCGCCGCGGGTCGCTGCTGCCTGGCTCGCGAGCATCGCGTACACAAGGGCCAGAATGCCGAACGCGCCGGCGACGTGGAGCGCGGGCTCGAGGCCGCCCAGTTCCACCGCCAGTGCGATCCACAGGGGAACGATGGGGAGGAATCCGCCCTCCACCGTGCCGGCGTTGAGGTCGCGGATGAAGAGCTGTGCCGGGAAGCGGATGCGGGCATGGTTGGCTGCGTGCTCGTAGGTCCACGAGTTCATCTGGCTCGGGTCGACCGTCGCGGCCAGAAGCTGCAGGGCCGGGTCGTGGATCACGGTGCCGCCGGAGCGCGCGATGGCCAGGCCGGTTGCGACGTACACGCCGGGGTCGCGGGGGCCGACGAAGTTCTCCGAGCCCGGTGCCAGCAGGACGAAACCGACGACGAGAAGAGTCGCGGCGACGAGCGCGCCCCCGCTGGGACGCGCCGGGCGCCAACCGATCGCTGGCCGCCACATGACCGCTGCTCCAACGGCGGCTACCCCGAGGACCGCGAGCGCCACCATCGGCCGGAACCAGCCCAGGTCGCCCAGGGCTACGAGCCCCAGGGAGGCGGACCCCACGACGGTGCCCAGCCAGGCGGCCCAGCGGTCGAGCGCTCCGATGGACGCGTCTGGCTCGTGGTCGCTCTTATCGCGGAGCGCGTGAGCTATGGGTTCGGATTCCTCAACCTCGCGGCCTGCGCCGTCATCGTCGCCGTGCGGTTGGCGCGATCCTGGGGAACACCCTTGCCGGCGCTGACAGGGCCGACGACCGCGGAGGCCAACCGTGTGCGGTCGCCTGTGCGCTAGCTGGCCCTTCCTTCAGCAGGCTGCTGAAAAGGTTTGGGCTCCGCTCGTGGTGAGCCTGTCGAACCACATGGCGCCCTTCGACAAGCTCAGCTTGACCGGGTTTTTCAGCAGCCTGCTACTAGAAGGGGTGAGGCTACTCCCTGGGGTGAATGTACCCCACGCCGACCATCTTTTTCGAATAGTCCTCCACCCCCTCAGGCACTGCAAATCCCTTCCTGGACGCGCGCGCCTGGGTGATCGGGCTGTACTTGCTGGAGTTGCCGGTAGCCACCGATCCGCGCCCTTCCCGCCCACGGGCCCACGTGGGATCGTCGGCCTCATTGGCCACGTGGATGGACACATTCGTGGCGGGGTCGCGGAACGTGTTCATCGGGTCGCCACCATCCTCCACGATCTTCATGTTGTCGCGCAGCAGACGCCGGTAGAGAATGATCCCCTTGTCCGATTCGCCCAGGTGCTCCGTCCAGCGCGGGGTGATGGGTCCCTGGCTCACCCAGGCGTAGTTGTCCTGGCCGCTGTTGTTGTCAGCGAGCTCCCAGATGGGGAGGCCGTTTGCGTCCACTCCGGGGAGTGGTACCTGGTAGAGCGGTATGTCCTCCGGTCGCTGGTCCGGCTCGCCGGGCTGCTTGGGGTAGATGTGGTACCACCAGTACATGGTGTGCGTGTCGTCCAGGGGCACGCGGATCTGATGCAGCTGCAGCATGAATGGGAAGATCACGCTGTGGCCGATCCGCCAGTTGGGATGGTTCTCGTCGTCGCCCTCCAGCACACGACGCTTGGTGATTCCGTGCTCGAACACGTCGAAGCCGATCTTCACGTGCTTGCGAACGTCGGCCCGGGTGCGCCAGAACGTGTGGGCGTCGGAATCGATACGCCCCAGCCGTTCCAGGACGTAGTTGGTGAAGTAGGAGTGGAGATGCTCGACATGCACCGGGTCCAGTGAGTTCTCCATGATCTGGAGCCAGTTGCAAGGGAGCACCGCCCAACCGATGTCGCGCACGACGTCGTCCCGGACGTAGTTCTCCCAGCGAGGGACAAGCGGCCGAGGCTCGGGGCCCATCCAGGCATAGAGCATGCCGCCAAGCTCCTCCACCGGGTAAGCATTCACCTTGATGCGGTCCTTGAACGTTGAGTCCGGGTGCTCGGCCGGCTGCTCCAGGCAGTTGCCGTTAGCATCGTAGAGCCAGCCGTGGTAGGGGCAGCGCAGGCCCTCCTGCTCTGGGATGCCCCACAGCATATTGGTGTTGCGGTGGGCGCAGAACTCCTGGATGAGGCCGTAATGGCCAGAGCGATCGCGGAACGCGACCAGGTGCTCGCCCAGGAGCGTGATGGCTCGGGTCGGATGGTCGTAGAGCTGCTTGACGGTGGCGAAGGGCATCCAGTAGCGACGCAGGAGCTCGCCCATGGGCGCACCCGGGCCGACTTCGGTAAACCGCTTGTTCTGTTCCTTCGTGAGCATTCAGGCCTCCAGACGTCGAAGATGTTCACGCCGAGTCTAGTGCCCGGAGCCCGGTGCGTCAAGCGCCGGGGATTGTGGGTGTTGTAGGTCTGAGACTTTGTCCGCCCTAACGGGTCTGTGATTTTGTCCTCCCCATGTGGGAGGAACGAATCAGCGTGGGGTCCCGAGAGGAGAAACGAGCTCCGGTGCTTACTCGCGTGGTGGCCGGGCAGTGGACGATGAAGGAGGCGGCCGACCTGCTCGGCATGTCATCTCGCCAGATACGGCGGTTGAAGGCCGCCGACCGAGAGGAGGGAATTCGGGCGTTAGTTCATGGCAACCGCGGCCGGAGGCCGCAGCACGCGCTGCCTGAGGAGATCCGCGCTCGGGTGGCGGACCTGGCCCGCACCAGCTATGTCGGCTGCAACGACCATCATTTCTGCGATCTACTGGCCGAGCGGGAGGGGATCGAACTGAGTCTGTCGTCGGTGCGCCGGATCCTGCGAGGAGTTGGTATCGCGAGCCCGCGACCCCGAAAAGCTCCGAAGCATCGGAGCCGGAGAGATCGCATGCCCCAGGAAGGGATGCTGCTGCAGATCGACGGCAGTGAGCACGATTGGCTCGAAGGGCGTGGCCCCTACCTCACGCTCGTCGGCGCGATCGACGACGCGACCGGCAAGGTGCCCCATGCCGTGTTTCGTCAGCAGGAGGACGCCCAGGGCTACCTTCTGCTCCTCGAGCGCATCGTCCTGAACCACGGGCGCCCCATCGCGCTCTACCACGATCGGCATGGCATCTTCGAACACTCTACCAAGGGGCGGATGACCGTAGCCGAGCGGCTGAACGGGAAACGCGATCCCACTCAGTTTGGCCGCGTGCTCCAAGAGCTCGACATTGGCTCCATTCCGGCTCGCTCGCCCCAGGCAAAAGGGCGGGTGGAACGGCTCTGGGGGACCTTCCAGGATCGCCTGGTGTCCGAGCTCCGCCTCGCAGGGGTCCGAACGCTCGAGGAGGCGAATCACCTCCTTCTGGATTTCCTTCCGCGCTTCAACGAGCACTTCGCCGTCCCTCCGGCGGTGGCGGGAGTCGCCTATCGGCCGCTGGAATTTACACGGCTACCCGAGGAGGTGTTCTGCTTCAAGTACGAGCGGACCGTGGGCGCCGACAACGTCGTTACGCTCGGCGAGCATCGTGTGCAGCTGCTCGCTGGCCGTGACCGCATCAGCTACGCCAAAGCTCGCGTTGAGGTCCAGGAGCGAATGGATGGCAGCCTGGCTGTCTACTACCGAGGTGAGAAGCTGGCTTCCCAACCAGCTCCGCTCGAGGCGCCCGTCCTGCGTGCTCGGAATGGACGGCTTGGAGTCACAAAGCCGCCGCAGCCAGAGGTGCAGAGGCTGCTCTCTTGGGACGAGGTGGGACGGCGGGCTCGGGCGGCAACCATCCAGCCCGGCCAAATCCATCCCTGGCGGCGCTTCTCTCAGCAACAAAACGGACAGACGCCCTCGGGAGAACGCCTGCCCGCTTCGCCTGCCCAGCCCATCGTAACTCACACCGCGGATCTCTAGGATGCGAATGCCACCGGAGGGGCGGACAAAATGTCAGAACTATTGAGCGGACAGAATCACTGACCTATAACAGCGCCGGGGATTGTGGGTCGGATAACGAGGCTCGGACCCTGCCTTTGCTCCTGCCAGCGGCTCACACCGCGGCACGGTGCGCCTGAAAGCACAGCGAGGGGGCGGCTGGTTGCTGCGGACCAGCTCGCCCCCTCGAACGCCGGCGGGGCGCCGGCGTTCCGGTTGCGCCAATGGCGCTTAGAATTCGAGAGCTTCGGGCTCGTCATCCCTGCTGTCGTTGCCCGTAGCGGCGTCGAAGGGGAAGTAGTCGTTCCCCCGACTCATGATCGGGACAGTCCGGGAGATCCAGGAGCCGTCGACCAATGAGTACACGTACAGGGTGTGAACGCCCGCGGTCAGGTCTGTGGGCTGAAAGGCCAGCTCAAAGTCGCTCTGAGCCACGTCCGGCCGTGACCCGTCCACGACCGTGGATCCGATGCCCCGCCCGATGCCCGCCGGGCCGTCGAGGTAGGCGTCGACCCGCGAACCGTCCGTCCACCCACCAATGACCAGCATGTCACCGTTGCTCACGGTCGCGTTGGGCGCCGGGGAATCGATGTGGAGTGCATCAGCGTGCGCAGCAACACGCAACGACGGAATCACCGCGGCTACGAGCGCGGTGGCGACGAGGACCACGCGAAGGGACCGCTTGAGGTGCTCTAGGGACTGCGCGCTGGGATGGGCCATCTTTCTCCTCCTCAGCCTTGTTGGCCGACAGGAGCAGCGTAGAGCCCGGGAAACCCATCGGACATCCGCAGAACCACACGCAGGCATGTACATTTTCGGTCGCCGGGGTACACACGCACCGCCTCCCGCGAGTGGGCTGACGCCGTAGAATGCGCGCGGCAGACTGGAGCAAGATCGCCGAAGTTCGTGACCCCACCCCCCACCCTGACCCTCCTCCGCAAGGGGGGAGGGGTTTTCTTCCCTCCCCCTCGACGGGGGAGGGTGAGGGAGGGGGTGACGTACCCGCCGACCCCGGGGGTCACGAAACTTAAGCGACGCTGTACTGCAGCGCAGCAGCCAGGACCCCACGAGCCCGGCGCATCGCACGATCGAGGGCCGGGCGGCGCGCTCGTTCGAAGTCATCAGAAGAAAAGATGGAGGCAGGAAGAACTATGCAGACGCGCCAGACCCGCACGCCTGACCAGTGGAAAGACTATTGGGCGATGGTGCCGCGCTATGAGCGGTGGATCGAGTCCCTCGGCGTCCCCATCCATCGCGCCTATTACGTCGATGACTTGCGGTCCCTCGAAGTCGGGCCCTGGGAGGAGCGGGAGTGCAACGCAGCCGTCGTCGTCCTGGAGGGCAACAAGGACTTCATGGAGACCCGCGTCACCGAGATCCCGCCCGGGGCGGAGCTCCGACCCGTGAAGTGCGCCTTCGACGACATCATCTATGTCGTCGCCGGGCAAGGACTGACGACGATCTGGGCCGGCGAGGGGGCGGCGAAGCATACGTTCGAGTGGCAGCCCCGCTCAGTGTTCTTCGTCCCCCGGAACTACACGTATCAGCTCGCCAACGCCCAGGGCCACCTGCCCGCCCGTCTGCTCCACTACAACTACCTGCCCATGGCGATGTCGATTACCCCCAACCCCAGTTTCTTCTTCGATAACCCTGCGCTCGAGCCCGACGTCGACCTGTTCTCCGACGAAGGCGTGTATTCGCAGGCCACCTACGTCGAGGGGGCGGGGCGGGCCCGCGGCACCTGGGTGGCCGCGTTTTTCCCGGATCTCATGGCGTGGGACAAAACCAGGGCCAGCGACGCCTTCGCTCCTGGCTCCGAGTCGCTCGGATACTGTTTCCCCAACGTCACGTCGCTGCGCATGGGCGGGCACGTCCTCGCCTCGGGTACCTACAAGCGCGCCCACTACCATGGCGACGGCGCGGTGATTGTCATTCCTGGCGGGGAGGGATTCTCGGCAATGTGGCCGGTCCCCGGTGCTGGGAACGAGGAGATGGTCGTGGTCCACTGGCACGAGGGCAGCATGTTCGGGCCGCCGAACCTGTGGTACCACATGCACGCCAACGTCGGCGCAGCTCCGGCGCGGTATATCACGCTCCACCCCGCGCGGCACATCGAGCCCAGCTACGACGGCAGCACGCTGCCTCATGCAGACGAGCCCCCCGTCATTCGGGAGACGTTCGAGGCGGAGCTCGCGAAGCGCGGCTTGAAAAGCGAGATGCCGCCGCGGGTCTACACGGATCGGAGCTTCCTCTGGTACGAGGCGAGGGAGCAAGATCGTGGGGCTCCCCAGACCCGATCGAACGGGAGCTGGGTCTAGCGCTCCGAGAAGCATGGTCGGAGCGGTCGCCCCGAATTCGGTCGCAGTTTACCCGGAGGTGGGGGGTGGCATTCCTGTAGGGGTCGGACACGCCCGACCCGCGTAACCCCGATATTGGAGGGCGGGCGAGGCATGC
>CAYQJS010000045.1:4980-28269 GCA_964417895.1 uncultured Chloroflexota bacterium | reverse complement strand
CGGGTGCCACGCACCGGCCAGCAGCGACCATCAGCAACCTACCAACGCAACTACTTCAAGGTGCCTCGTACATTAAGCTGACCTCTGGAGCACGGCGTGTTGGCATCGAACCCCACTGAACAGGCCGGCGGCAGCGCCGAGAGCGCGGCGCCGCCGCGATTGTCGCCCCTTGACTGGCTCCCGGTCGCGGGGCTCGCCCTGGGCGCAATGGGGCCTATCGCGCTCGCGATCTGGCTGCTGCTGCCTCGCGTCATGGTGGAGTCCGAGCCCTCCGAAGCCATCGTGCTCGTCGACGGCCAGGAAACCGGCCGTACTCCGCTGCTCCTGAGCTCCGTTCTTCCCGTCAGCTGGCAGGTCCGGGTCGAGGCATCGGGCTACGCCCCATGGACAGCGACGGCGCGAGTGGCTCCCGGCTTGAGGAAGCAGCTCTTGGCGGCGCTGGCGCCGCTCCCCGGACAATTGTCCATCGACACCGAGCCGGCATCCGCGCGCGTCGAGGTCGACGGCCGCGACCTGGGGCCGGCTCCCGTTACAGCAGCGGCGGTCTCGGCGGGGCCCCATCGCGTTGTGGTGTCGGCTGAGGACCATCAGGATTGGCAGGACGAGGTCAGCATTCCGCCCGGAGGCGCCGTGACTCGGCGCATCGCGCTTCGTCCGTTCCCGGCTCGGCTCACGGTGTTGACGCCAGCCGCAGGGAGTGCCGTCGTGTTCGTGGATGATCGGGAACGTGGAGGCGGCTCCGAGGAGCTCGAGGTGGAGCCGGGGGAGCGTCAGCTCCGGATCGAGGCCGAAGGGTATCGACCGTGGCGGGGACTCGCGCTACTGCGCCCCAACGAGACGCGCGTTCTGGAGATCACCCTGCAGCGGGTCTGGCCGGATCTTGAGAACGGAGACGTCGTTCGTCCCATCGCGGTCATCGTCGAGAACCAGGACCAGGCGCGGCCTCAAGCGGGCCTGGACCAGGCCGACGTAGTGTACGAGGCGCTGGCCGAAGGCGGCATCACGCGGTTCCTCGCCGTATACGCCACGCACGATCCTGAAGTCGTCGGGCCCGTGCGCTCCGCCCGGCACTACTTCGTACACTGGGCCCGGGAGTTCGGCGCTCCGTTGATCCACATTGGCGCCAGCCCGCAGGCGTATGCCGCTCTCCGCACGGGAGGCGTCACGTCGATCGAAGAGGCGCCGGGCCCGGGTGTGTTCTGGCGTTCTCGGGACCGCCCGGCTCCCCACAATGCCTATACGAGCATAGCTGTCACCCGGGCGAAGCTGAGCGGGGTAGCCCTGAAACCGGGGTCGTTTGGGGGGCTGGTCTTTCGAGAGGCAGGCCTTCGCCTCGCTGGTGCCCCTGCACCAATCGCCACCGTCAAATACGGTCCCTGGCGCTACACGGTCACCTGGAGCTACGACGCCGACTCCAACGACTACGTCCGGGGGATGGATGGCGCGCCCCACGTGGACGCGGCGAGCAGGCAGCCGATTCGGGCGGCCAACGTGTTGCTCCAGTGGACACCCGTCCGGACGATTGACGAGGAAGGGCGGCTCGATCTAGCGAACGTAGGGAGGGGCTCCCTTCTCGCATTCCTGGACGGCGTCGCCATTGAAGGCACGTGGTCGAAAACCTCTCTCGCCGCGCCCACCGCGTACCGGGACCGGGAGGGCAACCCCCTCAAACTGAACGCGGGCCCAACCTGGATTCACATCTTGCCGCTGGATGGGCGCGTGGACTGGTGAGCCAGGATTACGCCAGACCACATAGTGGCGCAGCCCGCGCCCGCGGCAAAGCCGGGGAAGGCGCTAGCCAATGCTCCACAGGTGAATGTTCCAGGCGCTGACGTCCTGACCCGCCATCACGTTGGTCAGCCCGCGCACACCCGTCTTCACCGCGAAGACATCTGATCCGTAGAACAGGGGGATCCAGGGAAGCTCATCGAGGCCCATCTTGATCAGGTCAGCCGCGACCTCGTCCCGCTCGGAGGTCCGTAGTGTCGTGAACAACCGGGCGACCATCTGGTCGAAGGCCGGGTTGCTGTAGCCGCCGCGATTGCCCCCCCGCCACCGGGTGGCCTCCGATGTGATCTCCGCGGTGATGAAGTTGCGGAAGCCGGCGTACTCCAGGTTGAAGCCGCGCACCAGTGCGCCCCGCACGGTGCTCCTCATCAGGTCCCGGTCGGCGTGTGGGTCGGGGATCGGGAACGGGGTCGCATCCAGACCTGCTCGCTTCCACTGGTCGGCGATGGCCGTGATCAGCTGAACGTTGCTTGCAAGGTCCGCGGTGGCGGCCGCCTGGATGACCAGGGGCTCGCCGCCTGGGGACCGGAAGACTCCATCGGCACCGCGGGTGAAACCCACAGCCGTGAGAAGCCGGCTCGCCTGGGCCAGGTCATAGGGATAACTGGGCAGCCCGCGCTGCTGGGCGAGGCGGTAGGCCGCATCCTGCCTCGGAAGGGGGATGTCCTCCACGGCCGATAGCCCGCCCATGATCGTATCCACCATCGCCTGCCGGTCGAGCATGTGCACCAGCGCCTGCCGCACGCGGAGGTCCATCCACGGTGCGTTGGGGTCCCGCCACTGCATTACCCCGTGCCGCAGCTCGTTGTAGTTGACGATAACGGTGCCGCCCCCCTTCGACTCCCAGTCCGTCTTCAGGACGTAGGCCTCGGCCTGCTTGAAGGAACCACCGGGCGCTACGTCGATCTCGCCAGCGATGATAGTCACCATCAAGGTATTCACGTCGCCGAAGAGCCGGATTGAGATGCGATCGATCTTGGGCTTGCCGAGGAAGTACCGATCGAAGGCGGCTGCCTCGATGAAGCTCCCTTGCAACCAATCGGTGATGCGATACGGGCCGACGCCCACCCAGTCGCGCATGAAGTAGGTGCTGCCGGCAAAGGCTTGCTTGTTCCCCTCGTCGTAGAGCGCCGCCAGCAGGTGCCGGGGGACCGGTGCGAGCGTATTCCGCCCCATGGCGTTGGCAAGGATGTAGACCTCTTTCCAGCGCACCAGCAGGGTTTGCTGGTCCGGCGCCGCTACCTCCGCGATGGCGCGCAGCACCGCCGTCCCCCGCGCGAACAGATCAGGGTCCATGCCCACCTTGAACCCGAACACGAAGTCCTCCGCCGTCAATGGAGTCCCGTCGTGCCAGAAGACGTTGGGGCGCAGCTTCCAGGTTACCTCCATACGGCCGTCGGACAGCACCTGCCAGTCGCCGTTCTCGATGGTCGGCACGCGCTCGGCGATGCGGGGCTCGAGCGCGCCGGTGGTGGGGTCGTAAGCGGTCAGGGCCGAATGGAAGATGTAGCCCGTCTCCGACGAGTTGAACGCCACGCCACCTTCCACCGCGTCCGGTTCATCGTCGACGCGGACCCCGATCCGAAGGACCGTGGTGCGGGATGACGCGCCGGGCCCCGCCTCGCGGCTGGCGTCCTGAGCGCCTGGCACGCAGGCGGTGGCCAGTGGGACGACCAAACACGCGAGACATGATGAAAGAAGCCGCGCCCTCCTCCTGTTTCTCCCCGGAGTAGCGCTATCTGGCGACGTCCCATTCGTGGACGTTCCAGGGCGTGACCCGCTGTTCGGTTACGACACCGGTCACCCCGCGAACGTCTTTGCGGACAGCGGCCACGTCGGAGCTGTACGTCAGCGGGAGAAAGAGCATTCCGTCCAGGCTCATTTTGACGAGGTCGGCGGCAATCTGCGCTCGCTGTGAGGTGTCGACAGTGGTGAACAACCGGCCGTACAGCTGATCGTAGGCGGGATCGCTGTAACCAGCGCGGTTCGCCCCCCTCCACCGGTTGGCCTGGGTGCTGATCTCACCCGTGATGTAGCTCCTGAACGAGATGTAGCTCGGGTTTTGGCCGCCCACGTAGACGCCCTGGACCTTCGCCGCGGCCTCACGCCAGTCGACGGTGCCCGGGACGAAGTTGGTGGTGGACTCCAAGCCTGCGGTCTTCCACTGGCCGGCAATGGCCAGCAACTCCTGGATGTTCGTATTTATGTCGCTCTGTGCCAGGAGGTCGATGGCGAAGGGAGCCCCGCCCTGGGTTCGATAGGCCCCGTCAGAGCCTCGGGCCAGACCCGCCTCCGCGAGGAGTCGATGCGCCTGGGGCACGTCATACGCGAGGCTGGGCAAACCCCTCTGCTGGGCCAGTCGGTAGCCAGGGTCTTGTGCGGAGAGGGGAATATCCCAGACGGCCGATAGCCCGTTGTGGATCGTGTCCACCATGCCCTGGCGGTCGATCAGCTTCACCATGGCCAGCCGAACGCGAGCGTCCTGCGCCCACGGTGCGCTGGCCTCTCGGAACTGCCAGTCGCCTATCCGCAGCCTGGTGTGGCTCTGGATGACGCTCCCCGCGCCGGCGGCCTCCCATTGGGTCTTCAGGACGTGGGCTTCCTCAGTCTTGAGGGAGCCCACGGGCACGACGTCGACTTCCCCAGCGATCATGCTCACGATGAGGGTGTTGACGTCGCCAAAATACCGAACGGAGATCCGATCGATCTTGGGTCTTCCCAGGAAGTACTGGTCGAAGGCGTTCAGCTCGATGAAGCTCCCCTGGAGCCACTGGCCAATCTTATAGGCGCCTGCGCCCACGAACTCCGTCATCCAGTACGGATTGGCCGCCAGCGACTGCTTGCTCCCGGCGTCGTACAGCCCGGCCAACAAGTGGCGAGGGAGCGGCACGAGGATGTTCCGGCCCATGTCGTTGGCGTAGATGTAGACCTCTTTCCAGCGCATGACCACGGTCTGGGGATCGGGCGCGGCGACCTCATCGATTAAGCGGAGGACCCCTGTGCCCCGGGTGAAGAGCTCCGGATCCAGGGCGATCTTGAACCCGAAGGCGAAGTCGTCGGCGGTCAGGGGCGTTCCGTCGTGCCACAACACGTTGGGGCGCAGCGTCCAGGTGACCTCCATGCGCCCGTCGGGCGTCACCTGCCAGTCCCCGTTCTCGACGGTGGGCACACGCTCTGCCATGCGCGGTTCGAGCGTTCCCGTGGCCGCGTCGAATACGGTCAGGGAGGTGTGGACCATGTACCCGACCTCGTTGCTATAGAGGCCGATGCCGCCCTGCTCCGCCGAGGGCTCCTCGTTCTGATTGATCCCGACGCGGAGCACCCTGGGAGCCGACTGAGCGGGCGAAGCCCCCTCGCGGCCTGGACTCTGAGCGCCAGCTGCGCAGCCGGCAACGATCAAGGCGAAGCCCATGAACCCCGACGCAAGAATCCCGTAGTTCATCCTCTCCCTCCAGTACCGGATCGATTCTACTCCACCGACAAGCCAGCCTCGGCTTCACGTAGACTCGCAGTTTTCGCCCGCCATAACGATGCACCCCCTGCCATCCACCCGACCGGTTTGACCGGCGCTGGCCATCCCCCTATATTGCACAGGACGCGATGGGATGGACTGGCCACGGGGCCTCCCGGCGGCGGCTCGCCATCCTTGCGTGAGTTGCAGAGACAAGGGTAAACGGAGGAGTGCGCATGCAGCAGGCCACGAGTCGCGGGATCGATCGATGGAAGGACTACTGGTGGATCACGCCGAGATACGAGCGCTGGATCGAGTCGCTCGACGTCCCGATTCACCGCACCTACTACATCGACGACTTGCGCACGGTCGAGGTCGGCCCCTGGGAGGAGCGGGAGTGCAACGCCGCTGTCGTCGTTCTCGAGGGCAACAAGGACTTCATGGAGACGCGTGTCACTGAGATCCCTCCGGGGGCGAGCCTGCCACCTTTGAAGTTCTCGCTGGACGACATCATCTACGTGCTGTCGGGGCGTGGTCTCACCACGCTATGGGCGGGGGATGGCGCCACCAAGAAGACATTCGAGTGGCAGCCCCACTCGCTGTTCTTCATCCCCCGCAACTACCATTATCAGCTCGCCAACGCCCAGGGGCACCAGCCGGCGCGCCTGCTGCACTACAACTACCTGCCGATGGCCATGTCCATCATCCCGAACCCGGACTTCTTCTTCGACAACCCAGCCCTCGAGCCCGAGTTCGACATCGCAGGGGTGGAGGACCACGACGTCTACTCCGAAGCCCAGTACGTCACGGGGGCCCGTGGCGATCGGCGGGGTGGCTGGGTAGCCAGCTTCTTCCCGGACTTGACCGCATTCGATAAGGTCCACAGCAACGCGGGCCTCGGCGCCCTCCCGAACCTCTCGTACTGCCTGCCCAATGTGACGTCGCTAAAGATCGGCGGCCGAGTTCTACCCTCCGGGACCTACAAGCCAGCCCACTACCACGGCTCCGGGGCCGTCATCGTCATCCCGAACGGAGAAGGGTTCTCCCTCATGTGGCCGGCGGCCGAAGAGGGCGAGCGGATGATCGTCCCCTGGCACGAGGGCAGCATGGTCGGACCCCCCAACCTCTGGTACCACCAGCACTTCAACATTGGCCCCACGCCGATGCGCTACATCACGCTCCATCCCGCGCGACACATCGAGCCCGCGTACTCGGGCAGCCAGATCAAATACGTGGACGAGAACCCGTGGGTCCGGCAGACGTTCGAGGCGGAGCTTGCCAAGCGAGGCGTCAAGAGCCAGATGCCGCCGGAGATCTACACCGATCGGAACTTCCGGTGGGAGGCGCCTGGAGACGACTGAGCAGGTCGAGATCCGCCCGAGAGGGTTCGAATGATCGACCTGTCCGCCGCTACGCTGTCAGCAGCTCCTTGTGCTTCAAGGCCTGCTCCAGGGACGGCTGCATCTTCATATCCCGGAACTCCGCGATGGCGGAGTCCAGGTGCTCCAGAGCTTCCGCCTTCTCTTCTGGATAGTGCTCCAGCAACAGCTCCGCGAGCTGGAGGCGGCTCAGCGCCAGCTCCGGTCGGAAGCGGACCCTGGCGCACACTTCGATAGCCTGGTGGTAATAGGCTTTGGCCTGGTCCAACTCGCCGAGGAGCGCCGCGCCAGCGCCCAGGTGCCGGGCGAAGCAGGTCAGCTCTCGACCGCGGGTATTCAACAGGTGGCCCAGACCTTTAAAGCGCTCCATGAGAGCGGCCGTCGCCGCCCGGTCTTTCAACAGCACCGCTGCTTCCAGCAGCTTCAAGACCGTATTCCCCTCTACGAGGAGGCCTTCTCGGAGAAGGCCTGCGGCTTCGCCATGCCTGCCCAAATGAGCGAGCACCAGCGCCGTCAGCACGGCGCCCCCCGGGAGCCGTGAGCTCGGCTCAATGGTGTTCAAGGTATCCAGGCTCTCCAGCGCGGCTCTGGCCCGGCCCAGGTAAAGGCGTGCCCGCATCCCGTGCCAGGCGTTGTTTGTCTGCGCGTAGAGTGGACTTCCGCCCTGCGCGCCCAGCGCTGCCACGCGATCCGCAGCCTCCAGCGCCCCCTCCAGGTCTCCGTCGAGGGTCCTGAGCATGATCTCGAAGGTGGGAGGCCGCAGCGCGACGTATGTGTCCCGGGTGCGCTGGGCTAGCTCGGTGACCTCTCGCCACAGCTCTTCGGCCGAGGAGCGGTCTCCCCAGGCCAGAAGGAAGCTTCCACTGTTAGACAACACGCCGGCAAGGGTCGTCACGCGCACACCGTCTCTGGGGCGTGCCCCGAACTCTTGCGCCAAGGTCAAACCCTCCGCCCAGGCGGCCGGCGACTCCGGCTCTCCGGCTCCCCGCAGTAGCGAGCCTGCACACTCGAAGAGGGTCTGCGGCTCCCCCAGGCTACGGGCAAGGTCGAGCCCCGCCACGAGCCGGGCGCGCCGCTCCGACCCCGACCGTGTCCTGGGAAGCTCGGCTAAAGCCAGGTCGGCGTAGACGCGGGAGAGGGTCCGGGGTTGCGCATGGCGGTCGGCCCGCTGGGCCCAGACGCCCCACTGGCCCTTGACGCTTGCCGCGCCTCCGCCGTAGCGAAAGAGAGCGTCCAGGGCCACGCGGCAGCACTGGCTGGCCTTTTCAGGGTCCTCGACACTTTCGGCGAGAGCGTAGGCCACCTCCATCTCCTCAGAGGCTCGCAGTGGCTCTCCCGCCGGCATCAGGGCATCCGCCAGTTCCAGCAGCAGGTCGCAGCGTTTGGCCTCGTCGTCCGGGTCCAGGACCTCCTGCACCTTCAGCGCCTGCTCCAGGTGTCGCACCGCCTCCCCGTAGGCGTACACGGCCATGGCCCGCCGAGCCGCCGCCTCGCTGTAGTGGAGGGCCTTGGTCAGGTCTTGTCGCTCCGTGCTCTGGGCATAGTGCTCCGCCAGCTCGGCCGCGTGCTCCTCCACACGCCGTCCGTAGATCTGCTCCAGGGCGTGGGCGACCTGCTGATGCCAGCGGATGCGCCGCGGCACGAAGATCTCCTCGTACAGGGTCTGCCGGAAGAAGGCGTGGGTGAAACGAAAACCCATCGTCCCCAGCGCCTGGCGCTGCTCGATGACCGCCCGCTCGGTGGCTTCCTCTAATGCTTCCTCAACTTCCGCCTCCGGCAGATTGGCGACTCGTTGGAGGGCGTCCAGCCGAAAGTCGCGGCCAACCACCGCCGCGATGGAGAGGACCTGGTTGGTCTGCTCCGAGAGCCGCGAGAGCCGCTTGCCGATGACGTCCCGCAGCCCCTCCGGGATGCCAGCGTCGGCCTCACCCGCGTCGGTTCGGATATATCGTCCCCCCTCACGGACGACGATGCCCTCCTCCACCAGGTAGCGCAGCACCTCCTGGATGAACAACGGGTTGCCCTCGGTCTGGCGGTGGATGGCCTCGGCCCGGCCCCAGGGCGGCTCCTGCCCCCGGACGATGGTCATCATCCGGTGCACTTCTTCCACTGTGAGGCCCCGCAGCGGAACCCGCTGGAACTGGCTGCCGCGGCGCAGCTCCGCCAATATGCCCGACAGCGGATGCGCTCGGTCAACCTCCACATCGCGGTACGTACCGACCAGCAGCAGGCGGGCGCCCTGCAGATTGCGGGCCACGTGCACCAGGAGGTCGAGGGTACCCCTGTCCGCGTCGTGGAGGTCTTCCAGCACTATCGTCAGCGGCTGCACCGAGGAGGCGTTGCGCAGGAACCCGGTGACGGCCTGGTAGAGACGCCAGCGGTCGTCCTCGGGGTCGCCGGAGGGCCGGAGCTCCACGTGGACCCTGTCCCGCACCTCCGAGATGATGCGCGCAACGTCCGCCGCGCCGCTACCCAGGTCCTCCTTCAGCCCCTCGGGCTCCCGCTGCAGCACGTAGCCGCGGAGGGCCTCAACGAACGGGAGATAGGGCAGGGAGAGAGAGCCTTCCTCATAGCAGTGGCCCACGAGGGCTTTGCCACCCCGAAGCGCGGTGTAGGTCGCGAGCTGCTCGCAGAGGGACGTCTTGCCGATGCCGGGTTCGCCCACCACCATCACCAGGCTCCCCTGGCCCGAGAGCGCGGCGTCGAAGGCGGCGTTCACCTGCCTTAGCTCGTGCTCTCGGCCCACGAAGACCCGTCGGTAGAGCGGGTCGGCCCCAGGGGTCGGGGGCTGGGCCTGCTCCCTCTCCCCCTGGGAGAGGGGTGGGGTGAGGGCGATGCCTGCCAGCGCCTGCCGCACTTCAGTGGCCGACGCTGGCCGCTTGTTGGCGTCTTTTTCCAGCAGCCGGAGGATCAGGGCCTCCAGCCCCTGCGGACACTCGGGCCGGTGCCACGTCGGGGCCACAGGCGGCGTGTTCAGGTGCTGGCCGATGATGGCTACGGGCTCATCCCCGAGGAAGGGCGGGCGACCACACACCATCTCGTAGAGCATGGCCCCCAGGGAGTAGAGATCGGAGCGGGGGGTGATCTCTCCGCCAGTGGCCTGCTCCGGCGGCATGTAGCTCACCGTGCCCACCATCATGCCCGCCTGGGTGAGGCGGGTCCTGTCGACGGCCACCGCCAGGCCGAAGTCGCCGATCTTGGCGATAGCTTGTTCTGTCCGCCTTGCGGACTCCGAACCCCGATGAATCGGGGTACTCGGAGAGCCTGTCGAAGGATCACCCGTGAGCCAGACGTTGCCGGGTTTCAGGTCCCGGTGCACGATGCCCTTCGAATGGGCGAACTCCAGCCCCCGGCACACCTGGTCGGCAATCCCTATTGCCTGATCCAGGGGAAGCTTGTGATCCGGGGCCTGCGCGATAACCCCTTCGACGTCGCCGCCCGCCATAAGCTCGGTGACCATGTAGCACTCGCTAGCCTGTCCTGAAGCCAACGAAGGATGTTCTCCCAGGTCGAAGACGGTGACGATGTGGGGGTGCGTGCCCAGCCTTCCCATGGCCTGGGCCTCGCGGATGAAGCGTTCCCGGGCGGCGGCGTCCAGGCCCTCGGTCTTGATGAGGGCGAAGGCGACGTCCCTGTCCAGGAGCGTGTCGTGTGCCAGAAAGACCTTCTTCTTGCCGCCCTCTCCCAGGAAGTGCCGCACCCGGTAGCGGCCGTCGGCGAAGGATTCAGGTTCCGGATGTGCGGCCGCCCGCGACGGCTCCGGCGTGGGTCTGTTCGATGGGCTCGCCGCCAGGGAGGCCAGCGGCCCGCCGCACGCGTTGCAGAAGCGACTGCCCGAGGGGTTGGTGTGCCCGCAGCTCGGGCAGTCGCCCTCCAGTCCGGCGCCGCAGGCGTTGCAGAACCTGGCCGTCGCGGGGTTGTCAGAGCCGCAAGCAGGGCAGAGCACTGCCGATCTCCACCACCACTATTGGGTCACTTGTCATGTGCATGGCCTTTCGTCCGGTAGGGGAGGGGCTTGTCCCCTCACGCCTCGCGCCCGCGTAGAGAGCTGCACGGCGGGGGACAAGCCCCCGCCCTACCGAAGGACGCGATCGACGCATGCCGATATTCCATAAGATTGCCTATTGCCTATTGCCTTACGACTTGTCCCACTCCTGAATGTTCCAGGTCATGGCGTTGGCGCCGCCGGAACCCAGGCGGGGGGGCGCATTGAGGACGCCCTTCTTCACCGTCGTGATCTCGACGTTGAACACCAGCGGCAGAGCAGGGAGGTCCTCGGCGTAGCGGAGGGCAACCTGCAATCGCAGCTGCTCGCGCTTCGGCGTATCCAACTCGCGCGCCCACTGCTCCAGCAAGGCATCGGCGCCCCGCCAGCCTTCCTGGTTGTCGCCGACCCAACCGTTTTCCTGGGTGGGGATGAACCGGCTGTGCAGGTCGCGGTACAGCGGATCGTTCGGCTCCAGACTTCCCCCAACCGCCCCGCAGAAGCAGGCGCCGGGCCAGCTGCCGCGCACTGCCGGCTCATCCATGGTTCGCCGCGGCAGGTTGTTCACCTGCGACTCGATCCCGAGGGTGCGCCAGTTGTCCAGCACGGCGGCCTGGATGGCCTCGGTCTCGCGATCCCCAGTATTGGCCCGCGCGTCGATCGAGAAGCGGTCACCGCGCGCATTCACCAGGATGCCGTCAGCGCCTGGCCGCCAGCCGGCCTCGGCCAGGAGGGCCCGCGCCCGATTCGGGTCGTAGGCATATTTCATAACCCGGCGGTCGACCTCGGAGAAGAGGGGATCGCTGGGGCGGATGTTGGTGTCCGGCACACTGGTGAGCCCGAAGAACAGGGATTGGACGATCTCCTGGCGGTCGATCCCGTGGAGCATGCCGCGCCTGACCCGGATGTCGTCGAAGAATGGGTTGCGCCAGCTGGGGCCCACGCCCTGCCAGCCGGTCGCCACGTGGTGGACGACGCCCTCTCCGTTCGCCTCCCAGCGGTCCTTCGCCGTCAGCGACGGGTTGAGGCCGATCGCCGACCGCATGGTGACGTCGACGTCGTTGGCGAGGATCTGGGCGAGGGCAGTGTTCTGGTCGGAGATCACCTTGTAGACGATCGTATCGATCTTGGAGCGGCCGAGGAAGTAGCCGGGGAAGACGTCGAAGCGGATGCTGATCCCCGGCTCGAACGAAGTCACGCGGTAGGGGCCGGTGCCCACGTAGGCGGTTGTGAAGTAGGGGTGGGCGGCGAACGTGGTGGGCTCACGCTGGTAGTCGGCCTCGAGCAGATGGCGCGCGAGCGGCGTCATTCCCCCTCGAACGAGCAGGTTCGCCTGTGGGAAGAGGTCCCTCCACACAATCACCAGCGTGTAGTCGTCTTGCGCCGTAACCGATTCCATCCTGCGGGGGATGTCGGCCTCGATGGCGGCGAACTGGGGGTCCGTGACTATCTGCCACCCGAACACCAGGTCCCTGGCAGTGAAGGGCGCGCCGTCATGCCACTTGACGTCGCGTCGGAGCGGCCACGTCGTCTCCATGCGGCCATCGGGGAACACCTTCCAGGTGCCCTTCTCGATCGATGGCAAATCCGTAGCAAGCCAGGGCTGGAAGTTGTTGTCCCACACCTTGTACTTGATCAGAGTGGCGAGAAAGAGCGGCGTCAGGTTGGTGTCTGTGGCCTGGTGCGGGCCGAATCCGGTCGGCTCGCGGTTCATGCCGATGGTGAGGGTCTTGGGGGCGCTCGGGGCCGCCTCGGCCTGGCTGCCGCCGCTCTCGGGGCGAGCGGGCGGCGCCGGCTGCCCGGGCGAACATCCGACAACAATCCCGAGGCAGAGAACAAGCGCCAGCAAATGCCGTAGGGCAATCAGCATGCGAAGAACCTCCTTATCCGCAAGACGATTCTTTCGGAGGTCATCATAGAACCAGTTGCGCCCGTCGGCCAATCGGTCGGCGCGCCGGATGACGCTTGATGGAGCCACGACAGCGCCCCTTGCGTTGTCGCATCGACGGCAAAGACTGACCACCGGGCCGAGCGATCAAAGTGAGGCACAGCGTCGCGCAGCTTCGTGACACCTGCGTCGGCGGGTGCGTCACCCCCTCCCTCGCCCTTCCCCGTCGAGGGGGAGGGAAGGCTGCCTCCTCCCCCCTTGCGGGGGAGGGTTGGTGTGGGGGGTCACGAACCTCGCCGATCTCCTGCCGCGCCGAGCTACCGCCCCGCGAAGGCCGGGCGCGTAAAGGCTAGCTACCCCTTCGAGTAGGACCGGGCCATCCACACTCATCGGCAAAGACCACCCCGAAACCCGTCGCGCAGACAGGCGGTTGGGACTAACCTCCCAGGTGTGGATCGATGATCGCTCGGAGGTGGAGTATGCGAGTCCAGGACATCATGAGTCAGCCTGTCGTCACAGTTAGGACCAGCGCAACGGTGCAGTTCGCCGCCGAGATGATGGCGCTGCACGACGTAGGCGCGCTCCCTGTGTGTGAAGATGACGTTTTCGTCGGCATCGTCACCGACCGTGACATCATCCTGCGGTGCATGGCCACTGGCCTTTCGCCAACTGCTACCCAAGTACATCGCATCATGACGGCGGAGCCAGTGGCCCTGGCGCCCAACGCCACGGTAGACGAGGCGGCGGCTATCTTCAGGGACCTTCGCATTCGCCGCTTGCCAGTAATCGACGATCGCCATCCCGTGGGCATGGTCAGCATGGACGACGTCGCGCGACTCTGGGAGAACGACCCGGCAATCCTCCTCATGGTTCGCCGCGTCGCACCCCGCCGCAAGCGTCGAACGCCGGCTGCGTAGGCTTCCCGTCAGGAGAGGAGGCGCCCCGGGGCGAAGGTGATCGCCCCCTGAAGACGGCGTGCCTCAGCCGACGGCGGGGACTGCTGGCGCGGGACGGAAGCCCTCCCGCGCCAGGATCCAGCCTGCCCCCAGGCCGAGGAGCGCGGCCAGCAGGCCGATGATCCCACCGACGACTGGTATGGCGGTGATGACCACGAAGACCGCCACGCCCAGAAGCAGCGATGCGGCCCTGCGATCCGCCAGGTTCGGCTGCGCGCGCTCCATCAGCCAGCGCCCGCCCAGGTAGCTCACTGTCGCCTGTGCGACAAAGCTGCCGTAGATGATGACGGCGGTGACGAGGATTGCCTCGCCGAGCAGTCCCAGCACGATCACCAGCGCCGACAGGCTCGACAGCGTAGCAACCCCGAAGATCCCGGCGAGGATGATGGTGCCTACGAAACCAAGGATGACCGTGCCAAGGAACGCCACCGCAGCCACGAGACCCCAGCCGACGGCGGGCAACGGCTGGGCTCGCATGGTGTCGCCGAGGCGACGGACCCAGACCGGTGCCAGCCAGACGAGCAGCAGGCCGATGACCGCGAGCGCGACGAATCGCCGCGCGATTTCGACGAACACCGAACCAGCTGTAGTGGGCTCCGGCGCCTCCACGGGACGGCGAGTAAAGACCGTCCCTCCCGCCACTCGCCCGCGGATCGGAAACGGTTCTCGTGCCGTGTAGGCAAGCCGGCCGGCGATCTGCGCGGTATCGCTGACTGTCAGTCCCGGAGCGACAGAGGGAATCGCGAGGCCCTCAGGCAGTGGCATGAAGAACTGAGGCTGAGGCCCGGCATCACCATCGCCGACCTGGGCCTCGACATTGCCTCCGAACGTACCGCTCAGCTCCAGGGCCTGAATCCCTGCCGACGTATTGCGACCGACAGTGCCGGCTAGCCGGGCCTGGTACCCACCGATTGCAGCGTCGCGGCCAACGGTGCTCCCCGCCCTCAGCTCGAGGCTGTAGCCGCCGAAAAGGACGTCGCGTCCGATTCTCGCGGTGCTGCCCAGCAGCGCAGCCTGTCCGGCCAGTCGCGCGCTGTCTCGGACAGTCCCGTTGATGGTCAGACTCTGGCCAGCGGCGATCAGGCTGCCCTCGATCGTACCGTTGACCGTAAGTGCCCTGCCGGCGAAAATCACGTCGCCGCGCACCGTGCCGTCGATCGTTACACGCTCTCCGAACACGTACAGATCGTCGTCGACCACGTCTCCTGCGCGCACGACAATCTCCTCGGCTCCCCGAAAGTCGAATGCGAGGGCTCGCGGGGCCGTCAGCCCCAGAACGA
Source organism: uncultured Chloroflexota bacterium (assembly GCA_964417895.1). Lineage (GTDB taxonomy): Bacteria > Chloroflexota > UBA6077 > UBA6077 > SHYK01 > CAYQJS01. The sequence goes on along the minus strand of CAYQJS010000045.1, from coordinate 13,542 downwards.
CCAGCAGGCTGGCAGCGCCAACCAGAAGCCGCATTGCTCGGATTCGGACACGATGCATAAGAATTAGAACCCTCATCAGGAAACCTCCTCGCTGGCTATGGGCATTTTCGCCTAGGAGCACGGCCGCACTGTCGAACGAGCGGAGTCTTGCAGCCGCGGGCTAATGAATGAGTGCACATGTCATCATCACTCCCTCGACTACCGGTGCGCTATCAAGTCCCCCAGCGATTGCCCGCGATGGAGTCGATCGATCGTCTCGCCGAGCAGCGGGCCGATGCTGACCACTTCTAATGGGAGCCTCCGACCCTCCGGGATCGCTACGCTGTCCGTCGCGATCAGACGCCGGATGGGGAGAGCCGCGAGCCGCTGCGCGGCCGTCCCCACAAGGAGGGCGTGGGTCGCCACGACGGTGACCTCGGGCCGAGCGCCCGCCGCCAGGAGGGCGCTGATGGCAGCCTCGATCGTCGCTCCGGTGCTGATCATGTCGTCCACGATAAGTGGGATACGACCCAGCACGTCGCCCACCACGCGCTCCGCCCGCACCTCCTCGCCGCTGACGCGCGTCTTGTGGACGATAGCGACGGGTAGGTGCAGCAGAGCGGCGTACCGCTCGGTGAGCTTGACCGCCCCGAGATCCGGCGACACGACCACCGCCTCGGGGCCGACTGTCGCGCGGGCCGCCTCTGCGAGCAGGGGGACGGCGCTTAAGTGCTCCAGAGGAATGGCGAAGAAGCCCTCCAGCGACACAACGTGGAGGTCCACGGCGACGATGCGGTCGATGCGCCCTGCCTGCAGGAGATCGGCGACCACGCGCGCTGCTACCGGCTCGCGACCGTTCGCCCTGCGATCCTGGCGCGCGTACCCCAGGTAGGGGATCACAGCCGTGACGCGCGCCGCGCCAGCGCGATGGCAGGCATCGGCAATAAGCAGGAGCTCGAGGAGGTGCTCGCCCACCGGTGCGCTCGCCGGCTGGACGACGAACACGTCGTGCGCGCGGATGGTCTCGTCTATCTCGATGTGCAGCTCGCCGTCCGGGAAACGGTTGAGCGTAAGGTGCCCTAGCCGCGCGCCGAGTGTGTTCGCCACGGCCTGCGCCAGCGGGCCATTGGCAGAGCCAGCGAATACCGTTAGCTCCACTTGGTGCTCCGTTCCGAGCCGGCGATGCTAGCTCGCTTGCTTCTCGGGCTCGGCGCGGCGAACGTTCGCTTCGTGCAGCAGTTGCCGCACTTCTTCATCCTCGGTCGGGTCGAAGCGTCCATAGTGCAGGCCCACCGCGAAAAATGGCTCTGGCTGGTACAGACACACCACCTCGTCGGCGTCACTGCGCATCTCCTCGCAGGACTCGCGCGATCCGACGGGCACCGCGACGATGATCCGCTCCGGAAGAGCCTTTCGCGCCGACCGGACGGCCGCGCGCATCGTCGCGCCGGTCGCCATTCCATCATCGACCACAATCACGACCCGCCCCTCGATCGGCGCCTTCGGGCGAAGCCCCCGTAACCGGCCCTCTCTCCGGTGGGCCTCGGCCTGCTCGTTGGCGACGATTGTGTTCAGGTACGCCGGAGCCAGCTGAAAGCCGCCGAGGACATCCTCATTGAGAAAGAGCCCGCCATTGGCGGTCACAGCCCCTATTGCGAACTCCGGCGCTCCGGGCGCACCGAGCTTGCGCGCCACCACGATGTCGAGGTCGGCATCGAGACGCTGCGCCACCTCCGCTGCCACAGGAACGCCACCGCGGGGGATACCCAGGACGAGGACATCCGTCCCTCGATGCGCATCTAGTCGCTCCGCGAGCCGCCGCCCTGCCTCCCGGCGATCGAAGAAGAGAGGCCTGCGATAGGACCGCGCAAGCTGCTCTCTCATCCGCTGCCCTCCTCGGGGCGCTTCTCGCCCGTTTCTCTCAGCGTACGGAGGTTTGAAGATCGCGGCCACGCCCCACGGGGTAGTTGGACAAACCGACCGATGAGACGGAGGAGGGTAGCGCCAGCCGGCAGACCCATTTGCGTAGTCACTGCCTCTGCCGCGCCGACGAATCGCGCCACCCCCGCGAAGAGGGCGCAGTGGCGGCCCAGTGAAAGCTCAAAAGGTGGGTTCGCGCCCGGGATCGGCCTTCGGACCTGCCCCTCGGGGTGGGATGCGCGCCCCTCGCGGGTGAGCCATGCAAACCACCCGATCGGTTGTGGTTCCCGTGCTCTCTCACGCCTAAGCTATGAGTCGCCGGTTGACTCGCGCCGAGCATCTCCACCGGATGGGCCTCATGGGCATGGAGTACGCCTTTCTCGAGGCGGTCAAGGCGAACCCCAGATCTCGCCTCGCCCCACGCGTCAAGAAGGCGTTCCAGCACCAGCGAACGAGCCTCGGCGACATCGAGGAGGTCTGCCGCTGCCGCGAGTGCCAGGCGCTGGCGTATGCCTGGCGCCAGCTCGGACGCGCCTGGGCCGACTTCCAACTCGGCGGCTGCGCCTGGCTCGGCCCCATCGATAGGCTCCGAAGCCGCTGGCGTGACCTCCTGGACCGGACTCGCGAACAGCATCCGGAGCTGACCCAGGCGCAGCTCCTGTGGGAGCTTTCTGACGGCGCGGGTCTCTCGAAAGGCCTCCTGGACCAGCGGGGGCGGGACTACCTCATGCACTTGCTTGCAACGCATTCGGGCGACGCGGCTCAGCTGTGCCAGATTGAAGGCGTTCGATGGATGTCGCCTGCTACGCTGTTCTACGAGGCCGTCAACGACCTCGCCGATCACTCCACTCAAGAGCGGCGGGCGCTTCATGATTCGCTCTCGGCCGGCGCGATGGGACCGGCCGAGTTGGATCTCTCAGCACAGCTGCTCTGCCTATGCCGCACCCTGGCTGGCTGGCTCGAAGAAGGAATGTCGCCCGCTGCGCGCGCTTCCTGACGCCTGGGATTCGTCCACGCGGCCGGCATTTGGCCCGTGTCTTGAGTTGGCCTGGCCTTATCCTCGCCGCCACGCCTCTCAGGGTGGGTAGGGCGCCGCTCCGCTCGTGGCTGTCTTATGATGGCGCGATGCGCCCCGTGTGTAGACCGCGGTCATGAGCGCCCTCCCTGTTCCAGGGGAGGGACGACCGGCGTCCGCAGCGACCGGCACGCGCTCCGGTCTTTCGACGCCGGATGCCGCCGCGCGACTGCTCGAGGACGGCTATAACGAGCTGGGCTCTGCCCGCCCACGCCACGCCCTCGCTATCGCCCTGGACGTTGTGCGTGAGCCGATGATCCTGCTGCTCGTCGCGGCGGGCGGCGTGTATCTGGTCCTGGGCGATCTACAAGAAGCGCTCCTGCTGCTAGCCTCCATCGCATTCATCATCAGCATCACCTTCTACCAGCAGCGCCGCACGGAGCGAGCGCTCGAGGCCCTCCGCGACCTGTCAAGCCCACGCGCGCTGGTCATCCGCGACGGCGAGCGGCGGCGGATTCCTGGGCGCGAAGTCGTGCGCGGGGACCTCGTGATCCTATCCACCGGCGACCGCGTACCCGCCGATGGTGTCCTCCGGTCCGCCGCCGATCTGGCCGTGGACGAGTCGCTGCTGACCGGGGAGTCGGTGCCCGTACGGAAGGTCGCTTCGGCCGATCCCATCCCCCCCAGTCCCCCGGGAGGCGACGACACGCCCCTCGTTTATTCAGGAACGCTGGTTGTACAAGGCCAGGGGTTAGCCGAGGTCCAGGCGACCGGTCCCCGCACGGAACTGGGGCGAATCGGCAGAGCTATTCGGGAAGTCGAAATTGAGCAGACACCGCTGCAGGCTCAAAGCGCTCGGCTGGCTCGCTCCGTCGGCCTGCTGGCCGTCTTCGTCTGCACCATTGTCGTTATCGTGTACGGCGCCACCCGCCTGGACTGGCTGACTGGCCTGCTGGTCGGCATCACCCTCGCAATGTCGCTCATACCCGAGGAGATCCCCGTCGTCCTCACGGTTTTCCTCGCCCTGGGCGCGTGGCGCATCGCCCAGGCGCGGGTGCTGACGCGTAGGCCGCCCGCGGTGGAGGCGCTGGGCGCAGCGACGGTGCTTTGCGTCGACAAGACGGGCACGCTCACTCTCAACCGCATGTCAGTGCGCACGCTGTTCGCGGGCGATGAGCTGCGCAACGTGGAGGGGCCCACCGACGCCCTGCCCTTGCCGATCCTCGATCTGGTGCGCATCAGCATGTTAGCCAGCGAGGTCGACGTCCTCGACCCGATGGAGCGGGCGTTGGAAGAGCTGGGCCAGCGCTGCCTGGGTGGCACGCCGACGCGCGTCGCCGGTTGGAAGCTGGTGCATGAGTACCCGCTCACGCCGGGCCTGCTCGTGATGACCCACGTGTGGCAGACCTCTGACGGGGACCGCCCGTTTCTGGTCGCGGCTAAGGGGGCCCCGGAAGCGATAGCGGCGATTTGCAGGTTGGACGCGGCGGCCACCAGAGCTCTCCAGGAGCAAGTTGGCAGGATGGCGGACGATGGCTTGCGCGTGATCGGCGTCGCGCAGGCGATCTATGAGGGGCCCGGCTGGCCCACCGACCCGGCAGGCTTCCCCTTCACGCTCGCGGGGCTCGTGGGATTGGCAGATCCACTCCGCCCAACCGTCCCGGAGGCGCTCGACGAATGTCGAACCGCCGGTGTTCGGGTGGTGATGATCACCGGGGACTACCCGGCAACCGCCCGAGCGATCGCTCGCCAGATCGGGCTCGGCCCCCTCGACCAGATCGTGACAGGCGTCGAAATCGAGCGCCTCGGCGACAGCGAGCTTCGCGAGCGCGTGGGCTCGGCGAACATCTTTGCGCGGGTCGTCCCTGACCAGAAGCTGCGGCTCGTGAACGCACTAAAAGCCAACGGCGAAGTGGTGGCGATGACCGGAGACGGTGTCAACGATGCGCCCGCCCTCAAGGCGGCTCACATCGGCATCGCCATGGGCGGACGCGGGACGGACGTGGCCCGGGAGGCGTCGGCCCTCGTGTTGCTGGACGATGACTTCGCCTCCATCGTAAAGGCCATCCGGCTCGGCCGCCGCATCTTCGATAACGTGCGCAAGGCGATGGCCTATATCCTGGCGATTCACGTCCCCATCGCGGGCCTGGCGTTGGCGCCGGTCCTGCTTCAGTGGCCGCTGGTGCTGCTGCCGGTGCACATCGTGTTCCTGGAGCTGATCATCGATCCAGCCTCATCGGTCGTCTTCGAGGCCGAGCCCGACGAGGTGGATATCATGCACCGCCCCCCGCGCGACTCCAACGCGCCGCTCTTTAGCAGGAGCATGATCGCGCTGAGTCTCCTCCAGGGCGCAGGCGTGGCCGCTCTGGTGGTGGGCATACTCGCCCTGTCGCTTTCTCAGGGCCGAAGCGAGTCGGAGGCACGCGCGCTGACGTTCGCAACGCTCGTGATCGCGAACCTGGCCCTGATCCTGACGAATCGGTCCTGGTCGCGGACGGTTTTCGGGGCCTTGGGCGCGCCAACTCGGGTGCTGAGGATCGTCGCCGGCGGGGCGATCGCGCTGCTCGCCCTTGTGCTTTACGTGCCCGGGCTCCGGGACCTCTTCCGGTTTGCGCCGCTGAACACCATCGACGTGGCGGCAGCGCTTGGCGCGGGCCTGCTGAGCGTCCTCTGGTTCGAGGTTTTCAAGCTGTTCGTCGGCCGGCGGGGGGTGCCTCTCCGCCGTTAGCGTTTGCGGAGTTGCCCGATTCTGACGAGCGTTGGGAGCGCCGCACCCCAGGCGGTCAACGCAGCCACCGCGATCTTCGTGACGTCGACGACAGGCCTGACCTCGACTCCATTCGGGCCGATAACGATCAGCGCCACAGGCCGGGCCGTTGATCCACCGCCGCCGCCACCACCGCCGCCGCCACCGGTCGCCTCCGTCGCTTTCGCCGCCTCACCGTTCGACGACGAGGCGCTCGCAGGCGCTGAGCCCATTCCTCGGCCGAAGCCAAATCCACTCCCGGCGACGACCTCACTGGCGGTAATGATGGTGTAGTCTCCGGCCTGGATGGGATCGCCGTACACCGCGCCGACGCGCGTAGCTGAGAAGATGCTCTGCGTCGCGGTCATGGCCTGTTCCTGGGTCCGGTCGAGCGAGCTGATCAAGTCACTCAGTGCGTCGCTCATCGATGACCTCCGTTGATGTGGGCGCGGGGTTTACGCTGCCCTGCGTGCGCGTCGGGCGCTGCCCACCGCGATGGCAACGCCCAGGGCGGCCGCGAGCGCGTACAGGCCCAACTGGAATGCGCGACTGATGTCGACCACCCGGATGCGCTCTGTGCGTCCGTCGCGTTCAACCACAACTTCGGTGGGCCGGTTCCATACGAGCTGGCCAAACGGGAAGCTCAGTATCAGCGCCTGCGACCGAGGCGTAACCGTGACGCCCCCCACGCTGATCGGGGCGGCTGACTCCGTCTCCACATGTATGCGCACAGCATTTCCTATCATGCCGCCAGCGCAACACGGAATGCATCCCTTCTATATCAGCATTCAACGCGTGCCGAGTGCAACCTCCAATAGCCGGCCGCTAGCGGGCCCTACCCTGCGCGCGACTGGAGCGGCGCCGTCGGCTGCTCAGCGCTTCGCAGCACCGCCATCGCCCGAGGTTCGTTGATCCGTCCGGCCGGGGGCAGGTACCAGAAGCTCGTGCTCACCTCCTGGCGTCCCCCGTGTGCGTCTGCCATGCGCATGAAGACCGGAGCGGAGACCTCCTGGCGCTCGAATATCCCCAGCAGGCCGCACCGGCCACAGAGGGACGCCCCGTCTGCATCGCGGCAGTCGAAGACGGATGCGCACGGGGCGCCGACCACGTCCTCGGAGTGCCAGCCCAGGAGCCGCTCTGCCACCGGGCTCACCACGACTATCCGCTCGAGCTCGTCCAGGATCACGACTCCCTGCTTCGCATCAGTGGCCTCGGCCTCCAGTGCCACCCGAGTCGGCTGCAGCCCCGACCTGCAGAGCTCCTCGCTCATGTCATCCGCCGCGGCCTCCGCTGCCGCGCGCGCCCGCGCAACGTCCAGGTGGGAGAAGCCCGTCGGTCGCAGAGTGCCGAGGCGCACGATACCGAGGTCTCGGTCATCCGCGCGGAGGACCAGGGTCATTCGATAGCGGGCCGGCCGCCCGAGGTTTAGCCCTTCGAGGCAGCGACGAGGCACCAACTCCTCGAAGTCGGGGGGCCAGCCCCTTCGAGCCCAACCACGATGATGGCCCACTGGTCTGCATCAGCAGTATCGGCGATGCGGCTCGCCAGATGGCGCGCGAGCGTAGCGCAGCGCTCTCGCGGGCGGCGATCGGGGGCCCGTCTGCCGGGGTCCTCCCTGTGCTGGGGCGCGTGGACCGTTCGATGACGGCGAGGGCTGCCATAATTCCCCCAGAGGCGCATCTTCGCAGCTGCAGAGTACCCGGCGACGAGCACCCCGGGACATGGCTGCGCGGGTGGTTAGGGACGACAGGGCCGGATAGTCTCTGCTCCCGCCTGCGGGCGCGGGGCGCGTCCATCGCGACTACCCCGGAAGGTAGGACGGTGGATGATCGAGCAACCGCGACCTTGCCGCAGCGAAGAGCCGTAGGGGAGTTGCAACCCGCGAGGAGGTGGGATGATGGCGAAATGCCCGGTGTGTGGGATGGACGTCGACGAGCGGACTGCCAGAAACACCGCGCAGCACGAGGGCCAGACTTACTACTTCTGCGCCCCTGGCTGTAAACGCATGTTTGAGCGCGACCCACGACGCTTTCTCGAGAAGCGCTAGCGCGGACGAGCAGGCCCGACCCGCGCGGGACGCATCAGATGGGGAAAGAACGCGGGTGTGGCAGCGGCGTATAGAGCGTACTGCGCTCCGAACTCGACGAGCATGTCGCGCTCTTCCTGACGCGCCAGCCGCACGTACATGGCGACGAGCACCGGAAACATGAGAATGGTGAGGAGCGTGGGCCACTGCAGGAGAAAGCCCAGCATGACGATCACAAAGGCCGCGTACTGTGGGTGGCGGAGGCGGGCGTAGGGCCCAGTCTCCGCTAGCTTGCCCTGCCGGCGGGCCCTGAAGAGAGCGTCCCAGGCGGCGGAGAGGAGAATGAATCCGCCTCCGATCAAAGCGTAGCTCAAGAGGTGGAATGGGCTCAGGTGGGGGTCCGCCTGCCACCCGAGGAGGGTGGACCAGAGGTGGCCGGCGTCGTGGGTCAGCAGATCCACCGCGGGAAACCGGCTGCCGAGCCAGCCGGAGAGCACGTAGATGGTCAACGGGAACCCGTACATCTCAGTGAAAAGCGCGACCACGAACGCCGAAAACGCGCCGAGGGACCGCCAGTCGCGAGCCGTGCGGGGGCGCGTGAAGCTGAAGGCGAAGATGATGAAGATTGCCGCGTTGATCGCGACGAGCAGCCAAAGGCCGTAGGCAGGGATCTCTTGGCTCATCTCGCCTCTCTCCCCGGCTGTTGAGTCCCCGCGTGGCCCGAATGGCTTGCCCCATGCCCGCCATGAAGAAACAGGTGCAGCAAAGGGCAGGCGAGCAGGAGGATGAAGGGGAGCGCGCCGAATACGTGCGCGGTGTGCTCGGTCAGCAGAAAGAAGCCGGCCACCGCGAGAAAGCCGACCAGCGCGAGTCCCG
>CAYQJS010000045.1:0-4970 GCA_964417895.1 uncultured Chloroflexota bacterium | reverse complement strand
GTTGGCGGCGATGCGCGACGCTGGCGAACCGGTGCGAGTCCCGTCCTCGAGCGCAGAAAACTCCGCCCGCCCCTTTTCGCCCCGGCTTCGTCTGTGGCCGATTCCCCATGCATTGCGGCCTCCACGACCCAGTTTTCGTTTAGTTAGCTTACGCGGCCCCAACGAAGCGCCGCGATATCTCGGAGGGCGGTTCCACCGGGGCGCCGCCCACTACCTGGAAGGGCGGCATCGCTCTCTGCGTCTCTGAGCGGTGGCTACCGCCTTCCAGCCCCATGGGGCGGACGCGCGAGTTTCCCGAGGAGCCTGGCGGCGTGCCCAGATCATCGGCTGCCCAAGAATCGGCACCTCTAGTGGCCACCATGCTGGCCGCCGGGGTCCATCGGCGGGAGCGCCGCGGGCCGAGGCGCGCCCTCATACTGAATGAGCTGCATCAGCCCGCCCGGCTCCACTCCGTCGTTCTCCGTGTGGTGGAGCTCATGGCAATGAAACATCCAGCTGCCCGGGTTGTTGGCCAGGAACGCGATGTCGTAGGTCTCACCCGCGCCGACGCTGAGAGTGTTCGCAACGAGCTGCTCGCGCAGCGGCTCACCATCCTTCGCTATCACCTTGAAGTCCTGCCCATGGAGGTGCATAGGATGCGTCAGATTCGAGATGTTAATCAGTCGCACCCGAATGAGCTCACCCTCCCTCACCGGCCATGGGTCCAATGCAGGAAATGCCTTGCCGTTGATGGTGAAGTAGTTGTAGTCCATGCCCATCCCCATGCCCATACTCGCGCCCGCGCCCATGCCCATTCCGTGATCCGCCATCGCGGGGGCCGCGGGCCCGGGCTGCGTTGACCGCTGGATTTGCCATGCTCCGAGCATCATTGTGAATTCGCGGTCGAAGCGCGTCGGGTCGGGCGTCTGCGGGTCGATGATGAGAACCCCGTACAGCCCCCGGTCGATCTGAGCGACGGAGTTGATGTGCGGGTGATACATGAACGTCCCAGCGTGGGAGGCCATGAACTCGTAGGTGAAGGTCTCACCGGGTCTAACCGGGGCCTGGGTGACCCCCGGGACGCCATCCATGGCGTTCGGGACGTGCAGCCCGTGCCAGTGGATCGATGTTTCTTGATCCAGTTCGTTCCTGAGGATGACGCGGAGCGTGTCGCCCTCGGTGACCCGGATCGTCGGGCCTGGCACCAGCCCGTTGTACGCAACAGCCTCGGTTGTCACGCCGGGCAACACCTCCCAGGTCGTGGGGCGGGCGGTCAGCTCGAAGCTCTTCACCTGGCCGGTCGGTCGGATCTGGGCCGATTGCGTAAGGCGGATGGGCAGCTCCATCAAGGTGGCCGATGACAGCGGGTCGCCCCCTTGCGCGCTCGCACGCAGGCCACGGCCCCAGCCAGCCCCGAGCCCAATGCCGAGCAGCAAAATGGCGCCCGCCGCGGCGAGCGTAAGGGGAGCACGAAACCAGTTCATCACAATACCCTCCATCGTTCGGTGTAGTTCGGAACGGACGCGGAACCTGCGCCACAGGGTTCCTCTAGTTACGAAACACCTGCAGGAAGGCCCGGCTGCGGAGGAGGATGGGTGGGCCAATGGCCGCTGCCAGCGGACGCGATGTCGAGTCTGGCGCGATCGCTGCCGTGGGCGGCGCGTCTACCGTCAGACGGACGGCCAAATCCGGGGTGGACGCGGGCTCCGCGTTGCAGTGCGTGCCGTGGGCAGTAGTGTTCAGGTCAGCGGGCCCTGCCCGGCCCAAATGCTTATGGTCAAGCATCCCACCATCCGGAGAGATGGCCCCCACGTGGGGAGCGGCCGACGCCGTTTGGATGGCCAGTGCCATTAGCAGCAGGTGGGCAAGGAGCGCACATACAAGGACCCACGAAATTTGGGTTCGCGAGGCCGCCCACGGTCGCGAACGGCCCTCAGTAGCTTGCGGAATGGCGATGCTAATGTCCCTCCATCATCATGGGGTCCAGACTCACAACCGACCAGAGAGCGCCAAAGCCTCTCAATCCCACTCCCAACGCGTCGCCCGGTGCTGTGTCGCGTGAGAAGTAGTAGAGCGGCCACCCGCTGTAGGTGAGCTGGTAGCTCCCGTCTCTGCGCTGGGCCGCACCGAACCCACCCATCATCATGCTCATTACACTCGCCGCGGTCGTCTCATCCACGAGCAGGGGAGGCCAGGCCGTTGCGCAATCGTCGTAGCAGTTGCTGGCCAGCGCGGGGTCGCCCTCCCACGTGTACAGGGTCATTCCGTTCGCGTCCGTAAGGATGAGCCCGAGGGCAGGGTGCTGGCTGGCGGATACGGGCCCCATCATCATACCCTGCGCGAAAACGGCCGAAAACGGGGGTCGCCAGCAGGCCGAGTACCGCGATCGACACGAGAACTCGTCGGGCCATACTGCCACCTCCCCTGAGCTGTGGAATCCGCTGTCGCGGACTCCACACTACAAGCGCAGGCCCCACCTCAACTCCCGGCAAGCATTAATCGGATCAGCTTCAGCTCGTCGCGTAAGAGCCGCGGCATGAGAAACTGGGCTCGTACGCGCTCGTATCCCTGGTGCGCAATCTCGTGGGCCTCATCGGGGTGGGCCAGGAGGTAGAGGGTCCGCTCCGCACATTCCTCGACCGTGCTGACGAGGAAGCCACCGACCCCATTCTGAATCTGCAAGGGGATGCCGCCCGTATTCCCCCCAACGACGGGCGTCTCCTTCCACACCGCTTCCGAGACAACCAGGCCGAAACCTTCGCGAATCGATTTCTGAATCGCGACATCCGCCACCCGCTGGAATGCATTCACCTCGTGAGCGCCCACGCCGTTCAGGTTCGTCAGGATATGAAGATCGGGATCGCCTTCGGCCTGCTTCCGAATCAGGCTGTAGATCACCCATCCTTCTGGGTCGTCATCTGCCATCGAACCGACGAGCGCGAGTTGAGTCTGCGGCAGTTGCTGCTTGACCGCGTGATACGTATCGATCACTCCCTGTGGGTCTTTCCATGGGTCGAACCGCGCCACCTGTAGGAGCAGAGGGCGGGCGAGATCGATACCGAAGTGCGCCACCTCGTCGCGGGCCAGGTATCTGGGCAGGACTCGGTTCTTCGGCGACAGAGGATCGATAGCCGGCGGGATGAAGGCCAGCCTGGGGCCCGTCAGGTCCGGCGGGACGAACTCTTTCATGGTGAAAATCGCGGCGTCATAGCGCTGGACATAGGGACGGAGAAACGCCCACACGCCCGGATCCGGCTGCGACGAATCGATGTGACAGCGCCAGATCCAGACCGGACCGCCGGCTGCGGAGAACCACGGGAGGGCGGCGGGCTGCGGATCGTGCACGATCACGACGTCGTAGGCGTCGGGCGAGAGCATCGCCGCACAGTGCTCGTTGTGCCGGAGATAAATGCTCTTCCCTTCCTCGTCCAGGTGCGAGGGCTGCCCTTGCAGGGCGTTGTGAAACCCCTTGGTCACCGTGAAGAGCTGCTCGTCGGGGCAGAGCAATCGCCACTCAACCTGTAGACCGCAGTCCCGCTCCAGTGGTACGAGCGAGTTCAGGAGCTCCGCCACGCCTCCACCGTCGGCCGTCGAGTTGATGTGGAGCACGCGTACGCCGCGCAGCTCACCGCCGAGCGTCTGAACCTCGTCGATGAGCGTCTCATCTACGAGGCCTCGGTACTGCTCGCTCGCGCGATGTGGAACGCTGACGAGCTCCAGCGTCGTCAAGCGGGGAGGCGACGCTCGGACCGCGGCGCCCTGACTTCGCCCCGCGCGTCGGCGGAGCCTCTCACGAGGTGTGCTTCGAAGGACAGTCACCACGTCCACGCAAACCTGCGTTCCGCGATACCGGCCACGTCGCGAATGATGAGCTCGAGGCCCTGCGTCTCCCCGCCCAGGATCGCCGCGCCGTCCTCCGTTACCACGGGGAAACGGAGCGTTCCCTCTCGGTGATGGGCGCCCGCCGACGCGTCCCAACCCACAGCGGAAACTTCGACCCCCTGCTTGGTGCGCACGATGGCGAGTTGGGCCAGATCATACCGATCGAAGGTCGACGGTGTGGGTGTCCAACACCACTCGGAACGCGAGGTCATCGTTGGCATCGAGCCAGGTAACCGCGACGGTGACCTGGCCTGCCTCTTGGATCTGCGTGCCACCGGCTGGTTGCGCGGCGCGCGCTGGGATGGCCACCGACCCCGTTCCTGGCCCGGCGACGAGCCATGCCAGAGCCACCGCCAGCGCCGCGACTGCGAGCGAGCGCGGCCGCGATGGGGTGCCTGCTGCCCTCTGGCCCCGCCCAATGCATTGGTTCATTCGTCGGCGCGGGTCACGCAGCCAGCTCGCGCTTCATCCGTTCATACGTCGCTTCGTCGATCTCCCCGGCCGCGTAGCGTCGTCTTAGGATCGCAAGGGGCAGCTCGGCCTCGTTGCCGCGCCCGGGCTGCTCCGTGGCGCCGGCAACCCAGCGGGCGAAGAAGATCACGCCAACAACCACGGCGCCGAGGAACGCGACCATGGTGAGCCAGCCCAGCGCCATCGCCGTTGCCCAGCCCCAACCGCCGGCGGCGACGCTCGTCGGCGCTCCATAACCCCACATCATGCCCGGCCCCATCATGCCCAGGCCCGTGCCCATTCCGAGTGCAGCGATCGCTGCCAGAACCGCCAGGAGTAGTGCCAGGACTCCGATATTTTTCATTCCTGTCCCTTCCAGCTCGATCTTGACTCCATGCTGACCACTGTTTCGACCCGCTGCTGCAAGCGTAGGCGAGTTCTGCGGCGGAAAGCAATAACCCTCGGGGTGGGGCGCGGCCGGGCTCTCAGGGGTGGGCCGCGAGCTCGCCATCCGGCCCGTCGCGACGAGAGCCTTCGGGTGGGAGCGCTTCACCCTTGCGTGCTGTGAGAACCACCCCCGGCTGGTCAGCTGCCCCCAAAGAGCCTTCCTTTGCTGTCAACCAGGACTACGCGCTCGGGATCTGTGGGCTGCACGGTGA
>CAYQJS010000044.1:0-48296 GCA_964417895.1 uncultured Chloroflexota bacterium | reverse complement strand
GCAGACGATGCCCTTGTAGCGAACGCGCTTGTACTTTCCGCACGAGCATTCCCAGTCCTTGGTCGGACCGAAGATGCGCTCGCAGAAGAGCCCGTCCCTCTCGGGCTTCAGAGTTCGATAGTTGATGGTCTCCGGCTTTCGCACTTCACCGCGAGACCATTGCCGGATCTGGTCTGGTGACGCCAGCTTGATTCGCACGGCGTTGAAATTGTTGACTTCCAGCACCTGCGCTCTCCTCTCAGTCCTCAGTCCACGTGTGATCCTGGGCAGAGCGGATGATCCGCATCCCCCGGTGTCCGGATGCTCGCCCGCTAGAACAGCACATCCTAGCTCTCAGTCCGCTCCGCGCTCGTACCCTGTCAGGTTGATGCCCAAGGACGGGATGTAGTCGGACGAGTCGTCCACGAGAAGCGGTATACCTTCCTCCTCCTCGTTCAGCACCTCGACGGCCAGCCCCAGGGCCTGGAGCTCCTTGACGAGCACCTTGAAGGACTCCGGCACGCCGGGCTGGAACACATCCTCACCCTTGACGATAGCCTCGTACGTCTTCACCCGACCCGCGACGTCGTCCGACTTGACGGTGAGGATCTCCTGCAATGTGTGTGCTGCGCCGTAGGCCTCCAGCGCCCACACCTCCATCTCTCCGAACCGCTGGCCTCCAAACTGCGCCTTCCCGCCGAGGGGTTGCTGCGTGATCAGGGAGTAGGGGCCAGTCGACCTCGCGTGGATCTTGTCCTCTACTAGATGGATCAGTTTGAGCATGTAGATGTAGCCCACCGTCACACGCTGGGCGAACCGATCTCCACTACGCCCATCGTAGAGCCACTCCTTCCCGTCTTCGGGCAGACCGGCGGCCTGCAGCTGGGCGCGGATGTCATGCTCCTTGGCGCCGTCAAAGACCGGGGTGGCGAACGACAAGCCGAGCGCCTCGGCAGCCCATCCGAGGTGCGTCTCGAGAATCTGGCCGACGTTCATCCGGGAAGGCACGCCCAGCGGATTGAGGATGATCTCTACGGGCCGTCCGTCCGGCAGGAAGGGCATGTCTTCGACGGGCAGGATCTTCGCGATCACGCCCTTGTTGCCATGGCGGCCAGCCATCTTGTCGCCTTCTGCGATCTTACGTTTCTGGGCCATGACCACCTGCACCATGCGATGCACGCCCGCGGGGAGCTCGGCGTGCTTGTCGCGGTCGAAGACACGCACGTCCACGACACGGCCACGCTCGCCATGAGGCACGCGCAACGACGTATCTTTCACTTCGCGCGCTTTCTCACCGAAGATCGCGCGGAGCAAGCGTTCCTCCGCCGTCAGCTCGGTCTCACCTTTCGGCGTGATCTTGCCAACGAGGATGTCGCCGGGCTTCACCTCGGCTCCCACGCGGATGACGCCGTCCTCATCGAGGTCGCGGAGCATATCGTCCCCGACATTAGGAATGTCGCGCGTTATCTCCTCCGGCCCCAGCTTCGTGTCCCGGGCCTCCACTTCATGCTTTTCAATGTGCACGGAGGTGAACTTGTCGTCACGCACGATGCTCTCGCTGATGATGATGGCATCCTCGAAGTTCCCGCCTTCCCACGACATGAAGGCCACGAGCACGTTCTGGCCAAGGGCGAGCTCTCCACCAGACGTGGAGGAGCTGTCAGCAAGCGGCTGGCCCGCGCGCACCCGCTGCCCCTGGAGCACTATGGGGCGTTGATTCATGCACGTGCCCTGGTTCGATCGCATGTATTTGCGCAGCCGGTAGGAGTACCGCCGGGCTGCGCCATCTGCCCCGTTGCCCCCGAGCGCGCGGACGACAACCTGGCTAGCGTCTACGGTTTCGACGATGCCGTCCACATCACTCAGGATGACGTGGCCGGAATCGCGAGCCGTCTGCACCTCCATGCCAGTACCCACCAAAGGTGCGTCCGGCGAAATGAGCGGCACCGCCTGGCGCTGCATGTTGGCGCCCATCAACGCGCGGTTGGCGTCATCATGCTCGAGGAAGGGGATCAGGGCAGTGGCGACGCTCACGATCTGGTGCGGCGAAACGTCGACGAAGTCGACACGTTCAGGCACCTCCATGAGAAAGCGAGGCCCACGCCGCACCGATACATGCTGATCCGCGAAACTGCCATCGTCGTTCAGGCGAGCGTTCGCTTGCGCGATCGTGAATTTCTCCTCCTGATCGGCCGGGAGCAGGCGGATCTCGTTCGTTACGGTCGGCCGCACGTCCAGCCGCGGTATCGCTTCCTGCAGCCGACCCAACCGTGCCGCGAGCCTCTTGTCGATGACGGTGCCGGCCGCAGCGACCTCCGTCCCACGCGCCGGATCCACTACCGAGCGCGAAAGGGTCTTTCCCACGCTCTGGTCCGGAACGTTATCCACCTGTCGATGGACAACGCGATACGGAGTCTCGATGAACCCATATTCGTTGATCTGCCCGTACGTGGCCAACGAGCCGATCAGGCCAATGTTGGGCCCCTCGGGGGTTTCAATAGGGCAAATGCGTCCGTAATGGCTGTGGTGCACGTCGCGTACTTCGAAGCCTGCCCGGTCGCGCGAGAGGCCGCCGGGACCCAGTGCCGAGAGGCGCCGCTTGTGCGTCAGTTCCGCGAGCGGATTAGTCTGGTCCATGAACTGGGAGAGCTGGCTGCCGCCAAAGAACTCGCGCATGGCTGCGACGACCGGGCGAATGTTGATCAAGGTCGACGGTGTCGCCGTCTGTGGATCGATGATGCTCATGCGCTCTTTTACGACGCGCTCCATACGCAGCAGGCCAACGCGAAACTGGTTCTGGATCAACTCGCCCACTGCGCGCACACGCCGATTTCCCAGATGGTCGATGTCATCCGGGTCGCCGCGCCCATTGTTGAGGCAGATCATCTCGCGAACGATCGCGATCAGGTCCTGGGCAGTCAGAATGCGCTCGGCGAGGGGCGTCGACACGTCGAGTCGGCGGTTCACTTTGTATCGGCCGACTCGGCCCAGGTCGTAGCGCCGGTAGTTGAACAGGAGCGAGCTTAGCAGCGACTGTGCGTTATCTACCGTGGGTGGGTCCCCGGGCCGCAGGCGCCGATAGAAATCGACGACCGCCTCCGCCTTGTTCTTGGCCGGGTCTCGATCGATGGTCGACTGCACGTAGTGATGGTCCGTGTGGTCATCCACTTCGGCGAAGAGCGCCAGGAGCTCGTCGTCGGTACCCTTTGCCAGTTCGGGGGTAGGCGACACCGCCGCCACCGCGCGGAGCAAGGTGGTCAAGGGGATCTTGCGCTTCCGGTCGACTTTGACCGAGAGGACATCCTTGTTGGAGGTCTCGAACTCGAGCCACGCGCCTCTACTGGGAATGAGCTTCCCCATACAGAGCGCGCGCCCGCTTGTGGCATCCTCGGAGAGGGTGAAGTAGGCTCCGGGCGAGCGCACCAGCTGGCTCACCACAACCCGCTCCGCGCCATTGATGATGAAGGTCCCATTGGTGGTCATCATGGGGAAATCCCCCATGAAGATCTCCATCTCCTTGATCTCGCCGATCTCGCCTTTGATAGTGAGCCGCATTCGTACCTTGAGGGGTGCCGCGTAAGTCGAGTCAGCCTCACGACACTCTTCTTCTGAGTACTTCGGCTCCCCGAAGGAGTATCCCGAGGCGATGATCGCTCCCAGCTCATCGAGCAACGGTACTGCCAGCTCTAGGTCCATGTTCTTGCTGGTGAAGTCCTGAATCGGCGAGATTTCCGCGAACAACTCCCCAAGGCCCTCTTCGAGAAACCACCGGAAAGACCGCCGCTGGATGTCGATCAGGTTGGGCATCGGCAGGACTTCTGGGATGCGGGCGAAGGACAAGCGCGTTTCAGGACCTCGATGGGCGACAGTTGAGGAGATACGAGGAGCGAGGACCATGGAGAGAAAACCTCCGTCAGAAGCTACGGGGGAAAGCGAGGGGAAAAAGGCCATCGACCCATCGCCGATTCAGGGCGAACAGCCTCACCAAGCACACGCATAAGGGGAGAGCCGTCCGGCCTCCCCTTCGAATCGCCCACGCCTCCGTCAACGCTCGTGTGCTCCGAAGCACGTGCGGCGATGGCACAGGTGATTATAGCATCGCGCCGGTGGCGCACGGCAAGCGTGCCGGCTCACACCTGGAAGCGGTACAACCTGCGGCGGACGAGCGTCGCCTGCACGAGGCCCACTGCTGCCAGTTGTGTTACGAGCGCACTCCCGCCGTAGCTGACCAGCGGTAGGGGAATGCCAACCACGGGTGTGAGGCCGATGTTCGCCCCCAGGTTCGCAATCGCCTGAAAGGCGATCATCGACGCAACCCCGGCGCAGACCATCGCTCCAAACCGGTCGTTCGATTCCTCGAATGCGCGCAGGATCCGGAACAGCACCACGAGCAGCAGGGCGAACAGCACGACAGCGCCGACGAACCCGAGCTCCTCCCCCAGGACCGAAAAGATGAAATCGCTGTGCGACACGCGCAAATATCGCAGCTGGGTTTGAGTCCCCTCGAGGAGGCCCTTTCCCAACATCCCGCCGGAGCCGATGCTGATCTGCGCTTGGAGGATGTTGTAGCCCTGATCAAGAGGGTCGGCCTGCGGATTCAAGAAGATGAGCACCCGTTGGCGCATGTAGTCCTTGAGGCCCAGCCAGACCAGCGGCGCGGCGACGACGGCCAGCCCTGCAAGTGCGATCAAGTACCGTTTGGGTATTCCCGCGAGGCCCGCCATCCCGACCCAGATCGCAGCGAGCACCAGAGCCGTGCCCAGGTCTGGCTGGAGGTAGATCAAGGCCGTCGGCAGGGCGGTGGCAGCCGCAGAGAGGAGCAAGACCTTCGGCCCAGGCGGGCTCGTTGCGTAGAGTCTGGCGAGAACGATGACGAGCGCCACTTTCGTCGCTTCCGACGGCTGTATGGGAATTCCCGCGACCTCGAGCCATCTTTGCGCTCCGAAGTCACCGGACCCGTGGCCGATCACGAGCACCGCCACAAGGGCGATTAACGACGCCCCGTAGATGGGGTACGCCAGAATGTGGAGAAGGCGCGGGTGAGTGGCGGAACACAAAGCCATGACTGCCACACCAATCAGCGCAAAACCGGACTGCTTCACGAACCACGTGTTTCCCAAGAGCGTCGGCGCCTCAAAGTACCGCCAGGTGGCGCTCGCCACGAGGACGAGGCCAAGGGCCGTAAGTGCCATGCAGGCCGAAGCGAGCACAGGGTCGGTCTGTCGCCAGCGGGGGCCCGGCGGGCGCAGGCTCAGAAGACTCCCTCCTCGGCCGCCGGCCTCGCGCTGATTCGGTCGAGCAGCCGAACGCCTGGAAACGCCATGGCCATGGCGAGCCCTGTGAGCGCGGAGTTGGGCAGCGCAGAGAAGAGGAGCAGATACTCCCACGCAACCGGCCACCGCGCCGCCTGGAGGGCGACGACCGTGAGCACGAACCCAAGCAGCGAGCCGACTATGGCCGCAACCACGGGGACCATCACACTCGTGCGCGCGAGTCGCTCCATCACAAGACCCGCCCCGAGGCCGAGCGCCCCGAGACGGAATATGTTGACGCCGAAGGGAACGGCGGACGCCAGGTCCACAAAGAAGCCCCCCAAAAGCCCCGCAATCAGTCCCTCTTCCCACCCGCGGAGCGTCGCCCAGGCCACAATAAGGACGAGAACGAGATCCGGCCGTACACCGTTCGGCAGCGCCCCCGGTACTGCCAATGAGTCAAGGAGCGTCGCTAGCAGCAAGAAGGGGGTGAGCCAGAGCAATTCGGGCCCTCAGTTGTGTCCGGCCTCGACCCGCGCTGGAGGAGGGGTCTCCTGTACGGCAAGCAGGACGTAAAGCCGTTCCAGGTTGCGCATATCCACAGCCGGCTCCACTAGCGCCTCCTGAAAAACCTCGAAATCTCGCTGCCGCACCTGGACAACCCGACCGACCACCAGTCCGGACGGGAATACACCGCCGATCCCCGACGTGATAGCCAGGTCACCCGTGTGGAGCTCGTCGCTGCGCGTAACGTACTGGAGGAGCATGCGCCCATCCCCTACACCGCGCGCCAGCCCGGTCGCGCGCGATGCAGGATCCTGGATGCGCACGCTCACCGCGCTATTCACATCCGTGGCCAGCAGTACTTTCGCGGAGGTGGGATGCGCCTCAACAACACGGCCCACTACACCCTTCCAGGCGATCACCGGAGAATTCAACACCACTCCGTCGTCCAACCCACGGTCCACAGTAACCGCCTGCACCACCCCGAGCGGGTCCCGCGCAATGACGCTGACCGGCAGCAGACTCCCGACCGGAGCGCGGGCACGCAAGCCGAGGAGCTCACGGAGATCCCGGTTCTCGATCTCGAGCTCCCGCATTTGCACCATTTGGGCTTCCAGGCGATCGATGCGTTCTCGGTACACCTGGCTCTGCCCGGCGAGGTCTCCCGCGTGCTGGATGGTGCCAATGAACTGGCCAATCCCGGACGCTGCGCGGGCGAGACCGAACTCCAGCGGGGCCACCACGCGGGTACCGATGGACTCCGCCTGAGAGGCGGGACCGGGCGCTGCGATGAAAATGCCGCCCAGCCCGAGGGCGAGCATCGCTAGTGCCCTCGGCTTTCCTCTGCGTGCATTCATGGCAACTCGCTAACCGCCCACCGCACCATCAGCGCGCTCGGCGGCCGTTCTGAAGCTCGATCGTTACCCGGCGGAGGATCTCGATATCGTTGAGCACTTTTCCCGTGCCCCGCACCACACATGCCAGCGGATCCTCGGCGATGTGCACTGCCATGCGGGTCCGTTGGCTCAAGAGCTCATCCATGCGAGGGAGAAGCCCCCCGCCACCCGCTATCGTTATGCCCCGCGCCATGAGATCGGCGACAAGCTCGGGCGGGGTTTCGTCGATGGTGTCAGTCACGGCCTCCACGATCGCGTTCACAGATGGGGAGATCGCGCTGGCGATCTCATCAGAGGTTACCATCCTCTCCTCAGGGAGGCCGGTCTTTAGATTCCTGCCGCGCACCACGACGCCGGCTCCGTTGTGCGTTGCTAGAGCCGACCCCACAGTCATCTTGATCTCCTCCGCCATTCGCTCACCAATCGCGAGATTGTGACGCTGGCGCATCTGGCCGACAATCTCCTGGTCCATCTCATCGCCGGCGATGCGAATCGATCGGCTCGCTACGACGCCGCCGAGGGAGATGACAGCAACCTCCGTGGTGCCGCCGCCGATGTCCACGATCATGCACCCGTTCGGCTCGGTGATCGGCAGCCCCGCCCCGATGGCGGCAGCCATCGGCTCCTCGATCAGCCATGCCTCACGCGCCCCCGCGCTCATGGCGGCGTCGTACACGGCCCGCCGCTCGACCTCAGTAACCCCCGAGGGAATGCCGATCACGATCCGCGGTCTCGGGATAATCGTTACCTGCTCATGCACGCGCTGAATAAAGTAGCGCAACATGCGCTCCGTCACGTCGAAGTCGGAGATCACACCGTCCTTCAGGGGGCGGATCGCCACGATATTCGCCGGGGTACGCCCTAGCATGCGCTTGGCCTCCGAGCCGATGGCGAGCACCCGCTTCGTCTTGCGATTGATGGCTACCACCGACGGCTCGTTGATGACGATCCCTTTTCCGCGCACGAGGACGAGCGTGTTGGCAGTGCCGAGATCGATGCCGATATCGCGTGAGAGAAGCCCAAATAGAGCGTTCAGCACGCCGCATGCTCCTGGGAAACCGATAACAACGGGCCCCGCGCCTCAGCTAACATCGAAGCCCAAGCGCCGCTCGCGCAGACTGGTCCACCCGGGCGACGCGGCGCCTGGGCCACCAATGATGATGTGGTCGAGGACGTCGATGTCGAGGAGCCGCCCGGCCTCGACGACCTTTCGAGTAATCGCGACATCTTCGGCCGATGGTGTCGTGTCGCCACTGGGGTGGTTGTGCGCGAGGACGATGGCAGCAGACTGCTCGCGTACGGCGTCTCTAAACACCTCGCCCACACGGATGATAGAGCTGTTCAGGCTCCCCTCGGACACGGAGGAGATCTTCTGCACCCGGTTCTTGGTGTTCAGCAGGATAACCCGGACGCTTTCCTGCTCCAAGAAGCCCATGTCTCCGCGCAGCAACGCGTAAGCGGCCTCCGGCCCGGTGATCTGGGGGCGTTCTTCCGGGGCGCGGGTCAGTAGACGCTTCCCCAGCTCGAACGCTGCTTTGAGGTCGATGGCCTTCACCGGCCCCACCCCGCGCGCGGCGGCAAGCTCGGAAACCGTCGCACGATTCAAGCCGGCCAGGCCTTCGTGTTGGACGAGGAGCTCCCGGGCAACGTCCAGAACGTTGAAGGCCTTTGTCCCGGTCCGGAGGACGATGGCGATGAGCTCTTCATCGGAGAGCGCCTGCGGTCCCGCTGCGCGTAGGCGCTCTCGCGGGCGGATGGCCAGCGGAAGATCTTTGATCGTGGGATAGTAGGAGGGCGCTGCCTCTCGGACGATCTCAGCCCCCCACGACCGAGTTGCAGGGCCGAGTATACCATGGCCCCCGAGGCAGGCCGCGGCCGGAGCGCCACGGGGGCGCCGGTCGTCGCAGAAGCACAGCAGACAGGTTGGGAGGGCGCTTGCGCATCGTGTACATGGGGAGCCCACGGTTCGCCGTGCCGCCGCTGGAGGCCCTGGTCGACGCGGGCCACACCGTAAGACTTGTAGTGACCCAGCCGGACCGGCAGGCTGGGCGCGGCCGACGCCTCACCCAGCCGCCCATTGCGATCCGGGCGACCGAGCTGGGCATTCCCGTCTATCAGCCCGCCCGCATACGGGCCCCGGAGGCCCTGGAACGCCTCAGGAGCGAGGCGCCCGAGCTCATCGCGGTCGCCGCTTACGGCCAGATCCTCCCTGGCGCCGCGCTGCAAATCCCAAAGTATGGGTGTCTCAACGTTCACGCCTCCCTCCTCCCGCGGCACCGTGGGCCGTCTCCAATCTCTGCCGCCCTCCTCGCCGGTGATGCAGTCACTGGGGTGTCGATCATGCTGATGGATGAGGGCATGGACACCGGGCCCGTACTGAGCCGCACCGAGACGCGCATCGAGGCAATCGACGACCAGGTCACGCTGGGTGAGCGCCTCGCATATCTGGGAGCGCGGCTTCTCGCCGATACCGTCGACGCTTGGGCGTCAAGCGCGGTCGTAGCACAGCCGCAGGATGAGTCGCAGGCCACTCGCTGCCGTCTGGTGACGCGATCGGACGGGATTCTCGACTGGACAGAGCCGGCGACCCTGTTGTGGCGGCAGGTTCGTGCCTTCGCCGAGTGGCCCCAGGGCTTCACCCAATGGGATGGGCGCCTGTTGAGGATTCCCAACGCCGTCTACGACGAGGGGCTCTCGTCGGAACCCGGCCTCGTGATTCCCTTCGGCCCGCGCAGTCGATCGCCCCTGGCCGCGGCGATCGGCACGGGACGCGGCGTTCTCCTCCCGCGCGTGCTCGCCCTTGAAGGGCGCCGCCCTGTTCCCGTCGACGCCTTCCTCCGCGGGTACCCGAGTCTTGTCGGCGCGCGCCTCACGTCAGCTGGGCTGAGAGCCCAGGAGTGACCGAAGCGGAAGCCGGAACGAATCTCGACAAGACGAGCGCGCGTTTATTGAGTGCGGGGCCAGAAGCAGGCTTCTGGTATCATCAACGTGGCTGAAACACCGCCGTTTCGGCCAGAGATCGCGCAGGAGTGAAAGAGGAACCAGCCATGGCAAGCACGAACATGCTCAAAACGGTGCTGCTGCTCACTTCTCTTACCGTCCTTATGTTGTTCATCGGTCGCGCCCTGGCGGGAACAGGTGGCATGGTGTTCGCCTTCATCCTGGCGTTTGCGCTGAACTTCGCGTCGTACTGGTTCTCCGACAAGATCGCCCTCTCCATGGCTGGCGCTAAGGAAGTGTCCCAGACTGAGGCGCCCGAGCTCCATGGCGCCGTGCACAACCTCGCGGTGTTCGCGGGCATTCCCAAGCCTCGGGTCTACGTGATGGACTCTGATTCGCCCAATGCATTTGCGACCGGTCGTGATCCGTCGCATGCGGCGGTGGCCGTGACCACTGGCATCCTCAGCATTCTTGACAGGCGGGAGCTGGAGGCGGTCCTCTCCCACGAGCTCGGGCACATCCGCAATCGCGACACTCTCATCATGACGGCAACCGCCACCATCGCGGGGGCCATCACGATGATCGCGCACATGGCCCAGTGGGCTATGATCTTCGGGGGTTTCGGGGGACGCGACGACAGCGAAGGCAACGGCATGGCCGACCTGGCGTTCGGGCTGCTCATGATCATCGTTGCGCCCATCGCCGCAATGGTCATCCAACTGGCCATCTCCCGGGCCCGAGAGTTCGAAGCAGATGCGACGGGAGCCCGCATCTCGGGCCAGCCCCTCGCGCTCGCGAGCGCCCTTCAGAAGCTCGAGGCGACGGTACACGCTCGGCCGCTCCACGTCTCGGAAGCTGCCGCCCACCTGTTCATCGTGAACCCATTCGGCGGCTCCGGCGGGCTGGTCGCCCTCTTCCGGACTCACCCGACCACCGCCGAACGGGTGGCTCGCTTACAGGCCATGGCCTCCGTAATCCGCTAGTGAAGGTCGCCCCCTCGATCCTCAGCGCCGATTTCACCCGGCTTCGCGAGCAGATACAGCGCGCTGAAGACGCTGGGGCGGACTACATCCACGTCGACGTGATGGATGGCCGATTTGTCCCCAACATTACGGTGGGTCCGCTGATCGTCGACGCGGTCCGACGTTCTACCGCGCTCCCCGTGGACGTCCACCTCATGATCGTGGAGCCCGAGCGGTATGTGGCGGACTTCATCCACGCCGGCGCCTCGATCCTCACCGTGCATCAGGAAGCGTGCGTCCATCTTCAGGCAACGTTGGCGAAGATCCGCTCGCTCGGAGCCAGGGCCGGCGTTTCTCTCTGTCCGGCAACGCCCGTAAGCATGCTGGACGAGGCGGTGGGCGACTTCGACGTGGCGCTGGTCATGACGGTGAACCCCGGATTCGGCGGCCAGCAGCTCATCCCTGCCACCGTGGGCAAGGTGCGTAGGGTGCGCGAGATGCTGGACCGGACACATTCCTCTGCCGAGCTAGAGGTCGACGGCGGGGTGAACGCCGAATCCGCTCCACGACTCGTGGCTGCGGGAGCGGACGTGCTCGTGGCAGGCTCGTCGATCTTTGGCGACAACGCGATCGAGGCGAATCTCCGCGCGCTCAGAAGGGCCGTCGCACCGGTGGGGTCGATCTAGCATTGTGGCAGCCGCGACCCGTGAGGATGAACGTCGCCCAGGGTTACCGAGACGAAGCCTCAGGCTCTTTGTTTGCGATCCGTTCGGATGCAGCGGGTGCATGCGTACACCCTGCGTCGATACCCGTCCACGACGAGGATCGCCTTCTGGATATTCGGCAGCCATCGCCGATTCGTCTTGCGGTGCGAGTGGCTCACGTTGTGGCCGAACGCCGTGCCCTTACCGCAGATTTCACAGCGGCTCCGCACGCGCACATCTCCTTGCGGTCAAGTCTGAAAGTCTGTGGATTCTACCAGCCCGCTCCGGCCGCTGCCCACAGCACGTTGACGGCAACACGGGCCGTCAGTATAAACCGATGGACCCTGGTCGCAGCCACGACCCGATTGGATGAGAGAGGAGCCGTGCCACCCCCCTTCGCTGGCGCTCACGCGCTTCCCGCCACCCTCGATGGCGACACGCTGAGAACGGGGCTTGCAGCGAGCGCCGAGTGGTTCGATTTGCACACGGAGGCGATCAACGCGCTCAACGTCTTTCCGGTGCCGGATGGCGACACGGGCCTGAACATGTCTCTGACGCTGCGCTCGGCCGTCGATCAAGTCGCGCTCACCGCGAGCCGATCCCTTCCTCGCGTGGCCTCCGCCATGGCCCGCGGAGCGCTGATGGGGGCGCGGGGAAACTCAGGCGTCATTCTTGCAACCCTGCTTCGCGGCGTGGCACGTGCATTTGAGGGCCACGAGACCGCCGACGCGCGCGTGTTCGCCGCCGCCTTGACTGAGGGAGCGGACGCCGCCTACGGAGCGGTGGCGAGCCCCGTAGAGGGCACCATCCTCACTGTCGCGCGTCGAGCTGCGGCCGCGGCCTGGTCTGCGGCCAGCGACTCCAAAGACCTCATTCGGACGCTGGACGAGGCCCACGCCGCGGCGCGCGTCGCTGTCGCGGAGACCCCCGACCTACTCCCGATCCTGAGGCAGGCATCCGTCGTGGACGCGGGGGGCGAGGGCTTCCGTGTGTTTCTAGAGGGCCTGCTGATGCATCTTCGTGGCGACGAGATGGAGGCGACCTCTGCTCCGATTCGCATGCGCGCCGACCTTTCGTCGCTGCACGACCATCCCGACGATTTCTATGGTTACTGCACCGAGGTGCTGTTCCGGGGCGAGCAACTGGACGTCGAGTCGGTGCGCTCGCGCCTGTGCGAACTCGGAGGGAGCGTTCTTGTCGTCGGCGACGCAGAGCTATTGAAAGCCCACGTCCACACCCTGCGGCCGGGGGCCGTCCTGGATCTCGCGACGGACATGGGCGAGATCCTCAAGGTGAAAATTGACAATATGCAGCTACAACACGAGGCCTTCGCCACCTCAACCGCCCGCATCGCGCCGCTCGCGTCGGATGTCCAACTACCACAGGCGCCTGGCACGGCTGTCGTGGCCGTCGCCCTGGGTGATGGCTTCTGCTCCCTCTTCAAGAGCTTCGGCGCCGTCGTCGTGCCGTGCGGCCGCACGATGAATGCTTCTGTCGAGGAGATCGCCACGGCTATCAACGGGGCCCCGCGCCGAGATGTGATCGTGCTCCCTAACGACCACAACGTCGCCCTCGCGGCCCTCCGGGCAGCGGATCTCGCCAGCGAGCGCACCGTGGAAGTGGTACGCACTACGAGCATGACTCAGGGAATAGCGGCCGCCCTGGCGCTTAACCCCGACGCGACGGCTCCCGAGAACGTCGCCGGCCTCACGGCCGCGGCCAGCCGGTGCCGCACCATAGAGATGGTCCGAGCGGTCCGTGACGCTCAGATCGGGACGCTGAGCGTTGGGACGGGTTCGCCGCTGGGCTTTCTCGACGGATTGGCCGTCGCCACCGGCCCCTCGTTCCCGGATCTGCTGGCCTCCGTCCTCGAGCATTTGCCGGGCGACATGTATGAAATCGCAACTATCTATGTTGGAAGCGCGGCAGATCCCAACACAGCGGAGCGGCTCGTTGAGGTCCTCACATCCCGAGCGCAAGAAGTCGAGGTGGTGAACGGCGGCCAGCCCCACTTCGACTACATCATCTCGCTGGAATAATTCGACGTGGCTAGCGTCGCCGTCGTCACGGACAGCACCGCGGACTTCGCGGGCGTCCAGGCGGCTGACCTCGGCATCACCATCGTTCCTCTCACCGTGAACTGGGGACGCGACGTGCTCCGCGACCGGATCGACATGACGACATCCGACTTCTACACGCGCCTTCGCACGGACAGAGAGCTGCCAAAGACCGCCGCCCCTCCGCTGGGGATCTTCGAGGAGGTCTACCGCGACCTGCTGAAATCCCACGATTCGGTCGTCTCCGTCCACATTACCTCGCGATTCAGCGCAACTTGGGGAGTGGCGACCACCGCCGCGCAGAGCATCAACCACGCTCGCGTCCACGTCGTCGATTCTGGAACGGTCTGTGTCACCCTGGGATGGCTCGCCCAGCATGCAGCCGAGCTAGCTGCAGCCGGGGCTCGCGCCGACGAAATCATGGGGGGGCTCAGCGAGATGATTCCGCGCCTGCGCATCTACGTGACGCTCGATACCCTCGATTACCTCCGGCGTGGCGGACGCATCGGGCGAGCGCAGGCCTTTCTCGGGGGGCTACTCAACGTGAAGCCCATACTTCTCTGCCGCGACGGCGAGATTCACCCGGTGGAACGCGTTCGCACGAGGCTGGCAGCGATCAGGAGGGTCGCCGAGCTCACGGCGCTGGCCGGCCCGAAAACGCAAGTTGCGATAGCCCACGGGGATTGTCCGGATGATGCGGAGCTACTCCAAGCGCACCTAGCTGCGACAGACGGCCTCGGGCTAGTCCCGGTTGCCGAGCTGGGCACCGTCCTGGGCACGCACACCGGACCGGGCGTCCTCGGCGTCGGTTTGCTCCTTGCCGCCTGAGGTGAAGGCGCGGGACGGCGGCGTGGCGTCCACCATCTATAACGTGCTGCTCCTTGAGCAGCGTCGTGGCTACGATGACCGGGCAGTTGTCGGTGGCCTGGCAGTATTGCTCGCGCGCCTTGGGCAGGACTCTCAACTCAGTCATGCCCTCCTGCACGAGATGAGTCGATACCGCGAACGCTCCGCCGAGGAGCGAGCGGAGCTTGTCAACAGGGCGTTGCGCGCCATGGCGGTCCCGGCAGCCGGGCCTTCGCTCACCGATGAGCTGGCTCCGCCCCCCACGGCTGGGGGATCCAGGCCTCGCGCTCGGTCCACTGGCGCTACCCCGCCAGGGGTACGCCGGATGAGTCCGGACACGCCCGTCGGGGCGCTCACCGGGGTTGGACCGGCGCGCGCGAAGCGGCTCGCCGTCCTCGGGATCACCACCGTTTCCGACCTGCGCCTCCACTTCCCTCATCGGTACGTGGCTTACCCGCCTCCGCAGCCGGCGTCAGGCCTCGGGTTTCAGCACCTCGCGAGCTTCGTGGGGGAGGTGTCGAACGTCGATGTCGCCAACCTGCCGGGCAGGCGAATCAGAATCACCGCCACACTTCAGGATGCGACCGGCCGGGTGGGCGCGGTCTGGATTCGAGCGGCGTCCGCGCCGCCCGGCATTCGTCGTGGCGTACGCCTGGCCGTATCCGGCCCGCTCGTGCGCTACGGGCGGCAGGTCTGCTTCGAGAACCCGGAGTATGAGCCGGCTGAGGCCCCGCCGTTGAACACACGAAGGATCGTGCCGGTCTATCCCCTCACCAGCGGCCTTTCGCAGCCTTTCATGCGAGGCATCATTCGTCGCGCGCTGGAGAGCTTGTCGCCCATCGACGAGTGGCTGCCGGACTGGCTCCGTGAGCAGAAGGTCCTCCTTCCCCGAGACTCGGCAATCCACGAGCTCCATTGGCCCGCTTCCGAGGACCAGATGGAACAGGCCCGCCGTCGTTTTGCGTTCGACGAGCTGCTCCCCATCCAGCTCATGGTCTTGCAGCGGAGGCAGGCATATCGCGCGGCGGCTTCCCTTGCGATCGAGGCGCCCTGGGGGCTGCTAGCCGACATGCGGCAGCGACTTCCCTTCGCCCTCACCGGCGGGCAGCAGCGCGCTCTCTCCACGATTCTCGAGGATGTCGCCCAAACTCGACCCATGCTCCGCCTTCTACAAGGGGAGGTCGGTTCAGGTAAGACCGTCGTGGCGGCCATCGTGCTGCTTGCCGCCGTGCTCAACGGTGGGCAGGCAGCGGTCGTCGCTCCCACCGAAATCCTGGCGGAGCAGCATTTCCGGACGTTGTCAGACTTGTACGGTGGCGTTCAACCGGCCATCGAGCGAGCGCTTGGGCGCCCCCTGCAACTGGCGACCCTCACCGGGGCGCTCTCGCGTGTCGATCGCCTGCGCACACTTGATGCTATCGCGACCGGTGAGGTGGACCTTGTTGTGGGAACTCACGCGGTCATCCAGCCGGATGTGGAGTTCGCCCGCCTCTTGCTCGCTGTTGTCGACGAGCAGCACCGCTTCGGGGTGAGCCAGCGGGTGGCGGTACGCCAGAAGGGGCAGAGTCCCCACCTCCTGATGATGACTGCTACGCCGATCCCTCGCACCCTGGCCCTCACCCTTTATGGCGACCTCGACGTCTCCGTTATCGATGAGCTTCCCGCAGGGCGCCGCCCGGTCGAAACCGTCCTTCTCCGGCCACCGGCTCGCGACGAAGCGTACGAGCGCGTTCGCTCCGCAGCGGCGACAGGTCGACAGGCGTTCGTCATCTGCCCTCTCGTGGAGGGATCTCAGGCGGTCGAGGCTCGCGCCGCTAAGAGCGAATACGAGCGCTTGCAGCGCGCCGAGTTGGCCGGGCTCCGTCTGGCGCTGCTCCACGGTCGAATGCGCCCCGCCGAGAAGGACGCGGTGATGCAGGCATTCGCCCAAGGAGAGTACGACGTGCTCGTGTCGACTTCCGTGGTCGAGGTCGGAATCGACGTCCCGAGAGCCACCGTCATGCTAATCGAGGGGGCCGAGCGCTTCGGCCTCGCCCAGCTCCACCAGTTCCGCGGACGGGTGGCCCGGAGCACGGAGGCCGCCATCTGTTTCCTCATCGCCGGGAGCGATGCGCCGGAGTCTCTCGACCGACTGGAGGCCGTTGTCCGCTCCGGCAACGGCCTGGAGCTGGCCGAGGAGGACCTTCGGTTGCGCGGCCCGGGAGAATACTACGGCCTGCGGCAAAGCGGCTTTCCTGACTTTCGGGTCGCGCGTTTGAACGACCTCGCCCTCATTCAGGAGGTGCGGGAGGCTGCCAGCCAGCTCCTGGAGCAGGACCCGGCTCTTGAAAGCCCCGAGCACCAGGCCCTTGCAGACGCTGTCCGCGGTCTCGCCGCAAGCACCGCCGAAGCGAACTAGCGATCGCTCACTGATGCGCGTGATCGCGGGGGCCGCGAAAGGCCGGACTCTGGCCGCTCCGAAAGGCCTCGCTATCCGCCCAACGACTGACAAGGTTAAGGGTGCTATTTTCTCGATGCTGGACGCGGCGGCCTTCCGCCGAGCAGACGGCGCAGATAGCGCCACCTTTCCGTTCTCCCGCGTGCTTGACCTCTACTCCGGCACGGGGGCTCTCGGCATCGAAGCATTGAGCAGGGGGGCCGGGCACTGCGATTTCGTTGAATCGAACCCGAAGGCCAGGGCGCTCATAGTGGAGAACTTGCGTCGCACCGGATTCACGTCGAAGGCCACCATCCACGGCACAAGCGCCCAGATTGCGGTATCGACTTTCTCCGTCGCCTATGATTTAATACTGGCCGATCCTCCCTATAGCGATCCCGCTGTCCTCGCGCTGATCGACGCAGTTGGCGAGTCCCAGGTAGTTGGCGAAGGTTCTCTGGTAGTGGTGGAGCATGCCAAGTCAGTGGAGGTTCCTTCTCGCGCCGGCCGGCTTCACCTTGCACGATCGCGATACTACGGAACATCCGCCGTTGCACTGTACGAAGCCGCGCCGTCGTTGGACAGACTAGCCCCGTAGAGCTCAGACGCGCACCTGACTCGGAACACCGGACCCACCCTGGCGGGATGTGCCCTTTGACCTCAGCGCCCAGTATCCGCAATGGCGACCGTAATGGGAGCGAGCGATGTCGCAGGCGGGCCCGCAATCGTCTGGTGAGCTGGTTGCTCTCTATCCGGGAAGCTTTGACCCCATCCACAATGGCCACGTCGACCTGATCCGACGCTCCTCCCACCTGTTCGATCGAGTGATCGTCGCCGTGTATGACAAGCCTGACAAGAGGCTCTTGTTCACGACCGACGAGCGGATGCAGTTGATACGGGAGAGCGTCGCGCAGTGGACGAACGTCGAGGCGGCGAGCTACGCTACTCTTACGGTCGAGTACGCAATCGCCAGGGGCGCACGGGCAATCATCAGAGGGCTGCGCGCCACCTCGGACTTCGACTTTGAGTTCCAGGTCGCGCTCATGAACCGCCACTTGAATGGCGGAATAGAGGCGCTGTTTCTGATGACCTCGCTGGAGCATGCACATTTGAGTTCTACGCTAGTCAAGGAGATCGCCGAGCTCGGCGCTCAGATCGATGGGTTCGTGCCCCCAGCGGTCGCCTCCGCACTCCGTGAGAAGCGAGGCCAGCCGTCATGATCCAGCCGTTCGCCGAGCCAGAAGAGGACATCATGTACCTCCTCGAATCGCTAGAGGAAGTACTCAGTGATGGGGCGCGCGTTCCCTTCACGAGACGGACGCTCATCGACGACGAGAAGTGCCTGGAGATCATCGACCAGATCAAGCTGAGCCTGCCCAAAGAGATCCGGCAAGCGCGGCAGGTCAACGCGCAGCGCGATGCCCTGATGGACGAAGCGCGGAAACGCGCTGAACAAATCGTCAAGGACGCGGAGATGGAAGCGCGGGAACGAATGCGCGAGCACCACATCGCTCGGGAGGCCGAGGCGCACAGGCAGGAGATCCTGTCGCACGTGGAGCGCCAAGCAGACCAACTGAGGCGCGATGCGGACGATTACGCCTATCGCGCGCTGCTCGACCTCGACCACCGACTGGAAGGACTGTCGGCGGTCGTTCGCGGCGGGCTCCGGGCGCTCGAGACAGACACCGCGAGACCGTCCGCGGAGCTGCCAGGGCCCGAATCCCATACTTCCGCCCAGCAGAGCTAGCTGCCCGCGGGCCAGAAAGCTCAGTCAGGGTGCAGAACCCGTGCTTTCACACAATGTGGCCGAGCTCCTGCAGTCACCGCCCGGGACGACCCGCGAGGTCGCCATTGAGGAAGCCATCCCTCAGCTCGGGCCGGAGTTGGCCCCAGCTACACCGCTTCGCGGCAGCGCGCGCCTCTGTCGGTCGGGAGTCGGACTGATCGTTGACTGTGAAGTGCACACGTCCATCACGCTCGACTGCGCGCGTTGCCTTAAGTCTTTTGCGAGAGTGGTGACAGCGCGCTTCGAGGAGGAGTTCAGCCCCACAGTCAATGTCCACACCGGGGCGCCACTGACGCCGGCGGAGGACGATGCCCTTCGCATCGATGACCGCCACGTCCTTGACCTCACGGAGGCCGTCCGCCAGTACCTGCTGATGTCGCTTCCGCTGAAGCCGGTGTGCACTCCGTCCTGCCGAGGGTTGTGCCCCACATGCGGTGCGGACCTCAATGAGAGCGCCTGTGCCTGCGCCGAAGAGCCAACGTCAGGGCCCCTCGCGGGCCTCGCGAGCCTGCTGCCTCCCGAGCAGCGCTCTCGGCGTTCCAGCACCGGCTGATCCTGGTAGAATCCAGGGTCGTTGTTCAGGGCGGCGTTACTTCTGTGAGAGGTCCGATCGATGGGTGCGCTTCCGAAAAAAAAGGTTCCGCGCCGGAGGCGGAACAACCGACGCAGCCACCTCCACGCTCGCGTGCCACAACTGGGGGCATGCCCCCAGTGCCACCGTCTTAAGCCCACACACCGCGTGTGCCCGTTCTGTGGCACGTACAACGGGCACAGCGTTCTCGACGTTAAAGAGACCGCGCGCCCACTGTAGACCACAGAGTGAGCGCTCGCCACTGCTGGTGAGCCCCTGAGTAGGGTTTGCCGCTCAGGACTGCAAAGTGACGATCGCGGTTCTGTTCCCGGGCCAAGGTTCGCAAGAGGTCGGCATGGGTGCCAGGCTCCGAGAGGCGAGTCCGGCAGCCGAGCGCCTGTTCGTACTCGCGGAGCAGGTCACAGGCCTCCCACTCCGCGAGCTTTGCACCTCAGGGCCGGCGGCGGCGCTCACGCGAACGAGCGTAGCGCAGACAGCCGTCGTGGCCACGAGCCTCGCGGCGGCTGCGTATCTTCAAGAGATTGTCGGCTCCATGCCACACGCGTGCGCAGTGGCCGGGCATAGCGTCGGCGAACTCGCCGCCATGTGCTGGGCAGGGGCTCTTGACATAGAAACGATGTTACGACTCGTGCACGAGCGTGGCCGGCTCATGGAGCGCGACTCGGCGGGCGTGGACGGTACGATGGTCGCGATCCTCGGGTTGGAACGCTCCGAGCTGGAGCGCATCTGCAGCGACGTGTCCTCGACGAAGGAGGGGACGGCCGAGGTCGCCAACTGCAACGCTCCCGGCCAGGTCGTTCTCAGCGGCGAGCGCACGGCCATCAAGAGGGCTTCCGAGCGGGCGCTGGCGGCGGGTGCTCGGCGTGTCCTTCCCTTGGTCGTTGGTGGCCCCTTCCACTCAGCCTACATGAACGGTGCGTCCCGCGACTTCCGCGTAGCCGCCGCTTCCGCCCGGATCGAGCGGCCACGCATCCCCATCGTCCTTAATACGACTGCAACGGCCACTGATAACATCGAGGATCTACGCAATGAGCTCTCAACCCAGATCACCCATCCAGTCCTGTGGGACGACTCGATGCGAGCGCTTGGAGTCAGGGGGTGCACGACCTTTCTCGAGCTAGGTGCAGGGCAGGTGCTCTCCGGGCTCCTACGGCGCACGCTGCCGGGAGCAAAAGTCCTGGCTGCGGGAACTCCCGACGCCGTTGCGAGCGCCGCGGAGCTGTTTACCGCCGAGACAGGCGCTTGAGCACCGGACTGGCAGGGAGGACGGCGCTCGTCACCGGGGCTGGGCGTGGCATTGGGCGCGCCATTGCGCTCGCGCTGGCGAACAACGGAGCCGACGTCGCCTGTAACTACAGCACCAGCGCGGAGGCCGCCACGCTGCTCTGCCAGCAGATCGAGGGGCTTGGCGTTCGAGCGGCGGCCGTGCAGGGAGACGTCGCCCGCATCGAGGAGGTGGAGCGGTTAGTCGCTCAGGTGCTCGACCGGTTCACGCGCATCGACATCCTCGTGAACAATGCCGGCATTGCGCGCGATCGGCTGCTGCTGCGGATGCAGGATGCCGACTGGGATGCCGTGCTCAACACCAACCTGCGCGGAGCATTTCTCTGCACCCGCGCTGTCCTTCGCGGTATGGTGCGCCAGAGATCGGGTCGAATCATCAACATCGGCTCGGTCTCGGGCATCGCGGGCAACGCCGGCCAGTCCAACTATGCAGCGGCCAAGGCAGGGCTCATAGGCTTTACCCGCTCCGTCGCTCGCGAAGTGGCCTCCCGCTCCATCACCGCTAACGTGGTGGCGCCCGGGTACATCGAGACCGAGATATGGACCGAGGTTTCCCAGGAAGCGAAGGACCGCTTCTTGAGTATGGTGCCCCTCGGTAGGGCCGGCAGGCCGGAGGAAGTCGCCGCTACGGTCGCCTTCCTTGCATCCGATGCTGCCGCGTACATTACGGGGCAGGTCTTCCAGGTGGACGGTGGGATGGTGATGGCGTGAAGATCCGACGGATGCTCCTGGCGAACCGCGGAGAGATCGCTGTGAGGATCATCCGCGCTTGCCGTGAGATGGGCATTGAAACCGTCCTGGCTCACTCGGAGGCCGACCGCCAGTCGCTGGGGACTCGGCTTGCGGATCACACTGTGTGCATCGGGCCGCCCCCGAGTGACGCTAGCTACCTGAACATCCCGCACGTGGTCGCCGCGGCGCTCACCACCGGCTGCGATGCGCTCCATCCAGGCTACGGCTTCCTATCGGAGAACGCCTACCTGGCGGAGATTTGCGGGCATTGCGGCCTGACCTTCGTGGGTCCTCCGTCCGCGGTGATCGATACGTTTCGGGACAAGGTGGCGGCCCGGCGGCGCATGGCCGAAGCTGGTCTTCCGATCCTGCCAGGGAGCGAGGAGGCGTCAGTGGGCTTGGAAGCCACAAGGGCGGCAGCCGCGGAAGTCGGCTTCCCGGTCATGCTGAAGGCCGCCGCGGGCGGCGGCGGCCGTGGCCTGCGCATCGCCGACACCGATGACGACATCGTCCGCAGCTATCCCGCCGCCCATGCCGAGGCGCTGGCTAGCTTCGGAAACGGGGACGTTTACGTCGAGCGGCTCGTGTTTCCGGCTAGGCACATCGAGATTCAGGTGGCCGCCGACGATCTCGGCAACGTCGTTCACCTGGGCGAGCGTGACTGCTCGCTCCAACGGCGGCACCAGAAGCTCATGGAGGAGACTCCTTCACCAGGCCTCTCTCCCTCATTGCGCGCAGCGATCTGTGAGGCAGCCATTCGAGGCGCAGGCGCCGTGGGGTACCGAAGCGTGGGGACGATGGAGTTCCTGGTGGATGAGGCAGACCACTTCTTCTTCATAGAGATGAATACACGCCTACAGGTCGAGCATCCGGTAACCGAGATGGTCACGGGCATCGACATCGTGAAACTGCAGATACGGCTGGCTGAGGGCGAGCCGCTCCCCTTCGGCCAGGAGGACATCTCCAGCCGTGGGCACGCGATCGAGTGCCGCGTCCTCGCCGAGGATCCCGACCGCGACTTTGCTCCGGAGCATAGCACCATCCGAGAGTACTACCCCGCCGGCGGGCCGGGAGTGAGGATCGATACGCACGTTTACACGGGCTACACCCCGCCGCCCTACTACGATTCCTTACTCGCCAAGGTGATCTGCTGGGGAGAAGATCGGGCCGAGGCGATCAGGCGGATGGAGCGGGCCCTTAAGGAAATCAAGGTCGTCGGCCCGCGAACCACGATCCCCTACCATCTTGCCGTCCTCGAGGACGATGAATTTCGTCTCGGGCGAACGCACACACGCTGGGCGCTGGCGGCAGCCCCGAAGCATGCTGGAAACCACCGGTGACATCCCAGCAGGAGCCCGCGCCCGAGAGCACCCGACTGACCACACGTCAACGTCGGCGAGCACGCTCCCTGGCCTTCCAAACACTGTACGAAGTAGACATGTCGGGACATCGCCCCGCGGACGTGCTCCAGCGCCTCGCGGGGGAACTGCATATAGACTTCAGCGTCGTGGCATCCGCCCGTGATCTCGTGGCAGGAGTGGGCCGCCACCTGGCTGACATCGACCACCGGATCGCGCGTTTCGCCCCAGCGTGGCCGCTCAGCCAGATGTCCGCCGTCGATCGCACCGTCCTCCGCCTCGGCATCTTCGAGGTCATCCACAATTCCACTACAATACCCGTCGGCGTGGCGATCAACGAGGCCGTTGAGCTGGCCAAGCTTTACGGCAGTGACAATTCAGCGCGGTTTGTGAACGGCGTACTGGGTCGCGTCGCCTCAGAGGCGAGCGAGGAGCTTCTCTCAGTCGAGCGGTCGGTTGGCGGACCTGGCGCTCACGCGGCTCCGGAATGATGGGGGAAACACACATGGCGATGGCTGAGAACGCGGAGGCGCGGCTTCGGAAAATCATCGCTGAGCAATTGGGCGTCGCGGAGGAAGAAGTCGTCCCCGAAGCCTCGTTCATCGACGATCTGAATGCCGACTCGCTCGAGATGGTCGACCTCATCATCTCCCTGGAAGAGGAGTTTGGGATCCAGGTCTCGGACGAGGACGCCGAGAAGATCAAGACGGTGAAGGACGCCATCGATTACCTCAACGACCGCCTCGGCTAGCTCGCCCGCCCCGGCGCTGCCTGTCGGGGCACCGCTCCCTCGCAGCGTCTCATCCCCCTGCCTCCGGAACGAGAGGGCCTCTCGGTGAGCGACCCCCCACAAGACCGAGAGATGACCATCCTCGAGCACCTCGAGGAGTTGCGCCGTCGGCTGGTCATCGCGGGACTGGGGACCGGCGCGGGCTTGATCATCGCCGTGGTCTTCCTCACCTGGCCGGTGATGGGGCTCCTCACCCAGCCGCCCACGCTCCTTGGTGAACCGCTGGACCTCAAGCTCGTCGCCTTGCGGCCAACGGAGACATTCGTCACCTTCATGAAGGTGTCGCTGGCAACCGGTGCTGCGCTGGCCATGCCCATGATTGTCAGCCAGGTCCTCCTCTTTATCATCCCCGCGCTCCATAAAAACGAGCGCCGCTATCTCTTCCTGGCCGTCCCCTTCGTCACGCTCGCTTTCCTGGTGGGGCTCGCCTTCAGCTTCTTCATCGTCATCCCATTTGCCCTGCGCTACTTGCTGGCTTTCGGGGGCTCAAGCATCGAGGCGATGTGGAGCATCGAGGAATACCTCTCCTTCATCACAGCGCTCCTGTTCTGGATAGGCGTCGCCTTCGAAACGCCCATCGTACTCTTCTTTCTGGCGAAGCTGGGGGTGGTCGATGCCAAGGGGTTAGGTCGATATCGCAAGTACGCTCTGGTCGGGGCTTTCATCGTAGCAGCGGTCATCACGCCGACTCCCGACCCCGTGAACCAGACCATTGTGGCCATCCCCATGTACTTGCTCTACGAGCTGGGAGTGCTCCTCGCGCGGCTGGCTTGACACAGCGACGATCGTTGATTATGTTCACGAGCCTGACGTACGCGCGTGAGAAGGGGGAGACGCGATGAACCACCCGCCCTACGGCCCGGAAGATCTCAAAGACCCGCCGCTGAGCGGCCAGGACTTCATCCGCGAGCTGCACCGCCAGAAGACCGAGAAATATCCAGATCCGCCGCCCCTCTATGGGGATCTGTGCGCGGGGAAGCTGAAGCGGGGCGACCTCGAGCTATGGGCCAAGAACATGTACGAGTACTGGGACCAATCCATGGTCTTCAGCACGGGGGCCATCTTCTGCAAGACGAACGAGGAGGGCACGCGCACTCATATCCTGCGCAAGATGGTCGACATCGAGGGGGAGGAAGTCGTCAACGACCTCACCGGGTGGACGACGCCAGCCTATGAAGAGTTGTGGCTCCGTTTCGCCGAGGGGCTCGGGCTTCGCCGCGAAGACGTCTTGAGCTGGAAGACCTTCACGCGCACGCACTTTGCCATCTCGACACTCAACCTGCTCTCGCGCTGGTGGGAATGGTCCTGGCTCGATGGGATCGCCAGCTTCTACGCGGCCGATCTCCTCGCCAGGGAGAACCTAGGAAAGATCGAAGAGGCGCTCAAGACACATTACCGGCTCCGGGACGACAACCTCGAGTTCTTCCGCATCTACCTGGGGGACGCCGAGTCGCACCTGCCATGGGAGGAGGAGACGCTGGCCTACTGGGCCTGCACCAGAGAACGGCAACTTACGGCAGCTCGGGCCTTTCGCAATCGGCTGGACATCGAGTACCAATTGCTCCTGCCGGTCTACATGGCGGCGACTACGGACCAGATCCCCCTCCAGGTTCCGTGAAGGCTGCCAACGGACACATGCGCCTGAGGTTCATCCTGAATCTCCGTAGAATCAGCCTGCGCCTGGAGGCGGGAAGGGGTATGCTTCGGTCGCTAGCTCGTTAAGGTGCCCACCACAAGTTGATGAGGGACGGAACCGAAGTGCCAGAATTTGACGTTTTGGTTATCGGTGGAGGAGCCTCGGGGCTGCGGGCGGCCATCGCCGCAAAGCGGGCTGGGGCCTCAGTGGCCTTGATCTCGAAAGTCCACCCATTGAGAACAAACACAGGTGTTTCTCAAGGTGGGTGTAACGCCCCCCTCGGCCCGGACGACTCCGCGGAGAGCTTTGCCGAAGATACCCTCCTGGCCGGTGATGGCCTGTGCGACACCGACATCGTTCGAACGTTCACCCAGGAGGCCGGTAGAGACGTCATCTGGGCCGAGCGCATGGGCACGCCGTTCAATCGCGATTCGGCAGGAAGACTCGACCGCCGCGCTTTCGGCTCCAACAGCCGCAAGCGCACATGCTATGCGGACGATCGGACTGGCTACATCGTTCTGCAAGTGCTCCACGAGCAGTTCCAACGAGCGCAGATTCCCTCCTTCGAGGAATGGTTCGTTACGTCTCTGGTGATAGACGACGGAGTCTGCGTGGGCGCTCTGGCCCTGGGCCATAGGTCGGCGAAGCTGGATGCGTTCGCTGCCCGAGCGGTCATCCTCGCCACCGGTGGGTTCACGCGGGCCTATCTCCCCTCGACGGCCTCGCTGGGAACCACCGGGGACGGCCAGAGCCTTGCCTATTTGGCCGGCGCTAGCCTGATGGACATGGAGATGGTGCAGTTCCATCCCACCGTCTTTCCCGGAGGCCCTGGCCTCTTGATAACCGAAGCCGTCCTGGACGAGGGCGGACAGATCATCGATGCAAGCGGAGAGCCGATCAGCGATGCCAGGGGGATCCCCCGGCATGCGATGTGCATGTTAACCTCGGGCACCGAGGGCGATGGAGCGGGAGCGGTTTCGGTGGATCTGAGACCGATCGGCAGAGAGCGGATCTTGGAGCGGCTGCCACAAACCTACGAGCTGGTGCGCGCAGTGGCCGAGCTGGACGTCACGAAGGAACCGGTGCCCATTCGCCCGGCGGCCCACCGGCCCATGGGTGGCATCGAGACCAGCGCCACCGGGGACACGTCGCTCGCCGGGCTCTTCGCGGTTGGAGAGTGCTCGTGCAGCGGCCTCAATGGTGCGGGGCGCCTGGCGGGGAACACCCTGACCGAAGCTCTCGTGTTTGGAAGACGGGTGGGAGAGGCGGCGGCCCGATACGCCCGGGAGGTGCCGAAGAGCGGCTTTGCGGCATCTCAATTGAGCGAGGAGACAAGGCGCTTGGAGGCACTCACCGGAGGCGATTCATCCGCTGATTCGCTGGGCCAGATCCAATTGCAGTTACGCCATTTGATGGACGAGAAAGTCGGGCTCGTCCGCGACGCCGCCGGACTGCAGGGGGCGATCGATCAAATTCGCGACCTCAGGGACCGACACGAACGACTCCGCGTGAAGAATCCGTCGCTGGCCTACAACTACGAGCTGACGACCTACCTTGAGGTCGGGGCGATGCTGAATTGTGCCGAGGCCGTAGCCCTGGCCGCCCAGTTCAGGACAGAGAGCCGCGGCGCCCACCGTCGGGCGGATTTCCCCAGTCGGGATGATGACAACTGGGGCGCTCACACCGTGGTGAAGCTGGTACAGGGTGCTCCACAGCTGGAAAAACGGCCGCTGACGGCGGTGCGGTAGAGGAGGAACTAACAAATGCAGGTAACGTTCGATGTCTATCGCAAGGACTCGGGGCCCGATGCGCAGCCCTGGCGGTCGACCTACGATGTGGATCTACCGGAACACGCCACGGTGACCGATGGCCTGCTGAAGATCCGCGATGAAATAGATGGCACCTTGAGTTTCCGGGCCTCATGCCTCAGGGGCTACTGCGGCGAATGCCTCACGAAAATAGGCAGAGGGAACCGCTTCGCCTGCACCGCCCGGGTTGCTGCCGTTGGCGCCAGCGGGCCGATCGTGCTCAACCCGGTCCGCGTCGTCCCTGTCATCAAGGACCTCGTTTTCGACTGGGACGCGTTTATGTGGAACAAAATCAAGGCGGTGAAACCCTGGCTGGAAGCCGAGGACGTCGATGACGGTGAGACCGTCATCTCAGACGCCGCGATGAAAGATCTTAGAAAGACGATGAGCTGCTACTACTGCGGCCTCTGCGATGAGGGCTGCACGGCCCTACCCGAAGATTTCCACTTTCTGGGACCGGCAGCTCTGACGAAGGCCTATCGCTTCGTCTTCGATCCCAGGGACACGCAGACCAGCGAGCGGCTCAAAATCCTGGAACGACCGAAGGGCATCTGGGACTGTGTCCACTGCTTCGAGGCAAGCGAACACTGCCCCCGTGGCATTGAGCCAACTGAGCGGATCATCGCGATGCGGGATCTTGCCTTCAAAACCGGTATTACAAATGACAGAGTCGCCCGGCACCACATGAGCTTCGCGGCATCGGTCAAGGAGAGTGGCTGGGTCGATGAGGGTCGGCTCGCTGTTGAATCCGAGGGACTCACCAATATTCCCGGCCTCATCAAGCTCCTCCCCACCGCCATGAAGGCGGTTGCGCGCGGGAAGGCGCCGATACCGTACCTGCACCCTAAGAGACCCGGGGCCGACAGGATCAAGCGTATCTTTGAGAAGGGAGAGCAGAACGCAAAATGAAGTACGCCCTCTACGCAGGATGTGTTTCCAAGGGCGGCTGTCCAGAGCTCTATCCTGCCGCCACGAAGGTCGCCGATCGGCTGGGGATCGAACTGGAGGAGCTGACGGACGTGGGCTGCAACGGAGCCGGCGTCCTTCCCCAGTACATCTCGGATCCGATCAATGCCCGCACCTTCGCGAAGGCCGAAAAGCTGGGCCTACCGATGATGACGATTTGCAGCACCTGTCAGGGGGTGATGACTCAGGCCAACCACCGGCTGAAAGAGCACCCCGCTTATCGGGAAGAGATCAATCGCGAATACCTGGCAGAGGAGGGTCTCGAGTACCAGGGGACGTTGGAGATCAAGCACCTGCTCTGGGTCCTTTTTGAAGACCTGGGAATCGAACAGTTGAAGTCCAAGATCCAGAGACCGCTCACAGGGCTAAAAATTTCCCCTTTCTATGGCTGTTATCTCCGCCGTCCCCCGGAAGTCATGATGCCCACTCCTGAGACCAAGCAGCGAAGCACCTATCTCGATCAGTTGATCGGCATCCTGGGGGCGGAGTTCACGGACATCGCCGGCAAGGGCAAGTGCTGCGGATTCCCCATACTGCAAGCCAGCGAGGAGAACTCGCTGGCCATGGCTGCTCGGCACACCGGCGAGGCCAAGGGAAAAGGCGCCGACGCCATGGTCACCCCGTGTCCGCTCTGCCACCTCAACCTCGACGGGAATCAGCACAGAGCTGAGGCGCAGGTTGGGGCTAAGATTGGGCTCCCGATTCTCCACCTGCCTCAGTTCGTAGGGCTGGCCCTTGGCTTCGACGCTGCCGAGATGAATCTCCAGCGCCACATCGTGCCGACAGGCCCGGTCGCAGCCAAGGTGGAGATGCTGTCGTAGCCGAACAGCATGGAAACCGAGGAGAGGAAGCCCAACCCTATCAATCTCGCGCGTGAGATCATGCAGTTCCGCCGGGAGAAGCATCCGTACGGCTCCAACTATGCGGTGCGCGTTCGCCTGGGCCACGCGGATATCCAGGACTCCACTGCCGTTGCGGACATCCTGTCGGCCCTTGTGGAGCTCGGCTACGAGATCGTGCGGCGGCCGCGCTAGGCGGATGCGTCGCTGAGCTCTGACGTCTCGACGATGCGGTCCGCTCGGGTGAGCAGGATCGGGGCCTTCCCCTGCGTGATGGTGTCTGCGTTGATAACGCACTTGCGCACGTCTCCCCGCGAGGGAATTTCGTACATGACGTCGAGAAGGACCTCTTCGATGAGCGTTCTGAGGCCCCGGGCTCCCGTCCGATAGGCCAATGCCCGCTCGGCCGCCGCCTCCAGGGCGTCGGGTGTGAACACCAGCTCGACCTTATCCAGCGAGAGGAACTTGGCGTACTGCTTGGTCAGAGCATTGCGCGGCTCGACCAGGATTCGCAACAGCGCGTCTTTGTCTAGCTGTTCCAGGCTCACGACCACCGGCAACCGGCCCACGAACTCTGGAATGAGCCCGTACTTGAGCAGATCGTCGGACGTGAGCTGCCGGAGGAGAGTCGCCGAGTCCTCCGCCCGCTTGGGAGCCGACTGGAACCCTAGGTTGCGTTTCGCGCCGACCCGGGTCGCGACGATGTTCTCGAGGTTCTCAAAGGCGCCCCCGCAGACGAAGAGGATGTTGGTGGTATTGATCTGGATGAAGTCCTGGTGCGGGTGTTTGCGCCCGCCCTGCGGCGGCACGTTCGCCACCGTGCCCTCCAGGATCTTGAGCAACGCCTGCTGCACTCCCTCACCGGACACGTCTCGTGTGATCGAGGGGTTGTCGGCCTTACGCGTTATTTTGTCGATCTCGTCGATATAGACGATGCCGCGCTCTGCACGCGACACGTCGAAATCGGCCGACTGGATGAGGCGAAGCAGAATGTTCTCAACATCCTCCCCCACGTACCCCGCCTCGGTGAGCGCCGTCGCATCCGCGATGCAGAAGGGAACGTCGAGAATCTTCGCCAGCGTTTGCGCCAGCAGGGTCTTGCCGCATCCGGTTGGGCCCACCAGAAGGATGTTGCTTTTCTGGAGCTCGACGTCGTCGATCTCCATCCCGGCATTGACGCGCTTATAGTGGTTGTACACGGCGACCGAGAGGACCTTCTTGGCGCGGTCCTGCCCTATGACGTACTGGTTGAGCTGGTCGTAGATCCTCTTGGGGGGCGGAAGCTTCGCAGCGGGCGCTTTTGTCCGGGTCCCGGGTTTGCTCTCCTCCTCGATGATCTCGCGACACAGATCGACACATTCGTCGCAGATATAGACAGAGCCAGGACCAGCGATGAGTCGTCGTACCTGATCCTGGCTCTTGCCGCAGAACGAGCAGTGGTACGGGCCGCGGCTTCCGCGAGTCGTTACCACAGGCGCGCTCCTCCTCGCGTCATGGTATCCAAGGACAAGAGCGTCGCCTTCGTCGCTCAGTTCTGGCTGACAACCCGGCCCGCCTCACGCCGCCTCGTTCTTCTCGGCGACGCCGCTAACGGCCGCGGGCTCCGACTTGCCATCCTTGGCGGCCCCGTCGCCGCTCGGCGCGGTGTCCTGAGATACGCCGTCTGTGGGGGCGACCCTCGCATGCCCGATGACCTGGTCGATGATCCCGTACTCCAACGCCTGGTCCGGCGTCATGAAGAAATCGCGATCGAAGTCGTGAGTGACTCGCTCCATCGACTGGCCAGTGTGCTGCTGGATGATCCCCTGTAGATCGGTCTCAAGGCGCAGTATCTCACGCGCCCAGATCTGGATATCTGCTGTCGTCCCCTCGGAGCGCCCCGAAGCCTGGTGTAGCATGATCGTGGCATGGGGCAACGCGAAGCGCTTGCCCTTCGCGCCACCGAGGAGGAGGATTGCCCCCATGCTCGCCGCCATTCCGACGCAGATCGTCGAGACGTCCGGCCGGACGGCCTGCATCGTGTCGTAGATGGCAAGCCCCGAAGTGATGCTGCCGCCCGGGGACTGGATGTACATCTGGATGTCGCGGTCGGGGTCCTCGCGCTCGAGAAAGAGCAACTGGGCAATGATAGTGGTGGCAACGTGGTCGTCGATGTGAGTCCCGAGGTAGACGATGCGCTCTTTGAGCAGGAGCGAGAAAATGTCGTACGCTCGCTCGCCGCGGTTGGTGCTCTCCACCACCATGGGGACCATTACATTTCGTAGCTCGTCAGTCATGGCTGCTCCTCCTGCTGCTCGGGCGCCGCACCGCTAGACGCTGACGCCCCAGGGCCCTCCGTCGCGTGCTCGACGAGCCATCGAGCCGCTCGACGTTCGAGAAGCCCGGATCGGACCCGCTCCCTGATTTCGTCTTGAGGCAATGCACGACTCGCGGGACGACTCCCGCCCCCGTCCTCAGGGAATGCCTCGTGAATGCTGGCATCGACTTCGTCCTCAGCAACGGTCAGCCCTTCTTCCTCGGCGAGCGCCTGAAGGACGAAGCCGCGCCTGAGCGAGCGCTCGGCTTCGGACCGGAAGTCGCTCTCCAACTCAGAATCGCTCGTTCGTCGGATACGCAGATATTGTTCAATCGGCAGTCCACGGCTGTCAAGCTCTCGCTGGAGTCCCTCGCGCATACGATGCGTCCGCTGGTCGACAAGCTTGTCCGGTACGTCAACGATAGCGCTGTCCGTAGCCTCTTTGAGCACTTCCTCTTCCAATGAGGCCCGCGCGGTAGCTTCTGCACGCTCCGCTAGCTGCTCGGTCACTTTCAGCCGGAGTTCGGCCAGATCCGCATAGGGTCCGACCGTCGCTGCGAAGTAATCGTCGAGTGCCGGTAGCTCGCTGGCCTTAACGTCCTTGATCGTTACCTCGAACGATATTGTCTTCCCCGCAAAAACCCCGCCAGAATCGGCCGGAGCTTCAAGATCGAACGATCCGGTTACGCTGTCGCCCAGACCGGCCACCCGCTCCGCGAAGCCCGTCGCTGGGATGGTACTGTCCGCTCGAAGCACATACTCCTCATCTTCCCAGAGAATCA
This sequence comes from uncultured Chloroflexota bacterium, assembly GCA_964417895.1. Classification (GTDB taxonomy): domain Bacteria; phylum Chloroflexota; class UBA6077; order UBA6077; family SHYK01; genus CAYQJS01. The sequence continues at coordinate 16,871 of CAYQJS010000044.1, read as the reverse complement.
CGCGACGACCCTCTACCGTTCCCGACACGTCAAGCGCGACCCGATCGCCTATTTGCGGCGGCCGTTCGACGGGGACCCATTCGGCGTGCGAATCGCGCAGTTGCTCGAGGAAAGAGTCGATCTCGCTCGGTGCGACGGTCGCGCTTGGCAGGGCGCGTCGAATCGCGCGATAGTCGCCCAGGCGAACCGGCGGGCGGACGACGACCGTCGCCCGAGCCCGCAGCGGTTTGAGGCTCTGCACATCGAATTCGGGTTCCGTGAGGGCGCGCACCTCGGTGGTGCGCAGCGCCTCTGCGTAACCCTCCGGCAAGAGCTCAGAGAGCGCCTCCTCCATGAGGGACTCACGCCCCACCACTCGCTCGACAAGGGCGCGGGGCGCCTTCCCTCGGCGGAAGCCAGCGATGTTAACCCGCCCAGACACGCGGCGATACGCGGCATCAATCGCCCGCTCGACGCGTACGTCATCGATCTCAAACGACAGCGCCACCTGGCTGTCGGCAAGCTCCTCGGTTTCCACGTTCACGAGCAATCGTCCGGTGCGGAATCGGCTAAGGGGAGGCCTATCAAAACGCAATGGGCTGGGTCTTGATCAGACCAGCCCATTCCTTCCCTGGAGCGGAAGACGGGATTCGAACCCGCGACCCTCACCTTGGCAAGGTGATGCTCTACCGCTGAGCCACTTCCGCGCGTAAGGCAATTGTACCACAAGCTCCGGTCCGTCCCGATTGCGGCCCAGAAGACCCGATGGCTATGATAGCTCGTACGCGCCGCTGCTCGGGTGTTCCGCGGAGATGCGCCCGAGCAGAACTTGAGGTCCCTGTGAACTACTGCCCCCATTGTGCAACGTCCATCGTCTGGCGTCTGGTGGCTGGGCGCGAACGGCCGGCGTGTCCGGGGTGCGGCTTCATCCACTATGAGGATCCCAAGCTCGTGGCCGTCGCAGTCATCCCAATGGATGGCAAGCTGGTGCTCGGGCGGCGGGCTATCAACCCGGGCCTGGGCTACTGGTCGTTCCCGGCAGGCTATGTCAATCGGGGCGAGTCGGTCGACGACGCCATGGTGCGTGAGGTGCAGGAAGAAACGCACTTGAAGGTCGAGGTCGAGCAGCTCCTGGGCCTCTACTCCGAGGCGGACAACCCCATTGTCCTCGCGGCGTACGTTGCGCACGCCGTGGGGGGCACGCTGGCCCCGGGCGAAGAAGTATCCGAGGTCGGCCTGTTCGATCTCGATAGCCTTCCGGAGCTCGCGTTTCCCAACGACCAGCGCATCCTTGGCGACTGGCTAGCATACGAGCGGAACGCTAACGGCCTCCGAGCGGCTCGATAAAAACGTCCATAACCCCGCCGCACACGTCGCCGCTCTCCTCGGCTTCATCCGCGGTGAGATCGACGTGCAGGAGCATAGGTTTCCCGCTCTCGATGACGTCCATGGTCGCGTGCAGCACATCTGATTCGCCGCAGCCGCCCCCGACAGTCCCCATGAAAAGGCCGTCCTCGAAGACCAGCATGCGGGCCCCGACCTTGCGCGGCGTGGACCCCCGCGTCTGCACGATGGTGGCCATCGCCAGGCGCTCCCCGCTCTTTGCTCGAGCCCTCGCCTCTCTGAGCATGTATCCGAGCACTGCCATAGCCTCGCTCCAGTCCCCCTGTCGGTCGATGTGGAATTCGGCCTAAACTGAAATCGGTCGCATCTGGCTGGAGAGGGGCCGCCCGGTTCCTCCCCTCCGCGCCGCCACGACTTCCGCGATGATGGCCAGGGCGATCTCTTCCGGGGTGTCGGATCCGATATCCAGGCCGATCGGGGCGCGCACCGCCCGCAGCTGCTCCTCAGGGTACCCCTCGGCCGCTAGCGTGCGCAGCACCGTTTGCACCCGCCGTCTACTCCCTATCATACCGATATAGGCAGACGGCCGATGCAGAGTGATGCGCAACGCCTCCTCGTCGTAGGTGTGCGCGCGAGTGATGATCACCAGGAAGGTCGCGGGCGTCAGCGGGAAGTCGCGGAGCGTCTCCCCGAAGTCGGCTGCGATCACCCGGTCGGCGTCAGGGAAGCGCTCCACGCTAGCGTACTTGTCGCGGTCGTCCACAACGACCACCGCAAAACCGAGCATCTTGGCAAAGCGGGCCAGGGGCACTGCGATGTGGCCGGCCCCAACGATGAGGAGCTGCGGCTGCGGCTCGAGCACCTCGTGGAATACCTGAACGCCGCCGTCCGGCTCCGGCCTGCCAGTCACAGAGCGCGAGACAACCTGGCTCTTTCGTTCCTGAAGGGCCCGTGCTCCATCGGCGGCGACGGCCATATCCAACTGGGGATTTCCTAGCCCACCGGTCGTCGACCCATCGGCTCGGATGAGCAGCCTGGCGCCCACCTCGACGAGGCCGCCCGGCGGCGCCGCGACCACAGTGGCGAGGTCCGCTAGCTCCCGTCCTTCGACGACACGCGCAACCGCCTCGGAGAGCCAGTCCACCTCCGCCTCGCTCAAACGCCGCCGTCCTCCCAACCTATGAGGGTGCTACGACAGAGTGCCTCGTGCAACTTGCCCCGGCCTTCGGTTCTCGAAAGCCAGGTGGCGTGGCCGGAGATTCTAATCGTTCTGGCGCGCTCAGGCGTTGGACTGGCGGCAAATGGCCGACCCTGGCACGAGCTACAATTTCGCTAGACCACGGAGGCACGTTTTTGATCATGTGTCCTGGCTGTGCGGGCCGGAACGCAGCGGATTCCCGCACGTGTCAGTGGTGTGGCCGGCCGTTCGTTGACGAGCATCACCCGCTCGCCATTCCATGGCTGATCCCCGCGACGATTGGCGCAGTCCTCGTCCTGGCTCTGGGGACGGTCGCGGTCGCGCTGCTTGGCGCACGGCCCGCGGCTCCTGGACCGAGCGAGGTGGCGCCGATCGCGGTCGGCGCGTCCGCGGGAGCCGTGCAGGTGGTGGCCGGAGCAGATAGTGACCCCATTCCATTCGTCGACGAGGCGTCGCCCACTGCACAGGGCGACCTCGTTCGGATCGCTAACACCGGCGGCACCGGTGCGTTCATCCGGCGGGAGCCCCGTGCCAATGCGCCTGGAGTTGTAGCCCACCGTGATGGGACCGTGCTACGCATAGTAGGGACCGATACGCTCGTGGCGGGACGGCTCTGGCGGAACGTCGAGGACCAGGCAGGGAACCGCGGTTGGACGCCTGCCGAATATCTCGTCTCGGCGGATGCGGACTCGTGACACCCCTCAGCTGCGGCGCGCGACGGCGGAGCGGACCAGATCGACGAGTACGTCCCGGTATGGGCCCCCCGGGATCGAGACCAGCGCCTCCACCGCTTCGTCGGCCAGGTTGCGCGCTTCCTGGTATGCCCGGTCGATAGCCGGGCTTGTGCGGGCGATATCGGCGATCGCGTGAATAGCCTCCTCGCGGGCCCCATCGATGGCAAACGCCGCTTCTAGCGTCGCGGCTGGGATTTCGTCCCGCAGGTAGATCAGCGGTAGTGTGACGACCCCCTGACGCAGATCGCTTCCCACGGGCTTCCCCAGAGCGACCTCGTCGCCCACGAGATCCAGGATGTCGTCCACGACCTGGAAGGCCATCCCAAGCGCCCGACCGTATCGACGCAGAGCCCGCACAGCTTCGGGCTCGCCTTCCCCCAGGATCGCTCCGGCCTCGCACCCGAGCACGAACAGCGTGGCGGTCTTAGCTTCAATCGTGCGAAAGTAGGTCCCGCGATCGAGCCAGTAGCGCTCGCGCCCCTCACGCGACGACTCCTCGATCTGCCCCGCGCACAGCCGCTGTACGGCCTCCGCGAAAAGGCGAATGATGCGCAGATTGTTCGTCTCGCTCGCTGTGACCGCCGCCTGCGCGAACAGGTAGTCACCGACCAAGACGGCGATGGAGTTACCCACAATGCTGAAGAGGGCAGCCCGTCCGCGCCGAAGTTCGGCCTGGTCCACCACGTCGTCGTGGATCAGCGTGGCGGTGTGGAGCAACTCGACGGCCGTGGCCATAGCGTGCAGAGTTGCCCCGGTCTCTCGGAACAGACCGCCGCTGGCGAGAGTGACCGCCGGACGGATCCTCTTTCCGGCCGAATGCATCACCTGTTCGAGAATGGTGCGCAACAACGGGTGCTCGTGGGCGCTGACCTCCGCGAGGCGGCGATCGACCTCCGTCAGATCCGATTCGATGGGGCCGAATGGGCGGACGACGGCGCTATGCATTCTCTGCCTCGCGGAGGCCCGGAAACACGCGCTCGGCGTTTCGGCTGGTCAGATCCGCGATCTCATGCAGCGACGCCGAGCGGATCGCTGCGATCCGCTCGGCTACCACGCGCACATGGGCCGGCTCGTTTCGCTGCGCACGGAACGGATCAGGCGCCAGATATGGCGCGTCGGTTTCCACTAATAGCGCTCGAACTCGGGCCCGTTGATATGGGCGTGCGTGTCAGTCAGCACCCTGCGCGACCCCGGCTGATTCTAGTACAAAACCGACGTGGCTCATGGACGGCGGGTCCCCTCATGCCGTGGGTCGCGAGGCTGCATTGGAGTGCTACATGGACCCCTCCGCGGCTGGCCCGGCAACGGAAACGCCCACCACTTCCCCCGCCGCTTCTATCGTAATCGTCACATACCAGTCCGCGAGCTACATCGGAGCGTGCCTGTCGTCCATCGATCAACACGCAGGCGTGCCCGTCGAGACTATCGTCGTCGACAACGGTTCGACGGACGGCACACTAAGGATCGCTACAGAAAACTCCCCCTCCCTGCCCGTCATCGGGTTGCCGACAAACCGTGGTTTCGCGGCGGCGGCGAACGCGGGGGCGGCGCGAGGTTCGGCAGCTTACATACTCTTCCTGAATCCAGATGCCCAGCTTCAGGAAGGCGCATTGCCCGCGCTAGTCGGCCACCTGAGGGGCCATTCGCAAACGGCGGCGGCGGGGCCACGCCTGGTGTTTCCCGACGGCAGGCCCCAGGACTCAGCCTTCACGTATCCATCGCTCATGATGACCTGGTTCGAGTTCTTCCCCCGCCCGGCACGGCTCATGCACACGCGCCTCAATGGGCGCCTCCACTCCTCAGACGGCCAGCCAGTCGCCGTCGATCATCCGCTGGGCGCGTGCATGCTCGTCCGCCGGGCTGCCTGGGAGGACGTCGGCCCGTTCGACGAGCGGTTCTTCCTCTACTGCGAGGAGGTGGACTGGTGCATGCGGGCCAAGCGCCGCGGCTGGACGATCGCGCACGTCCCAGCGGCGGTCGTGACGCATGCGGGCGGGCAGAGCGCCGCCGCCGCGCCCGGCCCAAGCCTGATCCACCTCTACGAGTCGCGCACGCTTCTCCACCGCAAGCACCGTGGCCTGCTGTTCCGCGCAGTTGCCACGGCCATCACTAGGGCGGGGCTAGCGCGAGAGCGTCGGCGGCTGCTCCGAAGCGACTTGCCGCAAGCCGAAATGGCGCCGATGGTCGCTGCCATCGAAACGGCCATCCATCGTACCCGACCGTGATCCAGGCGCTCGTCCCCATCACCGTCTGCGTCATCGCCCGCGACGAAGCGGAGAACCTGCAAGACCTGCTGCCCACGTTACGCTGGGCCGATGAGGTGCTGGTCCTCGTCGACGACCGCACGAAGGACGATTCGGCGGCCAGAGCGCGGCCCGTTGCCAATCGCGTCGAGGAGCGGGCCTTCGCGTCGTTCCCCGCGTTCCGGAACATCGCGCTGGATGTCGCCCGGGAACCTTGGGTCTTCTTCGTCGACGCGGATGAGCGCGTATCGGCCGACCTCGCGGCTGAAACACGCGCCGCGGTCTCGACCAGCGAGCGCTCGCTCGCCGCAGGGGAAGCCGGCGCACCAGTTGGTTACTGGGTACCCCGCCATAACATCATTCTCGGCCGGCTAATCCGAGGCGGGGGTTGGGCGCCCGACCACCAGTTGCGGCTCCTGCGTCGGGACAAGGCCCGCTATGACGAGTCCCGCGCCGTCCACGAGACGGTCGTCCTTGACGGGCCGGCTGGATACCTCGTCCAACACCTCCTGCACCTGAATTACGCCTCCTGGCCTGAGTTCATAGCCCGGCAGCGCGGCTACACCGCGCTGGAGGCCCAAGCCTTGCGCGCCGCCGGCGTGACATTCGCCCGACGTGCCCTCGTGGGCCAGCCGCTGCGAGAATTCGCGCGCCGCTATCTCGGGCTCGGCGGGTGGAAGGACGGAGCGGTTGGCCTCTTCCTCAGCCTGGCCATGGCGTACTACGCCGGAGAGCGGGTCAGACTCACGGGGTGGAGATGATGGCACGCCCAGCGCACCCCGCAGGTCCGCGACGCTGGTGATCTGCCCGACCCGGGCCAGGAACTCCCCCAGCGACGGGCTCTGGCGACGCAGAGATCTCAGGCTGTCGAGGATCTCGGTCGTAGCAGAGGGGCCCTCAGCATAGCTTCCGTGGAAGGCAAAGTACGCCTGGTTCAGTCGCCTGATCGCGTACCCTCTCTCTACTAGCGTCCGGCGCTCGGCCTCCATGAAGGACTCGGCGCCAGCGATGTCGCCGCTCGCCAGGAGCTCGTCCACGCGCCGGCGAATCGAGCGCAGTCGGTCGCGAAGGAATGTGTCCCCGTCCGACGATCGCTCCACGGCAGGTTGCCCACTGCGAGTCGCGAAGTGGGCCGCGACCTCGGCGCCGACGATATCCGCAGCCGTCTCGTTGATAGCGAGGGCGGCGGGACTGGTCCCGTACGCGCGCCCGAGCGGCGAGAAAAAGAGCGCCGTGTGCGTCCATTCGTGGGCGATGGTTTCGATGGCGCGAGCCGGCGGGGTGTCGGCCGGAACCAGAGTGGGGTAGGTCGCGATGCCGCCGATCCGCATAACGAGAGCCGAGATGTCGAGCCGCTCAACCTGACGTTCGAGCTCCTGTGCCGCTGCGAGCGTCGTCCCTCCCCGCACCAGGACTGCGTACCTGAGTCTGATCTCAGAACGGGGGGACACCACCAGCGCGAGGGGCGGATCGGCCAGCGTGAAGGCGACAGGGGGGAAAACCAGGCTTCCCAGAGCGGGCGCGCCTTCCGCGCGAAGGTAGGAGGCGACCGCACTGGCCAGCACCACGGTGCGCGGAGGAGCCGCATCGGCAGGGCCGCTCTGGATGTACCGTCCAATCTCACGGTCCACGTCGTCCGTGACAGGCGGCCTGAAAGCTTGAGCCAGGACGAGCGCAGCCCCCTCCGGCCCGTGGCGCGCCTCCCAGGCCATCACGCTCCAGGCAAGCTCCCCGGCCAGCTGATTGATGCGCCAGCCGAGTAGATCTGGGCCGCTGCCCGCAACCAGCGAGAGAACGCAGACCAGCGCAATAGCGGCAGGTCTCCCGATGCGACCGACGCCTACGCCACGCGGGCGCGAAAACCTGTCCCCTCCCAAGGGTCCGTGCGGCCGGGTGCCGAACAAATCGAGCATACTCGGGTTCTACCACGCTCTCGACCCCATACGACACGATCCAGTGTGTCGTGGAACCCGAAGGCACCACCAAACGTCTGGAATATCGACACACGCTCACGAAGGAGAAACGAATGAGCCCAGCATCGTTCTCGCGGATCCCGCTGTTCGGTTCGAGCCGGATCGCTGCCGTGGCGATGGTTGCCGCGGCCGGGCTGGGGCTTGCTTCGCTCGCCCCACGCGTCGCGGCGGCGCCCGATCAGCAACGTGCATCGGAAGATCGCCCATCCATCACCGTCATCGGCGAAGGGGAAGTGCGAGCGGAGCCAGACCTTGCCGTCGTGACGGTCGGCGCCACGTCCATCGCGCCGACCTCCCAGGCAGCCATGGACGAAGTGAGCCGCCGGCTCGCCGCAGTCATCTTGAGCGCGAAGGCCCTGGGTGTTGAGGACCGCGACGTGCAGACGACCGGCCTTGCGCTGCAGCCCATCATGCGCCCGCAGCCGCGAGGAGACGACTCGCCGCCCGAGATCGAAGCGTATCGTGCCAGCAACAATGTGACATTGACTGTCCGGGACATCGGGCGGGCGAGCACGGTGCTCGACGCTGCGACGCGGAGCGGCGCCAACGTCGTGGGCGGCCTGCGGTTCGGGCTCTCGAACCTCGACGAGCTACGCCTGAGCGCCCTGGAGGCGGCGACCAGCGAAGCGGGGCGCAAGGCTCGCACCATTGCCGCGGCAGCGGGCCTTACGATTACCGCCGTGATTTCCATCAGCGAGGACGGCATCGACGCGCCTCGGCCCCCCGCGGCCGACACACTACGCGCCCTGCCGGCGGCGCTGCCGCCGCCACCTCCGGTTGAGCGGGGCGAGCTTATAGTGCGCGCGCGGGTTCGCGCCTCGTACGCCTTTTAGCATGACGTCGCAAGAGCTGGCCCAGACAGCCTTACGCTACGCGCGGGGCACCCCGCACCGCACATTCGTCCTCTGTCCAGCGCTGGTCCTTGGGCTGAAGCTGCTCACCAGCTGCGGCCACCCCCGGGTCGCATGGCGCTACCTCCCTCTGCTCGCATGGGGCTATCTCGAATACCGCTTGTGCCGCGTCTACCGAGGACAGCGTGGCGGAGGCGGGCCGGGGCTCGACCGTCCGCCGACGACGCTCGTGACGACCGGCCCCTACGCCTACACGCGCAACCCGATGTACCTGGGACACATCATTTTCCTGGTTGGACTGGCGCTGTTCGCGCGTTCAAAGCTCGCCCTGCTCCTCGCCGCCGGCGTGGCGTGGTGGTTCGACCAGCGCGTGCGGGTCGATGAGGAGCGCCTCGCCCAACTGTTTGGCGACCAGTACGTCCAGTACAAGGCGGCCGTCGCTCGGTGGCTTCCAGGCATCGTTTGACGGAACGGCTGAGGTATGGGCTCGCGCCCGCCCTCTCACTCATCTGTCGTAGAATCACGCGGCGGGGGTGTGCCGTGGCCCTTCTTGCGGAGCGCGACCGGGCGACCATTGCCCGGATGTTCGACGAGAACCTCGTCGGTCCGGTCAAGCTCGTGTATTTCACAATTCCGAAGTCGCTGCTGTACGTGCCTGGGCGAGCGACCTGCGAGACCTGCGACGACGTCCAGCATTTGCTGGAGGAGGTCGTAGGCTTCTCGGACAAGCTCACCCTGGAAGTGCACAACCTGGAGAGCGAGCGCGAGGAGGCGCAGCGCTACCGCGTCGACCGAGTGCCCGCGCTCATCGTCGAGGGTTTGACCGAGGGCGCGGTGCGTTTCTACGGGGCGCCCACGGGATACGAGTTTCCGACGCTGCTCCAGGACATCCAGGACGCGTCGAAAGGCCAGACGGCGCTCTCAGAAGCGACGCGCAAGGCGATCGGAGCCATCCCCGATCCGATACATCTGCAGGTGTTCGTCACTCCCACCTGACCCTGGTGTCCCCGTGTGGCCAGTTTGGCCCACCAGATGGCCGTCGAGTTCAGCAATGTGACCGCCGACATTATCGAGGCGAACGAGTTTCCGGAGATATCCCGGCGCTACGGCGTGAGCGGCGTACCCAAGGTAGTCATCAACGACTCCGTAGAGTTCACCGGGGCCGTGCCCGAGCCAGCGTTCGTTGCGGCGATTCAGCAGGCGGCCGGCGTTGAGCCGGCGCCTGAGGACGAACCGACCCAGGAGTAAACCGCTTCAGCGTGGGAGCGCCTTCAACCTGTCCCTCTCCCAGAGGGCGAGGGGCAATCTCTCACCCCACTGACATCCGGCGGGCGACTCGCGCGCGTTCCACGATGCCCGGCAGGACGGCCAGCAAGCGGTCCACATCCTCAGCGCTGTTGTCTATGCCCACCGTGAGCCTGAGGCTTCCGCCGCCGGCGTCGTCATCCAGTCCCATCGCCCGCAGGACGTGAGAGACCTCCAGAGTGCCGGAAGTGCAGGCGCTTCCGGCGGAGGCTGCGATCCCCTCCGCGTCAAGCGCCATCAGCATGGCCTCGCCGTCGGCCCCGCGGAACGCAAAGCTGGCGTTGTTGGCGAGCCGCTGCGCGGGATGCCCTGTAAGGATCGCGTCCTCAATACCCGAGAGCGCTCGCTCGATGATGGAGTCGCGCAGTGGCCGACAATGAGCGATGTACTCGGACCTGCTGTCCTGCGCGAGCCGTAGGGCAGTCGCGGCGCCGACGATGCCGGCTATATTCTCGGTACCCGAGCGCATACCCCGCTCCTGGCCGCCGCCCTGCTGCTGCGGCAGGATCGGCGTTCCCCGCCTCACATAAAGGACCCCCACGCCCTTGGGCCCGTTGAACTTGTGGGCCGACAGGGCGAGCAGGTCCACTCCTAACTTGTTCACGTCGAGGTCGAGGCTGGCTGCCCCCTGCACCGCGTCCGTGTGGACCGGCACTCCCCGAGCATGTGCGATCGCGGCAATCTCAGCCGCCGGTTCGATGGTCCCCACCTCGTTGTTCGCGAGCATGACACTGACGAGCACCGTATCCGGACGCAGCGCCCGGCCGATGGCGTCCGGGTCGACGAGGCCGTACCGATCGACCGGAACGAACGTGATCTCGTAGTCGAAGTACTTCCGGAGGAACTCGCACGTGTGGAGCACCGCGTGGTGCTCGACCGCCGTCGTCACGATGTGCCGGCCGCGCGCCTGCCCGGCGAAGGCTACGCCCTTGATCGCCAGGTTGTCGCTCTCACTCCCGGCGCCGGTGAAGACGATCTCGGTGCTGCGCGCCCCCAGAAGCTCCGCCACACCGTCCCGCGCCAAGTCAAGCGCCTTACGGGCGTCGCGGGCGAGCTCGTACGAGCTGGAAGGATTGCCATAGCTGACACCGAAGTAGGGCAGCATCGCTTCAAGGACGGGCGGGGCCACCGCTGTAGTGGCCGCGTGATCGAAGTAGATGGTCCTCGGGTCGGTCACTGGCCTTCCAATCCCCTGATTCGGTCCTGGGCAACTATAGCATTGGCCCTTGAAGAACCCGTGGCGACCACAGGCACGAGCACAATGGAGCCGGCCACGTCGTCGTAGAGGGTGAAGGAAGGGCCGCCGCGCCCCGGCAGAGGCAGCCCCGTCGTCCCAACATTCACGACGTAGCGGAATCCTTCGTGCACCTCCACGACTTCTTGATTCAGGGGGGTGATGGCGCCGTCGCCGATCCGCCAGACACGGGCCCTGTGGGTGTGTCCGAACAGCCAGACGCGCGCGCCGCGTTCCGCCATGTATGCCAGCGCCTGGACAAATCCATCGCCCTCCGCGGCGGAATGGAGAACACGATGGAGGCGCCTGTCGCCGTGGCTGGCGACGAATTCCCCCGCCACCACCTCGCGCAGCCAGCCACGTACGACCTTCTGCATTGGGGCGGAAACGCTGTCCAGATGGTCGATGTCGCGATTGCCCACAAGAGCGTACGTCGCGTGCTCGGCGACCCAGCCGACGCAGCCTGCGGCATCGCCTCGGCCGATGACGTCTCCCAGGCACACGTAACGCTCTACGCTGAGCGTCTCGGCAGCGGCTTCCACCCGGGCGAGCGCTGCGCGGTTGCCATGAATATCAGACACAAATGCCCAGCGGGTCACAGACGAGGGCGGCCTGTCACGGAGAGGCCGGCGCCGCGCTGGCCGGCGCGGAGCTTCTCCGGATCGGCGGGGAGGTCCCAGGTCATGGCGTAGAGAATCATCATTCTCTCCTCCCACAGGCTACTCGCATCACCGGAGACAGTCTACTGCTCGACCCGCTCGCTCCACATTGCGCTAAAGTTGCATGTGCTCCCGCTCAAATCGTTTATCCTCGAGCCCCTGCGAACCGCCTCGTTCCTCACCGTGCTGGGAGCGGCGACTTGTATCGCCGCATGTACGGGCTCAGCCGGCGCAGCCATATCGGAATCCATCGCCGCGCCCGCCCCCGGCCTGGAGCTTCAGTCCCCATTCCTCAGTCCTCAGTCCTCAGTCCTCAGTCCTCAGTCCTCAGTCCTCGCCGAAAGCGGCGAGCGTGGCCACGAAGATGAGTCCCGCGTCTGGGTCGCCAGCCACACGGTGACTACTCTGTGGGACGGGCCTGACGACGCGGCGGCAGCGATCGCGAGGCTTCCCGTGGGCTCGTATTTCCTGATCATTGGCACGGGCGTCGGGGCCCGGATTCCCGTCGCGTACCTCGGAGGCAGGAGCGTGCCGGCGCAGGAAGGGTGGGTATCGGTCAGCGAGATCGGACCCATCCCCGAGCCCGGCGCCGACTGGATGGAGCCGGACTGGCCCCCGCGAAACTTGATCGTCGCCGAACGAGGCGAGCTGATTCGTGGCGATCCCTCCCTGCCGCTGATCGCCCTTACGTTTGACGCAGGCGCCGGCGTTGGGGCTACGGCCGAGCTGCTGGATGTCCTTCGTGGGCGCGGGGTGCGAGCCACGTTCTTCATCGCTGGCGCCTACGCGGATCGCTACCCGGCGGTCGTCGAGCGCATATCCGCCGAAGGGCACGAGCTGGCGAATCACAGCTACAGCCACCCCGATTTCCGCGGCCTGAGTGACCAGGAGATGCGCGTGGAGATCCGCCGCGGGACCGCTTCCATCGAGGCGGCGGCCGGAGCCCGCATCGCTCCACTCTGGCGGCCCCCCTTTGGGGGCCGCGACGGCCGCGTGCTGCGCGTGGTCCAGGAGGAGGGGTTTCGGTCGATTTACTGGACGTTCGACTCCGGCGACTGGATCGTGGGCGCTACGACCGATGGCATCCGAGCGACTGTGCTGGGCCGGGCGGCGTCCGGGGCGGTGGTCGTGCACCACGTATCCCCCGTCGCGACCGCGCGCGCAATGCCGGCCATCATCGACGACCTCCGGCGGCGCGGGTACGAGCTGGTGACGGTCAGTGAGCTGATCGGGCCATGAGTACAAGCAACTCCCTCTCCCTCTGGGAGAGGGCGGGGGTGAGGGCGCTCCTGTCGCTCCTGCTGCTCAGCGCGGTCGCTCTGTTGCTCGGTCCGACGCCAGCCGCCACCCAACCCATTCAGACGATCATCGGAGTCAGCCAGCGGGGACAGCCCCTCGTCGTGCACCACATCGGCGCTGGCGCCACGTCGATCCTGGTGATGGGCGGCCAGCACGGCGGCCCAGAAGCCAACACGGTTCGCCTCTCCCACCAGGTGCTCGCCTACTTCGCAGAGAACCCGCAGCTTGTGCCCTCGCACGTCCGCCTGGACATCATCCCCGAGGCAAACCCCGACGGACTCCGCTCGGGGAGCCGGCAGTTCGCGAGCGGCGTGGACCCGAACCGCAACTGGGACGGGCCGGGGTGGTCGCCCGACGCCGCGGATAGCAACGGGGTCTTCCGGCAGGGATTGGGCGGCACCGAGCCGTTTTCCGAGCCGGAAACCCAGGCAACGCGCGATTATGTGCTGTCGACTCGGCCAATCCTCGTCGTCAATTACCACAGCAGGGGCGGCTTTCTGCTCGGAGGCCGCTCCGGGCCAGGGGCCGAGCTGGCGGACGTCTATGCGGCAGCCAGCGGATACCACCGGCCGATCCCCGGCGCCGGGGCCGGTAGCGTGCTGGGCTACCGCGCCACGGGCAGCATGAACGTCTGGCTCAACACCGAGGGGATCACTGGCATGCTGATCGAGCTGAGCGACTCGGTGAATACCGAGTTTGCTCGGAACCTCGGGGGGCTTCTGGCAGCTCTGAGCCTGCTCGGGGCATAACCCTCGCCCCAGCCCGCACACACGCCCGCCACCCCCAGCGAACAGCGCCTCTGATAGCTTCGATGGTAGCTGGCCGCGGTAGCTTGGCCGCCGCGTACGCGGACACAGAGGGCCTGCCCAAGTCTTTCCCGCGCATCAAATGCAGCACCGGCGAGGGCATGCAGGCAACTGGCGTGACAACGAGCCGCTTCCGCCGTAGGATTCCGGGCCATGCTGAACCGTTTTGGAAATCACGGGCTGTCGGTCGGGGTAGCCCTTGCCGTGGGGGCGGCCTTTTTCGTGCTCATCGGGCTCACTCGCCAAACACCCCCGCCAATCGAGGTCCGGCCCCGAGATGCCCTACCGACCCCCACGGTCCTTGTCTACGTCCACGTCGACGGCGGCGTACTCTCGCCGGGCGTCTACGCGCTCCCCATCGGAGCACGGGTCTTCGAGGCTATCGGCGCCGCTGGCGGCCCTGCCGAAGACGCGGACCAGCGCGAGCTCAACCTGGCCTCGCGCGTCGCGGATGGCCAGAAGCTGGTCATCCCACGGTTCGCGCCGCCGACGGACGATGCTAGCGACGCGGCAGTCCCGGCTGTCGCTGCCCCCGTCCCTGCGACCAATCCCCCGCCCGCCGCCGGCCCTCGCATCAACATCAACACCGCGAGCCAACGGGTCCTCGAGACGCTGCCCGGTATCGGTCCGGTGACGGCGAGCCGCATCGTCGAGTACCGGCAGACGAACGGGGCGTTCACCCGCATCGAGCAGCTGCGGGACGCCAGGCTGGTGAACGCGCCCACGTTCGAGCGGATCAGAAACCTCGTCTCGGTGAATTAGGCTGGTGGGCGCGGGGCCGCCGCCCGTTCCTCTGCTGGCGCCCATCCTCTGCTGCTGTTTCGTCGCTGCCGTGGTTTGGATGGCCGTCGTGCCCGTTGGCTCCACCGCTGGATGGGTGGCGCTCGGCGCAGCAACGGCACTGGGAGGCGTGGGCGGAAGCCTCGCATCGCTCGCGCGCAGGCGGCGCCCGACCCCGCTCTTGCTCGCTGTCGCGGTCGTCGGCCTCGCCCTGTGGCGAGCGGCAAGTGCGCTCGGCGAAATCGCCGAGCCGTGGGCCGATCTTCCCGCGACTGCGGTCCGTCTTGTGGGTGTTGTAGATACGCCCGTCGAGACGCGAGGAACGTCGGCGACCGCCTTCATCGAGATCGAGCGCGTTTTGCAGCCCGAGCTGCAATATGAGCCAAACGGGCGGCTACGGCTCACGCTGCCCGCCCTCGCGTCCGTCGCCGTCGGCCAGCGCGTGGAGGTCTTCGGCCGGTTAGACCCGGTCGTGTCGGCCACTGCCGAGGGGAAGCGCCTCCTGCGCCGCCGAGTCATCGCCACCGGCCGCTTCCCCCAGGTTCTGCCGATGGGGGAGGCGACCATGGGCCCGGTTCAGGCCGCCGTTCACGGAGCGCGCTCGGCCATCGCCGGCACTATCCGCCGGATGCTGCCAGAGCCGCATGCGTCGCTCCTGGCCGGCTTGATCGTCGGCTCCACTGACGGGATGCCCGATGACTTTCGGGGCGTGCTCACGGCTTCCGGAGCCAGCCACCTGGTTGTCGTGTCCGGCTACAACATCACCCTAGTGGCCGGCGCGCTCCAGGGACTGTTCCGCGCCCGTCGCGCCCTGGGTACCGTGGCGCCATTGGTGGGCGTCTGGGCATTCACACTACTCGCTGGAGGCACGGCCCCCGCGGTTCGCGCGGCGCTCATGGCGACCCTGGCCCTCCTTGCCTTGCGGACGGGCCGGGGAAGTGACGCGCTCGCTGCGCTCGGGCTTACCGTCGTTGCCATGCTGCTGGTGGACCCGCTGCTCATCTACGAGCTGGGGTTCCAGCTGTCAGTGCTGGCGACCGTGGGCCTCATCGCCCTTCAGCCCCGCCTCTCCGCGCTTGCGCCGTGGCTACCGGCTCCAGTGCGCGAGCCCGTCGCGTCGACCCTGGCCGCTCAGCTGGCGACCGCGCCTCTACTGGCGGCCACCTTCCACCAGCTTTCGCTCATCTCGCCGGTAGCTAACGCGCTCGCCGCGCCTGCGATACCTCTGGCTACCATCGCTGGAGCGGTCGGCGTGCTGATCGGGACCCTCGTTGCGCCAGCTGCTCCGCTGGTCGGGGCGGTGCTCACTGCACCCACCAGCTACCTCGTGGCGGTGCTGGAGACCGCAGCGAGAATCCCGGGCGCGATCGCGCCCATTGGAGAGATCCCCGCCGCTATCGCCGCGTGCTATGCCGTCGCACTCCTTGCGTGGGCGATCCTTCCTACGCCAGAGGGGAAGGCCTTCGTTGTTGTGTTGCGCACGCCATCGGCTGCTCGCCCGCTGGTAGCCGGACTCTCAGCGCTGCTCGCCGCGGCGGTCGTTACATGGGGGGGACCAGCGCTAGCCTCGGACCCCTACCTGACGGTCACGGTGCTGGACGTCGGCCACGGTGACGCCGTATTCGTCCGCACCCCCGGTCAGCGCACGGTTCTGATCGACGGCGGCCCAAATCCCGCGGCGTTGCTCGGCCAGCTAGGTCGGCGGTTAGGCTTCGCCGAACGCAGTCTCACCGTTGCTGTGCTCACGCGCGCGGATAGTCAGCGCCTGCCAGGGATCGTCGAAGCTGTCGAACGCTACCCGTCCACGCTGGCGGTCAGCCCGCCCGAGGGCGCGACATCCGCGCTCTACCAGCGATGGCTGGCCGCGACCTCCGGCAGTCGGACGGTCGTCGTAGACCACGCACTCAATATTGATCTCGACTACGAGGTCGTGCTGGAGCTGCTTCCCACGCCGCCCCTGGCCCCGGTCGCCGATGGCAATCCGCCGCAGCGCACCATCATCATGCGGGTTGTCCATCGAGACGTGGCCATCCTGGTTGCCCCGTCGCTTACTCGGGAGGCCGGACGCGGCGCCGTTCGGGACGGCTGGTCCCTGTGGGCAAACGCGCTCGTGGTGCCGAGGCACGGCGACGCCGAGGCGCTCGACCCCGCATTCCTGGCCGTCGTCGATCCGGCCGCCGCAATCATCTCAGTGGGAGCGCGAAACCGCCCGGGGCTCCCGTCCCCGCAGACGCTGGAGGTACTCGAGCGGACGCCAACGTTCCGCACCGACCTCCATGGCAGCGTCGAGCTTCGGAGCGACGGAAGGAGCCTGTCGGTAGTCCCCGAACGCGCCGGCCCGTAGTAGTCAGTTCTCTCGTGCCTGACTCGCTAGTACAGCGCGGTGGAAGTAGGTCACCAGTTTCTGTAGGGCGGGGGCTTGTCCCCGAAAGCGCCAGTAAGCTGGCGAGGTGTAGCGAGTGAAAG
>CAYQJS010000043.1:0-49730 GCA_964417895.1 uncultured Chloroflexota bacterium | reverse complement strand
TCACCGTGCAGCCCACAGATCCCGAGCGCGTAGTCCTGGTTGACAGCAAAGGAAGAGTGTTCGGGGGCAGCTGACGCGCCGGCCGGGACGCGCCCATAACCGGTCCAGTGGACGAACGAGGCCTAGCCTGGCCGCTCTCCCACCAAACTATGCTGCCGAGAGGTACCATGGTCAATAGCTAAAGACGAACTGACTCTTTCGACCCTAATCCTTGGTGTTAGTTTGGCCATGGAGATGAGAACCGAATGTCGGGCGCGACCGTCGAAACGACGAGAACGAGCCTCAGAACGGGTAACCTCCAGGTCGAGGGAATGACGTGCGCCTGGTAGAACTGCCAGCCGGGCCAGAACTGCGCCGGCGCCGCGAGCGCCCATGGAAGTCGGGAGCTAATCCGATGAAGACGGCCACCTCGCCCGTCCGCGCGCCAGCGCATGATTCTCATGGCAGCGAGCGCCTCGCCGGCAGCGCGGAGCGCGGCACCAAGACAGTCGCACTTCTCGGCGTATTCGCGGCCCTGGTAGTCGGCTGCGCGCCCGGCGTGTCGGCGCCCGCTACCCCCACGAGCCGTCTGCTCTCCCAGCCAGGCGAGACGGGTAAGCTTACGGCGGTGCTGCCCTCCTCGGACCTTGCGGTCGGGGCCAACCAGCGCTTCCTCCTCGCCCTGATCGGCCCGGACAATCGGCCCGTTACCGATGCGACCGTGCAGCTCGCCTTCTTCAAGGTCACCGGGCCGTCTCAGGCCCAGCTGCGGTCGCAGGCCGTTGGCACGTTCTACGGATCGCCAGCGCTCTCCGCGGTGGGTCGTGGGGTGTACGTAGCGCGAACTGATTTCAATGAGGCGGGCGACTGGGGCGTGGCCGTAGGAGTGACAAGGCCAGGCGAGGAGTCAACAGAACTCCGTGTGGGCTTCAACGTGAAAGAGCGAAGCGCGACCCCGGCGGTCGGGCAGCCCGCGCCGCCAAGTCGTACGCTCACGGCCACTACGCCAGCCGATGTGGAGCGGTTCTGCTCCGCGCGCCCTGGCGACGAGTTCCACCGGTTATCGATCGACCAGGCGCTCGCGGAGCGTAGACCCCTCGTCGCCCTGTTTGCGACTCCCGGGTTCTGTACCAGCCGAGTTTGCGGCCCGAGCCTGGATGTTCTCACGGAGCTTCACCAGGAGTACGGCGATCGTGCGAATTTCGTTCACGTTGAGATCTACAAGGACGGCCGTCCTAACGAGAAACAGGAAATGGTGTCAGCGGTGCAAGAGTGGGGTTTGCCGAGCGAGCCATGGCTGTTCATTGTCGATTCGAATGGACGGGTAGTAGAGAAGTTCGAGGGAGGCGCCACCGTCGACGAGGTGAGCCCAATGCTGGCCCGTGTTCTGGGTGAGTGACAGCGGGCGTGGGACAGGGGCGGCCAGGGCATGACTGGCGGCAAGGAGTTGGATAACCTGCTGAGAGGCAAGCGAGCGCGCATCGCGATCGTCCTCGGCGTGGCCACGTACGTTGTGGCCGCAATGGTCATCTCTCTCATGCGCTCTGCTCAGGCGACCCAGGAGGCCCAGGGCGTGCTGGTCGACGTGCAGAGCCGCCAGATCGTGAATGCCGATACGGTGACACTTCGAGATCCAAGTGGGGCCACGAGGAGTTTCCGGGTAAGTCCCGAAGTTGCTTCCAATCGCGAGCATCCCAACACCGCTTCCCATCTGCGTCAGCACATGGTGAACGCCGACCCCGTGATCGTCCGCTACCGCGAGACGGCCGAAGGCCCCGTCGCCGTGCGTATTATCGACGCGGACTAGAGGTTGTAAGCAGGCATTCCGATACTGCTGGTCGCGTCCCCCCGGCACGGTGTAAGTGATGGGCGATTGGTCGCTCTTCATCCTGCTGCTGGCGCTAGGTCTGCTGCTGTCCCGGGCGGTTGCGGTCGCTGTCATGTTTGCGTCTCGGTCGTGGCTTGAGGAATAACGGATGACTGAGCGGAGCTCGAAGTGCGCTGCGCGGACTCGCACAATCGACGAGGAATCAGCCCCGCGGCAAGGGCACAACAGGAATGGCAGCCTCCCCGCGTCAATGCACCCGGAGGAGCCCCTACAACCCTGCTTCCCTCGTCCCGTGCGATCCTGCTCCTACCGCGCCCATATGAAACGGCCACTCGAGGAGCACGGAGACCGGGCCAGTCGGGAGTCTAAGTCGAAAGCCCTGTTTTGGGGGAAGACATGCCTGCAGTTTTGCCCGCGATAGGACTGTTCGCCCTGGCCGGCCTCGCGGAGATCTGCGGGGGCTGGCTAGTTTGGGTGATTATACACTTGACACTAGGACTGGGGTCTGCTAGAATCATCTTGTGAGCGAGCAGAGACAGCTGGAATGTCGTCAGGGCCATCCTTTTCGTGAGCAACGCGGTGTAATTCCTCCCGTACCTTTTTCGGGAACAGGCGCTTCATTGCTTCCTCTGTCGTCCACTCGCTCGGATGTTTCTTGCGCCTAGGCATAGGGGGTTCCTCCATGAAGGCCATGCAGTCCCAAGATATGAACCTCGTAAAGCTGATGGAATTGTTCCATAGTGACGAGCGGTGCCGAGCCTACCTCGAAGCGCTCCGCTGGCCCGCTGGCATCTGCTGCCCCAGGTGTGAGAGTCCCAAGATTTCTCGGAGCTACAAGCGGAATCAGCTTATCTGTGACGGCTGCGCCTACAACTTCTCGGTAACCTCCGGAACCATCTTCCACGATACGCACCTGCCCCTGCCAAAATGGTTCATGGCCGTTTACCTCGTAGGGGAATCCCGTAAAGGTATCTCGGCCAACCAACTCAAACGCACTCTGAGCGTGAGCTACCGGACTGCTTGGTACCTCTGTCACAGAATTCGTGCTGCCATGAAGGACGCCGACCCCGATCTGCTCACCGGCACGGTCGAAGTCGATGAAACCTTCGTCGGTGGCAAGGCGAAGTTCATGCACAAGGCCGACCGGGCACGACGGATTCACGGGCCCGGTGGCGTCGATAAGACGATGGTTATCGGGGCAATGCAACGTGGGGGCCAGGTCCGCTTTCGGATCGAACGGCGGCGCACCGCCGAAGTGCTGCATGGATTCGTCAATGAGCATGTGGCCGATGGGGCAGAGGCGATCTTCACCGATGAGCACGACGGCTACCGAGGGATCGGCGACGAGAACACGCGGCATGAGACCGTCAACCATAGCGCTGAGGAATGGGTCCGGGCGGACGTTCACACCAACACCGTCGAAGGCGTCTGGTCCCTGTTCAAGCGTTCTATCGTCGGTTCCTACCATCAACTCTCCGAGAAGCATCTATCTGCTTACCTCGATGAATTCGCCTTCCGGTTCGGTAACCGCAATAACCCGTATTGGTTTCGAGACACTCTGCTTAAACTCATTGAGTCAGACAATCTCCCCTATCGGGCATTAGTGTCGTCAACCTAAAAGTCCTAACTTCCGTTTCATTAATACATCCGCCCTCAATGAAGCGTCATTGAAAGTTACGGACTCGGGAAACCATCTAAGGTTGTGTCCACCATCTGAACAGAAAAGATGCCCATTACTGAAGCCTGATAACATCGGGCTCAATCCACGGACTCTATGCCATCCTCGTAACTCATCTATTTTCCAGCCGTGTTCGCCTATAGTCTGGTACTGAAACAGCAACCTAACGTCTGCGTGCTCTGGACAGTGAGGGAAAATCGATTGCGCAGAAGGCGCGCCCGAGTAGCGACCACGCCGCCAAACAAAGCCCTCAGACTCAATTTCTACCGGTGGCCCCGACGACGCTACTGCCGGCGTCGCTATTACTGCGGCGGCGGCATGGTCTCCTGATCCGTAATTCGGGTTACCAACGGAAAGCGCATTGGTTGCCAAGTGATTCAAGACCGCTATACTCAGCAACAAACTTGCAAAGACCGAAATGACGAGAGCGATGACCCAATAGAGGGGCTGCTGATCGTAGACAGCCCAAGCTCCCAGTGCCGCTGCGATCAAGGCACTTGCTCCAGCCCACCAGCCAAGCCACTGGACCACTGACGCGACAAGCAGACCGTGTTGAACAACCGTCGATATGATCCAGAGCCGATCCCAGATCGTCCGCCACATACGCCGAGTCTATCACGCCTAGCGTCAAAGGCACAATCACCCTAGTTTGGCAGTGGCTCCGAGAAGGGCGGCCTTGGTGGTGCTGGTTCTCATGAGCTATGGCCTTATTCCGACGTTACAGGCCAGTCCCCACTTCGGGCGTATCTACGCCGCGTATGGGGGTGTATTCATAGTGTTTCCCAATTGTGGGGTCGCGCTTTTGACGGGTTCGAGCCGGATCGGTGGGATCTGATCGGCTCCGGTATCTGTTTGGTCGGCGTGATGGTTATCTTCTTCAGCCCGCGTGGTGCCTGAGGACTGCGGAGAGCCGTGGTTCAATTTGCATCCCCGCACCTCTCGACGGCTCGGACCGTCCATGAGTCTCGCCTTACGCCTGCGAGGAAGGATTTCAGAGACTTTATTCGCTGTCATCTACCGCGAGGTAGGGCGTTTCATAGATCCGCCACTGGGCAGCAGCCCTTATCGCAGCCCCGCTCCTACGAGGCTGCTATACTCGCACATCCCCACAGGTTGAGGGGCATGACCCAACCTGAGCTTCCTCATCATCGCGGCGACGAGAATCCGCGGGCCCGTCAACAACCGGCAGATTCTCATGGCGCCGAGCGCCTCGGTGGCCGAGAGCCGCCCCACCAGCACGGCGTCGTAGACGCTGCCCCGGAACACGACCACGGTGGGCATGGTCACACCCACGGGGTCGTGGACCCGTCAATCGCAGCAACGGGTCGCGGGATGTGGGCGATCAAGTGGTCCTTCCTCGCTTTGTTTGTCACCGCGCTATTCCAGCTCGGCGTCGTTATCGCATCGGGCAGCGTTGCCCTCCTGGCCGACACGATCCACAACGTTGGCGACGCCGCCACCGCGATTCCGCTCTGGATCGCGTTCTGGTTCGCGCGCAGGCCCGCGACGCCACGATTCTCGTTCGGGTACGGTCGCGTCGAAGATCTGGCAGGCGTGGCAATCGTCTTTGCCATCCTCGCCAGCGCCCTGGTCGCGGGTTACGAATCGATTGATCGGCTTCTCAACCCTAGGCCGCTGGACTATCTCGGCGCCGTCATCGTCGCCTCACTCGTTGGGTTTGTCGGCAATGAAGCCGTGGCTCTCTTTCGCATCCGCGTCGGAAGGGCGATTGGGAGCGTGGCGCTGGTGGCCGACGGAAACCACGCCCGCACCGACGGCTTCACAAGCCTCGCGGTCTTCTTTGGAGCATTCGGGGTTTGGGCCGGATTCCCGCTAGCTGATCCCTTGGTGGGACTTGGCATCACAGCGCTCATCCTCGGCATCGTCTGGCAGTCGGCACGAGCGATCTTCACCCGCATGCTGGACGGCGTTGAACCCAGCCTAATCGACGAGGTCCGCCACGCGGCCGGGCACGTGGACGGCGTGCGGGAAGTCGCCGAGGTGCGCGCACGCTGGATTGGTCATCGACTCGCTGTTGAGGCGAACATTGCCGTCGACCCCAACCTCACCGTGGCCCAGGGTCATGCTGTCGCAAACGAGGTGAATCACCAGCTGCGCCACCACCTCGATTGTCTGTCGCTGGCCACGATCCACGTGGATTCGACGCAGGCTGCCGGCGAGTCACACCACCATCGGGCCGAGCATACTCACGACGGACTGCCTGCGCACGTTCACTAGGGAAAGCCGGGTAGTGGGTCAATTTGAATCTCCGAGCAACGAGACGATTTCGTCAATGGTCCAGAACGTGATCCGCGATCCCGGCGGCCATTGCTGGCGTTCGATGGTACGGCTTGCTTAGCGTCTGATGGGGCCGCGCGAAGTTGTAGTACATGAAGTGTGCTGATTGATGAGGCTACGGGCTATCAATATGAGCGTGCCCAGGACGCGCTCGAAGTAAGCTCCATGCGTATCTAGAAACCGAGATGCGTCAATGGGAAGCTGAGAGAAAATGCCCCTACACCACGCCATGGGCAGAACTACCATCAATGGCTTTCAAGCCAGTACGGACTGCGCAAGCTGGTCGAACATATCTGGAAGTTAATCGGTATCGCCAAGACTTGCTACAGCCTATCGGAGCTGAAAGACAAGATGGCAGAGCTACACGGCCGTCAGGGTTTTCAGTACCGTATGTACCTGCCGTTCCTACTCAGCAGCGGCGTCCTTCGCCCATCGTGCAGCCGCAGCTTTCTTAGCGATCTCTCGCCGCTGCTCCGGAGTTAGCTTCGCGGCTCGCGCCTTGCCACCCTTTAGGCCGCCGAGCCGTCCTAGCTCCACCGCAGCAGGGTTCTTGCCCGCATCCGGGTCGGGCGTTTCCCCAACCTCGCCGGTGGCCTCAGCTACAATCTGAGCGGCGAGGGCATTGATATCGCGGGGGCGCTTGGGTTTGCTTGAGCGGTCGAGCATATCTAGAGTCTAGCATACCAGCGCCGGAGTCGGGTTTGAACCTCGAAGGGTTGAGGCACAAAACACAAGACTTAACGACGGATACGTATGCTTTGTATTTGGCGTGCCGCGATCCTCGGGTGCCCTGGCACGCACGTGGACTCGCCGTTTGCGTCGTGGCCTATGCCCTTAGTCCGATAGACCTCATTCCAGACTTTATCCCGGTCCTCGGCTATCTAGACGATCTCATCATCATCCCACTTGGGCTCGCTCTTGTTATCAAGATGGTCCCCGCGCCAGTTATGGCCGACTGCCGAGTACAGGCCCGCGCCGCGACCGGGACAGGAGCTCCGAAAAACTGGGGCGTGGTTATTATCATCGTCTGTATTTGGCTAGCATTTGCTGCCCTCATCGGGACGTGGCTCCTTCGCACCTTCAAACTACCGTCAAACTGACCCACTACCCAGATCGGCGAGGAACCTGCGGCGGTAGTCGAGGCCCGGGAAGACGTCAAGAGAGGCCGGGTGCTTGACTAGGCGACGCGAAAAGCAAGCTCGGCTGGCGTCCGGCGTTGACCCCCAATGTTGACCTTAGAAATGGCGGCCAAGTCTTCGGGACCCTCAACCGTCGACTGGATGTGATTGGGACAGGCTCCAGTACACAGAGGTGGGGTACACCTACAGTTCCTCCGCAAACTGACGCTGCGGTCGCTCTCTATCCTCTCTTTATTAGTGCTTCTGGGCTTGGCGACGAACGGACTCTGGGGCCGGTGGTGGATGAACCCGCTGGCCGAATTGGCCGCAGCCGGCCTGCCGCTACGTCAGAGACACGCGCGCATGGGCAAACGGCGATCGCTACCAGACGGCCGACCTCAGCGTCCGGCAACCTGATAGCAGCGGCCAGGTCGTCGGTGTAGCCACGCTGACAGAAACGCAGCGAGGGGTCCACGTCGAGGTGGAGCTGCGCGGCTGCAGCCGGGCGAGCATGGCATTCACATTCATACACGCAGTCGTTGCGCCCGGCCCGACTTCCAAACCACCGAGGCACACTTCAACCCAGGGCAGCGCCAGCATGGCCTAATGAACCCCAATGGCCCGCACGCGGGCGACTTGCCCTTTCTTCTCGTCAGTGCCGACGGTACTGCCCGCTACGAAACAACCAGTCCCCTGGTGACACCCGCTGTCCTTGTTCGACAGAGATGGCAGTGCGCTGGCGATTCACGCAGCTTCAGATGACCAGATGACGGAGCCCGACGGGCTAAGAGGGGAGCGGGTTGCTTGCGGGTCGATTGTTGTCCCGTGATTGCTCGATGGCGTTTGGGCCCTAACCCCCCAACATCGGTAGCGGGAGTCTTACGGACCATTGCTCCCCATCACCTTCGCTCGCCTTTTGGTTCCAGCCTGCAGCAGCAGCCCAAGGCGTCGGCTATGAGGTATCTAGCCCAGCGCTTCGTCCCTTAGGACCTTCAGGAACTGCCTCGCACCCCTATCCCGGGCGCAGCCTATCGCGACAGATGACGCGGTAGCGACGAGGCCACCAATGCCTCTCACAAGGCAACGCTGACTCTCGCTTTCGGAGTCGGGCGCGCCGGCAGCTGGGGCGCAATCAGAGGCGCGGTTGCTGTTGTGGGTGATCGTCCGCGGCCTTCGCGGCCGGTGTGCTCAGTGAGCCTGTGCCTCGCTTAAGTGGGTGAGGGTCAGCGTGATGAGCAGCCGAATGTGCTCGTCATCCAGCGAGTAAAGGACCAGTTGCCCCGCTCGCCGCCGCTTTACGATGCGAAGCTCTCTCAATGTGCGCAGGTGCTGTGATACGGCGGGCGCGTTGAGGCCGAGCATGGCCGCCAGCCCGGAGGTCGTCATGTCTTCGTGCACGAGCGCGTAGACAATCCTCGTACGGTTCGCGTCCGCCAACGCGCGGAAGAGATCGGCCATCTCGGCAGCAAGCTGCATTGGCAGGAGGCGGTCCCGAGACCCGGACTGCGCGCCGTGGGGAGCAGCGACGCCATGCGATGCGAGACTCACCGAGTTTTCCCTATTGCGCAAGAACGCAATTCTCGGTACGATGCTGATCGTCTCGTCCCGACTCGACGGCGAAGGCTGGCTATTCAGTCCCTCCGTGATTCAACCCTAAAGCCTACCGCAGATGTTGTGCTAGTCCTCAGAAGAGGCGCAATCAAGTTTATGGCACACGACCACAATCACGTACCAGCGAACTATGATCGTGCCTTCGCCGTCGGCCTAACGCTCAATGCCATCTTTGTCGTCGTGGAGGTGTGGTTCGGCCTCCTTGCCGGATCGCTGGGGCTCGTAGCGGACGCAAGCCACAACTTGAGCGACGTGCTTGCATTGGTTAGCGCGTGGGGCGCGACGATGCTAGGGCGGCGCCAACCGACACCGCGACGCACATATGGGATGCGGCGCTCGTCGATCCTCGCAGCGCTGGCGAACGCTCTTGCGCTCCTGTTCGTTATCGGGGGAGTTACGTGGGAGGCCATTCGACGCTTCAGCGAGCCGGCGCCAGTCGAGGGATGGACGGTGATCCTCGTCGCCGCGGTCGGCGTGGTGGTCAACGGCGTCACCGCAATGATGTTCCTCTCGGGCCGCAAGCACGACGTCAACCTGCGAGGTGCCTTCCTTCACATGGCATCCGACGCGGGCGTGTCGCTGGGAGTTGCAGTGGTGGGGGTCGCTATTCTGGCTACAGGGTGGCTTTGGCTTGACCCCGCCGTCAGCCTCGCCATAGGTGTGGTCGTCCTTCTAGGCACCTGGGGTCTGCTGCGTGACTCCCTGAATCTGGCTCTGGACGCAATCCCGGTGGGAATCGATCCCGCCGCTTTGCGCAGCTACCTCCTCAGCGTGCCGGGCGTTAACGGGGTCCACGACCTGCACGTATGGGGAATGAGCACGACGGAGACGGCTCTCACCGCGCACCTCGTGACCAGCGCCGCAAGCACCGACGATGCACTCCTCGCTCGCATGGGCGAGGAACTGCACGAGCATTTCGAGATCGACCATGTGACGATCCAACTGGAGCAGGGCGACCCCGATTATCCATGCGTGCTGGCAGGCGAGCACGCGCTCTAACTGACACCCAGCGCACACCCGGTTACTCGGCGGCGTGGAGGATGAGGCCTAACCCTTCACGCGGCTCTGTGTTGGAATGAGGCATTCGCGGTGGGCTCCCGCGCGACGAACTGCACCCGATCCGATTAATGCTGCGGAGATAGCCGCGCGCGGGCAGCTCGGATGCGCGAGGGGGTGGCCAGGCATTTAGACCGCGGGACACGCGGGGCAGCAGGCCGGAGCACAGGAAGCCAGTTGGCCCTGGGTGAAGCTGGTTGTCTGACAAAGGTCCCCGTGCGTCCAAGCCTCTCGACCTTCACGGAGCGCCAGGCCTGCCACGACAAGCCCGGCAACGGAGTCCATCCACCACCAGCCCCACATCCCATTTGTGGCCACGCCAAGCAGAACGACCGCAGAGAGGTACGTACAGACCTGGGTCTCACCGGCGTCTGCCCGCAGCGCCACGGATCCCAGCCCGCTTGCGACCCGACGCTTCACCCAAATGAGCGCCGGCATGACCACCAGCGACAGGGCCAGGAGGGCGAGTCCGACCGGGGTGTACTGGGGTGCCTCACTCGCTCCAAACAGCTTGCCCACCGAGTGGTCTGTCACATAGACCGCTATGCCAAAAAAGCTCAACGCAATGAGCCGCACCGCTCGACGCTCGAACTGCTCGTTGGCTTCCGCATCAGCGCGCTGGCGCAATAGCAGCCAGACGATCACGAGCGCGCTGCTGACCTCCACAACCGAATCCAAACCGAACCCGATCAGCGCGATCGAGCCCGCCAAAAAACCGCTGGAGATCGCGACCACTGCCTCCAAGGCGTTCCAGACAATAGTAAATGCAGTGAGCCCCCAGGCCCAGCGCCGGAGGTGTTGGCCTTGCGAGGCCGCTAGCGAGGAGCAGTCGCAGCAGTCCTCACAAGGCCGACACTCCTCCAGGCAGTAGCGCGCTAGCTCCCGTAGGTCGTCACCTCGCACGGTTCATCTCCGGGGTCATTCGTAACTGCCACGAGCCACGGCAGTCAGGATGAGACACATCGGGCCGTTCTGGAATACATCTAGGCTGGGCCCTCACGACAAGAAATGCCGCCGAGGAAGCGCGGTCGACGAGTACTCGCCCATTGTACCGTCCCAAACCCAGGAGCCGAGTCGCGGCTACGGCGCCGACGACCTGGAGAAGGCGGTCTTCGCGTCGGCGTGCCTTTGCTCAGCATCCTCGATATGGACAAGACCGGGCAGGACGTCTACGAGTACGCCAGGTTGGGCTTCAAGGGAGCGCAGATTCCCACCGGGATCAGCAACAGCGGTTACTACGACCCGTACTACGAGCCCTTGTGGGCGGCGGCAGAGGAGACGGGCATCGTTCTCAACGTCCACACGAGCACCACCCAGGGCGAGCAGCGCACACACTTCGAGGGGCCGCGCACCCAGGACCCCCGAACGATGAGCCTCGGCCTCGCATCGCGGCAGGCGCCTGCGCAGCGCTTCATGGGGAACCTGATCTTCTCGGGTGTGTTCGACCGCCACCCCAACCTCAAAATGGTATGCGCCGAGTTCGACGTCGGGTGGGTCGGCCACGTATTCCAGCTCGCCGACTTCGAGTGGGGCCGCGGCTCTACCTACGACGCGGAGCGCAACGTCAACGAATCGCCTCCCAGCGAGTACATGAAGCGGAACCTCTTCTTCACCTTCCAGGACGATCGGGCTGGCATCCTCACGACCCCGGTCTTCGGGGAAAACAACTACCTGTGGGCCAACGATTTCCCGCATGGGATCACAACGTGGCCGCACTCTCGGCACACTGTGGACCGGAATTTCCAGGGCATCGATCCTGGCGTGAAGCGCAAGATCTGTCGAGACAACGCTATCGAGCTCTACGGCCTAGACCTGGACTAGGCCGAGTTCCGAGTTCAAGGTTCGAAACCTACGTCGTGTCGCCGGCTGACCTGGAGCGCGAGGTCGGCATCCCGGTGCTGAACACCAAGTCCATCGGCATCCGCTTCGCCGAGATGTGCGTCGCCCTCGGCATGTCGCACAGCCCGATCACCTACCCGACGGCCAAGCTGAGCTACGAGGATTTCGGGGCGCGCGTCAGCTAGCTGGCCGAATCGAGCACGGCTGGGGGCTGCCCGCGACCGCCGAAGCGGCGATCTCGCCGCGCATACTCCGCGAGCGCCATATCGAAGTCGTCCGGTCCGAAGTCCGGCCACAGCACGGGTGTTGTCCACAGCTCGCTGTAGGCGGCCTGCCAGATCATGAAATTCGAGAGACGCCACTCACCCCCGGTACGGATGATCAGGTCGGGGTCTGGCATGCCGCGGGTCGATAGCCGCTCCGCCACGAGCGCCTCGTCCACCTTCTCCGCGGGGACGCCCTCGGCGACGACCGCCCGTACGGCGGCGACGATGTCCGCGCGCCCAACGTAGTTAAAAGCCACCGCCAGCGTGAGCCGGCTGTTGGCTCGGGTGAGGCGAACCGCTGCGTCGATCCGACCCTTGAGTGGACCCGGAAGGGCACCGGCATCGCCCAGGTGTCGGATGCGGACGCCCCCTCGGTGCAGGGCCAGCAGTTCGCGGTCGATGAACTCCTCGAGCAGCAACATCAGGCCCTGCACTTCGCCCGCGGGCCGCGCCCAGTTCTCAGTAGAAAACGCGTACAGCGTCAGATACTCCACGCCGCGCTCCGCGGCCCGGGCCAGAACCCCCCGAATATTCTCGGCGCCCGCCAGGTGCCCGCTCATGAGCGGCTGGCAGCGGGCGGCTGCCCAACGGCCGTTGCCATCCATGATGATGCCGACGTGGCGGGGAACGGCCTCAGTCACCGGCGTCTCCATCGCATCACCTTGCTCCCCACTCGATCCAGCGGCTTCCTCATTCCATCCGCCTGCCCCGTGTGCTGTAGTGTGAAACAGGCCCCTCCTCGGCCGCGACCGTTTGAGAACGCCTTCCGATGCACCCGGGTGCTTGACGGGCTGGCCACTCCGACCCTAGCGTGCTGGATACTCCCCGGGCGCAAACCTTGTGCGCTGGCCTCGCCACCGCACACAATCCAGTCACAGACCCAGAGCAATGACCATGCTCGCGCTGCTTCTCGTCGAGGACAACGAACGGCTCCGAGCCGCCCTCGCCGCGGGCCTCGAGGCCACTGGCGAGGCGCGGGTCGTGGGCGCATGTGGATCGGGCGAGGAAGCCCTGGCGCGCTCCCTGGCCCGTCGCCCCGACGCGATCTTGATGGACGTGCAACTGGACGGCGACATGAACGGCATCGAGGCCGCCGTGGCCATTCGCCGAGAGTTCCCTCGTTTGCCAGTCGTCTTCTATTCGATCCAGGACGACGATGCGTATTACCGCGCTTTCCGTCAGGCAGGGATCCTGAGTCATTACGCGTACGTACGGAAGTCCAACTACCTTATGCCGAGCTGCATCACGCCGCTTCTGCATGACGCCGTAGCGGGTCGCAGCTTCATCGACCCGGAGGTTGAATCACGCGTCCAGGAGGTGCGCCAGAAGGACGAGCAATCGCCGATGGCCCTGCTCGAGCCTAACGAGCAGGCGGTCGCCCGCATGCTGGCCGAAGGTCTGACGAACGAGCAGATCCGCGCTCGCATGGGATTTCGGGACAAGCGGACCATCAGCCGAACCAACGGCCAGATCTATGCGGCCTGGGGCCTGAGCGACACTACGACGGACGAGAAGGTCGCTCGGACCCGAGCGGCGCTCATCGTACGCGAGGGCCGGCTCATTCGATGGGACAACCAGGGTCGGCCCTTTGTGCTGGACGGGCGCGACGAATGGGTCCGGTACGAGCCTCCTCTCAGAGGACGCGCCTGATCATGGAGCTGCCGCCACTCCTGGACTGGTCGATTCGCGCCATCTCGTTCTTCAATACCATCGCGCTCCTCTGGCTCGGTTGTACCGTGTTGCTCAATGCTGAACGGAAATCCCTCGGCCTGGTGGCCGGTGGCGGACTCGTGCTGGGCGGCCTGTTCTTCGCAGCCCACTCGGCATTCGTGGGGCGCTCTGTGGCTACCTTCGATGCCCAGAGCGAGCTGTGGTCGCGCGTTGGATGGCTCGCGTTCATCAGCCCACCATATCTCTGGTACCTCGTCATGGCGTGGTATGCGGGCGTGGTCCGCTCCCCGGGCCACACGCTGGCGTTGGTCGGCCTCGGTTTGCTGGGAGTGGCGGCTCCGGCGTTCCGTCTCGTTCCTCTGCCGCTACCCATCCCGGCGCTCTACGTGGGGTACAGCGGAGTCTGCGTCGGGCTCGCTCTGTTGGCGTTGTACAGGCCAGCCGCGTCCCAACGCTTCATGGGTGAGCTCGCACGGCGTCGCGCGCGTCCCTGGTTGGCAGTCACCTCCCTCGTCCTTTTCGCCGCTAGCCTCGCTGCCGCGGTTGGGGCCGCCTCTGCAGTGGAAAGCGTCGGTTACGGCCAACCCTTCTCGTCGGCGCCGTCCACCTTCAAGCAGCTCGACGTTCTCGTGTCCGCGCTCCTGGCCGCGAGCACCGTCCTCATGGGACGGGCGATCGTCTCATACGAGATCTTCACCGGAAAGACGTTGCCGCGCGGTGGCCTCCACCGAGCCTGGAGGAACAGCCTCATTCTGGCATCCGGTTTCGGCGCGCTCGCGGCGTGGAGCCTCGGGCTGCCCACCGATCCGGTCTACCACCTCCTCCTTGCAACGGGCCTCATTACCCTGCTCTACGCACTCCTGAGCTGGCGATCCTATGCCGAGCATGAGCGTGGCATCGAGCGCCTCCGACCGTTCGTCGCCAGCGAACGCCTCTACGAGCGGCTGATGGAGGACGGCGCCTCCCCTAACGGGGGTGCCCAGCGGCCGTTTCGGGCTTTGTGCGAGGACGTGCTCGGTGCGCGCGTGGCATATCTCGCTGCGCTCGGTCCCATGGCCCCGCTTGCGGGGCCGCCTCTGGTCCATGCGCACGATCCCAGGGGCCTCGAGGATCGCTGTCCGGGGGGGCCGGAGCTTGGAGAGCTGGCGGCCAGCTTTCCGTCACCCCTGGCCATGAGCACACCCCTCGATCCACTCCGTTTCGGAGGGGCGGTGCTCGCAGTGCCACTCTGGAGCGAGCGCGGCCTGATCGGCGTGCTGCTGCTCGGCGAGAAAGTGGACGGTGCCCTCTACACCCAGGAGGAGATCGAGATCGCTCGCGCCACGAGCGAGCGACTGATCGACACCCAGGCGAGCAGCGAGATGGCGCGGCGGCTCATGGCCCTGCAGCGCCAGTGGCTGGTGGAGAGTCAGCTGCTCGACCGCCGCGGAAGGCGAGCGCTACACGATGAGGTGCTGCCCCTCCTGCACACGGCCATGCTCCTGCTCTCGCCAGACGGGAAGGCGGACACCGCTGGGCAGCGATCAGAGGCTACAGAGCTCATCGCGCGTGCCCACCGCGAGATCGCGGACCTCGTCCGGTCCATGCCTCCGCCGCTCGCCCGTGAATTGTCGCGACTGGGCCTCATCGGCGCGGTGCGCCACGTCCTCGATGGAGAGTTGAGCGGCCAGTTCGATGCCGTGGAGTGGCGCGTCGAACCAGAAGCGAGAGAGCGCACCGAATCCGTTCCAGAACTGGCCTCGGAGGTGATGTTCTATGCCGCGCGCGAGGCGATCCGAAACGCCGCGCGCTACGGGCGCAACGGCGAGCCGGGGCGCGCGCTCCATCTCACGGTGTCGGTTCTGTGGCGGGACGGCCTCGAGGTCGCTATCGAGGACGATGGCATCGGACTGGACGCGGCGTCGGAGTCCGGCGAGGGCAGCGGCCAGGGCCTGGCCCTCCACTCGACGATGCTAGCCGTGCTCGGCGGTACGCTCACGGCCGAGCGCACCCAGGATGCCCGAACGCGCGTGGTCGTCGCCTTGCCGTGGGACTGCCTGGCGCTGGCTCGCTAGGGGGCTGGTGAAGGTTGGGTTCCGCTCGTGGTGAGCTTGTCGAAGAGCCCACGTGGTTCGACAGGCTCACCACGAGCGGAACCCAACCTTTTTCAGCAGCTCGCTAGTCCAGGCCCAGCTCTCTCCAGCGACCAGCGACCTCCGACATCAGCTCGCGGCTGACCTTGTTCACCGGCGGGAACTTGGCGTCCTTGAAGCGCATCGTCGCGTCGATGCCCATGCCGCAGAGCGGCGCATCGAAGTCGACCTCGCCACGCGCCCGCTGCGAGCGCTCGACCACTTTGCCCTGAATCACGTCGCCCTTCGTTGGCTCGGCGACAGACACCACACGCCACATCACGTCGTTCCAGTCACGAACGTCGCAGTCTTCATCCACCACGATCACCCAGCGCCAGTTGGCCAGCTCCCACACGGCGTTCATGATCCGCTTCGGCTCATCGGCGTCGCGGATTGCCGCGGAGACGATCATCATGCCCATGCGGCCAACTTCGGGGAAATACGCATGTCTGATGTTGGTCATTCCCGTCTTCTGGATCAATAGGGTCTGAAAAGACCCGGAGCGAAGGAGCGAACGCGGGTAGTCTTCGATGAGCTGGCAGATGAGGCCGTAGCTCACGGGGGCCCTGCGGTGGGTGATGCAGTTGATCTTGATGACGAATGCCTGCGTGCTCTGGCCATAGAAGCCCGTCGATTCCCCATGGGGCCCCTCTTCCGTGCGCGCACCGGGGACCACTTCCCCCTCGAGGATGATCTCCGCGTTGGCGGGCACCAGCAGATCGCTGGTCTCGCAGCGCACCAGCTCCGTCGGAGCGCCTCGCCAGGCCGCCGCAGCCTCGTACTCGGTTTGCCCCTCCTCATCTGCCGGAACAGGAGTTCCGGTGGCCAGGCTGAGGTAGGGGTCCATCCCCAGGACAATGGCGACGGGCGTGGCTCGCCCCTGCGCCTCGTTGGCAAGCATGTGGTCGCCCCCGCCCGGATCCCGCTGGGTACGCGTCCCACCTGACATCGACAGGATGTTCCTGTCCTTGATCATGCAACGATAGGAGCCCACGTTGAGATTGCCCGACTGGGGGTCGCGCGTGATGATGCCGGCGGTGGTGGCGATGTACTGGCCACCGTCGAATTCATGCCAGAATGGGGTGGGAAACTTGTAAAGATCGACGTCGTTACCGCTGACGATCTCCTCTTTGCATGGGCCCGTCTGTCGGATGGAAGATGGGATGCGGTTTTGCATGCCCAGCACGATGCGCTGGTAGACCGCCTCCTCGTCCTCTTCGGTGCCGAGTGCCAGCGCAAGGTGCCGGGTTGAGGACAGCAGGTTGGCCACCAGCGGCATGCCAGGATAGCCCTTGATGTTCTCGAAGATCAGCGCCGGCCCTCCTTTTTGGAGCGAGCGCGAGCAGATGGCCCCCAGCTCGAACCGTGGATCGACCTCCGCCGTGATGCGGCGCAAGAGCCCGGCTTCGTCGAGCGCGGTGAGGTATTCACGGATGTCGTTGAACCCTGCGCGTCCAGTTTGCGGGGGAATTGCCGCCACCATTTCCGCCTCCTGCTTCATAGGCTTTGCCCATTCTACCGCTCGTCGCTATCATCGCCCCCGGCATCCACGGGGGGCAGTCGTATGAGCACCATCAGATTCGAGGTCGAGGCCGAGGACCCAGCCTCGCGCGCCCGCGCCGGGTTGCTCCGGACCCCGCACGGGACAGCGCGCACGCCGCTGCTGTGCCCCGTCGCCACGCAGGCTACGGTCAAGACCCTAGACCCCCATGAGCTGCGCGAGGTGGGTGCCGAGATCGTCCTCGCCAACGCCTATCACCTCTACCTGCGGCCCGGCGCGGACCTCGTGGCCCACTTCGGTGGGTTGCATGGTTTCATGTCGTGGGACGGCCCGATGGTGACCGACAGCGGTGGCTGGCAAGTGTTCAGCCTGGGCTTCGGCCTCGAGCACGGCGTGGGGAAGATCGCCAGCCTGTTCCCCGACGAGGGAGAAGCGCGGCCGCGAGCGAAGGGCCAACAACCGCGGCTCACGCGGAT
This sequence comes from uncultured Chloroflexota bacterium, assembly GCA_964417895.1. Taxonomy (GTDB): domain Bacteria; phylum Chloroflexota; class UBA6077; order UBA6077; family SHYK01; genus CAYQJS01. The sequence goes on along the minus strand of CAYQJS010000043.1, from coordinate 32,298 downwards.
CGACGCCGACGGCGTCACGTTCACATCCCACATCGACGGCTCGACCCACAGGTTTACGCCCGAGGTCTCCATCGCGGTCCAGGAGAAGCTCGGCGCCGATCTCATGTTGGCCTTCGACGAGTGCACGTCGCCACTGCACGATGAGGCGTACACGGCACAGGCGCTGACGCGCACCCACCAGTGGGCCGAGCGATGCTTGGCCGCTCGCACCCGCGATGATCAGGGATTGCTGGGCATCATCCAGGGTGGCCCGTTCGAGGCGCAGCGCAAAGCGAGTGCCGCCTTCATCGGCAACCTGCCCTTCGAAGGGTTCGCTATCGGCGGATCACTGGGCGCGTCTAAAGATGACATGCGTCGCATCCTGGAATGGACGCTACCGCTGCTGCCGGATCAGCGACCTCGCCACTTGCTCGGCATCGGGGAGCCAGAGGACATCTTCGACGCGGTCGAGCGAGGCATCGACATGTTTGATTGCGTGGCCCCGACGCGGCACGCCCGCCACGGCGTTCTCTACACGCCCGATGGGCGGCTCATGATCCACAACGCGCGATTCCGTGAAGATTTCGGCCCCCTGGACCCTGCCTGCGGCTGTTACACGTGTGCGAACTTCACGCGGGCGTACCTCCGCCACCTCTTCGTGGCCGACGAGCTGCTGGGATACCGGCTGGCCACGATTCACAACCTCACGTTCGCGCTAGGCCTCATGCGCCGGATCCGGGACGGCATCGTGTCGGGGCAGCTCGGCGAGGTGCGCCGCTCCTTCGAGGCACGATGGAGGCAATAGGCACGAGGCCCGTTGCGCCTATTGCCTCCGATCGAGCACGCGACGCGCCTTGAGCTCAAAATGGGGCAGCGTGCCCGCCGGCGCCGCCGATACTATTGGCCGGAAGCCCATTCCGAGGTGGACCTCGTTCTGGATTGCCCGTAGCAGCCCGGCGTGGTCCTCCGCCGGCACCTCGACTTTGATCTCCATCTCATCCATCTCGCGGTCGCGGTACACCTCAACCACGAACTCGTGCACCCCGTCGAACCGGCGGACGATGTTCTCGATGGCGCTCGGGAAGACGTTCACCCCGCGAACGATGACCATGTCGTCGATCCGGCCGATGACGCCGCCATCCAGTCGATAGAACGTTCGGCCGCACCCGCATGGGTCGCGAAGCACGTGGACGCGGTCGCCAGTGCGGTACCGGATGTTAGGGTGTGCGAAGCGACCGAGAGTTGTGATCACCAACTCCCCTTCGTCGCCGGGATCCCCAGTGGCGGGGTCCAGGATCTCGAAGAGGCACTCGGCCTCGTTCAGGTGGACGCCAACGTGCTCCCGGCACTCAAAGCCCCACGCGCCCACCTCGGTCATGCCCGGATGATCGAAGACCTCCATCCCCCAGGCCTGCTCTAGCCTCGCCCGCGTGCTGGGTATGCTGGCGCCGGGCTCGCCGGCGTGGATCCCTATCCGGATTGGAGACGCGCGCAGATCGACGCCCATCTCCCGCGCGGTCTCCGCCATGCGGAGCGCATACGTTGGCGTGCAGATGAGGACCGTCGCGCCGAGGTCGAAGATCTGCTGAATGCGCTGCTCGGTCGTCTGCCCGCCGCCCGGAATCCTGAGCGCGCCGACGTGCGCCGCTCCCTCGAATCCACTCCAGAATCCGATGAAAGGGCCGAAGGAGAAGGCCGCGAACACCCGATCCGCGGCGCCAACACCCGCCGCGTTGTAGACATAGCCCCAGCCTCGTACGAACCACTGCCAGCTCTCCTCGGTGTCGAGGATTCGCAGCGGCTTCCCTGAAGTGCCCGACGTCTGGTGGAGCCGGACGTAACGCTCCCGTGGCTCCGTCATCCGACTCCCGAAAGGTGGGTACTCCTCGTGGTCGGCGACGAGCTCGTCCTTCGTGGTGAACGGCAAATGATGCACATCGTCGAGCGAGCGGATGTCCTCAGCGGAGCTGAGGCCCGCCGCCCGGTACTTCCGCTGGTAGAACGGGCTGCGCTCAAAGGCGATTGCAATGACCTTGCGTACGCGATCGAGCTGCCGCGCCTCCAGGACTTCGCGTGGCGCAGTTTCCGCCTCGCGGTCGAAAAAGGGACCAGCACTCAACGGCTAGTACACCTCGGCACAAGAGCACCGATGGTTGAGCCAGCGGACAGGCTCCCTCTCCTGCCGCAGCGGGAGAGGGGTGGGGTGAGGGCAAGCCTCGATGGCCGATGATATTAGGGTTCGGCAGGGGGCCCTCACCTAACCTCTCCCATTGCGATGGGAGAGGAATTTGGTCGAACGCGTCCGGGCGTCTGAGGGCAATCCATAACTCACTTCCACCGAGCTGTACTACGCTCCCGACCAGGTGTACTGCACGACTGCCAAGCCTGCCTTCTGATTGACAGACTGGACGAGTCGCTCGACGTCAGATCGCGTCGCGCCACCCCGGCACACCGTGTCGGCAACGACGACGATCACCTCGGAAAAGGTTTGAATCGAGTCGAGCGTCAACTCCATATCGAGCCCCCCACCAGTGATCCGGCCGGGCCCCTGCCTGGTTGCCGCGTTGGCTGTGACACATCGATCTTCAATCGTGAGGCCGGTAGTGGGCGCGGTGCCCTGGATGATCACCGCGGTTGGAGGTCCGGACACAACTGGCGTCGCTGGAGCCGAGGGCCCCTCCGAGCACGCCACGACGCCCACGAGCGTCAGTCCGACGACCGCGGTCCAGAACGAAGGTAGACGGCAACCCGCTCCGTTTTTCACCTTTCCATCCTTGGCTTGATCTTTGAGTCCGCAATATCCGTCGTGAGTGAGAGACCCGTTGCGCCTTGCGGCGCCTATCACGACTATGTCACAGAACTCCGGGTTCGTTGACTCCATTTTTTGCGCAGTGCTACGATCCCGACAGATTCCCGGTACTATCTCGCGGTTGGAGTCCACGAGACGCATGGAAACCGAAACCGGCCCCCCGGATCTCAAGGGCATCAACGCCCAGATCGCGCGCTGCCACCTGTGCAAACTGGGTGAGCACGCGCGAGCTGTTCCAGGGGAAGGAAACCCCAGGGCATTCATCATGCTCGTCGGCGAGGCACCCGGATTCTATGAGGACCAGCAGGGGCGACCCTTCGTCGGCGCCGCCGGCCAGTTCCTGGATGAGCTGCTCAAGGCCGCGGGATACTCGCGGAGCGACGTATACATCACCAACGTCGTCAAACATAGGCCACCGGGCAATCGCGACCCGGAGCCCGACGAGTTGGAGGCCTGCGACGGTTTCCTGCGTGCGCAGATCGCCGCCATCCAGCCCAGGGTTATTGTAACCCTGGGACGGTTCTCGCTCGCCAAGTTCATTCCCAACGTACGCAGTATGCGGGAGGTTCACGGCAAGGCGTTCGCTCACAACGGCTTGCTCGTGTGTGCGATGTATCACCCCGCGGCGGCGCTCCATCAGGGAAGCTTGCGCGCGGTGATCGAGCAGGACTTCCGCATGTTACCGGCCATCGTCGCGCGTGCCGAGCAGAGCGCTGCTTCGAACACCGCACCGTCGACCGGGGAGCCCACCCCCGCTCCCGAGCAGATGGCATTATGGTAGATTGCGGTGGGAGAGGGATGGATTCTCATCGCCGCTCCTTGGCCTCCGACCTCGATGGTCACGAACTTACACGATGCCATACTAGGGAAGACGAGGTCTGGCCCGCCACGCGGCCACATGGCTGATCGAACACGCGCGGTGCCCCAGCGACGACACCCGCGGGCGCGGGTGGCCCGCCCCGGCCGTGCGCCGAGCGCGTGGCCGTTACTGCGAGGGCACGCGCCTGACGTCCTCGCCTTCGCGCTCCTGGCCCTCAGCCTCACCACACTCTTGGCCCTGCTGCGCCCCGAAGGCAGCCTCGCCGAACCGCTGGAACGAGCGCTATCCCGCCTCATGGGGTGGCTGGCCGCGGTCGTACCCGTTTGGCTCGCCGGACTCTCGGCACTCATCCTCTCTCGTCGGGAGTCCGGCCGGCCGTGGCCGGCGCTTCGGCTGGGCACCGCCACGACAGCGACGCTCAGTTTGCTGGCCCTTGGGCACCTGGAGGCCCTCCGACGCACTGGCGAGTTCGTGGAAAGCGGTGGCGGCGGCCTCCTCGGGCGTACCGTCGCGGAATCGCTCATAGCGTGGTTCGGTGTCGCGTCGGCTGCCGGCCTGAGCGCCCTCGTGCTGCTCACCTCCACGTTCGTGCTCACCGGAGTCACTTCTGGGCATATCGTCCGCGCAGCAGTGCTGGCCTGGCGAGCGGCAGCCTGGGCAACCCGCGCCATCAGGGGGCGAGCGACGCGCCCTCGCCTCCGCATCAATGCCCACGAGCATCGAGACGAGGCGCATCATCACCAAACATCAGCCGCCGGTGACGCACACCCCTACCAGCGTCCTCGCGGTAGCGCCGCTACGGACGACCGTGCCCCTGAAGGGGCGGGCGACCCCGCTGGGGGAGCGCAGATGCCCACCGAGCACATGGACGCCTCCTGGAGGACCCCCCCGCTGACGCTGTTCCAGACGCGAGCGGCAGCCGAGCCCGTTAACACGGCGCTGCGGGAGCAAGCCCGCATAATCGAAGAGACGCTGGCCAGCTTCAACATCGAAGTGCGAGTGGTCGAGGCCAACCAGGGCCCCGCTGTGACCCAATACGGATTGGAGCCCGCGGTCGGCGTGCCGGTCAGCCGCATCACAGCGCGCCTCAACGACCTCGCCCTCCGGCTGGGAGCAAGCCCGATCCGAGTCGAAGCCCCCGTCCCCGGGCGTCGGATGGTGGGCATCGAGGTTCCCAACCCCACGGTGTCGATTGTCCGACTGCGCGACGTGCTGGAGGCCGCGGCCGCCGAGCGCGCCCGAGCGCGCATCCCGCTGGCTCTCGGAAAAGACATAGCGGGCAAGCCCAAGATCGTTGATCTCGCCCGCATGCCCCACCTGCTCATTGCCGGCGCCACCGGATCGGGCAAGAGCGTGTGCATCAACTCGATCGTGGCCTGTCTGCTCGCGCAGTTCACCCCGGACCAGCTGCGACTCCTGATGATCGACCCGAAGATGGTCGAGCTCGCGGGCTTTAATGGCGTTCCCCATTTGCGCATGCCCGTGGTCACCGACATGGAGCGGGTCGTCGGCACGCTCAAGTGGGCCACACAGGAGATGGAGCGCCGATACAAGCTGTTCGCCTCCCACTCTGCACGCAACATCGATGGTTACAACCGAGCCGCGAGCGGGCGCGGTGAGCGCCCGCTCCCCAACCTCGTGCTCATCATCGACGAGCTGGCGGACCTGATGATGACCGCCCCCGAGGAGGTGGAGAAGACGATCTGTCGCCTCGCCCAGTTAGCGCGCGCCACCGGGATTCATCTCGTCGTTGCTACTCAGCGCCCCTCTGTTGACGTCATAACAGGCCTCATCAAGGCCAATTTCCCGACTCGAATCGCCTTCGCGGTAACGTCCCAGGTTGACTCGCGCGTCATCCTCGACACGGTTGGGGCTGAGCAATTGCTCGGTCGTGGAGACATGCTGTACCTCCCTCCGGATAGCAGTAAGCCGATTCGCTTGCAGGGCACCTATGTGTCCGACCAGGAGATCGAGGCGCTCGTCGCCTACTGGAGAGGCTTCGGGGAACCCCGGTATGATGACAGGGAGCTCGCCGAAGTCGAAAGCCTGGGCCGCGCTCCCGAGCCGGTTAGCGATGATCTCTACGAGCGCGCCGCCGCTCTGGCGCGAGAAAGCGGGCGGATGTCCGTCTCGCTGCTGCAGCGGCGCCTCGGGGTGGGCTATCCTCGTGCCGCCAGGCTCCTGGATCTCCTGCAAGAGCACGGGGTTGTGTCAACCGCGCAAGACGGGCGGGGCCGCGAAGTGTTGACCGAGGCGAGAAGTCCCGACCGAGATTAGACTTCATCCCCTGGCACGCACCACTGGCAATGAAAGATTACCCCCCACCCCAACCCTCCCCCGCAAGGGGGGAGGGGGTATTTTCAGTTAGATGAACGCCCTGAGGACGACGATAGCAGCCCCACCGTACACCAAGCTCTCTGTGCTGATCCCCTGCTACAACGAACGCACGACCCTTGCGGAGATCGTCCGGCGCGTGCGCGCGGTGGATATGGGCCTCGAGGTTGAGATCGTCGTCGTCGACGACGGCTCAACGGATGGCAGCCGTGAAGTTCTCGACGCGCTGGAGCGTGATGGGACGGCCCGCGCCTTCTATCTGGAGCGCAACCAGGGCAAGGGCGCCGCGGTCCAACGCGCACTTCAGGAGGCGACGGGCGACATCATTGTGGTGCAAGACGCCGACCTGGAATACGACCCGGAGGAGCTTCCTCGGCTCCTCCGCCCCATCTTAACCGGCCGCTCGAAGGTGGTCTACGGCTCACGCTTTCTCGGCGAGCACAAGGCGATGTACTTCTGGCACAGCGTCGGCAACCGATTCGTTACTTTGTTCACCAATATCCTCTACGATACTACGCTGACGGACATGGAGACCGGCTACAAGATGGCCACCGCCGACGTGATGCGCCGCGTCAAGCTGACCTCGCCCCGCTGGGGGTTCGACCCCGAGATCACCGCGCGGATCCTCAGGACGGGGGCGCGGATCTACGAAGTCCCTATCTCATTTACAGGCCGGGAATTCTACGAGGGCAAGAAGATCTCGTGGCGCGACGCCTTCGTCGTGGTGGCGACACTGCTGCGCTGTCGATTGTTCGCCTGATCCGGTGCTCGGCTCCTCTAAGAGTGACGCCGCCGCGCCGTCCCCTGCGGCACAGTTCGGGCCTCGCTCACGCTTGGTCTCTCTTGGACTCGGCGCCGCGATTTCTGGCCTCTTCCTGCTGGCGGCAGTGGCCTTTTACTGGGAGATCGCTTTGCCGGGGCGCATCCTCGCCGACTACGACGTGTGGACATACTTCTACCCGCTGCGGTCCTACGCGGCCGAAGCTATTCGGGCCGGCAGGTTCCCGCTTTGGAACCCCGACACATTCTTAGGCGCGCCATTCTTCGCCAACCCACAAACGGCGCTGCTCTACCCTGGCACGATCATCTTTTACCTGCTGCCCGTTGCCTACGCATATTCGGTATCGGTCATTTTGCATGTCTTCCTGGCGGCGGCCTTCATGTACGCGCTCTTACGTTCCAGCTTTCGGGTGGGTGTAGCGGCCGCCATCGTAGGCGCCTCTGCCTTCGCGTTCGGTGGCTTCGTGTCCGCTCAGGTGGGGCACGTTAACCAGCTGAGCGCGAGCGCGTGGCTACCGGCTATCGTGCTGGCCGCCGACGCGGCGTTGCGGCGACGCAGCATTCGGTGGACGGCCCTGGCGGGCGTGGCAGTCGCCGTTCAATTGCTGGCAGGCCATGCGCAAGAGAGCTACATGACCCTCTGGGTGCTGGCCATTTTTCTGGGCTGGCGAGCCCTGAACGGTAGCGCCGAGCCCCGCGCTTTGACCTCCGAGTCATCTAGGGCGCGTGCCGCACGCACCATGACCAGGATCGGTCGGGATGCCGCTGTCGCCGTGGCGGTGGGCTGTGGCGTGGGCCTCCTGGGGTTTGGGGTAGCGGCGACGCAGCTGCTTCCAACACTCGAGCTCTCGAGCGAGTCCATCCGCGCAGGCGGGATGTCCTTCACCGAGGCCACCTCGTTCTCTCTGATCCCGCCGCTACTGGTGCGAAGCCTGCTCCCCGGGTATTGGTACAACGTGTTCAGCGAGTACATGGGTTACGTGGGTGCCACCGCCCTCGGATTCGCGGCGATTGCCATCGCATTCGGCCCCCTGCGCGTGACGCTCTGCGCCGCGGCGCTCGCCTTCGTCGGGCTGTTTTTTGCGGTAGGTGTGGCGAACCCTCTGTACCCGTTGGCCGTTGAGCACGTCCCGGGGATGGACCTGTTCCGGGTGCCCGCCCGGTGGCTCTTCGTCTACACGTTCGGGGCGGCCACACTTGCCGCCATCGGCGTGCACTGTTCGCTGGATCGCTCCTGGGTCAGGGCGAGCTCCGTGCGTGCGCTGCTGGCAGGAGTGCTCATTGGTGGGGTGGTGATCGCCGCGCTGCCCCTGATCGCCGCGGTTCCAGGACGCATCGTGCTTCTCTGGATCTGTGGCCTTACTGCGTCCCTGTCCCTGGCGCTCCTCGCGGTTAGGTGGCCGACACCGGTCGTCGCGGCTGCGATCGCCGCCATCGTCCTCGGTGAGCTCCGGCTGGCTGCCCTCGACCTCCCACAACGCCACGCGGTCCCGACCGCTGTCATTGAGGAGACGCGCCCCGTTGCCGCGTATCTTCAGCGCGCCCACGAGGGCGGCCGGATCTTGAGCATCGCTCCGACAGAGTACGAGACCGGCGACCATGCGGAAATCGATCGACGCTTCGGAGACTTGGAGGCCAAGCCGTTGACGGGCATCGACGCGTACCTCAAACTCATTGCCGACGGGTGGAACGCGATCGGCGCGCAGGTGGGATTCGAGATCCTGCCTCCCGCGTCAGCAGCGAGCTTCGCGCTGAAGTCCGCGTTGAAGCTCGATGAGGTCATGTCACCCAATGTGCCGCTCCGCTATGGTATTTCCACCCTCGACGGCTACGATGGAGGTGTCCTTCCGCTAGCACGCTACCTCCGCATCGCTTCACTGCTTGCGCCGGCAACGGAGATCCGCGCCGACGGCGTGCTCCGCACGCGACTCATCGCGATCCCGGACCAGCCGCTCTTGCGTCTGTTCGACATCCGGCGGATCGTGGCCAACGAGGTCGTGGACGTCGATCTGAGCGGACTACGCTATGACGTTGCGACCGCTCGCCGCCTCCAGCCTTCGGACCAGGTGAGAGTCGATCTTCCCGCACCCGTGGCCGTCAAGGCACTCTGGCTCCTGAATAGTGCCACGAGTGACCCGCGATCATCCCTGGAGCTGGGCGAGACCGTGCTGGTCCGCAGCGACGGCACTCGCGAAACGCTGCCCCTCAACTATGGAGAGGCGATCTTCGACGAGATGGGACCGGGGCCATCGAACGCTTTCCAGCCCACCGCGGGCCTCAGCGTCGGAGGACGGACTGACACCGCCGTCGAGATCCCAGTCCCCGACGGCGAGCCCATAACCGCTATCGAATGGACGTGGTTCGGCCCGGGAACCTGGAACCTGCGAGCGGCAACGCTGGAGACCAATGACGGCGCCCAGTTGCAGTTGCTCCTGCAGCCCGGGCTTCAGAAGATCGTCTTCTCGCCCATAAAGGTCTATGAGCGGATGCCGGATACGAATGAGCCGCCCCAGACCGTTCGCCTGTTCCCTCACGCCGAGGTGCTCGACGATGACGCTGCTCTATCGAAGCTCAGGTCGACACCCGACGGCGACCCGCGGCTCGCACTGGCGGCCGGAAGCGCGCTCCCTGCCAATCCTCCCGAGCCCGAACCTGGGGCGCTGTTCCGGCGTCTTGCCGGCGCACCAGAGCGCCTGACGTATCAGCGGACGAGTGGCGCAGGCGCCGGCTATCTGCTGGTTGACGACGCCTGGTTCCCAGGATGGCGCGCAGAGGTGGACGGCCAGACAACGCCGATCTATCGTGCGAACGTTCATTTCAAGGCCGTGTGGGTGCCCGCCTCGGGTCGCACGGTGACGCTCATCTATGAGCCATCCTCGGTGCGACTCGGAGCGATCATCTCCGCGGGGGCGGCCGCCCTCACGGTGCTACTGCTGCTCCGGGGTCGACTACGATGAGCGTCGAGCCGGCCATGAGCGAGCTCAGCCGGGCAGTAGGGGACCTCATCGCAGTCCTGTTCCTCGCTGGCGAGGGTACCGAGCGGCGCGCTGTGCAGCGAGCCCTGGAGCTGAGTCCGGCTGAGCTCACGCGGGTCGTCGCGGCGGCGCGGGGCGAGCGCCTGCCCGGGCTCCTCATCCAGGAGCAGGGCGACCTCCTCCGTCTTGTCACCCACCCTGATGCCGCGGCCGCGGTCCGCCGTTTCACCCACGCGCCCGGCGCCCTCCGCCTCTCGCCGGCCGCCCTGGAGACGCTGGCCGTCATTGCCTACGGCCAGCCTGCCACCCGCGGCGATGTGCAGGCGGCTCGGGGGGTGAACAGCGACGCCGCTATCACCACGCTCCAGCAGCATGGTCTCATTGCCGAAGCGGGCCGGGCGGATGGCCCGGGGAGGCCAACGCTCTTCACGACGACTCCCGACTGCCTGGCCCTCCTGGGCATCGGCTCGCTGGCGGATTTACCGCTGCTTACGACTCCCGAAGACACCGGCCCGCCCCCCGGCCCGCAGAGATAGGTCATGGTCTCGCATCGACCGCTGCTATAATCTGGGGTTATGTTCGCCATCATCGAGAGCGGTGGAAAGCAGTATCGCGTGGCGCCGGGGGCCGCGCTGGAGGTCGAACGGCTCGGTTCCGAGCCGGGCGCGACCGTCGAGTTCGACCGCGTCCTCCTCATCGGAGATGACGGAGAGGTTCAAGTCGGCAGCCCTACAGTCGCCGGGGCCAAAGTCCTGGCCCACGTGCTCGACCATGACCGCGGAGAGAAGCTCATCGTCTTCAAGTACAAGGCGAAATCGAACTACCGGCGCAGGACTGGCCATCGCCAGGCGTTGACCCGGGTGCGCATCACCGAGATCGTCAGGGGGTAGAGTTGGCACACAAGAAAGGGATGGGAAGCTCGCGCAACGGGCGGGATAGCGCTGGCAAGCGACTCGGGATCAAGCGGGGAGACGGCCAGGTCGTCCGCGCGGGCACGATTATTGTCCGACAGCGAGGGACTCCGTTGAGGCCTGGCGTCAACGTCGGAATCGGCCGGGACCACACGCTCTTCGCCCTCATCGACGGCAGCGTGAAGTTCGAGCACGCTACACAGACCAGGAAGCGCGTCAGCGTCTACGCGCTTTCCCCGGCAGAGTAGCAAGCATGAAAAAAGGCATCCATCCGGATTACGTCGAGGCGTCTGTCCACTGCGCATGCGGGAACACCTTCACGACCCGATCGACCAAGGCGAACCTCCGCATCGATCTCTGTGCCAAGTGTCATCCCTTTTTCACCGGGGACCAGAGGTTGGTGGATACCGGCGGCCAGATCGAGCGATTCATGCGGCGTGCGGCCCGGGGTCGATCAGGAGCGGCGACCGCAGCGGAACTCGCCGAAGCAGCCAGCAGCTAGCGCCGGTTGCCGGCCACCCGCGTGCACACCGAAAGGTCCACCCACCCGAGGAAACGCGCCAACGGAGTGATTCCGATCTATGAGGATGTCATTCCGAGCGGAGGGCGGAATCCGTAACCCGCAACGTGGCTCTCTGCTGGGCGGGGCTTGATCGCTCGTGCTTCCTTGTTGCCCTGCCTGCTGTGCCGTGGGATCCTTGCGGCTCCCAGCCTACGGTGGCCAGGCAGTCATGGAGGGCGTGATGATGCGGGGCCAGCGCTACGTGGCGGTGGCGGTCCGGGCCCCATCCTCGGAAATCGTCGTCAAGTCGGAAGAGCTCCCCCGGCGTCTGTATCAGGGCCCACTGATCCGCATCCCTTTCCTGCGAGGCAGCATCGTCCTCTGGGACACGATCGGGCTCGGCATGCGCGCGCTGATGTTCTCGGCAGATGTGGCGATGGGCGAGGAGGACGTCAAGCTCTCGAAGCCCGTCGCCTGGTCGACGGCGGCGGTGGGGATCATCCTGGGTATCGGCATCTTTTTCGTGCTGCCGGTAGTGCTCACAGCTCTTGTGCACGACCAGGTAGGGGGCTCGCTCGCCGCCAACATCCTCGAAGGCCTGGTGCGCATCGGCCTCCTGATCGCCTACGTGTGGGTGATCGGCTTTTTTCCGGACATCGGCCGCGTCTACATGTATCACGGCGCCGAGCACAAAGCCATCAACGCCTTCGAGGCAGGCGCGCGCCTACGCGTCGAGGCCATGCTCCCCTACAGCATCCGTCATCCGAGGTGTGGGACCAATTTTCTGCTGATCGTGGGGCTGCTCGCCATCGCCGCGTTCGCGCCACTCGGCCGCCCGGACTCCTGGCTTGTGCTGCTCGGCTCGCGGATCGTGCTCATCCCGCTCATCGCGGGCGTCGCCTACGAGGCGATCAAGTGGGGGGCCACCCACATCGAGCATCCGATCGTAGCGGGTCTCATGGCGCCCGGACTGGCGCTTCAGGGCCTCACGACGAGGGAGCCGGACGAGAGCCAGGTTGAAGTGGCAGCGACAGCGCTGCGCGAAGTGCTGCGCCTGGAGCGGCCGGAGTTTCTGGATGAAGCTGACCGGGCCGTTGCCGAACCGGTATCCTGAACCCCACACGTCCCTGAATGAGCCGAGCCAGAAATGCCATTAAAGCTTGCGGTTGAGAACTTCGGCCCGATCCGGCAGGGCGAGATCGAGCTCAAGCCGCTAACGGTCTTCATCGGCCCCAACAATAGCGGTAAGTCCTATATGGCCCTTCTGCTCTACACCCTCCTCCAGGCGATATCCGGGCGACTGCACCGACCCTTCGGCGACGCTTATGCAGCGACGTGGGACGGTGATTGGGACTCCCTCATCGAGGCTCTCCAACCGGCTCGCAAGGGATCCAGAAAACCCATCCGAATATCAGACTTGGCGCCAGAAAGCCAAGAGATGCTGTTGCATGAGCTCGATCGCCACCGCTCGGCGGTGGACGACACACTCGCGGATGCCTTTCGGGACTATTTCGGGTGCGAGGATCTGGCAGACCTTACCCGGGCGCCGGATGGATCCGGGGGGACTACGGTGGATCTCCTAGACCCACAAGGCTCAAAGCGGCTGCTCAGATTCCGCCTCAGCCCGGTTCAAGATCAGCCGAGTACCGACTGGGCGCAACCAGACTTCGCGTCGACACCCATCGACCCCAGGAACATTGAGGTGATGGACCGCGGACAGGTCTTTCATACTGGATACCGCTTTGTTGAGTTTGTCGAGCAGCTGTGGCGCCGCTGGCTTCAGGAGAGGGGAGTACCACGAGGCAACACCTACTATCTCCCGTCCGCGCGGTCTGCGATCCTCCTTGGATCGCAAGTTCTTGCCGCTGTCGCGCTGCAGAACGTGCGGTCGCGCTTCGCCTTGGAGCGCATAGAGATGCCAGCACTGACTGGGGTCACAGGGGACTTTCTGCAGTTGCTGTGGGGTCAGTTGCCGCCCCGAAGAGGGTCCTCGCCTGACGAGCTGAGGCCTGCACTTCAGATCCTCAACGAAGACATGTTTCACGGCGAGGTGGCGTTGGAACGGCACACAGCAGAGCGGCCACTCTTGCTTTACCGCACGCGCGGGACCGAGCTGCCACTGCATCGGACTTCCTCGATGGTGGCGGAACTGGCCCCTCTCGATCTCTGGATCAAGCACCTCTTGCGGCCGGGCGACATGCTCATCATCGATGAGCCGGAGGCGCACCTGCACCCGGCGAATCAGCGAAACGTGGCCAGAGTGCTGATCAGGCTGGCGCGCGCCGGCGTCCGGGTCATCTGCCCGACCCACAGCTCACTGATCCTGCACCAGATCAGCAACCACATTCTGGCTTCGGAGGCTGACCCGAAGCTGCGAAAGGAGCTGGGCTTCAACGAACACGACCTGCTCAAGCCGCAGGACGTGGGCGTCTACCTGTTCGACCTACAGGAAGACGGGACGATGGTGAGCCCGGTGCCGATCGAGCCGGGGTTTGGGATCTCGGAAGACGAGTTCGTGCGCGTGGCTGAAGCCATAGGCGACGAAACGTACAGGCTCGCTGCCGCGTCTCCCGCTAAGCCGCGCAGATAGTGAATTCCGATCGCGCTCTCCAAGCGCTGCACGCCTCCTGCAACCCCCGGTGTCTCTCCTCCTCCAGGCGACGTAACTGCCGCTTTCCACTTCGCCGGGGAGCCTCAGTGGTCTGCATCGACTGCGATCGCTGCGGCGCGTTCTCCCATAGCGCGAACCGACCCGATTTCATCATCCTGGATGCCCGCAAGGCCAGAAGCGAGTCACGCTGGGTCGTGGTCGAAATGAAGGCTGATGCCGACGACGCAGGAAAGGTCGTGACCCAACTCCAGGCGGGAGCCACCACGATCGAGCACAGCGGCCATTTTTCCTTCGCCGAAGCTCCGACGCGCTTGGCACCCGTGGTCCTCAAAGGTGGGCGCCTCCACACTTCGGACCATCAGGTCTTTCTTGGTAGGCCCATCGCATTTGCTCAGCGTCTCTGGCGCATCGCGGTCCGCGACTGCGGAACGCCGTTAACTCAGATATGAGTCAGAAAGCTTCACCGCCGCCTGCGCGCGATCTCCCGCCATACGTCATCGATAGGCACGCCGCTGGCCTCCAACAGCACCCGGCTGTGAAACCACAGGTCCGCCGAGCTCCCACACGATCTCGTGGCGCCGGTGTGGCAGGCGGGCCCCTCCGGATTGACTTGGATGAGCATCCCGTCGGCATCGCAATCAGCGGTCGCACCAACCACTCGCTGGAAGTTCCCAGAAGTCGCGCCCTGACGCCACAGCTCCTGCCGCGAGCGGCTCCAGAGCCAGGCATCGCTCGCTTTGGGCCGGGAGGGCTAGCCGCCGACGTGGCGAGCGCGAACTCGATCTTCGACCAATCGAGCAGCAGCAGTGGCGTCGGAAAGGCAAACCAAAACTCAGAACCACGCGTTGACAACAGCTCTACTGCGCTCTATAAGGGTTCGTACTGGAGCTTCCCATTCTCAGAGCAGCGAGAAAAATTCGAGAACCAAGTGGGGGTAATGATGCCGGATGACCAAGGACAGCCAGGATTACAAAGGTTCGACACCTCGGCAGTGCACGAGGACAACGGGCGAAGCAGCAGGAACCTGGCCAAGTCGGCGAACTGCTACATCAATTGCTTCGAGGTCGAGCCGCGCGCGGGCGAGACCCGCGTGCACTCGCACCCCGACTCGGACCAGATTCTCTTCGCCATCGAGGGGGATTGCACCGTCGAAGGCCTGACCGGCAGGTACGTGCTTCACCCCAACCAAGGAGTGCTGGTTCCAGCGGGCACGAACTACAGCTTCACCAACACTACCGAGAAGCCATTGATATTTCTCTCGCTGCGCACTTGCACAGAGGAGGGGTCGGGAGGCCGCCGGGTCGCCTACGTGCCCAGCGTTCCTTCAGATGTTGGCATCAAGCTTCCGGCCGCCCAGATCTCGTCCCAGGGCATCGGCAATCACCTGTACATGTACGCACTGGACGAGAGGACGATCGGCATCTCGCCGCTCCTCCTCGATGACTGGAACCGCACTACGATCCTCCGCATGGAGTGCACCTACGAGAAAGCGGGGGACTCCATCGTGGCGGTGCTGCCCGAGCGGCTGGCCGACTGGTACCGACTGGACGACCTGACGGACGGAGACTACACGCTTTCTCCCGACCCGGACGGGACTAGGGTGAAGGTCGATATCACACCGGCGATCGAGCGACAGGTTCGACAGGCCAGCCATGTCTGAGCCGTCTGGGCCCGGGGCGCTAGTGGACGCTGTCCAGATCTTCGATGCGGCCAAAGTGGTCGCGAGCGGGGTTTCCAGCCTGGCCAGCTCGCACAACAGCAATGTGTCAGTGCTTCGGATCCCGCCCGCAAGCGACGCCGTGATCGACCCTCAGGGTTTGGATCAGATCCTCGTCGTGCTCGAAGGCGAGGGGACGGTCCAGACGCCCTCTGGAACGATTGCTCTTCAGCCGCGTCAGGGAGTCCTCATTCCGCCGGACACCCACGGCCGGCTCGCGAACACGAAGGATACAGAGCTGGTCGTCTTTTGTATGGGGGCAAGCCGCCCCTCAGTTCCCCCGCTCAGTCCACCTTCGCAAGTCCTGATCAAGATTCCCGTCGCCGATGTCGATGCGAAGTCCGGCTGGCTCGTGCACTCGCCCGAGATCAGGAATCAGGGCAGCCTATGCGTTTACACCATTGACCGAGCCACCCTCGGCGTGTCGCCACTGATCATGGAGGAGTGGAACCAGGTGTCCATCCTCCGAACGACCTGCAGCTATGTCTGGGAAGGCGACCAGCTCATCGCGAAGCTGCCCGATCGCATCGTCCGCTGGTATCGGTTGGAGGGACTCTCCGACGGCGACTACGTTGTGCGTCCTGACCGCACCAGGACGCGGGTCCGCGTGGACCTTCGCCCGTTCTTCGAGCGCCAGGCTCGTTCGCGACCGCAATGACAGAAGTGGAGGTCTACCGTTTCAGCCGCTCGCTCCTCGACTGGGAGGGAGTGCACGTGGTGGGAGAGGACCGCGAGGGACAGGGAGTCAAGGTGCTCCTCTCGAGTGACGATGGGATGCGTGAGTGGTGTACGACTCTGCAAGCGTGCGAAGCGTTTCGCGCCAAGCACGGAATGCGAGTGGGTTAGTCCGGCGAGAGATCCTGGTAGCCGCCTGGGCGGCTGAGTGGAGGAGCATTGTGACTTCGGGAAACGGCCTGGGACTGATGACGCTCGTAACTGCGTTGCTGGTGGCGGCGTGTGCCCCGCAAGCAGCAGACCGCGGCACCGCCGCAAGCCAGGCCGGACAGGCGGCCGCAAAGAAACGCATCAGCGTGGCGACCAACGGCAATCTGTTCACGGTGAGCGGTTTGCTCTCCGTGGGCAACACCGGAACTGCGACTCCGGGTACCGCCGAAGTCGGAAGGCTCGTGAACGCCGGCCTGACAATCCCAGGCAGGACTCAGGCACTCGAGCCCCAGCTCGCAGAGGCCGTGCCGACCGTTGAGAATGGCCTCTGGAAGGTCTTGCCGGATGGCCGCATGGAGACCGCGTGGAAGATCCGAGCGGCCGCCCGCTGGCAGGATGGCGCCCCAGTCACCGCCAACGACGTGCTCTTCGTCGCTGCGATCGGCCAGGACCCCGATCTCGCCTTCGTCCGCGATCCGAAACTCCGGCTCATCGACTCGATCGAGGCGCCGGATCAGCAGACGGTCTTGGTGAGATGGAAAGAGCTGCACATCGAAGCGGACCAGCTGTTTGGGACGCCGGGGACTCTCCCCGTGCCAAAACACATCCTCGAAGAGTCCTACACTGCGAACAAGGCCAACTTCCTGGAACTCCCCTTCTGGAGCGCCCAGTTCGTTGGGTCGGGCCCCTACAGGATCACTCGCTGGGAGGACGGCGTTGGCGCAATTCTGACTGCCAGCGATACGTACGCACTCGGCCGCCCCAGGATCGACGAGATCGAGGTTAAATTCATCCCGTCTTCGCCGACGCTCGTGGCCAACATCCTCGCGGGTTCCATAGACATGACCCTCGGACGTGGGCTCTCGGAACAGCAAGCAGCGCAGTTGAGGGACAACTGGCGCGACGGCGTCGTGAGTGGCTTTGGGAGCCCACCGAACGTCATCAATGCGCAGTACCAGAACCCGAGCCCAGCGATCGTCACCAACGTCCAGTTCCGGCGAGCGCTCGTTCAGGCCCTGGATCGGAACGAGCTGGCTTCGGCCCTCACTGATGGTATGGGAATCATGGCGCACACTGGATTGCCGCTCGATGAGCCGGTGTACCGCGACGTCGAGAGAGCCGCTGTGAAGTACGGCTACGATCCGCGCCAGGCCATCCAGATGATCGAAGGGCTGGGCTACACCCGCGCGGCGGACGGGGTCTTCCAGCACGCCTCCGGGCAGAAGCTGGGCCTCGAGCTCCGTTCGAGCGACAAGGACCTCAACGTTCGGACGGCGCTCGCGGTTGCCGATTACTGGAAGCAAGTCGGCGTGCCGACTGAGAACGTCGTCGTGCCGGCGGCGCGGCAGGCCGACGTGGAATATCGTGCGCTGTACCCATCGTTCGACTATGGCGGCACGAGCGGCTCGCTCGGCTCCCTGAGGGACCTGCGCAGGTCCGAGGTGCCGATACCAGAGAACGGCTACCGGGGCCGCAACCGTGGCGGCTACGTCAACGCCGAACTGGAGACCTTGGTCGACCGCTACTACGTGACGATTCCTATGGCCGAGCGCCTGAACACGTTGGGCTCCATCTATGGGATCCTGACCGACCAGGTGGTCCCCATGTTTCTCTACTACAACGTCACGGTAGTGATGGTGGGCAATCGCCTGATGAACGTCTCCCCCGACTACTTCGGCAACGTCCACGAGTGGGATGTGAAGCCGTAGCGTGCGTTGAAGGAACGAGCCGAGCGCAGGGTAATGAATTCACCGAGGGGCAGCTTCAGGCAAGGGCTGACGGCCAAGTCCCAGAGGGCTGATAACCTTCCTTTCGACGGCGTTGATTCAACGGCCGCTAGACTAGACTAGTGGCTCGTAATTCCAAAGAACGGCACTGGAAGCGCGTTTGCGAACGCTGTTCTAGCGTAGGAGGCCTCTCGGCCCTTTCGGCCGATCAGGTCACTACCGAGTAAACCGGGACGGTTCCATGCCAGGCTTGGAGAACGGAGCTACGAGTTGAGGCCTGGCAACAAAACCTGGGCTGGCCTATATTAGGCCCCTGTTACGCGAGGAGGAGAGCGGGATGCACTGGGCGCTTCGAATAGGCCCGTTGCTCGGTGGGCTCGTGGTTCTGAGCTGCGCGGGAGCAGGGAACGTGCCGCCTGGCACCGAGCACTCCGCTATTACACAGCCCAAACGGGTCACCGCTGCGATCATGAGTGAACCACAGATCCTCTCCTGGAGGCTGAGCCAGGGGGACAACTTGCGGGCCGGTCTGGATACTGTTGAGCCTCTGATCATGGTTGGGCTCAGCGATACGGACAATCAGGCCCGTCGCCGACCGTTGCTGGCCGAGCAGGTTCCGACCGTGGACAACGGCCTCTGGCGGCTCCATCCGGACGGCCGAATGGAGATGACATGGCGCATCCGCGAGAACGCGCGATGGCATGACGGCACCCCTGTAACCTCGGAGGATCTCGCGTTTACCGTGAAGATCGTGCAGGACAGGGACCTGGCGCAATTTAGTGACGCGCGGTACCGGTTCATCGAGGGCGCTGCCACGCCGGACGCGCGCACTATCGTCGTTAGCTGGAGGGAGACGTTCGTCGAGGCTGACGCGATGTTCAGCAGTGAACTGGGGCTGCCGCTGCCTAGCCACATTCTCGGCGCACCCTACGCTGAGGACAAGGCTTCGCTGCTGGGTCATCCCTACTGGAGCGATGCCTTCGTCGGCACAGGTCCGTTCAAGGTGCAAAGCTTCGTTCGCGGGAGCTACGTCCTGCTGGAGGCCAACGCTGAGTACGTGCTCGGTCGGCCCAAGATCGATGCCATTGAGATCCGACTCATCCTGGACGACAAGACGCTGGTGGCCAACGTCCTGGCCGGGGCCGTCGAACTGACCCTCGGCCGCAGCGTATCGGTGGAGCAGGCGCTCGACGTTCGCGAGCGGTGGCACGACGGGAGGATCGAGGTGGCGCCGGTCAACTTCCTGCGGCTGATCCCGCAGTTTCTCGACCCGGTTCCGGCGATTACGGGCATCGTCCAGTTCCGCCGCGCGCTCATGCACGGGATCGACCGGCAGGAGATGGTCGACACCCTGATGTACGGCCTTTCCGCGGTCGCCCATAGCTGGATGGACCCCGGTCAGGCCGCGTACAAAGACATCGAAGACCGCCTGGTTGCGCGATACGAGTACGATCCGCGGAAGGCTGCGCAGATCCTCGCAGATCTCAGTATTAGCAGGGATGCCTCAGGATCGTACCAGCTGCCGGCGGCCGAGGGAGGTGGGTCGCTACCTGTAGAGGTGATGGTCAGCGCCTCACAGGACATCAACGTCAAATCCATGTATGCCGTGGCAGACTACTGGCAGCGGCTTGGCTTCAACGTCAATCGGGTCGTCCAACCGACGCAGATGGGTGGATCCGAGCGACGCGTCTTCGAGGCGACGCGGAAGGGGTTCTTCCTGACGCGCCAGGGCGCGGACGTTGCGAATCTCTCTCGCTTCTACAGCTCCCAGGCGCCGCTGCCCGAGAACAACTACATCGGCAACAACGCAGCCCGCTTTATGAGCAAGGACTTCGACGCGTTGCTGGATCGCTACTACGTGACGATCCCGCTGGCAGAGCGCATCAGCGTTGTTGGCCAGATCGTTCACGCTATCTCAGATGAACTGATGGTCATGCCGCTCTTCTACGGGGCGGAGCCGGTCGTCATCAGCAGTCGCCTCATCAACGTCGGAGCGCGTAGCTCAAGCGCTACCCAGGCATGGAATGCCCACGAGTGGGATATGAAATAGACCCAGGTGGCTAGCATCCGGGCCACAGGCCCGGCCCAGAAAGACCGCGGGCCCTGCGCGGCCGACGCTTTTCAGAGCCCGTAGAATGCGCGAGGGTTATCAGCCAGGATCTTCCCGGCCACCTCCATCGGAATCTCTCCGTCCTCCCCCAGCCGCTCGATGAAGTCGAGCGCATCCGATACAGCGGACTGATCGGCGTGGGCGTAGTCCGTCCCCGTCATCAGGCTGTTCTCAGCTCCGAACCTGAGCAGGTAGGGGATATCGTCGCTGGTCTGGCAGGTGACATAGAACCGATTGGCCTCGAGGAAGTCGTCCTTGAGGCTGAACGGGCGCTCCGCGTAGCGCTTCATAACCCCGCCATACACATCCTTCGCCTTCAGGTCAGCGATGATGTGCGGCACCCAGGATGCCATCGCCTCGATGACGCCGAAGCGGAGGGTGGGAAGACGGTCAGGAATTCCCTTCATGGCCAGGACCTCGAAGCATCCGATTTGCGGCCTGACGCCGATCCGATCCTCAACGCCTGTGGATGAAGAACTCGCGAAATCACGGATGCCGGTGTGGATGCAGATCGGCATGTCCAAACGCATAGCCTCTTCATAGAGTGGGAGGAAATAGGGGTCGCCGACCAGCTTCCCGCCGCATTCGATGGCGGACTTGAAGACGCCGCAAGCACCGTGTTCCTTCCCGAACCGCAGCTCCTCGAGCGTCTTCTCCATGCTCATGGTCGGGGGCACGACGACCCACCGGATCCGCCCATTGGCCTCTGCTGTTCGATCCGCGAGCCACCGGTTGTAGCTGCGGCAGAGAGCCAGCTCCACCTCGGGGCGGGATGCGTTCCCATGAAGCATGTATGTGGGGTAGATCACTTGGACGTCAACCCCGCGCTCGTCCATGTGTCGCACTCGAGCCTTGACGTCAAGCAGCGATCGCGTCGCTGCCGTCGTGCCTGTCCTTTCGTCGTCCCGCCAGCGTCTGGTGCCCAGTCGGCCGTCGACGAGCCAGAAGCGGTGCGATCGGATATCGCCAGCCACAATCGGCTTCCCAGGATCGATCGAAATCGGCTTGAACTGGGCCTCCTCCCGCGTCATGTACTCCCAGGTGTCCTCGGTCTCGTCCACGTGGGTATCGGCGTCTACTCGAAACATGGATCCCCCCACATAGTATGGTGCCGTAAAGCCCGCGCCCGGCTCAGGCCTGCGCTCAACGGAACCGTTCAGATCTCCCGGTCCCACGCGAAGATGTTCTGGGTCGCCTCGCCTTTGACAATCTTCGGCCCGCTCACTCCTTTGACCATGAGCACGATGTTCACGTCCCAGAAGAGCGGCAGGATGCCAAGGTCGGTGACCTGCTCACGGACGAGCTGCTGGTGGATCGGCAGGCGTTGCCGCGGGTCGATCGTCGCTCGGAGCTGATCCAGGAGCGCGTCCACGCGGGGGTTCGAGTACCCGCCGGTGTTGATCCCCGTCCACCGATTGGCCTCTGCGGCGATCTGGTTGGAGTGCAGACGATTCCGGTCATAGTAGGCCGAACCCGAAGCGGTAATGACATTGAAACCGGAGCGCTTGGCACGCACCTCGCGGTCGCCGGCGACGGCAGCGGGCACGATGTTGAGGCTGGTGTCTGCCCCAAGTACCTTCCAGCCGTCGGCAACCACGTTGATCAGGCGTTCTTTGCCCGCTTCCTGGTCAGTCCTCAGCTCGGTCCGGAACCGTTCGCCGCTCGCCTGATGTACGAGCGCACCATCGGCGCCCCGTGTCCACCCTGCTTG
Organism: uncultured Chloroflexota bacterium; assembly: GCA_964417895.1. Lineage (GTDB taxonomy): Bacteria > Chloroflexota > UBA6077 > UBA6077 > SHYK01 > CAYQJS01. The sequence continues at coordinate 10,427 of CAYQJS010000043.1, read as the reverse complement.
CGCCAACAGCTGCTGGGCGCGCGCGAGATCGTACGGGAACTGCGGAATCCACGACTCAACGTCCCGGCGCACGGGCTGTCCGGGCGGAAAGTAGCTATCGGCCGGTGGCGCGAGTCCTTGAGTCAGCACCTCCGTTAGGGCGGCGCGGTCGATGGCATGGTAAAACGCCTGCCGGACCTCGGTGTGAGGGAATCCGTTGCGCGGCTGCGCGTACTCTGGACGGACCTGGGGATCGAGGGCCATGAGCGCGCCGCTCGTACCCGCGACGACCTGGTTTCCAGTCCCTTCCCAGCGCCGCTGCACCTCCGTCGCCACTTCCAGCCCCACCGCTGGAGGCAAGACGACGTCGACAGCACCCGCGAGGATATTGGCCACCATGGTGTTGGCGTTCGGGATGAACCGCACCGTGATCGAGTCGATCGCTGGACGTCCCTGGTGGTAACTATCAAAGCGCTCCGCTTCCAGATGCGATCCTTCCACCCATGCCGTCAGCCGGTAGGGCCCGAGCCCGACGTACTGTGAGCGAAAGTACGGGCTGGCAACGAAGGCCACCTTGTCGTCCGAGCCGCGGTACGGCTCCTCGAGGAGATGGCGCGGTAGGATGTCATCGCCGGGCGATTCCTTGAACGCGTTGACGAATGGTGCCCTCCAGCGGACCACAAACGTGTGGGCATCAGGCGCGCTCACCGACTCCATCAGTGGCCGGGCCTCTCCGCGTGTCGGAAAAGCGGGGTCTGTGTAGACCTCATGGGTGAACATCAGATCAGCCGAGGTGAATGGCGTTCCGTCGTGCCATCTCGCGTTCGAGCGGAGGCTCCAGGTCGTCTCCATCGTGCCATCGGGGTTGACGCGCCAGGACCCCGCCTCAATCGAAGGCAAAGCTACCGCGAGCTGGGGATAGTACGCTTCGTAGTCAAGCTCGACGACGAGGTCGTCCTTGAGCAGGTAGTCGACGTTGCCCTCGCTCGATCCGCTGCCGCCGAGAATCCCACCCACGAGGGTCTTGGGCTCGGCCTGGACCGCCAACGTAAGCGCCTTCTTGGTGGCTGGCTTCGCCGAGTCGTTCCCCGGAGGGCTCGCCGGTTGCCCGGGCCTCGTGCAGGCAGCCAGGAGTGCGAAAAGGACCAGCGCCAGGCCCACCCGGCTCATGGGGACTCTAGTTTTCACTGCTGCCGCCTCCTGATCTCCGCGGCCCCGCGACTGCTGCTGTGCGCGCCTGAGTCCACTTCATCGCCCGAGCTACCTGGACCATCCTGCGAAACGCAGCCGCGACAAAGGTCTCGAACGAAGCCGGACGAGTCGGCGGGGAGCCTGGAGCTAGCTCTTCCAGAACTCTCCCGGAATGAGGTCGCGGATGCGGTTCTCTCCACCCACCAGGCGCGGTTTGTAGTCCTTGCGGGAAGCCCCCTGCTGATAGCCGGGGGTTCGCGCCGTGATGTGCATGATCACCAGGTTCTCTTCGCTGGAGCACTTGAACCAATACGGGCTGGCGGCGGGAATCGCGATGCCTTCGTTCTTTCCCAGCCTGGCGACCAGCACATCGTCATCGGTTCCATAGAACTCAGCTTCACCGTCCAGCACGAACCAAACCGAATCCGTCCCGGGGTGGGAATGGAGGTTGGTCTCCCCCATATCGGATGCCACGACCTGGACGCCGACTCCGAGGATGCCCGCTCGGAGCCCGAGCGCGCCGCCAGCCTTCCCCCTCTTGACCACTGGGGCGGTGACCTTGTCTACCTTGTACGGGGCGGGTACTTCGACAGCTGTCATCGACATCTCCTTCTTTGCCTTGCACCGAGTCTAACGTGATACCAGATGCTGATCAAGCCCTCAACACGCTCGCTCCTGGGTTGACGGTTCAGATGGCCGAGCGCTGAGCGAAGAGATACGCCTCCTCCCCTGGCTTGAACTCGGTCGCGTACTTTGCCTGGACGGTGGCTGCCTCCTCCTGGATCAATTCGTCGATGAAGCCGGACAGGTCCACATCTGGCAGGTGAATCCGCGGGATGTCGCCGGCGTTGCGACAGGAAGGCCCGCTCAGTAGGTTAAGTGAACCCGAACTCTCGCCCACGCCGTCCTCTGGCAGTCCGGCTCGAAATATGTCATCGAAGACACTCAAGAAAGCCGTTGGAGAACGGATCCCCTGGGTGGGGAAGCAAAGCGCAGAGGAATGGGTGGGGTTGGTTAGCGACTGAATCCAGCGCAGGCGTCTACTCGTGGCATTTGATACTGTGTCGGCGCAATGAACCCGTGCCCGCGTGAGTCGGAACTACACCCAGGTCGGGAGCGGGGAAACGATATTCAATGCGAATCGCGGCCGATTTGCGTCCGCGGTCATCAATCTTCGTATCGACCACAATGCGCCGGACCAGCAGACGGACGAGTTCCTGCCGGGTCGCGATATCTAACTGGCCCTCAACACGACGGCGCAACTCGTCCAGGACGTCTGGCGTCGCCGTCGCCGCATCCTCTGCGGCGACTTCGTCAGTCGAGCCGACGATGGACGTCCAACACGTGGCTGGCGCGGTACTGTACATGGCCAGCCTCCCGCTGGACGCCAACGTGCAGTTCCTGACCGTGATGGCCACCAAGACGCCATTCATTGGGCGGGGGTGAAGGCAGGGCAGAAGTCGCCTTAGAACGCGGCTATCTCTAGCTTCCCGCCCCGCACCACAACCTGATGCCCACTGAACTCCATGGGCGCCTGGGCGGCAACCACGTATCTGGTGCCGACCGTGTCGACGCCTCTGCTCAGGCCTGCTTCACGAGCCCACTCGGGACTGTCCTCCGTCACTATGCCGCCGAGGCCGCCAGGGCCCTGGCGAGGGGCGTCGCCACCGCTGGCTCCCGGTCCCATGCTCACGATGCAGATGTTGAAGCCCCGCTCCTCCGCAGCGACACCCTGCGTGAACGCGCGGATGGCAATCTTGGAGGTGCCGTAAACGCAGCTTCCGATGTTGGCGGAGCTTTCTTCCCGCCCCTCACCGCGCCCACTAAAGCCGCCCTGGCCGAAGTTGATGATGTGGCCGTCGTTCAGGGACTCCATGTACGGGAGCACGTGCTTCGTGCAGAGGAACGTCCCGACGAGATTGGTGTCAATGACCTTCTGGAAAAAGTCTCGAGGCATGTCCCGGATGTGGGGCCACCGCGGCGATCCCACGTGAAAGTGCGTGACGATGCCGGCGTCGTTGATCAGCACGTCGATGCGTCCCCAGCGTCGATACACCTGCTCGACCATCGAGCGCACCTGTCCCTCGTCAGTCACATCCGTTCTGACCGGTAGCACTTCGGCCTCGAGCTTCTGAATCTCCCTTGCAACGGTATCCGTGGGAGCGATATCCGCGATCGCAATCCTGGCCCCTTCGGCAGCGAAGGTCCGGGCCACATATCGCCCCACCCCCTGCGCCCCGCCCGTGATGATGACCACCTTGCCTCGCACCGCCATTCAGTGGACCTCCCAGCAGTTCTGTTTCGGTGTTGCAATGCAGGGCTCGTTGCGTGACTCGGAGGGCTGGACCTCGCGCGGTCTGGCTCACGCCTGTGCCAGTCTTCCATCCCTCATGCCGCCTTTGGGCCGGGCCCTCGGGACGCGGGTCCGGCGAGGTTCAACCTCCTGTCAAGCCGCCGAACCCTAGCATATCCGGCTGCGCGAAATCGACAATCGGAGTATGATTTGGGCTCCGACAACGAAGGGAGGGATCTCAAATGCCTGTCGTGCACGCTCACACGTTCCAGCACGCTGGCCTACCCTCGAATGACCTTGTGCGAGCCAGAGATTTCTACGTCGATGTTCTCGGTCTCAAGTTGGCCGGCCCCGATCCCACCACGGCCCCAGAGTCCCGGCAAGTTCGATTCTACTGCGGCGACAACCCCAACACGCCGGGCCAACAGTTGGTTCTGTTCAAGCGGGCGAAACCGGTTGAGCGTGATTCTCTGAATATGCAGAAGGAGTCACTCAGGCTGGTTCAGGCTGGAGACACCGTGGCCGCTGCTGAGAGGGTCCAGGACGGCCGTACTCACACAGCCTTCGTCATAACCCCGGAGGAGTTTGAGTCGGCGCTCGGGCGGTTCGACGAACTGGGAATCCCGTACAGCAGCCCGGTCCCCCGGGGCCAGCAGCACCGCGCCATCTATTTCTTCGATCCGGACGGCAACCAGCTCCAGCTCTCCGACCAGCTGGATTAACCGCTAGAGGGAGATTCGGGATGGAAAGCCCATTCACCGTTGATAAGCTCGACCACTTCGTGCTTCACGTACGTGACTTGAGGAAATCGTTGGCCTTCTACTCGATGTTCAATGGTGGTGTGGAAGCCCCTGTGGGAGCGCACAACACGCCCTTGCCCCTCGGCCCAACCACACGGCTCCTGCTCCACCACGACCCCGACTACGTTTCCGGCGAAACGCACAACCTGAATCACTTCGCGCTCTTGCTGGAGAGCAACGGGGATATCGAAAAGATACTGGACTACGTGCGCTCCTTCGGAGCGGAACCATTCGATGGGCCAAAAGACAACGGCCGCGGCCAGATGCAGTTCCGCGTGCACGACCCGGATGGCAACGAGATCGAACTGCGGATCGGTACGTAAGGGTGGTCAGCCCAGAAACTCCGGGCGTGGCTCGCGCTCGGCGTTTGGGTTGACGAAGTCGATCAGCCCGCCGTAGAGCTCGTCGATGTACTGGCTGTCGTCGATGATCTTCAGATAGCTTGTGTTCCAGATCTCGAAGGCCCCGATCATGTTCACCCGGGGGTCGTCTGCGACGTCCAGGTTGTAGACGTTCCATACCGCGAGCGGGTGGGGGAATGGCTTAGGGCTGAGTAGCTCGGCCCACACCCGCTGGAGGTGCTCGACCTCATCCGGCCCCTGTAGCCCAAGTATGGGCGCCAGGTGCTGTTCGAGGATCTCGCACGTCTTCTGCTTCTCGGTCTTGAAGAAATAGATCGCATCCACCATCGACTTCAGAAACGCGATGGTCGTCTCCTCGTTTGCCCGCACCCACTCGTTATTGGCGGTGATGGTGCAGTTGTGGATGACCGGGACGCTGGGGACATCCAGCCGATGCAACCCCCGCTTCTCCCCCTGGAGATCAAAAGGAACATCCATGCCGGCTGCCGCGGCCTGGCCCCTGGTCAGGGCATCGAGCGGGGCCTGCAGCCCGCGTAGGCCGAGCTCCCGCACCGTGCGGAACTCGATACGGTTGATGTCGGCGCCCGCCAGCTCGAGCGAGTGCTTGAGGTTGCCGAACACGCACGGGTTGGGACTGGACACCGCCACGCGCTTGCCCTCCAGGTCGCGGGCCTCCTTGATGTCCTCAGTGCAGAGGATGCGGTCGTCCCAGTCGTTCTGCGCCTGAGCGAGATAGGTGTAGCGTTTGTCTCCACGGGCGCGAGCGTAGTAGGGATCGTGGTGCAGCCCGCTCACGAAGTCGTACTCGCCCTCGAGCAGTTTGGGCCCCCGGTCGCGGCTGTCGATATCGATGAAGCCGGGAGGCGGCGATCCGCGTCCTCTCCAGTCTCTTGGGTAGACGACGAGGTTGAACCCGTGCGGCTGCGAAACGCCGGATTTCTCCCACACGGTGAGCAACGGCATATGCGAAATGGCGCTTGGCAGGATCTTGATCTGGGGCTTGATCATGGCTTCCTCCTTACCGCACGTCCCATTCGTGGGCATTCCAGGCCTGCGTTGCCCAGGAGTTGCTCGGATAGACATTGACCAGGCGGTTCGCGATCATGGTGGGCTCGACGGTCTTGTAGAGTGGAAGATACGGGAGCCACTCGTTGTAGTGCCGGAGAATCTGGTTCACGACCTGCGCGCGCTCGCGCATCGGGATCGTGGTGAGATACCGATCGTAGAGCGCATCCAGCTCGGGGCTGGCGTAGTTGGACCCGTTGCCTCCAACCCAGTTGGTCGCGGCACTGGGGATCGTATTCCCCTGGAACCGGATGAGGCTGTCCAGCCCGTGGTTACCGCCCTGAATCAGCAACCCGGGACGCGTGGCTCGGTACTCGCGATTCGCCACCAGTTGCCGCGGCACGATGTTCACCTCAGAAGCGATGCCCAGGCGCTGCCAGCCGTCGACGGTGGCGAAGACCACCTTTTCGCTTTCGTCGTCCTCACCGGGCGCGCGCACCTCGAGCGCCGCGAGGCGCTGGCCGGACGCATCCTGGTAGAAGCCGTCGGCCCCCTTACTGAGGCCAAGCCCTTCGAGGAGCTGCGCCGCGCGCCGTGGATCATAGTCGTAGCGGATCAACCCCGCCTCCATCTCACGGAGGATCCCGGTGGGATCCGCCACCCCGGTCAGCACCGTAAGCGACGGCGTCGTAAGGCCGTAGAAGAACGAATCGATCCACTGCTGGCGGTCCAGCGTGTGGTAAAGCGCTCGGCGAAACTGCACGTTGAGCCAGATCCGTGGCGTAGGGTCGATGAACTGGGAGAAGAAGACCTTCATGGCGGCGAGATCGGTCTCCATCCGGCCCGTCTTCCACTGGTCGCGAAGCTGAATGGACTGCTCGAGGGACAGGAAATCGCCGAGCGTCAGCTCGACCTCGCCTGACAGGATGTTCGCCATCGCGGTATTGGCGTCGAGGATGAACCTGACCTCAATCGCATCGACTTTGGGCCGGCCCAGTACATAGCCGTCGAAGGCGTCGAGGACGAGATGACTGCCGCGCACTAGCTCTCGCACCTGGAACGGCCCGCTGCCGACGAACCGCTCGTACCAATGCGGCGAGTTCATGAAGGAGTCCTTGCCTTCCCCAAAGGTCTGCTCCAGCAAATGGCGAGGAAGCGGACGCGTCTGGTCGTCCGCGAACAGCCTGTCCGCCTCGATGAAGGGCTGACTCCAGCGGGCCACGACCGTCCGTTCGTCCGGCGCCTCGACGCTGTCGAGGAAGCGCAGGTTGGTGCTGAAGAACGGGAGGTTGCGGTCCTGCGCCACACGGGCGGTGAAGACAGCGTCGGCGGACGTGATCGGCGTGCCATCGTGCCAGCGCGCGCCCGGACGGATCGTCCACGTCATCTCCATGCGGCCATCAGGAAACAGCTTCCACAGGCCGTTTTCGACGCTGGGCACCGCCTCTGCCAGCTCCGGGCGGAACTGCGCGGCGTTGTCTTTGACCAGGAGTCCGGCGCTCACCAGCTCGTCCACCGCATCAGCCCCCGGTTCGCGGGCCGCGGCGTGGTGCAGCCCCGACGGCTCACCGCCGATGACGGCAACGATCCGCTTCGGCTGCCCGACCGACGTCGAAGACCCCTGCGCCGGCGATTGCGGCGCGGACCCTGGGGCACAAGCCGAGCCGACGACGGAGACAGCGACGAAACAAACGACCATCGACCCTTGCCAGTCCATCATCCCTCCCCGAGCTTCACTCTGTGCGCGGCAGTAAACGGCAGTGACGGGCAAGTGGGCAGGTCCGCCTACTCGATATCCCACTCGGCGATGTTCCAGGTCGCGCTGTCTCCGACTCCCTTGACGCCACTCATCCCCTGGCGGGCGATGATCGCGCCGATGCCCCAGTACAGCGGGATCAAGGGCAGCTCCTGCGAGTAGAAGATGCCGAGCTCCTGGAACGGCCGCCGCTGGTCCTCCGGGTCGACGGCCGCTGTGAGTCGGCGGACGATGTCATCCATCGTCAGATGGCCGTAGCAGCCATAGTTCTGTCCAGTCCAGCGGTTCTGCTCGGTCGGACATTGATTGGACTGGAGGCGCTGCAGACTGGCTACGGTTGGGAGGGGCCAGGAGGAGTTCAGCAGCGAAGGGAACGACACGCGATGCTGGCGGTCATCTGCCTGCGCCTCACTCATGAGCGTCTGCTCGGTCAACACGCCGAAGCTTTTCCATCGATCGCCGATGATCGCCGCATCGGGCGCGTTCGCAGGACCTGGGGCGCCCCACAGGGGGAGGACCATGCGCCCGCCGGCCGGGTTCACGAACACGCCATCAGGCCCACGCTGCAAGCCTGCCTCGGCGAAGAGCGATTCCGCGCGACGCACGTCGTAGGGGTAGCGCGCAATATCATCCTTTACCCAGGCCCACCGCGCATCGTCGGGCGGCAACAGCGTCTCCATGATCTCGTTGAGGCCCTCCAGGTGCGGCCCCAGCTCTTTGCGATCGGTGGCGTGGAGGAGACCCTTTCTGACCCGCAAATCCATCAACTCTCGAACAGCGGGATCCCGATACTGGACCCACAAAGCTCGCCCAGAGCTGGCGTGGGTGATGAACGTCGGCCTCAGGCCCGCTTGCTCCCATTCTCGCTTGAGGATCACCGCGCCCGTGAACGTCACGTCTTCGGACCAATCGATGGCGCCGGCCAGCAAGTTAGCCATGATCGCTTGCGGGTTGTCTCGGATGATGCGAATGGTGATGCGGTCGATCCTTGCCCGCCCCGCGTAGTACGCGTCGTAGGCTTCCAGATTGATGTGGCTCCCTGGTTCCCAGCCCACGAGGCTGTACGGCCCAACTCCGATGAACTCCCGGCCCCACCACGGCGACAGCCAGAACTGCTCCTTGTTCGCTTCGTAGCTGCTCTTCAACAAGTGGGTCGGAAACGGCCCAATGTCGTCCTCGACGATGGCGTTCGCTGCCCCATAGGGTCGCTTCCACTCGATCACGAACGCATGGTCGTCCAGGGCCTCGATGCGCTCGATCTGCTGCGCGGCGGCGCGGCTCTCGATGGCCAGGGCTGGATCCATCACCACGGTCCATGCGAACAGGAAGTCCTGAGTCGTGAGCGGGGCCCCATCGTGCCAGGTCACGTTCGGATGGATCCGGTACGTCGTCTGCATGGTGCCGTCCGGGCGCACGACCCACGTCCCCTTAGAAGTGGCGGGAAGGTCCAGGGCCAGCTGGGGCACGACGACCCCACCGGGGGCGATGATCGCCAGATGCTGGTGGGTGGAGTCCCTGAGCACCTCGGGGGTCTGCCGTCCGATGCGGGTCAGGATGCGCTCCTGGTCGCGGTCCACGGCGATCGTCAGGGACTTCACACGCTTCGTTGCCGCCTGCTCGCCAGATCCCGACGCAGGCCCACCGGCCGATGGCACACAGCCCAGGAGCGCTGCCGACAACGCGAAGATCAGTCCCAGCCGCGTGGCTCGCGCTGACGCTTCGCCGCTCATCCTCGCCTCCGCTCAGGAAACGGCTGCGACTCCCGCGGGGGCCTCAGTCCGCGCGGGCGGTGTCGGGTCGAGATGGAAGTACTCAACCGAATTGCCGCACAGCATCCGCCGCTTCTCGTCCTCCGGCACGCCCTCGAAGATCTCGTCGATGATTTTCTGTGACTCGGGCCAGTCACTCTCCGCGTGCGGGAAGTCCGTGGCCCACATCATCCGCTCGACGCCGATCTCGTAACGGTTGCGCACGCCAACGGCGTTCCGCATGAAACCCCACCAGAAATGCTCGCGGATGTACTCGCTGGGCAGGCGGTCGAGCTTCTTCATCTCGAGCAGGCGCTCCGCCCAGTGGATGTGGCGGTCGTACTGGTCGTCGAGGATCTCGAGGAAGTTCGGGATCCAGCCGACCTGCGTCTCGGCGAAATAGAGATGGAGGCGGGGAAAACGGTCGAACACACCGCTAAAGATCATCTGGAGCGCATTGCCGGCGCCGCGGACCGCATACATCGTGAACTTGGTGAAGGCATCGACGCCCGACGAGACCTCTTTCGGATCACGCTTGTGCCGGAACGCTGGAGCACCTGAGTGGCCGCCGGCGAAGCAGACGTGAACCGCGAGCGGCATATTGAGGTCGAGGGCGGCCGCCCAGAAGCGGTCGTCCTCGGGGGTCGGCACCTCTTCGCTGCTCGGATACTTGTTCAGGCACACGCCCTTGAATCCCATGCGGGCACAGTACTCCAGCTCGGCCATAGCGTCTTCGAGACCCGTGTCCGGAAGCATGCCCATGCCGACCAGGCGTTCCGGCGCGACCGGGCAGTACTCCTCCGCCAGCCACTCGTTCCAGGCGTGGATCATCGCCTTATAGGCGGCGTCGTCCTTGATCCCCCGGTAGTAGCCGATGCCGGCGGGGTAGGTGAACATGATCTCGCCGTCGACGCCGTCGATGTCCTGCTCCCGTAGACGCTGCTCGGCGCTGCCCGCCCCCGGTGAGGTGTCGAAACGCCCGCCGTTCGGCCAGCGGTTCTCGTAGGGCCGACCGGTCAGCCCGCCGTGGAAGATCTGTTTCTTGCCCTCGACGACGACCGTGGCATGCCCGCCGTCCGGGAGCTCGACGGTGCGGGGCGCCTGATCCCGGTACTTGGCGGGGACGTGCGGTGTCCAGCGCTCAGCAGCCACCTGCAGATGGGAATCCGACGAGATGATCCGATAGTCCTGTGCCATTGGATCGCCCTCCCCTTCTATCGCCAGCGCCACTCTTCCGCTTTCCACACCACCGTCTCCCCAGAGGTACCGGGGCGCGGGCCCACCAGATCTGCA
>CAYQJS010000042.1:0-50430 GCA_964417895.1 uncultured Chloroflexota bacterium | reverse complement strand
CCTCAGTCCTCAGTCCTCAGTCCTCAGTCCTCAGTCCTCAGTCCTCAGTCCTCGCCAATGCGCCTCCACCTGGCGACGGAGGTCGTCGAGACTGCCGTCATTGGCGAGGAGGACGTCGGCGCGGCGAACCTTATCCTCCTCGGGATTCTGGGCGTCGACGCGCTGCTCCGCCTCGGCGGCGGCGAGCCCGCGTTCCACCATCAGTCGTCGGATTCGGACATGGCGCGGCGCGGTCACGACCCACACCGCGTGGACGTGCTCCACCAGCGGCCCTTCCAGGAGCTTGATGGCCTCCACGACCGCGACCGCTGAGCTTGAGCGGGCGAGGCGGCCGTAGATTCGACGGCGGGTGCCCGGGTGAACGATAGCCTCCAGGGCGGCGAGTGCTTCCGGATCGGAGAAGACGATCCGCCCCAGGGCGGCCCTATCGATCGAACCATCCGGCCGCGCCACCGCGGGGCCGAAACGTTGGGCCACCCTGGCAGCCTCGTCGCTCCCGGCGGCGAGGGCTTCTTGCGCGACCCTGTCAGCATCGATCACGTCCGCCCCGAGGTCGGCCAGCATCGCGGCCACGGCGCTCTTGCCGCTCGCGATATTCCCCGTCAGACCGATCACGTAGCGAGCAGCCATCACTCGCCACAGCCGTCGGGGGCGAACCGTAGACCCGCCGAAGGCGCACCCCTGTGGTATAGTCGGCTCACAGACAGACCCCCTGGACATGGCTTCACGTGCGACTCAAACCACTCAGCGACAACTCGATTATGATCAAGTCGCCCCGAGAGATCGAGGCGATGAAGGAATCGGCACGGCGCCTCAAGCGCCTGGTCGATGACCTTGTCGGGTTTACGAAGCCTGGTGTTACTGCAAAGGAGATCGACAACTTCGCCGCCCAGCGGTGCAAGGAGTACGACCTCAAGTCCGGCGCCTACGGGTACGGCGGCCCGGACAACCGCTTTCCCGGCCACATCTGCGTCTCGATCAACGAGGTCGTGGTCCACGGCATCCCCGGCCCACGTCGCGTCGAAGAGGGGGACATCGTATCCCTGGACGTGGCGGCGAGCCACAAGGGGTACTTCTCCGACACGGCGCTAACCCTCCCTATGGGCGAGATACCGGAGGAGACTCGGCGCCTGCTGGAGGTGTGCGAGGCGGCTCTCTATGCGGGTATCGCGCGCGCGAAGGCCGGCAACCGCCTCACCGACATTTCGCACGCCATCCAGCAGTACGCCGAGGCGCACGGCATGAACGTCGTGCGTGACTTCGTGGGCCACGGCATCGGCAGGGCCATGCACGAACCTCCCCAGGTCCCACACTACGGCGCGCCGGGGCGCGGCCCACTCCTGCGCCCGGGCATGGTGATCTGCATCGAGCCGCAGATCGTTCTTGGCTCCCCCGAAGTCAAGTTTCTCGCCGACGGCTGGACCGCGGTCACAGTGGACGGCTCTCTCTCGGCCCATTTCGAGCACACGGTTGCCATCACTCCCAACGGGCCGCAGATCCTCACCGAACGGCACTAGCCGAAAGTCCAGGCCCATCCCTGGCCAGATGCCTGATGAACCGCCATCTCCCGCACGGTTAAGCTGAGCCATAGGCGCGGCAGGCAGGACTGCCGACGCGAGGACCAGGGAGGTGCCGGAATGGCAACAACAGATACACCTCAAGGCGTGCTTGCAGCCGTCTCCGAGGAGCTGGCGAGCGCCGTCGACCGAGCGGCCAGGGCGGTGGTTACCGTCCACGCGAGGCGTCGCCTGCCAGCAAGCGGCGTTGTCTGGCGGGAGGGCGGCCTGATCGTTACGGCGGACCACGTTCTCGAGCGCGAGGAGGACATCACAGTGTCGCTCGCCGACGATGAGCGGCGACCCGCGACCATCGTCGGGCGCGACCCGGGGAGCGACATCGGGGTACTCCGGCTGGCCGACGCGGCGTTTCCGCCGGCGGACTTTGCGCCCGCCGACTCTGTGAAGGTCGGGCATCTGGTGTTGGCCCTCGGATCCGGCTCGGCCGCCGGCGCCGGCCGCGTCATGGCCAGTTTTGGTGTGGTGAGCGCGCTTGGGTCGAGCTGGCGCACGGCGCGCGGCGGCGTGGTCCAGGGATACATCCGCGCCGACCTGGCGCTGTACCCGGGCTTCTCGGGGGGCCCTCTGGTGGATACCCAGGGCCGCGTGGCCGGCATCAATAGCTCGGCGCTTGCGCGCGGCCAGGGCGTTGCCATCCCTGCCCATGCGGTGACAAGCATCGTCGATACGCTCCTCGTGCAGGGCAAGATCCGACGCGGCTACCTCGGCGTGACGTCGCAGCCCGTCCGACTTCCAGGCGAGCTGCAGGGGAAGCTTGGCCTGCAACAAGAGTCGGGCCTGCTGCTCCTGGCGGTGGAGTCCGGGAGCCCGGCGGCCATCGCCGGCCTGCTCATGGGCGACGTGCTCGTGAGCCTTGGCGGACAGACCGTGTCCGACGCGCAGGACTTGCAGGGGGCTCTGGGACCGGGCTCGGTGGGGAATGCGACCCCTGCCACCGTGGTCCGCGCCGGCGAGCGGAAGGACCTGGCGGTCACCCCAACCGAGCGAAGCTGAGAGGCGGTGGCCAGCATGGCTCTTGCAGTCGAAGAGCTGGCTTGCGTGGACGTCCTCTCGGACGAGATGTCGCGTGTCGCCGAGATGGTGAGCCGGAGCGTGGTTGTTGTTCGCGCGCGGCATGCGGGCACCGGATCGGGGGTCGTGTGGAACCGTGGCGGCATCGTCGTCACCAATCACCACGTCGTTCGGGGAGATAGGGCCAGCGTGATCCTGCGCGACGGGTCCGAGCTGGGGGCCCGGGTCGTCCTGCGCGCGCCCGGGCTGGACCTCGCCGCCCTCCAGGTCGATGGCGGTTTCGAGGACGAGTTGGTGCCCGCGACCATTGGAGATTCGACCCGACTGCGGGTGGGCGAGCTGATCCTGGCGGTCGGCAACCCCATGGGCGAGCGCAACGCAGTCACGCTGGGGATGGTGAGCGCGGCCGGCTCCTACCGGCCGGCGCGTCCGGGCGAGCCGATCCTCGCATCGATTACGCTGCGCCCGGGCAACTCCGGGGGTGCTCTGGCCGACGTCCAGGGCCGGGTGGTGGGTATCCCCCACATGATCATCGGCCCCGGCCTGGCCCTGGCGGTACCCAGCCGAGCAGTGGAGTGGATGCTCTGCGATGGGCGGGACTTCTCACTCGTCCGGCCGCACTGGACAGCCTGGCGGGACATCGACCTTATCTGACGCTGCATGAAACGTATCCTGATCGTCGCCGCCCAGCCGCTGTCGCGGCTGGGGCTGCGCGCCCTGCTCGCCGATCGGGACGACCTCGAGGCAGTGGGAGAGACGGGCGCGTTCGACGACGCGGCACGGCTGGCGCACGATCTGGGGGCCGACGTCGTGCTGGCGGCGTGGGAGCCGGCTGTGGCGGCGGAGCTGGCTGCACTGGCTGAGGCCTTGGACGCAACGGGAACCCCCCTGGTGCTCCTGGGAGATGCGCCGGGGGCGACCGAGCTGGGAAGCCTCCTGGCGAGCGCCGTGCGCGGATTTCTCCTGGCCGACGCGAGCGCCGACGAGATCGCCGCCGCGGTCGGCGCGGTAGCCCAGGGCCTCGTGGTGCTGGAGCCCCTCCTGGGACGGACGCTGGCCGCGGCGGCTCCCCTCAACGCAGCGGTCGATCCTCAGCTCGAAGAGGACCTGACGCCGCGCGAGCACGAGGTGCTCGGGCTTGTCGCCCTCGGGCTGCCCAACAAGACCATCGCCAGCCGGCTGCGCATCAGCGAGCACACGGTGAAGTTCCACGTCGGGTCGATCATGGCGAAGCTCGGCGCTGCCAGCCGCACCGAGGCCGTTACCACGGCGGCTCGACGGGGCTTGCTCACTCTGTAGACTGATTGCGCCAGGAACCGTGACGAAAGATCGATCGAGGGCCAGGGAGGCAATACTGGCGCAGGCCATAGTAGGCGACTCCGAGTGTCGTCACGTGACGAAAGATCGATCGATGGCCAGGGAGGCAATATGGAAGCCGTGAAGGACGCGAGCCAACTCTACGAGGTCGAGCGGCGCGCGCTGCACGCGGAGCGTCCCGGCTTCCGCGTAACGGAGCTTCAAATCAGCCCCATCCAGAAGGTGCCGTGGCATTACCACAGCAACATCCAGGACACCTTCTACGTGATCGAGGGACGAGTACGTCTCTTCCTACGTGACCCGAAAGAGGAGGTCCTGCTGGAGCCCGGCCAGACCTACTCTGTTCTTGCCGGTCGCCCGCATCTCGTGACTAACGCGGGCGAGGGGTCGGCGACCTTCCTCGACTTGCAGGGCATAGGCGAATACGACTTCGTTCCGCTGACCTGACCCCGCGATGCGCTCATCGAGGTAGCTTTCCCGAACGGACAGACACCGCGCTCCCCCGCCCTCTGGTCGGGCCCGCTAAACGCCAATCACAGCGCAGCCAAAGCCCATCTCTTCCAACGGCCCATGGGCCATCAATGTAGGTCATGTGAAATGTATAACCTCGATGGTGAAACCAAAGTCGCGCACGTGTTGCGTAAGAGGACGATCGAGTTGATGCCCGAATTCAACCCGAAGTGGCGAGACTTGAATGCCGACTGGTTCGGGGCCACGCTTGCGCTCAGAATTGTCCATGCCGCCGAGCGGCACCACGAACGATGAAAAGCGCGGCGGAGTGAGCGCCCTCACCCTAACCCCTTCGACAGGCTCAGGGCAGGCTCTCTCCCAGAGGGCGAGGGGATTTTCAGGACAATGACAAGCGCACAGCTGCTGAGAACTCCGCTAGCCGCCATGCACGAGGCGCGCGGCGCCAGGATGGTACCCTTCGGTGGTTGGCTCATGCCGCTTCAGTACACAGGGCTCGTCGCCGAGCATCTTCATACGCGGTCGGCGGCCAGCCTCTTCGACCTCTCCCACATGGGGCGGCTCAATATCACCGGTCCGAATGCCCGTGATCTCATCCAGTACGCAACGACCAACGACATCGGGCGCCTCGCGCCGGGGGCGGCCCAGTATTCGCTCATCTGCAACGACCGGGGCGGCGTGATCGAGGACCTCCTCGTCTACCGCCTCACCGCCGGCTGGCGGCTGGTGGTCAACGCTTCGAACCGTCCCCGCGTCGTCAGCCTCCTCGACGATCTGCGACGACAGCGCGCGTTCGAAGCGACGGTGCGTGACGAGACGTTCGATCTTGCCCTGCTCGGCGTGCAGGGGCCAGGTAGCGAAGAGGCGCTTCAGCCCCTGATCAACGGAAGTCTCCGCTCGTTGGCTTATTACCACGCCCTCGAGTATGAGTTAATGCTCGGAACGGGCGTCCCGGCTTACGTCGCGCGGACTGGCTACACGGGGGAGGATGGTTTCGAGCTGATGGTGGACTCGTCGCTCGCACCGGATCTGTGGGAGCGGCTGGTGGCCGACGAGCGGGTCGAGCCCGCGGGACTGGGCGCCCGCGACACGTTGCGCCTCGAAGCAGGCATGGCGCTCTATGGGCATGAGCTGACCGAGGAAGTCACCCCGTTCGAGGCTGGGCTCGGGCGTGTCGTGCGGCTGGAGAAGGGGCCCTTCCTGGGGAGCGACGCGCTCACGCGCCTGGCGAAGGAACCGCCTCGGCGCAACCTCGTCGGTCTGAGCTTCGAGCCCGGGGCCGTCCCCAGGGCCGGATGTAGGGTGAATGCCGACGGCGCCGAAATCGGGGAAGTCGCCAGCGGCACCTTCTCTCCAACGCTGCGTCGGCCCATTGCCACTGCGTACGTCAGCAGCGGGGTGGCAGCCCCGGGGACCGCCCTCAGCGTGACGATCCGCGGAGGCGGAACTCCGGCCACCGTCGTATCATTGCCCTTCGTACCACATCGAACGAAGCCCCAGGTCTCAAGTCCCAGGTCCCAAGTCTAGAAATGACTTGGGACTTGAGACCTGGGATCTGGGACCGCGGGCGAAAGGAGCGCGATTGAGCGAGGTGACCGCCATTCCAGAGGATCGGCGCTACACGCGCGAGCACGAGTGGGCCACGCGCGATGGCGACCTCGTCATTGTTGGCATAACGGACTTCGCACAGCACGAGCTGGGCGACGTCGTCTACGTCGAGCTACCCAAGGTGGGAGCTCGGGTCACCGCGTTCAAGGAATTCGGCGTCGTTGAGAGCGTGAAAGCCGCGTCGGACCTCTTTTCTCCCGTCACGGGAGAGATCGTGGCGATCAACGAAGAGCTGGGCGAGCATCCCGAATGGGTCAACGAATCGCCGTACGAGCGGGGTTGGATGCTCCGCGTGCGACCCGACGACGTGCAGGAGCTCGACCAACTCCTTGACGCCGAGGCCTACCGGCAGCTCATCGGAGGGACTGAGGCGGAATGACCTTCGTCCCCCTCACAGAGAGCGAACGCACATCGATGCTGGCGACGCTCGGTGTCTCCGGCACAGAGGCGCTCTTCGACGCCATCCCCGTGGACGTCCGCTTCCCCGCCATCGACATCGGGCCCCCGCTTAACGAGATGGAAGCCACCGCCCACGTGGAGTCGCTAGCGGCGGCGAACCGCCCCGTCAGCGGCATCCCATTCTTCCTCGGGGCGGGGGCCTATCGGCACTTCATTCCCAGCGCCGTGGGCGCGCTCATGGGCCGCAGCGAATTCAGCACGTCCTACACGCCGTACCAGCCCGAAGTGAGCCAGGGCACCTTGCAGATGAGCTTCGAGTTCCAGAGCCTGGTGTGCGATCTCACGGGGATGGACGTCACCAACGCGTCGGTGTACGACGGGGCATCCGCCGTGGCCGAGGGTGCGCTGATGGCGCTTCGCCTCACCGGCCGGGAGCGCGTCGTCGTATCCGCGGGCGTCCATCCACACTACCGACAGGCCCTCGATACCTACGTCAGGCCGAGGGGCGTGGACGTGTACACCAGCCAGATGGCGGTGCGCGATGGCGTGCTGCAAGAAGTGGGCCTCCGCGAGGCCCTGGACGAGCACACCGCCTGCTGCATCGTGAGCCAGCCCACCTTCTTCGGCGAGATCCGCGACGTGGCACACGCGGTTGAGGCGGCCCACCATGTCGGCGCGCTGGCCCTGGAGGTCTACAACCCGACGTCGCTGGGTTTGCTCCGCCCACCAGGAGAATGGGGAGTAGACATCGCCGCGGCGGAGGGACAGCCGCTCGGCGTTCCGCTGTCCTTCGGCGGCCCCTATGTGGGGCTGCTGTCCTGTCGCCGCGAGCTGGTGCGGCAGTTGCCGGGGCGCCTTGTCGGGATGGCCAAAGACGGACAGGGGAGGCGCGGGTTTGTGCTCACTCTCCAGGCGCGGGAGCAGCACATCCGGCGGGAGAAAGCCACGTCCAACATCTGCACCTCGCAGACACTGATCTCGCTCGGGGTCGCCGCCTATCTCGCGTTGCTGGGGCCAACTGGCCTGCGCGAGGTGGCCGAATCGTGCTGCCGGATGGCCCGCTTCGCCGCCGACCGGTTGGCCGAAATCCCGGGCGTAGAAGTCATCACACCGCGCCCGTTCTTTCACGAGTTCGCGGTGCGCACCCCGCTGCCGGCTGATGCCGTGAACAGGAGCCTGCTGGAGCGGGGGATTGTCGGCGGGTATGAGCTCGGCAAGTCGTACCCCGGGCTCGACGACGCCCTGCTGCTGTGCTGCACCGAGCTAACAACGCGCGATCAGGTCGACCGCCTGGCTACCGCGGTGGAGGGGATCGTTGGCTAGTACACACTCGCGGAAGTTCGCGACCCTGTTGTTGAAGGTGAGGGCATGCCGACCACAACTATTCCTCTCCCACCGCAGTGGGAGAGGTGAGGTGAGGGCAGCTTCCAACGAACCAATCGACTGCTTCGACCTGGGTAGGGAAGGGCCCTCACCCCCGCCCTCTCCCGCTGGGGCAGGAGAGGGGGCCCGTTCGCCAGCCTGCGCGTCGGGTCACGAAATTAGGCGACCTTTTGCCAGTACCGCGTTCCGCCAGGAGAGGTTGGTCAGCCATGACTGAGTCCCTTCTCAGCGAGCTGTCCGTCGACGGGCGACCGACGATCAGCGTGGGGTGCCCCGACGTGCCTTTCGACTCGCGCGACATCCCGACAAACTTCCTGCGCGATGACTTACCCCTTCCCGAGGTGGGCGAGCCAGAGGTCGTCCGTCACTTCACGCGCCTGTCGCGCCTCAACGTCTCCATCGACACGACCTTCTATCCACTCGGCTCGTGCACCATGAAATACAACCCCAAGGTGAACGACGCCATGGCGGCGCTGCCCGGCATGCGCGCGATTCACCCCCTCCAGCCCGAAGCGACGGTGCAGGGGGCGATCCAGCTCACGTACGAGGTGCAGGAACTGCTCGCGCGGATCACCGGGTTCGACGCCGTCAGCCTCACGCCCGCCGCCGGCGCACAGGGCGAGCTGGCCGGTCTCCTGATGATTCGTGCCGCGCACCTCGCTCGCGGTGATGGGTGGCGACGCAGGGTCTTGATCCCGGACTCGGCCCACGGCACGAATCCAGCGACGGCGGCCATGGCGGGATACGAGGTGGCTTCGCTGCCGTCCGATGCGCGCGGCAATGTCGATCTCACGGCGCTCCGCCAGCTGCTGGGCGACGACGTAGCCGGCCTGATGATCACCGTCCCGAGCACGCTCGGTCTCTTCGACGAGGCCATGCTGGACGTGAGCCAGCTGGTGCACGCCGCCGGCGGCCTCGTCTATGGCGACGGCGCCAATTTGAACGCGCTGCTGGGAGTCGCTCGACCGTGCGATCTGGGCCTGGACGTGATGCACGCGAATCTCCACAAGACGTTCACGACGCCCCACGGTGGCGGCGGGCCCGGCTCCAGCGCTATCGCGGCCACCGCCGAGCTGGCGCCGTTCCTCCCGACGCCCGTCGCTGTGCGGCGGGATGACGGGACGTACGCCCTGGACGACGACCGGCCGGAGTCCATCGGGCGGATGGGCGGGTTCCAGGGCCACTTCGGCATGCTGGTTCGTGCCTACACCTACATTCGGATGCTCGGCACGCCAGGGCTCCGCGAGGTGAGTGAGGCGGCGGTCCTCAACGCGAACTACCTGCGGGCACGGCTTTCGGAACGGTACCGCGTCGCCCACGACCGGACCTGCATGCACGAGGTGGTGCTCTCGGGGCTTCGACAGGATGGCGCGCGGACGCTCGACGTGGCCAAGCGCCTGCTGGACTATGGGTACCACCCGCCGACGATCTACTTCCCGCTCGTGGTCCCCGAGGCAATGATGGTGGAGCCCACGGAGACGGAGACGAAAGCGACGCTCGATGCGTTCGTGGAAGCGATGGTGGCCATCGCCGATGAGGCGGCGCGCGATCCGGAGCTGCTGCGCACGGCCCCCCACACGACGCCGGTTGGCCGGCTCGATGAGACGACGGCCGCCCGCAACCCGGTGCTCCACTGGTAGCACCTGCGCTGATATTGGCTATCGGGCCCGCGCGGCCATCCGCTGGCGTAGCTTCCACCCGATGAAGGCGAGGACGGCCAGTGCGCTAACGGCGACCACGAGCTGTTCGTAGCGCGACAGGATCGACCGCACCAGCGGCCAACTCTCGCCCAACATCCAGCCTGCGGAGGCGAGAATCGCGCACCAGACTGTCGTGCCGATTGCGGTGAGGACGAGAAACTGCGCCAGCGGCATGCGGTTGTAACCCGCGGGAATCGAGATCAGGCTGCGGACCACGGGCACGAAGCGCCCCGTAAAGACCGCAAGGGCGCGGTGGCGCGCGAACCACAATTCGGCTGCGTCCAGGTCCTTTTCCGTAACTAAGGCATAGCGGACCACGGCGAGCAGAAGGCGGCGGCCTCCGTGCTCACGAGCCCAGGCGCCGAACCCATAAAGGACGACCGCCCCTAGCACCGAGCCCAGGCCGCCAGCCAACACCACCAGCGGTAGGGAGAAGCCTCCCTCGCCATCGTGGGCCAGGAATCCAGCGAGCGGAAGCACCAGTTCTGAAGGGATGGGCGGAAAGACGTTCTCGATCACCATCACGATGACCAAACCGGGGTAGCCGAGCGTAAGCATCACCGCTCTGGTCCACTCGCCGAGGGCGTCGAGTAGCTGGCCAATCATCCGAGGACTGAGAGATGAGGACTGAGGACTGAGGGGCGACGACCGCGAGATGACGACTGTGAAGTGCCGACTGACGACTGAAGAGCGGAATCTGACGACGGACTAAGGTCTAGCAACCTGTCAGATGCTAACGGCGGTAGATAAGGCGGTAGAGGCGTTCCGGCCACTGGCCGCTCGGCACGTCGAGGTAGCGCCCTCGCCAGTACTTAGGTCGCTGGCCCTGCGGCTGAAGGAAATGCGTGACGATAGCGAGCGCCACGCACGCGAGGCCGAGGAGGAAGAGCCCGCGGAGCGGCGGGACGAAATAGCCGACGAGGCCTAGAACCACGCCGTAAAGGACCAACTCCCCCGGGTTGCGGGGACGCGGGTCCGGGAGACGCAGACGCAACGGGCGGCGGCGCCGTCGGGGGCGCGAAGGGAGCTTGTCCACCCCTCCGTCGCGCAGAGCGTCCTCGAGGTCTTTCTGGATGCGGTCAGGCAACTGCGGCGACTCGGCCATCGACGTCCCTCGCGCGGGCAGGCCCTGTTTACGCCTCTATTATCGTGCTTGCATCGAGCGGCCACAATAGACCATGGTCCGGCATCCCTCAACTTTGGAAAGCGATAGCGATGGCAGGGACGACTAACCCCTTCAGCCGACTCGACGAGTCCCTGGACGAGGACTTTTACGCGGAGCCGCGCCTGGTCACCCACATCGACGACGCGGCCATCGGGGCCGTCACCCAGTTCTACCGCGACTACTTCCCGCTAGGGGGCGCCATCCTTGACCTCATGAGTAGCTGGGTCAGCCACCTACCGCCGGAGGTCGAGTATCGGCGCGTTGTCGGCCTCGGGATGAACGCCGACGAGCTCCGCGCCAACCCGAGGCTGCACGCCTGGCTGGTCCACGACCTCAACCGCACCCAGGTTCTGCCGTTCGGGGATAGCGAGTTCGACGCGGCCGCGATCTGCGTGTCGATCCAGTACCTCATCCACCCGGTCGAGGTGCTGCGTGAGGTTGGCCGCGTCCTGCGCCCGGGCGGCCCGCTCGTGATCAGCTTCTCCAACCGCTGCTTTCCCACCAAGGCGGTGTTCATCTGGCAGGCGCTGGACGATGACGGACATGCGGCTCTCGTCGCCCGCTACCTCCAGGCAGCCGGCCACTGGGACGAGATCGAGGCGCTGGACCGCAGCCCCTCCGGCAGCGACCCGCTCTATGCCGTGGTTGCGCGAAGCCGGGGAGCGGCTTCGGGGGCCGGCGGCCAGGGCTAGGGACGCGGCCGCGGAAGCCAGCCTGCCATCCTGAGTTTGCCATGCCCCGATATCTCGGGGCGTCACAGACAGGTGAAACTGTCATGCTGAGCCGCAGCGAAGCATCTGGATCGGCATCGAGTTGCGAGCCCGCGACCGTGTTGTCAGTGCCCCCAGACCCTTCGCTGTCGCTCAGGGTGACAGCTTCAGGAGAGCGAAGCGAGGGATCTGGCACGAGCGCAAAGTCCGGTCCGCGAGCGCTGGTTTCGGCCCCAAGATGCTTCAGCCGACGACAGTGCCCGTCCACGCTTGCTAATGGGTCAGTTCGCATGGATGTCGGGGTTACGATCACCCCCACCCCAACCCTCCCCCGTCGAGGGGAGGGGGAAAGAACTGGTCCCCTCCCCCCTCGCGGGGAGGGTGAGGGAGGGGGTTATTGGCCATGCACGAGAGAACTGACCCATTAGAACCCGCTTCCCCCTCACGGGGGAGCGAGGGCCATGTTCAGCTCGCGGGCGCGCCCGCCGCCATCGGCCTTCCAAAGGTCGCTGACTGCGTGGGCAGATCAGCTTCCCGCAGCTCAAACCAGCGGATAGCGTTCCCGCCGAGCACGAGCCGCTGCTGCTCGGCGCTGACCCCAGGGACGGCCTGAAGCAGGCGCACCGATTCGGGGAACTCGCAGTCCCAGTGCGCATAGTCCGATGCGTACATCACCTGCTCCTCCCCGATGGTGTCCAGCACGTACGGCAGGATCTCCTCCTCAGGCTCGCATGTGAAGGACACCTGGTCAGAGCGGATGATCTCCGAAGGCTTGCGCTGCAGCAACGGCCACTGGGGCCGGAGCTTGTGGAAGTGCTCGTCCAGGCGCTCCGACCAGAAGGGGATCCAGCCGCAGCCCCCCTCCATGAAACCCACCTTTAGCCTCGGATAACGGTCGAACACGCCCTCGCCAATCATGTGCATGAGCGCGATCATCAGCTCGAATGGAAAGGCGGTCAGGTGGACGTAGCTGTACTTCTCCATGCGCTCCGTCCCCGCTCCCATAACGCCCGATACGCCGTACTGGCCATCATGGCCTGTCTGCGGGTGCACTGAGAGCGGCATACCGGTTGCCTGGGCAGCGGCGTAGATCGGATCGAAGCGGCGGTCGCCCAGGTTGATGCCGTACACGTTAGTGGGCAGCATGGCGCTGACGATCCCGTGCTGCGCGAGGTATTCCAGCTCGCGCGCGGCCAATGGCGGGTCCTGGCAAGGGATGAGCCCAACCCCCTTGAGCCGCTTCGGCTCGGGCGCGAGGTACTCCTCCACGAGCCACTGGTTCACGGCGTGGCACGTGGCTGCGGCCAACCCCTGGTCCTGGATCCCGTTGACGGTCAGGGCGATCGAGGTACCGAAGATGACCGCGACGTCGATCCCTTCCGCGTCCATGTCGACGAGCCGCTGAGCGGGCTCACGCATACCGGGGCGGGAGCCGCGAATGTGGTCGGCGAAGGGACCGCTCACGCCCGGCCCCAGCCCCTCGCTCTTTGCCCACACCCGCCCCTCGAACAGGATCCGCGAGTTCCCCTGGTTGTCGGCGATGCGCCGCGGCACCCGGTCCGCGTATTCGTGTGGCATCCAGCGTGCCAGCCCCTCCTCGGGCTCGCTGCAGTGGCCGTCTGCGTCTACGACGAGGTCGACAGGCATGGCTACACTCCTTCCGCGCTTTGGTGAAGCTCAGCGCAGTGACGCTGCTCTGAAAACGCCGTTCGTCCTGAGCCTGTCGAAGGACGACCTCGGATCGCGCAACCACGGGCTCATGGTTCGACAGGCCTCCCATGAGCGGTTCTCACCCTTCTGTGGCGCTTCGAAGACGCTTCGCAACTGAGAATGACACACTCTTCCTTCGCCTTCGGTTCAGGATGACATTCGCCATTGAATGGCACATAGGTCAGGCAGCCACCTTCGCCGGCAGCTGCAGGCTGAAAAGGCGGCCGAGGCCGGGCAGGGCGTCCGGCTGGCCACACTGGCGCAGGCAGGTCCACAGGGTTGCCTGGTTGCTGGTCACCACCGGCCGGTCGAGCCTCTTCTCCAGGTCCTCGATGATGTCGATGCTGTGGATATTGGTGCAGCTGAAGAGATAGGCGTCTGCGTCAGGGTCCTCCTCCTCCTCGGCGATGCGCACCCACTCGTATGGCGGAATCGCAATGTAAGCGTCGCTCCCAGGAAGGTCGAGGGACCGCTCGCGCACGACCTCGAAGCCCTCCTCGGCCAGATATGCGCTCTCGCGATGGCTCACCGATGGCGCATAGGGGCTGATGCTCACGAGCTTCCGGGCGTTCAGCGCCGAAAGCGCCTCCGTCAGAGCCGATCCGGTGGTCTCCACCGGCCGGCCCGTGGCCGACCGCATCGTTTCGATGATCCGCCGCCCCATCTCTGCGCCGGAGTCCATGGAGTTCGCCGTACAGTGGAAGACGATCACGTCGCACTGGGCGTCGGCGAGCGCCGCCGCTGCATCCGCGATCCGTGGGAGAAGGTCGATGGCGGGCACCTTGTGAGGGCCAGTCATGCGCAGGCGCGTGACGTGTACCTGCACCCCAGGCGGGGCGTGGCGCTGGAACTGCGGCTCGGTGAGCCGGTTCGACGACGGAATGATGAGCCCGATCCGCGCTCTCGCTGACGACGGTATCTGTTCCACGCGGTCACCTCCGCATACCCCGACTGTGCCGCGAGTATAGCAGCGGCGTTCTGACCGCGCCTTCCCGGTTCGTTCCCTGGTGCGATAATCTGAAGGCTGAGGCGTGGGAAAGCAATGTGTTCGTAGGAGGTGACGCATGGCAGTGTGGGACCCGTTCCTGGAGCTCGAACGGTTGCGGCGTGAATTCGACCGAGCAGCCGGCCATATCGGCATTGCGCCGAATCCCAGAATCGCGTTCTTGCCGGGGCGCGGCGCGCGCCAGTACCCACTGGTCAACGTCCATGACGACGGCGAGAGCTTCCACGTCGAGGCCCTCGCGCCGGGAGTAGATCCGGCGCAGCTGGAGATCACGGTGGTGAACAACACGCTCACCATTGCCGGCGAGAAGCCAGGTGTGGCGGATGTCGCGCCGGATAGGCTCCACCGGGTGGAGCGCGCGGCCGGCCGATTTCACCGCTCGGTCGAGCTTCCCGCGGACGTCGACGCGGACCGGGTCGAGGCGCAGTATCGAAACGGGCTGCTCGAGCTGACATTGCCGCGAGCGGCGGCCGCCCGGCCGCGGCGTGTGACCGTGCAGAGCGCATAAGGAGGTGGAAGGATGGCTGAGCCAACAGTGCCGTCTCCAGGCATAGAAGGAGGTCCCGGCCGGGAGGCCACGCGCGAGCCCACGCGCTCAGACGAGATGTACGTCTCCCCCGCGGCCGATATCTACGAAGATGACCAGGGGCTCGTGGTGATCGCGGACGTGCCCGGGGTCGAGCCCGCGGCGCTCGACGTGGGGGTGGAGCGCGGCATCCTGACAATTCGTGGGCGCGCGTCGCACCTGGTGACCACGAACCCTGTACACCGCGAGTACGAGCTGACAGGCTTCTTCCGGCAGTTTCAGCTGCCAGACGAGGTGGACGCAGCGCGAATCGAGGCGGAGCTCAAGAACGGCGTGCTGTTTCTCCGACTGCCGCGCATTCCACGCGCGCAACCGCACCGCATCCAGGTGCGAAGCGACTAATCCAGCACTCGCGTTCTACGTTGGTCCCCTCCCCCCTCGAGGGGGAGGGTTAGGGAGGGGGGTAGGGTCTCCCACCACTCAGTCCGCGTCGGTCCTCGCCTCGGCGAAGCACTCGGGCATAGCCTCGGCCGCGCCGGCTACCCAGCGGTGGGCCCACCGCCCGATCGCCTCGTAAACGGGCCGCAACTCCTGTCCCTTGTCGGTCAGGCGGTACTCCACCCGCACCGGCACTTCAGCGGAGATCCGCCGTTCTACGATCCCTTCGGCCTCGAGCTCTTTCAGCCGCTCGGACAGAACGCGGTCGCTGATGACCTGAATGCGCTCGGAGATCTCGCTGAAGCGGAGCGGGCCGTCCCCTAGCACGAAAAGGATCAGGCCTGTCCAGCGCTTGCTGAGCACGTCCAGCGCCTGTTGGAAGGCCTCCGGGAAATTATCCGAGCAACGTAGTACTGGCACGCTGGCCTCGCTCCCCTTGTCGGCGGTCTCCTTCGTGGAGGCGCCGCCAGATACTAACCAAAAGGCTAGTAGCTTCACAATCGTTAGTCATTCTACTATACTTCGGTAAGTAGCTTGCACAAGTTCAGAGTACCGAGTTCGCAGTTCCGAGGCGTAGCCCCAAAAGGAACGCGGAACCGGGGCTCGGAGCTTCGCAGGGCACCCGAGGAGGACCGTGTTGGCTGGACTCGAGGTCGAAGCGACGCCTCGCGCAAACGGGCACGCTGCCATTCAGGCTCTGTCCGCGGCGCCACCGAGCGTGCGGGCAATTCTTGCCCCCCTGGCCGCCATCATCGTCGGGACCTTCATGGCCATCCTGGACACGACCGTGGTGAACGTTGCGCTGCCGCACCTGGGGCGCGTCTTCGCTGCCGATCTCACGCTCTTGCAGTGGGTCATCACGGGCTACACGCTGGCCCAGGCCGGGGTGGTCCCGCTCGCTGGCTGGCTCAGCGACAGGGCGGGCGCCAAGCGAGTCTACCTGACCGCGCTTGTGCTCTTTACGCTCGGCTCCGCGCTGTGCGCGCTGGCGCCGACTGGCGAGAGCCTGGTCGCCTTCCGTGCCCTGCAGGGCATGGGCGGTGGCATGTTGATGCCGGTCGGAATGGCGTTCGTATACCGCATGGCCCCACCGGAGCGGCGTGGCGCCGTGATGGGCGCATTCGGGTTCCCGGTCCTGCTCGCGCCTGCGCTCGGGCCCATCCTGTCCGGCGCCCTTGTCCAGTACGCCGACTGGCGGCTCATCTTCCTCATCAACATCCCGGTGGGCGCCGCGGCGCTGGTGCTGGGGCTGCGCACTCTACCACGCCTTGAAGCCCAGGCGGCCCCCGGTGCCCTCGACGTGCCGGGCGCCGTTCTCGGCCCGCTTGCGTTCGTCGCGCTGACCTACGGCATTGCCCAGAGCTACGCAGCCGGCTGGACCGCGGTGACGACGCTCGCCGGCTTCGCCGTAGGCGCGGTCCGCTCGTGGCGTTCGTGGCCCGCGAGCTCAGCGTCAGGGAGCCGTTGCTCCAGCTGCGCGTCATGGGGAGCGCCCTTTTCCGCCGCGCCATCCTGACGCAGTGGCTCGCAGGCCTGGGGATGTTTGGGACGATGTTCCTGATCCCCCTGTTCTTACAGCAGGTCCGCGGATACAGCCCGTTCGAAACGGGGCTTGCAACGCTGCCGCAGGCGCTGGTGGCGGCGGTCTTCATGCAGATCGGCGGCCGTCTGTTCGACCGGAGGGGCGCGCGCTTCCCCGTACCAGTCGGGCTAGCCCTGGTCACGGCCGCGATGCTGTGGCTGTCCACAATCTCACCGACGACAAGCACGACGGATCTCATAGCTCCGCTCTCCATCTGGGGCGCGGGCATGGGACTCGCGATGATGGCGTTGAACACGTACCTGCTCAACAGTGCACCGCCTGGACTGGTGAGCCGGGTCACCTCGCTGGTGAACGCGCTCTTCAGCGTCGTGATCTCCCTCGGAGTGGCCGGCTCAGCCACGATCCTACAGAGCCGCACCGCGTCCCATGTCGCAGAGCTTGGCGAGGGCGCCAGGGCAGCGACTCTCGCCTTCGACAACACCTTCCTCGTCGCCGCCTGCATCGCGGCCGCGGCAGCCCTGGTGGCGCTTACGCTGCGCAGACCGGCGGCGCCCAGCGTTCATCCGCCGCACCCGCCGGAAGACGAATCAAATGGGCGTCGCGTGGAGGTGGGCGCTATGTCTTGAGGGGGGAGCCGAGAACGCGGAGGCCTCTCTTTCGAGAGGGGCGCGGAGATAGGAGAGGAGTTGATACCAATGGCCGTCGCGAGCGCATATCAGGCAATCGATTCTGGGGAACAGCAGCAGGTAATTCTGGGTCGGATATGGTGGGTGGGCCTGGTCGACCATGGTCGCGTCCGTCGCGGCTAACGCCATCGTCGCGGCTCTCGCCGGCCTCCTGCCTGGGGTTTCTCCGGAGTTTCCGCCGCTCCAGCCAGGGGCGTACGTCTTCTTCACGGTCGTCGGCGTGCTGGGCGCGGTCATCACGTTCGCCCTGGTGGCTCGGTTCGCACACCGGCCGATTCGCACGTACGTGACGGTTGCGGTGATCGCCCTGGCGCTCTCGTTCATCCCGGACCTCATGCTCGTGGCCGACGCGAGCCAGCTTCCAGGTGGAAGCGTTTCGGCGGTCTTGGCCCTTATGGCCATGCACATCGTTACCTTCGCGATCAGCGTAGGATTGCTAACCGGCTTGACGCGACGCTAGCCGTCTCATTACCCCGGAGGAGGACCAAGATGGATGTCGAGCTGACACCCCGCGGAACGCGTGGGTGGGAGATCCCGAAGCTACTCCGCCCGCTCGTGCAGGCCCTGTCCGGGCTCGGCATCGCCGCCTATCGCCTGATGGGGAGCCGGATGCGGATCATGGGCCAACCCCTCCTGCTCCTGAACACTGTCGGGGCCAGGACGGGCAAGTCCCGCCAGGTTTTGCTGGTCTGCTTCAACGAAGAGCACGACGCCTGGCTAGTGGTGGCGTCGCGCGGCGGCTCCGCCAGACATCCGGACTGGTACGTGAACATGGCAAGGAACCCCGACAAGGTGCGCATCCAGTTTGGGGGGAGAAACTTCCCCGTTCGTCCAGAGTCGTTAAAGGGATCGGAGCGCGAGGAGGCATGGCGGCGAATTGTGTCGCTCGCACCTGGCTACGGGGCGTACCAGGAGAAGACCGACCGGGAGATCCCCGTCGTTCGCCTCACGAAGGTTGTGTAGCCAGGTGACACCCCCTCCCCTCGATGGGAGAGGC
The DNA here is from genome assembly GCA_964417895.1 of uncultured Chloroflexota bacterium. Lineage (GTDB taxonomy): Bacteria > Chloroflexota > UBA6077 > UBA6077 > SHYK01 > CAYQJS01. The sequence continues at coordinate 32,186 of CAYQJS010000042.1, read as the reverse complement.
GTTTTGTTCCCTCCCCCCTCGACGGGGGAGGGTGAGGGAGGGGGTGACGTGCCCGCCTACCCAGGGTCACGAATTTGCGCGACCGTGTGCTACGCCCGATCCCACTCGTGGATGTTCCACGTCACCGCGTTGTCGGAGCCCGTCTCGGATCGAGGGCCAACACCCGTGATAACGCGGGCGTAGGTCACGACCTCGTTGATGTAATAGAGCGGCAGATGTGGCAGTTCGGCTGTCCACAGCTGCGCCAGCTCGACGAGGGCCCCATCCCAGATCGCGTCGTCGAGGGTTGAGTTCATCTCGTCGAGCAGCCGGTCGGCGCGCGGATTGCTCCAGCGTCCGCGGTTGCTGCCGGCGAATCGGTTCTCCGGACGAGGGATCAGGTCGCTGTGCAGGCTGTTGCGCAGATCGTCGAGCACCAGATTGATGCTGGCCCAGTAGGCGCCCGTCCACTGATTGCGATAGGCGGGCGATGCGTCCAGCTCCGGACTGACGTTGTTGATCTCCGTCTGCACGCCAACGCGTCGCCAGTAGTCGGCGGTGACCTGCTGCACGCGCAGCACCTCCCCGCCCCCCGCCACGCGGCCGTCGATCACAAACTGCTCTCCCCGTCCGTTGACCTGGATGCCGTCGGGCCCTCGCCGCCACCCCGCATCCTCGAGCAGCTGTTGGGCGCGCTGCGGCTGGTACTCGTACTTGGTGATCGCGGCGTCCACGCGGGCGAACTGAGGCCGGCGCGGGGACACCCAGATGTGGGCCACGGCCTGCTGGCCCTGGAACAGCTCAGTAGACATCGCCTCGCGGTCAATGGCGTGGAGCATGGCGCGCCGCACGCCGATGTCGACCAGGAACGGGTTGGTGGGCATAAGGTTGATCCATCGCCAGTTGGCCGGCGTCATCAGCACCGTGCCCTTGCCGCGGGCCTCCCACTGCTCTCGCACGGTGGGGGTGGCCTCGAACTCGATGAGATTGCTGAGCGTCACGTCGAGATCGTCGGCCAGAAGACTGGCCAGGGCGGTGTTGTTGTCGGTGATCAGGCGCCAGACGATGGTGTCAATTTTCGGGCGCCCCAGCACGTAGCGGTCGTTGGCGGCGAACTCCACGTGGCTGCCCTCGACCCACTGCTGCACCCTGAACGCGCCGAGGCCGACGAAGTCCCTGCTCCAGTACGAGCTGTTTACGAACTGATCGAAGTCGCCCGGCCTGTAGAGGGGCCCGAGGATGTGGCGCGGCATGGCCCAGAACGTGTTGGTGAAGGTGCGCAGAGCCAGCCGCGTCGGCGTCGACCACGTAATAATGAGCGTACGGTCGTCGGGGGCCTCGATGCTCTCGACCAGACCCGCCGTGCGGCTCGAACGACTCGGGAAGACCGGGTCCGCCTGGACCTGGTACCCAAGAATGAAGTCATGTGCGCTGAGCGGCGCCCCGTCGTGCCAGACGGTCCCAGGCTTGAGCGTGTAGCGCGTTTGCACACGCCCGTCCGGCAGGAAGGCGAGGGTGCCGCGCTCAGTTGATGGGACCTCTTCGGCGAGGCGGGGGACGACCTGGTTCGTTACAGGGTCCTGGGCCAGGAGTCCCGCGTGGGCGATCTCGCGAAACTCGGCCACGCCTCCCTCGAATGAACCCAGATGCACGATGGCCCGCCCGTAGCCGATCGTCAGCGTTTTCTTCTGGCTGCTCCGTACGCCGGCGCCCTCAGACGACTGCGCACCACCTCCTGGCGACGACGCCGGGCCGCACGCGGCGAGCCACACGGCAACGATGATGACGGGCAGCGCGACCGAACGGCTCACCAGCATCAATCGACCTCACGTCCCGTGCTGATGCTCGTGTCCATGGGCATGCTCATGATCGTGATCGTGATCGTGATCGTGCTCGTGCTCATGCGAATGATCCTGCTCGTGACCCTGCGGGTGTTCGTGCTCGTGGTCATGCCCATGGGCGTGATCGTGATCGTTCCCAAGCGCCTCTTCGTGGGCGTGTTCGTGCTCGTGGGCGAGGCCGTGGCGATGCATGAAGTCATGGTCGTGCGCATGCGGGTGCTCGGGTCGGAATACCAGCGACTTGATGATCACGGGCACCGCCTGCACGTGCTTGATCTCGGAGCCGATATCGATGTAGTCGAAGTCGGACAGATTCAGCTCGTCAACGGAGACGATGCCCACGCCGGGTCGAACCTCATTGGCGAGGATGCTTCCGACCATACCGCCAATGTCGCCGTCGAAAGCCAGGACGATGGGACGACCGTCGCTCAGGTACTCTCCCAGGCCGGCCACGACTCCGTCGCTGAGCGCGCGCAGCAGCGGGTAGGCGGGCTCTCGATCCCAGTGGAGGGCAAGCGCGACGGGCTGCTCGCCGTCGACGGCGTCTCCCCGCCGCAGCGCCGCGCGGACTGCGTCCGCCACGCTTTCCCGCGTAACTTCCTGGGGCAGGTGGGGCGCAATGACCTGGAGGTTCCGAAGCGGCAGCAGCGCGGGGTCAGTCACGTAGATTGTGGTGCCGCTCACCTGCAATGTGTACTGCGCGGCGCCGATGGCCGTGGCGCGAATGCGCGCGACTGAGGGCGCGATGTCGATGCCCAGCGCATCCAGGCGCCGGCGGATGGCAGCGCCGAGCAGCGGCCCCAGGTCGCCGAAGGCCTGCGTCTCGGTCCCGGTGATGTACTCGCCGACGCCGCCCGAGCAGGTGATGACGTCGATGGGCCCCGTGTATTCGAGCGGCGGTGTGATGAGCAGCCGGTCCGCCAGGGCAGAAAATCCCCGGCGCTCGATGGCCTCCAGTAAACAGTCCGCCAGCAGCTCGGCCAGCGCGCGCTGCGTTTCGGCGCTGAGGCGCTGGCCCATGGCGATGCCGGTGCCCGCGGCCCGCGCGACAACCCGCGCCGCGTCCTCGATGCGCGTCACCCGCCCCTGCTCGTCCATGGCCACAAGGCGGGCCCCGACGGTGATGGCGGCCGTCTCCGTCACCTCGCCCCGCTGGATGACGCTCAGCTTCGTCGTGCCCCCGCCCACGTCTACGTCGAGGATTGTCTTCCCGGTCGCCCGTGACAACTCCACCGACCCCGACCCGTAGGCCGCCATGAGCGCCTCGAGGTTGGGGCCAGCCGTGGCGCACACGAACTTACCCGCCTGCTCGGCGAAGAGCGCGACGATAGCCTCGGCGTTCTCCTTTTTGGCGGCCTCACCGGTCGCGATCACCGCGCCGGCGTCGATGCCATCGCGTTCCACGCCCGCCGCGGCGTACGAGTCGGCGATGAACCGGCCCAGGGCGTCAACGTCTATGGTGGAGCCGTTGACGTAGGGTGTTAGCAGGATGGGCGACGCATACGTCACGTCGCGCTCCACGATCTCGAAGCGGCTCGACAGGGCACCCCCGATGCGCATGAGCACGAGGCGCGAGAACATGAGGTGCGAGGTGGACGAACCGATGTCGATCCCGACGCTTGTCAGGTCGAATGTCTCCTGCCCCTCGACAAAGCGCAGCCCGTGGATGCGCTCGTACTCGGTGGCCATCTCGTGTTCGTGCAGGGGGTCGTCGTAATCGTGGATGTGCCCCACGCCGCTGTGGTAGTGCAAAGTGATGAGTTCCTTTCTCGACTTTTGGTGTGGACTCCCAGCCGGTACTGACTTCAGACCCTTCGCCTGCGGGCTCAGGGTGACACTTAATGGCTGTCATTCTGAGCCGTAGGCGAAGAGTCTGAAGTCGAGTATCGCCCTGTGGCCAACTGCCAGTACCCGCCTTCAGACTCGTCGCTGTCGCTCACGGTGATTCCCTGTCATGCTGAGGCACGAGAACTGAGGGGTGTGACGACCCCCTCACCCCCCGCGAGGGGGAGAGGGAGTCAGTTGCGGCAGCCGACGCGTCCTCAGTCCTCAGTCCTCAGTCCTCGCTAATGCAGCTCGCCCCGCCGGACGCGGTCCAGCGTCTCGGCGACCTGGTACTTGTCTTCCTCGAGCTGGAGCTTCAGCCCGTGTGTAGCGATCTCGGCCTGGTACTCGGCACGGATCTCCGGGTCCTCGTCTTGGTACTCGATCTGGTTGACTACGCGCTCAGCCCACACGTCCGCCTCCTCCTGGCCGGAGCGGACCTGGTGCTCGGGGTTGCCCCCAAGGCGCAGCGCGAGATAGCGCGCTGGGACGTTCCCCGAGTTGAAGTGCTGGTGGTACATCCCCTCCGCTGGCGACAGGATGGCGCCATCTTTCCAGTTGACGCGGGTGCGCTCCTGGTCCCCCTCGAACCAGAGGAGCGAGTAGCCCTGCCCGCCGATGATGATCACGTGGGCGCCGGCGTTGTGGCGGTGGCCCTTCTTATAGGTCGCCGTAGGGAACTCGGAGACGTGGGCCATCATCGAGTTGCCTGCCAGCGAGAACTTCATGTTGAAGCCGGGGCCACGCTCGGGGTACTCCTCCAGTTGGAACGTCCGCACATCTGGCACGAAGTTGGTCTTCCAGAACAGGCGCTTGAGTCGGTACCCGGGATCGGTGAAGTAGTTGTCCTCGCCGCCGAAGCGCTCGCTGAACTGGTAATCGCATCCGTAGATGAAATCGGCGCTGCGGTAAAGCTCGAACACCTTGGGCTGGCGGGTGACGGCCAGCAGGCGCGCAGGCTCGGAGCCACTGGCGTTGTAGTGCTGGTACCACATGTTGAGCGGCGGTGAGAAGAGGCTGCCCGGTTGCCACTCGACGGTGCGCTTGGGCGCGTCCTTGCCCCAAACCGTGGTGGCGCCTCGCCCTGTGAGCACGAAGATGAGCGCCTCATACATGTGGTGCTCGGGATTGAGCTGCCCACCCGGGGGGATCTCTACGATGAAGGCGTCGTCCTCGCGCTGCTCAGCAAGGTTCAGGTACGCGCCTTTACCCCCTTTGCGGGCCCACGGCCCCAGCTCCGCCGTGTACATGCTCTCGACGTAGTACGCCTTGTAGATGGGCACGCCCTCCTGAGCCTGCCATTGCTCATACGGGCCCCCCCGGGCCGAGATCGACGGGCTGAATCCTGTAGTCTGAACCATCATTGTCTCCCTTCGCGCGTTATACGTCCGACATTATGGGCCAGTTTGAGCGTTGCGTAAGTCCGGTGACCACCCTACCGTCGGCAGGAACGTCACCCCCTCCCTCACCCTCCCCCGTCGAGGGGGAGGGGAGATCCGCCGTCACCCCCTCCCTCACCCTCCCCCGTCGAGGGGGAGGGGACAACCGCATTCCCCCTGTGGGGAGGGTTGGCAGGGACTTACGCCCCGACGGCGACCGGACTCCGATCCCTCCCGAAATACTCCTCGACGGACTGCGTGAGCCTCGTATCGATCATCGCATGATCCGGATCGCGGACGACGCACCGCGGATCGAGCCCCTGGCGCACGCGCGCGATCTCCTCGCGGAGCATCTGGCGGAACATCACCACGCCTCGATCCGAGGTAGCGAGCCGCTCCAAGGTCCGATCCGCGATCGGGCCCTGCGTCTCCCAGGCCATGTAGTCCTGGGCCGCCACGTCCGCCATGGTGTACCGCGCGTGAGGATACAGCCCGTCCGGTGGATCCTTGTGTGGTTTGCCGTAGCTGGCCGGGACGTCGTCTTCGGATTGCGGGGCCTGCCCGTCCTTCAAAGCGCGATAGCTGATGGAGAAGTGCATTGTATGCGTATCGTCGATCGGCACGCGGATTTGCGTTCCCTGGTGGCGCAGGATGTTGGGGAAGATCAGCGGGTGCTCGTCTACAAGGCCGTTTGTATAGAGGCGCCGCTTCATGATCCCGTATGGCAACTCGTCGAACTCAAAACGGTCGACGACATCGGTGAGCCCGCGGGTGGTGCTCTCCAGCCGAACCCGTGAGTTGGTGCCCGCGCCCTGGTGGAGGATCTGGAGATGGGCCGGGTCCACGGAGTTCTCCATCATTTGCAGCCAGTTGCAGTCCAGAGGCCGGACGGTGACGCGGCGCTCTCCCTCCTTGACCCAGGCATCATACCGGGGGATGACGGGAGCCGGCTGCGGGCCGAGGTAAGCCCAGTAAAGGCTCAGGAACTGCTGGACGGGATAGGCCTTCAGCCGGACGGCCAGGTGGAACTTGCTGTCCGCGGGCTCGGCCGGTGTCTCCAGGCATCGCCCCTCGGTGTCGTACAGCCAGCCGTGGTAGGCGCAGGCGATCCCCCGCTCCTCGACCCTGCCGTAGAGCAGGGATGCGCTGCGGTGCGCGCAATGGTCAGCGATGAGCCCGACCCGCCCGCTCCGGTCGCGGAAGAGGACGAGGTCCTCCCCCATGACGCGCACGAACCTGGTCGGGCTGTCGTCGGTCAGCTCGCGCGCGATGGCGATCGGATGCCAGTAACGGCGCAGCAACTCGCCAGCCGGAGTCCCCGGCCCAACCCGTGTGAGCAACTCGTTCTCTTCCCTGGTCAGCATGTGGATCCTCACTCCATCGTCTGCGAGGTGTCACCCTGAGCGGCAGCGAAGGGTCTGGGGGCGCTGAAAACGTGGTCGCAGGCTCGCGACTCGATGCCGACACCAGATGCTTCGCTGCGGCTCAGCATGACAGTTGGCTAGACCCGCGCCAGCTCCGGAGGCGGCGGGCTTGCGCCACGCCAGGTGCCCAGGTCGCGAATCGACTGCTGCAGGTTGGTGTCCACGATCTCGTGGTCCGCGTCCCTGAAAACGTTCATAGGGTCGAGGCCCATTTGCACCCGCTCGATCTCACGCCTGACCATCTGCCGGAGCATGACGATGCCGCGGTCTGACGTGGCCAAACGCTCGATCGACCGGTCGGCAACGGGACCCTGAGTCTCCCACGCCATATGGTCTTGAGCCTGGACATCTTTCGACATGTCGAACCGCGTGTTCGGGTGGAGCACGCCGGCGGGCTCTTTGTACGCCCTGACGTAGCGCACCGGGATCGCGTCCTGGTCCTCATCGACAGTTTGGCCGTCTGCCGACGGCTCAAATGTGACGAAGACGATCCACGTGTGGGTGTCGTCCATCGGCACGCGGATCTGCGTGTTCCTCTGGTGCCGCAGGATGTTGGGGAACAGGATGGGATGCTCGTCGATGAGCCCGTTCTTGTAGTTGCGCTTCTTCATCATGCCGTACGGCAGCTCGTAGAACTCGAAGTCGCGGATGTCGTCTGTAAAGCCACGGGTCGTGCTGGGGGCCACCCGTCCCTGCGTGGACGTGTTCTGATGCAGGATCGGAAGGTGGGCCGGGTCGACGGAGTTCTCCATTGCCTGAAGCCAGTTGCAGTCGAGCCGCGGCTGGACGGTGAGCTTGTGCGTGCCGTCGGTCCTGGCCCACACGTCGAATCTGGTGATCTCGGGTGCGGGGAGCGGCCCCATGTACGCCCAGTAGAGGCCGATCCACCCCTTGACGGGGTAGGCCCGCTGGCGCACTGTCAGGTGAAGGTTGCTGTCGGCGGGCTCAGCGGGTGTCTCCAGGCAGTTGCCCTTCGTGTCGTAGAGCCAGCCGTGGTTGGCGCAGGCGATGCCCCTCTCTTCGACGCGGCCGTAGAGCAGTGAAGCGCTTCGGTGCGAGCAGTGATCGGCGAGGAGCCCGACGTTGCCGCTCTTGTCTTTGAACAGCACGAGGTCCTCGCCCAGGAGGCGGATGAACTTCGTCGGGCTCTCGTCGGTTAGCTCATTGGCCACGCAGAAGGGCAGCCAGTAGCGGCGGAACAGCTCGCCAGCGGGGGTGCCGGGGCCCACTCGGGTGAGAAACTCGTTCTCCTCTTTCGTCAGCATCGGTTCTCCTTCCAGGCGTGCGGAAAACTCGTGGAACACGGGGCCGCGCGGGCGACCTGGTTTGACAGAGTATATGCGTCGTGCGATTGCTTGTCAGGCAGCTCAACCAGATCCCTCTCCCATCGAAATGGGAGAGGTTAGGTGAGGGCCCCCTGCCGAACGCTAGTATCATCGGCCGTCGAGGTCTGCCCTCACCCCACCCCTCTCCCGCTGCGGCAGGAGAGGGGCCTGCCCGCTCGCTCAACCATCGGTGCTCTTGCGTCGACGTGTACTAACCGGTCGCTTTGATCGAGGGAAGGCTGAGGAATGTTTCGAGGCCGGCCACTGCTTCAGGCTCGGTGAGCGTAGGGGCATGGCCGACGCCGGTCACCTGCACCAATGTGCCGTGCGGCAGGGTGCGGACTATTCGGCGGGCCTGGCCTTCGGACAAGACGTCGCTGGCCGTGCCCCAGACCAGAAGCGTGGGGCACCGCAACTCGGCGAGGACCTCCCATAGCTGGGTGTAGTCCAGGCTGCCGCTATCAGCGCGCTGCCGAAGGAAAGCCAGGTCGCTCTTCCAGACCCATGAGCCGTCGGGGAGCTGCCGTACCTGGGTCAGCGCGCTCTCGCGCTGCGCCTCTTCGCTCAGCCGCCCAAGGGACGCGCTGATTTGACGGCGGTACGCCATGGCTGCCTCGAGGCTGTGGAAGCTGTCCGGCGTCTTCGCGGCCTCTCGGGAGATGCGGTCCGACCCGGCCTCGGCGTCGGGCCCAATGTCGTTGATGATCAGCCGTTCTAGGCGCTCGGGATGCCGGCCCCCGTACAGCATGGCGATGCGGCCCCCCATCGAGGTGCCAACCAGCGTGAGGCGGTCGAAGGCCAGCTCGTCCAATACCATTTCAAGGTCGGCGACGTAGCTCGGCATCGTGTAGTCGCCGTCCGTCGCCCAGGCACTATCGCCGCGGCCCCGGACGTCGACGGCGACGACGTGAAAACGGTCGCCGAAGTGGCGGGCGAACCCGTCGAACGAGTGGGCGTTGCCCCGGAGTCCGTGGACGCACACGATGGTAGGCGCATTCGTGTTGCCCCAGTCGAGATGGTGCAGGCGGAGCCCGTTCACGTCGAAGAAACGGCTCTCCGGTTCGGCGATAGTGCTCATCGTGCTCCCCCCTGTGCCTAACTGATGACCCCTATTGAACTCCTCTTGGATCGACCCTTGGCCGCCGGGTCGCCATCCAGCCGCGTGTGGCACCCGTGACAATGGACGCGGCTGGCCGCGCTGACACGTGGCGCTCGCGATAGAGTCACCAGGCGTGCCGGGGTTCCACCAAGAGCGAGAGCTGATTAATATATAGATTGCATGCCCGGGGGGATCACGAAGCGCGTCCGCGGAGTGCATCCACGGTCGGTGGCCCTCAGTCATGTCACGAGGACTCAGGCTGGCCGCCGATTCGCGACCTCACATCGCGTTGCTTTAGCCAGAATCGGGTGACCCAATGGCCCGTCCACAGAAGCGAGCCCTGCTCCTTGGGCTCCTCATCGCCGTGGTCCTCCTCGTGGGCCATCCGCTGGGCCCGGCATCGCTGCTGTCCGCCGTGGACGTGTCGAGCGCGGCTCTCAGCCCGACGGAGCAAATCGGGTCGCTCACTCTATCGCCGGTGCAGGGTCCCCCTGGATCCAGGGTCACCATAGCCGGGACGATTGTCGGTGGCTGCGTGAACGTGCCTCTTCGGGTCCTATGGGAAGGACGCGACATCGTCGCCGAGGGCGATAGCGGCCCGGAGGGCAGCTTCGTCATTGGTTTCACTGTGCCCCTGGATGCGATCGTGGGCGTCCGTGGTGTTGTGCTGAATGTGCCTTCGTTGGCCTGTGAGTTCCCGGACCTCCGCTTCGCCTTCGAGGTTACGAACCCGAGCTCGATCGGTACGAATCCGGCGCCGGCGGCGACATCGCGGACGCCGGTGGCGAGGATTCTCATCCGTGGTCCGCTCATCGTGATGCCATCGGTCGACCGCGGGCACAACTCGACCTACCTCGTCGGCGAGCCGATCACCCACTGTGTTTTCGTGACGCGGACACTTCAGGTGCTGCTTGTCAGCATCCTGCCGGATGGCGGGGTGCAACGGCACTACGAGGGGGCTCTGGCGCCAGGGGAGTTCTGTTGGGACTCGACGATAGCACCGCCTCTCGGCTGGCGCGTGGTTCGCGCCGAGGCCCGAGATGGTGACTGGGTGGTTGCCCGCGACGAGGTGAGGTTCCTCGTTACCGAACCCCCGACGCCAGGCCCGTCGTGACGCGGGGCCCACTGGCGCGGGGCCGCTACGTCGAGGGCGACCGCCTCACCACAGCCCTCTCCGAGTGGGCCGAGGGAGCGGGCACTTCAGTCCTCCGTCCTCAGTCCTGCTTCAGCAGTCCTCGCACTCGCCGCGGGCGAGCGTCCGCTGGATGTCGGCGGTGACGCGGTCCTCGCCGCCATACAGGTTGTCCACCTAGCCAGTCGAGTGGATCCGACGCAGCGTCTGGGTGTCCCACATCTCCAGCGGGTTCACAGTCTTCGCCTCGGGGTAGACCATGCACGACTCGCTTCATGTCGAACGCCGTGCAATTCCAGCAGCAGTATCTTGTTGGCGTCGCCGTGCCGACAAAACTTGCCACCCACAATGAGGGGCTTGCCTACAACCCGCTTGTTCCTGAAGGGATTTGAGGTCGCTCACCTCGGGTGACGTTGCGACCCAAAGATGCAGCCAGCTCTCCGTTTGCGCCAGGCACACCATGAGCTCGCCGCACGGAACGTCGGGTTCGTGTAAGGTGGCACCTCACCTAGCCTGGAGGGAAAACACCCAGGCGCGTGAGATGTTAGGAGTCCCGGGAGTGCCCTACGCTGGTCGCGATCCCACCGGTACCTATGCGCTTGGGGTGACTGCTATGGCAGTCGTTCGTTGTCTTCCTGTCGCCGACTCTGATCTGATGGTCCATACAAATCAGCGCAACCTTGGCATCTCGCAAGCTGCCGCCCAACGAATGGCATCCGAGACAATCTCGTACTGCGAGACCGGCGCGTACACGACTCCGGCAGGAGTGCGGGTCGATATCCGTGATGCGGTCTCCCAAGCTCAGGCAACGAAAATCAGCATCCCGCCCGATGCAGCCCTGCCCACGCATCCCACGGCGTCCTACGCGGTGATGCAGATTCAGGTCACCAACGAGACCACGGCGGCGGCGGCGCAGCAGCTGCACCAGACATCCAAACGGTTATTGGCCCTCAACTTTGCGAACGGGTCGGTGCCCGGCGGCGGCTTTCTCACTGGTGCGCGTGCTCAAGAGGAGAGTCTTTGTCGGATGAGCGCCCTCTATCTCACCCTGACTGGCGACCCGATGTACCAGCACCATCGATCACTTGAGGATCCGTCGTCGACGCCCTGGGCGATACTCTCGCCCAGGGTGCCTTTCTTCCGCGATGAGGGCGGCAACTTGCTCGATAACCCGTGGCATCTGGACATCATTTCATGCGCGGCCCCGGTTGCCTGGCTTTTGGGCCAGGCCGAGGCACGGCTACTGCTCAAGGAGCGCATCCACCGCGTGCTGGCTATCGCTCGATCCTACGGTTACGACAGTGTCGTCCTTGGCGCGTGGGGCTGCGGCGCCTTTGGCAACGATCTCCTAGCTAGCAACGGGCGAAGACTTCTACGCGGCTCTGACCGGACCGTTCGCGGGTGCGTTCAAGGATGTGCGGTTCGCCATCGCGGACCGGTCGGTCGAACGGCGATCTCTTGGCCCGTTTCGGGATCGGTTCACGAGCACGAGCGGTTGATCGGGGACCGGAGGCCCCCGGCATTACTGAAGCGTCCACTCATGGACATTCCAGTAGTTCGTGGTGCCCCTGCTCACCTGGCCGAACCCGGAGGTCTGCGCCTCGTCGTCTGGGCCCCGGAGTGCGGCTACCCGTGTTCGCACCGCAATCCCAAAATACAGCGGATACCCGGGGAGGTTTTCGGGTACCAGCGCCATCATCTGGGCTACATACCGCCCTCGCTCGGTCTGGTCGAGAGTAGCGTCCGCGGCATTCCGCAGTCGCTCGTAATCAGGGTGAGTCCAGCATGTACGGTTGAGGCCCGCCCAACCGTTTGCCGGCGATCCGACCTCGGCGGCGGCGAAGGAGCCTTCGGACGGCCCGAGAGAATAGCCCAATCCCGGAAGCGTATGGCGCGTCCGCAACTCCGTGAATAGCTGGACCCCCATCACGACGGGCTGGACGTCGAAGCCCCTCCGCCGCCAGGAGTCGCTCAGGATCGCCTGCATCCGCTCGATCTCCGGCGAGGCCTGGACCGCGAAGTCCAGACGGAACCGATGCCCCTGCGCATTGGCGAAGAACCCATCCGCGTCCCGGGTGAAACCGGCCTCGCCCATGAGTTGGCTCGCTCGGTTTGCGTCGAGAGGGTACCTGGGCATTAAGCGCTCGAAGTCGGGGTAGAAGGGCACCGTCGAGGGCACGATCGTTTCGGTGGGAAAGCCGATTCCGTTGAAAAGGCCCTCATTTAGAGCCTGCCGATCAAGGGAGTGGGCAAGGGCGCGACGCACTCGGACGTCGAGGAGGGCGGGGTCACCGACGTACTCTGGCCGCTGTTGGAGATTCAGGTACACGGCTGTGCCGGGCACAGCGGCCGCGGTCCCCTTGCCGACCGGCTCCCACTCGGCTTTCAATACGAGAAGGTGCTCGAAGCGCAAGGTGAAGGAGTTCGTGTAGCTCAGCTCGCCGCCAGCGAGAACCGCGGCAAGAGTACTGTTCTCGTCAATTCGGATGCGGACCACCAGGCGGTCGATCTTTGGCCGGCCCAGGATGTGGCCGTCGAAGGCAGCGCCCTCCAGCTGGACTCCCGGCTCCCACCGCTCCAGGCGGTACGGCCCTGCCCCCACGTAGTCATTCGTCCAGACGGGGTTCCCCAAGAACGTCTCTCGGGAGAACTGCCCCTGCCCGTAGTCCGTGAATGCGGCTTCCAGCAGGTGACTGGGCAGGGCGTCGAGGTCGCCAAAGCTGAGGATGCCGGCGTCTGGATAGGGCGAGCGCCACTGAATGACGACGGTCCGCGGGTCTGGCGCCAGCACGCCGTCGATGGTCCCCTGAGGGGTGCGGATGAAGACCCCTAACTCGGGAGGCTTGTAGACCCGCAGGGCAAAGGCAAAGTCGTCTGCCGTCAACGGGGCGCCGTCGTGCCAGGTCAGGCCGCTCCGAAGCCGGTAAGTGGTCTCCATCCGTCCGTCGGGAAAGACGCGCCACGTATCGGTATCGAGCTGAGGAAGCGCCTCCGCGAGATACGGGCGCGGCAGGCCTCTGTCGTCAAACAGCGCCAGGGCGGCGTTGAAGAGCCGGGTTGTGGTGAGCGGACCGTTGCTGCCCAGGACCTTAGGCGCCAGGACAGCGGGCTCGTACCGGTGCGCGACGACGAGCGTCCGGCTCTGCCTCGGCTGCTGCTCATCCACGTCTGCTGGCGCCTGGCCCTGGGCGGGCCCGCAGCTGACCAGCAGTCCGGCCAGCACCACGCCGATGCAACCGATCCGGTTCTTCATTTTCGTGCTCCCGGCTACCGACTCCGGGCGATTATAGTCACGGGGCAAGTCCTTCACCCCCACCCAGCACTCAGGATAGGATAGAGATCATGCAGGTGACGCCCAGCGTTCGCGCCGTCCAGGTCCCCGACACCAATCCAATGCACCCTCAGTTCACGACCATCTACCTTGTCGGGCGCGGCCAGGTGCTCACCATCGACTCCGGCGAGGATATGGATCGGTATCGCTGGATGCTGCGTGGCTACCTGGCTGCCACCGAGAAGGCAGAGATCGGCATCAGCTGCGTCACCCATCATCACGCCGACCACAGCTCGAACCTGCGCTGGCTGCGGGACGAGTTCGGCGCCGAAGTCCGCATTCTCGAACAGGGGATGCCGCTGCTGCGGGATCGCCTGCCCGACACCGGCGTCACACCGATCCACGATGGTACGGAGCTTGGGCCGAGTGACGACGTCCGCCTCCGGGTGATCCACACGCCCGGCCACAGCGCCGACTCGGTTTGTTTCTACCTGGAGAGCGAGGGCGTGTTGTTCACAGGAGACACGATCCTCGGCGCCAGCTCGACCACGATCAACGACCTCGGCGACTACCTGTCCAGCCTGAGCCGCCTGCGCGATCTGCCCAACCTGCGCCTCCTCTGCCCCGGCCACGGCCCGGTGATTGACGACCCCGTCGCGTACATCGATGCGTATATCGCCGGGCGCCACGCGCGTGAGCGGCAGATCCTCGACGCGCTGGCTCAGACGCCCGAGATGACGACCTGGGCCATCATGGAGCTGATCTACGCGGACCTGAACCTGGTGCCGCGTCTGCGCCGCGCTGCCGACCGCCAGGTCAACACGCACCTCCGCAAGCTGGAGAAGGAGGGGCGAGTAAAGGTGTACTCCGGTAAGCCCCGACAGAAATCGGCGCAGGAGCTGGCGCAGGCGGAGGAAGAGGAGCACGAGCGGCTGGACGTGATTCGTCGGGCGGACGAGTACCGCGAGGAGGCGCGCCGCCGCACCCTCATTTCCCAGGAGAATCCGGCCATGGAGGAGTGGGAAGAACCGCCGCGCTACGCGCTGGCCTAATGTGGGCGCGGCTCGATAGTCCGCTCTGGGGCTACCGTCCCCTGAGGGCGGCGTCCCCCGACTGTGGTGGCCCGCCCCCTAGCGTCGAGATGACACGTAAACTGGCGCTTTCCAGGTGCCGTGCGCTAAGCATCCCATATGCGAGGGGTCCGTCTTTGGGCTCCGTTTCATCGAATCGAACGGTAGTCAATGTGGTCCGGTAGCACGGTGGTAATGAACTCGCCTGGAGAGAGGGCGCGCACCGCCAAGTTTGCGGCATTGACTCGGCCGGCCAGGAGCCGATCAAGCGTCAAGAGGAACGGAGCCGCGTACTGGACTGCGGCCGCGAGCACGTGCTCGTCCTTCTCCCCAACGACGCTCTCGAATGACCTTCGCCCCGACGGCGGGAGGAGCTCGACGATGCGCATGGGTGTCGCCACGAGGTACGCGTGGAAGATTCCCAGAGCGGCTGGGGGGAACTTGTCGCGAATGTTGCGCTCGGCTTCTACGAGAACCTGGGGCGACACGGCTGCCTGAAGAAAGCCGCGCCCGCAGACTTCCAATAGGAAACCGGATCCGCCGTGTGGGGACCCGGCTGCGGCGATGAGGCACGAGGCGTCAAAGAAGACCAGCGTATCGGCATCGATGCTCATGCGGAGCGAATGTGTCTGGTCTTTCCGCCGGCATTCTTCGACTGCCGCTGTTCCGTGCTGGCCAGGAACTGGTTCGCGATCGACCCTGCTCGCTCATCGAGCTGGTCTCGTTCGATGAACTCCTCGATCTCTCGGCCGCTGTACTCCCGCAACGTCACGTCCTCGCGCGTGCGCGCAGCCCAAAGAAACATCTCAATGCTCGCCCGCGGGATCCGATAGCTGCGCCCAAGTCGAGAAGCGGCGAGCTTGCCCTCACGAATGTAGCGATAGACCGTCTCCCGATCGACCTGCAAATAGTCAGCCGCTTGCTGGGGCGTGAACAGATCGCGGAGCTGCTGCTCTGATTTCATGCTTGATCCTGTTGGATCCTATTGAGAACTACTTCAGTCTACAGTCTACCCGCCTACCCGCTCGACGGGTGCTTGCCTCGCAGCATGCCTTCGAGGTCAAGAGCCCCCAGGTTAGACCGCCGTAGGAGAAGGGGATCTCGCCATCCATCTGGAGAACTGCTTCGTCCCCCGGCGTCGACGCTGATGCCAGCATTTGCTCGCGGACAACGCCGAGCGCTTCTACCCGCTCGCGCGCTAAGGGCGCCTCCCTCGACTCACCGCAGAACGGTGGTGGCGCTCAGCGGCTTGGGCGCCGCCTGGTAGCGATCGAACCATTCTTCCTCGTCAATGGCGCCGGCGCAGGCGGCCTGCAGGATGTCGACCGTCAGGGGCTCGATCTCCCCGCGGGCGATGGCCTCGACGCGTTCCTCGGAGAGCGGAAACCCAAACTGGAAGTTGCGCCCTCGGAGCCGGATGGTCGAGTACTCCCGGATGATCTCCAGGGATGTGTTTGCGTCCTCGTTCGTTTTCACTAGCCCGTAGAGCGGGTGACGACCGAGTACGCCGCCGTGCGCCATTTCGTCGTGGATCACCATCTTGCCCGCTTCCGACAGCAGTTCCTCGTAGATGCCGCCCTTGAGGCCAATCACGCCGTAGGCTACTGAACCCGCGCCGCCGCTGTTGAAGCTCCCGGCCGCGCCGTGCAGCGGCGAGATCGAGCTCCATTGCTGCCGTTTCCGGTGCTCCAGGCCGTTCTGGTGTTTCGAAACGGACCAGTCGGCCGCTCCCCTTTGCGCATCCAGGGCCTTCCAGTCCACGGCATCACCGCTGATGCCTTCGAGGACGTCGGCCAACATCGCGTAGTGCCGGGTCTCGTAGTAGTGCTCCCGCAGCTCCGCCACGATCTCCTCCCGGGAGAAACCTCGGTCTACACGGTCCACCTGCTCGGTCAACTCGCCTGCCGAGATCTCCCGGAGGTTTCGAAGCTCTCGGGATACCTGCTCCTTCAGCCACCGCAGGTGCTGATCCAGAGGGCGGGGTACAGAGAAGAAGGCCCGGGCTACCTCTGCTTCTCCAGCCCGAAACCGCGCTGCAGTGTCTTCGATTGCCTGCATCCAGTCCATGCTTTCCTCCGCGTCCTTATGGAGCCCATGCCCACTTCGGGATTTCGTTCCAGGCGACGTCTCGGGGACCCGGTCTCACCCCTCGCATCGGGCCCGCCATCGCCACGGGCCTCGGGCTGTAGTAAAGCGGCAGCAGGGGCAAATCGTCACTCAGGAACTTGAAGACTTCGACAGCTGCCTGTGCCCGTTGCGTGCGGTCCAGCGCGGTCTGGAAAGCAGTCATCAGGCGGTCGAACTCAGGGTGAGAGTAACCGCCTCGGTTCGAGCCGCTCCAGCGGTTTGCGGCGGTGGCGATCCGCGCCGACGAGGCCTTGGCCATGGGAGTGTCTCCTTCGAACGGGGTCTGATCGATGCGCAGCCCCGGATGCGTGGAGACGAGCTCGAGGTCCTGTGCCCGAGCAGCCGGGATGAGGTAGGGATCGATATTGATACCAGCCCGTTTCCACACATCGGTCATGATGGCAACCTCGCTGTCACCGGGCGCGCCCGCATACGCCCAGAGCTCGATGGTGAGCGGGCGGCCCGCCTGGTCGGTGTAGAAGTCGCCGCGCTTCGTGTAGCCTGCTTGCCCCAGCTGGTCCTGGGCGGCCCGCAGGTCGAGCGGATATTTCGTCACCGCTTGGACGGCATCGAAGTAGTCAATGCCGGGCCCCATCGTCGTATCCGCCACCGCCGGCGTTCCATCGAGCAGAGCTTCCGACAATGCGACGCGGTCGAGCGAGTGCATGAGCGCCCGCCGGACTCGCAGGTCCGCTTGTGCCGGGTTGGCGTACTCCGTTTTGAACTGGGCTGCGGCGTATCGGCTATTGGTAGGCACCATGAACACTGTTCCACGCTGCCATTGGCGCGTGAGAATGGCAGCCTGCTCGATTCCAATGACGTTATCGACCGCCAGGTCGACGTCGCCGGACAGCACCCTCGCGACCGCGGCGCTCGGATCTGCTATCCAGACCAAGCGGATCCTTTCGATGGCGGGTGGCCCGTTCACGTAGCCGGAGAAGCCCGAGCCGTCGATGAAGGCTCCCGGCTCCCAATGTTCGAGTCGATACGGTCCAGCGCCAATGAACTCGTAAGACCAGTAAGGATGATTGACGAAGGCCTCGAAGTTGCCTGGTCGGAAAGCATCGCCCAGGATATGGCGCGGCAAGGGAGGCAAACTGTACCTCCCCCCGGCCACTGCGTCGGCCTCCGCGTAGAGTTGACTCCAGCGGATCAGCACGGTCCGGCTATCAGGGGCAGCAACCTCGGCCATCAGACTCAGAGGCGGAGCCTGCGCCGCCGCGATCTCGGGCGTGGAGTAGACGGCGCAGGCGAAAACGAAATCTTCCGCTCCAAGGGGCGCCCCGTCGTGCCAGGTCAGGCTGGACTTCAGTCGATAGGTAGTCTCCATCGTGCCGTCGGGAAAGACGCGCCAGCTAGATGTGCTGAGCTTGGGAAGGGCCTCCGCGAGCTCCGGTATCGGCGAGCCGCTCTCGTTCGTTTGGGTGAGGGTGGCGTTGAAGAGGTTCCCCGGGGAGGTCGGAGTCTGACTGGTCATGACCATGCCCCGAGACGCCAGGCCGGCCGGTTCTACCCTGATAGCAATGGCCACCCGGTGGCTCTCGGTCCTGGACGGCGCGCCGGCAGAGTCGCCGGATGGTCGGCTCGCAGCAGGATTACATGCCGCGGCAACCAGAGAAGCGCACAGCACCGCGCAAGCTTTTCGCCATCCCATTCCTGACCCCTTCACCCTAACTCGGCCCGCTTGAACCCAGCGATCCCGTCCGAAGCGCTGCCTCAGTCCATCTCCCAGGTATGGATGTTCCAGGCGGCGGCAAGCTGCTCGGTGGAGGTGAGGCCTGGTCCGCGGACTCCGTTTCGAAAGACGACGGTTTGCATGGCCATGTGATAGAAGAGATCAATGGCCACAGCGTCCTCCGCCAGAAGCTTGAGCGCGCTGGCCCGAAGCCGATTGCGCTCGTTCACGTCGAAGGCCAGCAACGATGCATCGTACAGTCGATCGTAGTCGGGGTTGCTGTACGCGCCATTGTTTCCGCCGAGCCACCGGGGCGCAGCGGCGATCTGATTGCTCCTGAAGATCACGAACGACGCGTGGCTCTCCCGTAACGGCAATCCGAAGATCCCTCGATTCGTCGCCTCTTCTTCGTTCCGGAGGGTGCCTGCCCCGCCCTTCCCCGTTGTGGTGCTCGTGGCGTTGATTCCCTCCTGGGCGTACAGGTTGGCGATTGCCTGCACTTCGAGCACTCCAGCCGCTGTATCCCGCGCGGCCACGGTCAAAGGCATGGTTTGGACGGACGCCGACCGGTACATGCCATCGGCGCCCTTCTGCCACCCGGCTTCTGCCATCAGTCGTTGCGCCTGCGCGGGGTCGTAGGGGTACGTGGGCAGGCCAATCTCTTTCAGGATCGGGAAGGCCGGATTGGTAGGAGAGACGACGGTATCGGCGAGTCCGCCCTGGCCGGCCACGAGGTTATCGGAGAGCGTCTGCCGATCGAGCATGTGGGTCAGCGCTCGACGGATCCGCACGTCGTTTGCCCAGGGAAGCTCCGGATAGCGAAGCTGGAACTTGTAGTTCCTGGTCCCGGCGAACACGGCTAGCGCAGTTCCCTTACCAGCGCCCTCATATTCCTGCTTGATCCGGGCGAAAAAGTCAGCCTGGAACGCTCCCATGGGGACGATGTCTATCTCGCCGGCGTTGAGCGCCAGGTACATGACGTTGACGTCACCGATGTACCGCATGACGAGCCGATCGATCTTAGGTCGCCCGAGGAAATAGTCGTCGGAGGCCAACGCTTCCATCTGGCTCCCCAGGATCCACTCACCCAACCGATAAGGCCCGAGCCCGACGAACTCCAGGTGCCAATACGGGAGATTCAGGAATCCCTCACCCATGCCGCGGCGGTAGGGCTCCTCCATCAGATGGGCAGGCACTGCTCGGATCTGCCCGGGTTGGCTGATGTTCGCGTAGACATAGGGGGCCTTGTAGCTCACCACCAGCGTCTCGTCGTCGGGGGTGCCCACCCCGGAAACCTGCTCGACTCCTGTCTGGCTGATCGCTAGTGCTGGGTCGAGACGGACGTCAAGCCCAAGCGCAAAGTCTTTTGAAATGAGCGGCGAGCCGTCGTGCCATTTCACGTCCGGCCGGAGCTTCCACGTAACCTCCATGCCGCCATCCGGAAGCAGCTTCCAGTCGCCATCGGAAAGCGAGGGAATCTTGCGCGCGATCCAGGGGACCGTCTGCTCGGAAGGTTGGGTCGTCGTCAGTCCGGCATGGAACACGAAATTCATGTCATTCGAGCTGACTGTGGTGCTGGAGCCCCAGCCCGCAAGGCTGCCAACAGGCTCATTCGAGGTGTGCATCGCCATCCGCAGAGTCTTCGGGCCGGCGGTCTGGGGGCCAGCACCCGACGAGCCACCGGGCCCGGGCGCGGCGCACGCGAGGAGCAGCGAAGCCGCGACCACGAGCGGCATCAGGCGTAGTTTGTTCAAGATCGAGCCTCCTTCGCGTCGGCAGGGCGAACCAGTTGCCTCTGTAGGCCACGGCTTCCGACCGGATTAGTCATCGTAGCCGTAGAGCGTTGCCTTGGCATAAGTCAGCGGACTCTGCGTAATGCCGAGATTCACGCACATCTCTGCAGTGCGCACCCCGATCGCCCGTGGATTGAGGACCGGTACGCCGATCTCTGCTTCGAGCTCCTTGGGATCAAGGATAGAGGGAATTACCGCGCCCCCGAGCGGCACGATGCACTCTGCCCTCGTTTCCTTCACCAGGCCTCGCATGACTTCGGCGGTTCGCTGGAACATCACCGGTCGCAGCTCAGGTATCCGTTCGGGTGGAGGGACGTCGTCGAAGCCCAGGGACCTGATGTCGCTCACATACCCCATGAGTCCGTAGCTTTCGAGGAGATGTCGAGCCAGCACGAAGTAGCCGTCGAGGGGAACCGTGACGCCGACCCGGTCGGCGAAGTTCGCGGCGAGGTGCATGGTAGTGCGGCAGAGGCCGAGGACCGGTATGCGGACCGCGAGCCGCGACGCCTCGACGCCGTGCTCGAAGTTATTGCTCTGGATGACGGCGTCGTAGCCGTTCCGCTCGGCCCAGACGGTTTTCTCCACGATGGCGGGCACTGACATGTAGTACCGGAGGTGTCGATCGGTTCCTCCGGTGCCCGGGTCCGGGTCCGGGCCTGGATAGGGGTCCGGGGTGCCGGAATCGATCTGTGTCCCGGGCGACGCGTAGCTGCGGTAGGTGCTTATGAGCGAGCGGTTCGGTTCGCTCTCGGCGCCGGCCTCCGCGCGGCCTCTCGCCTGGCTGTCATCCGCGCCCGGAACCCTTGACCGTCCCATCCCTATGACCATGATCCGCACCGTGACGCCTCCTCTTTTCGCGCACCGTCGCCTCAGTGGGCCATGGTAGTGCCGCACAGGGTGCGCTGCAACTGTCGGCCCACCGGAGATCGGCAGCGCTGCGAGACTTGAGATACGGTCCACGCCTATGGCTTCTACTACTTGTAGGATCTTCTTCTGAAACCCATGCACCAAGACGATGCGGCGGCCAACGAAGAAGAAGTAAAGCAGTCGATAGATCTAACGTATATTGAGTGCCGGCTATGAGCCGCGGATGAAAGTATGAGACGAGGAGAACCTGGCGCTGCCCGCGCTCGGCGGCCATTCGTCGTTTCGCTGCCAGCTCGTGAAAACGATCGGAGGTCGGCCATGCGCATTGTTTGCCTCGTCGGACTCCTCGCAATGGTAGTCGCCTGTACGCCACCCCGGGCCCCCGAGCCAGAACGAGCCGGGGCTTCCGAGGCAGCCTCGGCGCCTCGCCGAACCCTGAACATGTCGCTTCGCAACGAAGTGACGGGTCTGATGCCGAAGATCCCGGGCAGTAGCAATCCCTCGCTTACGACCCGGATCTTCAACGCCGCCATCGCCTTAATCGACGGGAAGGGCGCCGCCCGGGCCTACCTGGTCGAGGCGCTACCCCAGCTCAACACCGACGACTGGCGAGTGTTTCCGGATGGACGGATGCAGGTCACCTACCGGCTGCGCCCCAACCTCACGTGGCACGACGGGCAGCCTCTGACCAGCAACGACTTCGTTTTCGCCCATCGGGTGTACACCATCCCAGGACTCGGCATCTTCGCACCCACACCCCAGAACCTCATGGAGAGCGTGGAGGCGCTGGACGCTCACACGTTCGTCATCCGCTGGTCGGCCGCGTACGCAGACGCAGCCGCGCTGATCGAGGGCGACTTCGAGCCGCTCCCACAGCACGTTCTCGATCGCCCTTTCTCCGCTTTCGAGCAGGAACCTTCAGCCCGAGAGCCGTTCATCCAGCTGCCGTTCTGGGGCAGCGAGTACGTCGGTGCCGGTCCCTACCGGCTCGTGCGCTGGGAACCGGGCTCCTCCTTCGAGGCGGCAGCCTTCGACGGGCACGCGCTGGGCCGACCCAAGATCGACCAATTGCACATCCGTCTTTTCGGCGACGAGAATACTGTGCTGACCAACGTGCTGACCGGGGCCATCGACTACGCCCCATTCCTGTCGATGCGCGTTGAGCATGCCATCACGCTGAAGCGCGAGTGGGACCCTACTGGCCAGGGCGTGGTGTACTTCCGGCAGGGCGGTCCAGCCATGATCCTCAACCAGCTTCGGCCTGAATACGCTGATCCAGCGGCCATCCTGGACGTTCGGGTCAGAAAAGCCCTCGCCCACGGCATCGACCGCGATGCCCTCAACGAGGGTGTCTTCAGCGGGGTGGGGTTTCCGAGCGACAACTTCGTTCCGGCGGGTCTCCCCCATTATGAAGCAGTGCAGCGAGTCATGTCGCGCTATCCATACGACCCGAGGCGAGCTGAGGCCTTCATGACCGAGGCCGGCTTCACCCGGGACCGGGAGGGACTGTTTGCCAGCGGGACCGATCGCCTCCGGTTCGAGGTCAAGGCGAATGCCGGGACCGAGAACGAGCGGCAGCTCCAGGTCATGGCGCAGGACTGGAAGCGGGCGGGCTTTGAGGTCCAGACGATCGCTGTCCCACTGGCTCAGAGCCGAGACGCCGAGGGGCGACACACGTTCCGATCTATGCACAGCCGGGGCGGGCTCAACGCGGGCGAACGCTCCTGGACCAGCGCCGAGATCGGCACGTTGCAGAACCGCTGGCGCGGGGAGAACCGCACCGGATGGTCCACCCCGGATTATGACCGTCTGTTTGATGCCTTTGTGAATGCGCTGGATCGCACGGAGCGCGAGCAGCAGGTCGTTCAGATGCACCGTATCCTGAGCGAGCAACTGCCAGCCTTCCACACACACTTCGCCTCCCAGACGATGGCTCACGTGTCGGCTCTCCAGGGGCCGGAGCCGGGACTGGCAAGTGCCGGCGTGTTCAGCCCAGAGACGGCGCCGCACTGGAATATCCACGAGTGGGAGTGGCGCTAGGGGTCCGATCACAGTCAAGCCGACCCGAGCCCATTCACATCTGTTGTGCATATCGCGCGGTTGGAGGCGTCGGCTGTGCAGGCCAGGGCATCGTCTGCCACGCCTGCGGCGAGACGTTCCCCACCACCGAGGCCGCGACGGAGCACTACTACGCGACGCACGGGAAGCTAGAGGACGAGCCCACCGCGTAACCTCGCGCCGCTCAGGGCCGATGAGAGCAGCCTCCGATTCGGGGGCTGCTTCTCTCGTACATGCGGCTACGATGAAAGCACTCTGCAGCATTGAGGACGACGTGCCTTCATGCGTCAACGCGCATCCGCCGGACCATGTCGAGATCGGGATCGAAGCCGAGGCCGGGGCCCTGGGGCACCATCATGCGGCCATCCTTGGGGTTGATGGCATCATGGAGCGGCGTGTCGTCGAAGTCGGCATAGTAGCGCTCGACGGGAATCTCGCCCGCGCACGAGGCGATGACGTGGGTCGAGGCGAGCAGGCCGGGGCCGAAGTAGGCCGAGTGGGGCACGACCTGGACGCCGTGGACCGCGCCTAGCTCGAAGACGGCGCGCATGCCCGTGACCCCGCCGACCTTGGTGATGCTCGGCTGGAGGTAATCGAGCGCTCCCAGCTCGCACAATCGCTCGAAGTCGTGGAACATGTAGTTCTCGCCCGCCGCCGTTGGCACGCCGCCCCGGCGGCGCAGCTCCGCCATGGCATGTCCATCCTCGGGGGGCCAAATTGCTTCCTCGATCCAGTGCGGGTGGTAGGGCACGAAGCTGCGCGCCCGCCGCACCGCCTCCTCGACATCCCACAGGCAGTTGCAGTCGACCATCAATGGCATATCAGGACCGAGCACGTCGCGCGCCGCCTTCACGTTAACAGCCTCGATCTCGTGAACCTTGACGTGGCGATACCCACGCGCGAGCGCTTGCTCGGTGTAATGCGCGACGGCGGCCGGCTCACCGTAGCGCAGGAGGCTCGCGTAGGCCGGGACATCCGCGCGCTCACTCCCCCCAAGCAGGCGGTAGAGGGGAAGGCCAGCGACTTTCCCGGCGATGTCCCAGAGCGCGATGTCGATGCCGGACAGCCCGTAGATGACGGGACCGTTGCGGCCGCCACCATGGAGGGCGTGCTGGATGTCGAGCGAGAGGTCGACGATGGCGGCGGGATCACGCCCAATGCAGAGCGGCGCAATCAAGACGTCGATCGCCGTTCGCGTCGTGGGAATGGCGCGATGGCCGAACGCCTCCCCCCACCCGGTGATCCCCTCGTCGGTGTCAACCCGCACCAGCAGGATCTCCATGCTCCTACGCGGGACACCCCCCATCTTTGGCGCGGGCCCATCGATGCGCATGGGCATGCGCACAACCGTCGTCTCAACCGCGGTGATCTTCATGAGCCCTCCCTACAACGTCACGGGCCTCGGCCGCAGCAATGGGCGGGATTCGCAGGCTGCATTTTGTCAGGAAGCGGCACGATTGCAACCTAGTGAAGGCGACCGCCTTTACCCCCGGTCTGCGCGGATCATCTCAGCCCCCCGCTCGGCGATCATGACCGTGGGCGAGTTCGGGTTCCCCGACGTGATCGTGGGCATGATCGAAGCGTCGACCACCCGCAGTCGTTCCAAGCCAAGTACTCGCAGCCGTGAGTCCACCACCGCCGATGGGTCGGCGGCCACACCCATCTTGCAAGTGCCTACGGGGTGGAAGATGGTGGTCCCGATATCGCCGGCCGCTTTGACGAGGTCCGCGTCGCTCTCGAACTCCTGCCCGGGGACGAACTCCTCTGGCTGGTAACGCTCCAGCGCCTTCCCTCTCACAATTCGGCGGGTCAACTGCAACGATTCGATGGCTACCTGCCGGTCCTCATCGGTCGAGAGGTAGTTCGGCTGGATGGCGGGGGCATCTCTCGCATCGGCGCTCTTGATCCGGACGAATCCGCGCGAGGTCGGGTCGAGGTTGCAGACGGAGGCGGTGAACGCGGGAAAACGGTGCAAGGGCTCACCAAAGCGGTCCAGCGAGAGCGGCTGAACGTGGTACTCGATGTTCGGGTTGGGCCGTTCCGGCGACGAGCGAGTGAACGCGCCCACCTGCGAGGGGGCCATAGTCAAGGGCCCCGTCCGGAACAGCAGGTACTCAAGGCCAATGCGCGCCTTCCCCAGCCAGCTGTTGGTCAACTGGTTGAGGGTCAGGGCCTTCTGCACCTTGAAGGCCATGCGGAGCTGCAGGTGGTCCTGCAGGTTCTCTCCCACGCCGGGCAGATTGCATACGACCGGGATACCGACGCTCTGCAGGAGTGGGCCAGGCCCAATCCCTGAGAGTTGCAGGATCTGCGGGCTGCCGATGGCTCCCGTGGCCAGGACTGTCTCGATGCGGGCCTCAGCGTGCAGCTCTCGCCCTCCGTGGGACAGTTCCACGCCGGTCACCCGCTTGCGGTCGAACCGCAGACGGCGCACCAGCGCGTCAGTCAACACGGTAAGGTTGGGTCGGCCCATCGCAGGGCTTAAGAACGCGTTGGTTGCGCTCCACCGAACGCCCCGCCGCTGGTTCACTTCGAATTTGCTGGAGCCGAAGTTGTCGCCCTGGTTGAAGTCGTCCGTGCGGGGGATGCCCTGCTCCTCTGCGGCCGATTGAAAGGCATCCAGCAGTTCCCAGCCGAGGCGCTGCCGTTCGACGCGCCACTCACCGCCGACGCCGTGGAAATCCCCTGGCCCTCGCCAGTGGTCCTCGGAGCGCTTGAACACCGGCAGCACCCGTTCCCACGACCACCCAGGATCATCGGTGAGCTTGGCCCACTCGCCATAGTCTCCCCGCTGGCCGCGCAAATAAAGCATGGCGTTGATCGACGAGCAACCACCCAATACCCTCCCCCGAGCGTAGAGGATGGACCGTCCGTTGAGACCCTCGCACGGTTCGGTGTGATAGCACCAGTCGGTGCGGGGATTGCCGATGCAGTAGAGATAGCCGACCGGGATGCGGATCCACATCCAGTCGTCGCGCCCGCCGGCTTCGATGAGAAGCACTCGGACGCCCGGGTCGGCCGACAGGCGGTTCGCGAGCACACACCCTGCCGTGCCCGCCCCAGCGATCACGTAGTCGAAGCTGCCCAGTGGATCGATAGCCATGGCGCGGTGAGCTTACCGCTCGCATCGGTTCAAAGGCCCACTTCTGCGGATCTCTGCTGCTTGGCACGCATGAGAACGCCCACGGCTACTTCGAGCGGGCCATTTCAGCGTGCACCCAGGCTAGCTTTCGCCCCGAGTTGTCCATCGCGCGGCTGGCGCCTTTGCCTGACTATTACTTAAGCACCTGTCCCCGAGGAACGAGCGGAGGGGGCCGAGCATCTTGATTTCGCAGCCTCGAGTTCAAAGATATGATGATGCAGCCGTCACCTGAGCCTGCGCTGCGCCACCGCGAGCTTTCTAAGGTGTGAGGGGCGGACACTCCATTCTCCCGACCATGACCCACTCGAATCGAGGTTGGAACTCTGGATCATCCTGCTTGAGTACTGAGCGCGGATTTCGCAGCACCTTCGCCGCCCTCGAGTATCGATCGTTTCGGTGGCTGTTTCTCTCGAACGTCACCTCCGGAATTGGCGGGCAGCTGCAGCAGGTGGCGAACCTCTGGCAGATCTACGCGCTCACCGGCTCGGCGCTCCATCTCGGCCTGAACGGGCTAGCTCGCTTTATCCCCATCGCCCTGTTCTCTCTCATCGGCGGTGTAATCGCGGACCGAATGGACCGCCGCCAGATCATGATTGTGACCCAGGTGACAAACGGCGCCTTCGGCATCATCCTGGCGGTGCTGACGCTCGCGGGGCTCGTCGAGGTCTGGCACATCTACGCGGTCACCTTCATCAACTCCAGTCTCACCTCGGTCAGCAATCCGGCCCGGCGCGCCGTAATCGCCGGCCTCGTGCCGCGCCACCATCTCATGAACGCGTTCGCGCTGAACGCAAGCATTCACCAGATCGACAGGATCGTCGCACCCTCGATCGCCGGCGTACTGATCGCAGTCTTCGGCCTCCCGATAACTTATGCCCTGAACGGATTGGCGCATTTCGTCACCGCGGCTGCGCTGGGTTTCATCACGCTCGGTTCGCTGATGCATCGCCCCGAGGGCTCGCCGCTGCGGAACCTGCTCGAAGGCTTGGCTTTCGTCCGCGAGCACAGCATCATCTTCGTCCTGCTGATGTTCGACGTCGTGGCCATGCTGTTTGGCAGTTACCCGGCCCTGCTTCCGATCGTCGCGGCCGATTTCGAGACGGGGCCCATCGGCTTCGGGCTGCTGACCTCCGCTCCCGCCGCCGGCAGCCTCGTCGGCCTTGTCATCGTGATGTATCTTGGCGAGATCCCCTACAAGGGCCGGCTCGTGGCCGGCTGCATCATCGCCTACTGCTGCTGTCTCGTCGGCCTAGCGCTAGCCCCAGGCTTTGCCCTCGCGTTGCTCGCGGTAGCTGGATTGGGGTTGACCGACTCGGTGCAGGCGACGACGCGGGGCGCTGCGATCCAGCTAATCACGCCCGACGCGCTCCGGGGCCGAGTCTCTGCGTTCCAGCACATGCTGCAGGGTGGAGGTCCCGCCCTCGGCCAGAGCGTGATGGGCGCCGCCGCGGGCACCCTCGGAGCGCCGACCGCGCTCGTTGGCGGCGCGCTCGGCTGCCTCGCGATCTGCATCGCCCTTCTCTTGGGACGCCCGGAGATCCGCGCTCGCGACATCGGCGAGGGGGGCGAACCCCATACGGCCCCGTCCAGGGCTCGGGTGGAGGTCGGCTGATGGACGTGGAGGCGATACCTAACGACGCTCCAAACAGTCAATGGGCTCGGCCGTGCCCAAGAATCTGCAAGTCTGTCGATGTGCGTCAGAAGCACGCACCATCGTGGGATCGTGGCCTATCCCCGCGCAGAGACGGCCGGGTCGCCCGGGTTAGTCCGCCGTCCATGTATGGATGTTCCAGGTCGTGTTGCCTCCTTCGAATCCGGGGGCGGTGGGGCCGGCCACGCCAGAGCGAAAGGCGAACAACTCGAAGTCGTATACGACCGGCAGGTAGGCCAGCTCGTCGATGAGCAGCTTGTGAAACGTGACTTCGACGTCCGAGCGTACGTTTGGTTGCAAGGCGCCTATCCAGCGCTGATGCAGGTCTTCGACGGCGGGATTTGAATAGCCGCCGGTGTTGGCCCCACTCCATCGGGGCTCGCTCGCGATCTCCGATCGGAGGTAGCGGTTCCAATAGGAGGAATCCCATTGGCCATTGCGCCCGGTGCTGTCAGACTTGGCGCGGAGCTCAGGCTCGTTGGTCGCGCTGGTCGGAAAGATGAACGCTTCGGAGCGGAGCCCCAGCGACTTCCAGTCCTCGACGATGACGATAAGCTCATCCGCCTTGCTTCCCACGGTCGAGGGGATATGCCTCAGCTCGGTGCCCGCAGCGTTGCGTCTGATCCCGTCGGCGCCCCGCGTCCATCCCGCCGCCTCCAGCAGGCGCTCCGCCTCGGCCCGATCGAAGGAATACTTCCGAAGGCCGGCCTGTTCGAGGCGGGGGTAGAGCGGCTCTCTGGGGAGGACGACGGTGTGCGCGACCTGGGTTATGCCGCGGTAGACCCCGTCCGCAATCGCCTCACGGTCGATCGCCATCAGCATGGCCTGTCGCACGCGGAGGTCGGCCCAGGGCAGCGAGGGGTCCCGGAACTGCCACTGGTACTGGCGCACGCGGGAGAGAAATCCGCTTACCGTACCTTTTCCCAACGGTGACCACTGATTCTTGAGCACCTCCGCGTGCTGGGGGTCAAACGAGCCGATCGGGATCACGTCGATCTCGCCCGCCAGCGCTTGGGCGAGCAGGGAATTCGTATCGAGAACAAACTTGATGAAGAGCTTGTCGATCCTGGGGCGGCCCCACACAAAACCGTCGAACGCGTCAGCTTCGATGTAGCTCGCCAACTCGTACTTCGTCATCTTGAATGGACCGAGCCCGACCCAACCCGTCTGCCAGAAAGGACTCCTCGTAACTGCCTCCGCGCCCGCCTCGGCGTAGTGGGTGGCGAGCAGATGCCGCGGCACAGCGGGGAACTCATCGGGGCCGGACACGTGGGCGCCGTTGTAGGTTCGGGGATAGCGGAACATGATCGTCTGCGGGCTCGGCGTCACCACTTCGCCGATCAGCCGGATGTTCGTCGGAACGACAAACGCACTTGCCGGGTCCTTGAACAGCTTGAGACTGAACGCGAAGTCCTCTGAGGTCAGCGGGTCCCCGTCGTGCCAGGTGAGACCCGGTTTGAGCTCCCAGGTCACCTCCATGCTGCCGTCCGACCCGACGTTCCAGTCGCCATCCTGGATCGAAGGCACCTTAACGGCTAGCTTGGGCTGCACAGTGCCCGCGGCGTCGATGTACGTGAGGCCCGCGGTGAAGATGTCTCGCGCCTCGCGTCCGGCGGCGTTGCTGCCCGCGTAGAAAGTGGGCTGCTCTCTATCCCACGCTAGCCGGAGAACCTTTGGCGCCGATCGCGCGCTGGGCGCATTCTGCCCCGGCGTGCTCGTGGACGGGCTGGTGCAACCAGCGACGAGCACCACCAGGCCAACGCCGAAGGCGATCGAGCTGGCGATACGGTGGCTCCGGCGGACAAAAGCGGTGGCGTTCATTGGGGAATCCCCCTTCTAATCCAGGATGGCCGTTCAGCGGAGGGTTGCCCGCATGTAGGTCAGCGGGCTGTGGGATAGGCCCAGGTTGACGTAGAGCTCGGCGGTACGAACGCCAATCCGTCGGGGATTGAGCACGGGCGCACCCACCTCTCGCTGGAGATCCTCGGGGTCGAGGATGGAGGGAATCACCGCACCACCGAGCGGCACGATGCACTCGGCTCCGTCCTTCACCAGGTCTCTCATCACCTCCACCGCCCGCTCGAACATGGCCGGCCGCAGACTGTCTACCTGGTCGGCCGGAGGCACATTGTCGAAGCCGAGCGACCGTATGCTACTGACGAACCCCCGAAGGCCATAGCCATCCAGAAGGCGGCGAGCGAGCACAAAGTAGCCGTCAAGGGGAACAGTGACCCCCACCCGGTCGGCCAGGTTGGCAGCCACGTGCATGGTAGTGCGGCACAAGCCGAGGACGGGTATGCGAACGGCCAACCGCGAAGCCTCGACGCCATGCTCGAAGTTGTTGCTCTGGATAATCGCGTCGTATCCGTTTTGCTCGGCCCATACTGCCTTGCGGACAATCCCCGGCACTGGCAACCACCACCGCATGTATCGGTCACTGCCCCCCACGCCGACCTCAGCCGCGCCCTGATAGTCTTCCGGATCGCCCGAATCAACCTGAGTTCCGGGCGACGCGTATTCCTGGAACGGTGACGGGGAGGTATCGGGCTCCCGCTGCTCGCGCGCCTCGATGTACGTGCGGCGCGGCGTCGTGCCATGCGTAAGGTTTCGGCCAGCTCCCATCACCAGTATCCGCATCTGCTCAAACCTCTCTCAAGACGGTCTACCGTGACGCGTGTGCCGCCTGCACTGAAGCGGTAAACGACACCTTCCCGGCCTGTGGGCAGCCCGCGCCGACGGATGCCGCGAGTGTATTCCTGTTCCCATAGTCGGGCAACTAGCGGCTGAGCTTGTTCTCGGGAACGAACGCATAGCAAACGATTCACTATGGCGGCATCGTGATGGGTCGTTGGCGCGGTGAGGGCGAAAAAAATGGTGGCTGAGCAGGCGGGGAAAGGAGAAGTTCGTAGCAGTTCGCCTGCCGAGCTAGTGCGGGCGGACTGGGATCACGCTCATCACCAGTACTGAGCGACGCCCCGCGCTCCAGCAGGGCTCCTCGCCATCAGCCGCAAGCGGTGGCGGGCGTACTGGCTGTCCAATCTCGCCCAGGCCGTGGACCGGCAGGTGGACCTCCCACGCATCGAGCGGTGGATCGAGACGTCGGATGAGTACGAGAAGGTGAACGCCATCCTGAAACAGACGCGGTTGGTCCAGGGCTCGATGGGCCAGCCGGCGCTGAACCCACTCGTGCGCTATCTGAGCGTCCTGCTGGGTGAACTCGGGGCAGCGGAGACGGAGCTGGGGATGACCCCGCTGGCTCGCCAGCGGCTCGGGATCGCCTATGGGCAGGCGCGGCTCACCGCGCGTGAGCTGAACCGTTTTGGTGAACGAGCGAAGGGACCTGACACCGGAGCTCTGGGCGGACCAGTGGGAAGAGGCGTGACGCCGGGGCTGTTCACGCGCCTGCTCCATTTCCTCGACTCCGACCGGGCCAAGCGCCGCTTGGCCCGGTGGAAGGGCATCCGCAACCTGATCGCGTACGCGATTTGGTTCTTCCGTTTTCGCCCGCGGCGTCCAGACGTGTGAAGCCTAGTGGCCCCCCGCCGCCGTAGGTACAGCCTTCAGCGAAGCGAGTAGCTTGCTCCGCACGCCCTCAGCTACGTCCACAACTACGTTGCGGATGTCGGCTCCAGGTTTAGAGCTCGCGGGCGGGTTCTTTCGGTTATAGATTTCCTCGCCGTTCAGATAGATCTCGAAGCGGCCTTCACCCACTGGGGTTAGGGTGACGGCAACTTCCCTGTTGCGGCCTGCCACGATCTGAGCTGCCACACTGACAGCTTGCCAGAAATACCCTCAGGTAACGCAGTACGCGATCTCAAGACGGGGGCGGCTCTCCACCATTCGGGGTTCCCCTCCTAGCTCGGATTTACGAGCAAGCGATTTGGCCTTTTCCAGCCAGCGCCCGCTTGAGGCGTGGCTCGGGAAATTGTACCGGCTCTGGCCATCGTCAGCGCCCGCGATCCCCATTCGTGGTTCTCTCTCTAAGTCGTCACACAAGGCGAAGAGTGTGCGCTGAGTCGCCTTCCCATTCTGAGGCGGTCAGAGCGATGTATCAGGGCACCTTTTGAAAGGGGGTGCCACACCCATGGCGATCCAGGACCGTAACCTCGCACCCGGGACCAAGCTCGTCGCGCGTTACAAGGGCCAGACCTACACGGCCGAGGTGGCCGAGAGGGCCAAGAGAGCAGCCTCCCACCCGGGGCTGCTCTCTCGTTGGTGGGCCGCCCGTAATCGCTTAGCATTTCGAGCGCACATGCCGGTTGTTCGGAATCGGCCGCGCATGCCGCGCGCATCGCGCGGAGGACGCTTCGCGCCGTACCCTCGTGGAGCACGAATCACGACAAACAGGATGGAATGACATGAGCGACCGGCAAGTACCGGTGGCGCTGCCACCCGATCCCAACACGCGACCGCCGCATTGGACCCTCCCCAGGAACGCTTGTGATAGTCAGATCCACGTGTTCGGGCCGCCGCATCTGTTTGCCTACGCCGACACGCGGCGCTACACGCCGCCCGCGGCGCCGATTGAG
>CAYQJS010000041.1:40818-52871 GCA_964417895.1 uncultured Chloroflexota bacterium | reverse complement strand
GCGCTCTTAACTTAAACCAGCCCTTTTGCTGTCTTGACAATGGGGGGCACCATAGACTTCTGACCTCACAGACGCCCTTGCCAGAGAACAATTTCCGAGGAAACAACCGAACGCGCTACATGAATCCGGCCTTTGACGCGCTGCTCCAGCGGTTCTTCAGCACGATTCCCCTTGGCGAGCGCGCGCAGGTATTCGGAGACATCGTCCATCACATGACGAGTCGCGTTATCGTCATGGGTCTCTATTGGGACCTGGATGCCACGGCGATCGGCAACCAACTCGTCAACGTTGGACCGCGGTGGCAGAACTCAACGCAGGCGTGGAACGCCCACGAGTGGGACGTAGTGAGTTAACGGAGCATGGAAGCCGATTCGCTCTCCAGATACGGCACGATGAGCTCCGAGTCGTAGTTGTCGGGAACCACGACCTGATGGGAGAGCATGATCTCCTTCCGCTCCTGCGCGGACTGCATGATGGCAAGCGCCACCTCGAGGGTGGCCATACCCCACCGGCCGTCGTGGAACGGTGGCTTGCCTTCCTCTACGGCCTTGTGGAACTCGACGAGCTCGCCCCGGCGGCCCGCGACGCCGGTGTTGTTGGCGGAGAGGTCCACATCGTGCTGGCCATCTTCGTCATAAACGTACACGCCGTGTGGGCTGGCCCGCATGGCTCCCCGTTCAGCGCTCACGAGTACGATGCCGGCATCAGCGTTGCCCATGAAGCGCGGAGCGCGGCCGTCGCCATTACGCTGGGCGAACTGGTTGCCCGCGTTCTCTCCGCCAATGCGCAACGCTTGCTTGTCGGCCTCGTCATCGCGCATTCCCGCCGTCATGGCCCGTCGGAGCTCCCTGCGCTGTTCCCATGTGTAGCGGGAATTCTGCTGGCCGTTCAGCAGCTCCCCGGTGAAGAAGTAGCCCTTGCCATCGTGGAAGACGTAGGCAGGCGTCCCATCCTCGAATTCTAGATACGCCGAATAAAAAGTGCTGAAGGGCCGGTACGAGACATCCGCCTTGGTTGTGCCACGCACACTGCGGACCAGGCCTCCGCCTATGAGCCGCATGCTGTCAATCTGGTGCGGCGTCTGCCGCCAGACCACGCCCGCTCCCTGGGCGGGATCCTGCTCCTCGGCCGATCGTGGACGCACGATCCAGTCGGTGAAGGCAATAGCCTGTAGGCTGCTCAGCTTCCCAAGCCTGCCCGAGCTGATGATTCGCCGCATCGCCCGGATGTGGAAGCTGTACGAGTCGGTATGACCGGCCGTGAGGATCCGGTTGTGCTTCGCCGCAGCCTCGTTCATGGCGTCCGCTTCCTCAATGCTGAGCGCCATGGGCTTCTCCACCACGACGTGCTTCCCATGCTCGAGGGCGTGGATCGTGTGAGGCCCATGGAACCGGTTCGGCGTGGACACCCAGACGGCGTCGAGGTCAGGGTCGGCGCAGAGCGCCTCGATGCTGTCGTAGACCTTCGCCTCGGGGTACTTCGCCTGGAAGCGTTCCCGAGTAATCGGGTTGATGTCAGCCCCAGCGTAGAGCTCGATCCCTGGAGTCGAGTCCATAGCCGGCAGAATCTCGGCGCCCCCGACGCCGATGCCCACCATGCCCATTCGAATCGGTTTCGTCGAAGCTGCAGCCACTCTGTCCTCCTTGCATTTCACTGAAGATTCTCAACCGAGCTCGTGCGATCGACGTCGGTGCCGGGCCGCACTGTTGATCTTATAGCGCCACCTCTCTCTCATGAGAGGAATGGTGCTGGGCCTCTCCGGCCGTAAGCGCTTTACGGTCCCGATATTCTAGACAACATCCCTGAGCCTCCGAGTCTCCAGCCGATCCCCGACCAGAATTGCTCGGCGGCGGTTTAGACGGGGGCGACGAGGGGAATTTGGTCGACGTAGACCTCGATGGAGTCCCAGGGGGCATCAATGGGAATGTTGCGCACCTCGCCGACGATCCGGTCCCAGCGAATCGACCGGTCCTGGGCGGGGACCTCGTCGGTGTCCATGAAGCGCTGCAAGGCGCCGAGCATGACCTGGCGAAGGCGCATCACCACGACATCGTGGACGCCCAGGTGCTCGCCCTGGCGGTCGTGGATGGGGCCCATGCTCTCGGTGACGAGCATGTCCTGGTGCGGCTTGCCCCAGGGGACGCCTGAGTAGCTCCAATCCTCGCGGCGCTCACGCATGGCCTGGCGATCCTGCAAGTAATTGTTTTGCAAATTGCGGAGCTTGCGGTGGTCGGGAGTCAGGTCGACGCCAACCCGCTCGCCGCGGTTCGCCAGGGCTCGCTCACGGTCGACCAGGCGACCGGAGCGGGTACGCACGTCGAACAGCCAGGTGTGCTCGTCATCGGCGGGCACGAACATGTGGGGCACATCCTGAAGGTAGATGGAGAAGGGGAGGACAACCGGGGTGACGCGCACCAGCTTGCGCTCGGGGTCGGCGGGATCCGCGCGGGTGCTGGCGTAGCGGAAACCGAATAGGGTGTCATCCATGTCATACCCGGGGTGGATGTCGGAGGAGACGCCCGTTCTCCGCTCCGCCTCGCGGATTTGCTCCTCGGACCAATGCAGCTGGGCGAATCCCGTGTGGAGGATGGGGGTGTGCGCGCTGTCGGTGGTGCCTTCGATGCCCTGGAGGTAGTTGCAGGCGTAGTCGATCTTGGCGACCGTGCGCTGGGTAGTGGGGAGGCTCATCCACCAGTACTCGGGGAAAGGCGGCTGCTTGTCGGCCGGGCCCAGATAGGCCCAGACGACGTCGCCGCGCTCGTGGGTGGGGTAGGCGTTGGCCCGGACCATGTGCCTGAGCATGCTCTCGACCGGCTCGCAGGGGGTATCGAGGATCCTGCCGTCGACGGCGATCTTCCAGCCGTGGTAGAGGCAGCGGAGGCCGCCCTCCTCGTTGCGAGCGAAGAAGAGGGAGGCGCCGCGGTGGGGGCAGCGTTCCTGCATGACGCCCGCGCGGCCCGCGGTGTCGCGAAAGGCGATGAGGTTCTCGCCGAGCAGGCGAACGCGAACGGGATCGCAGTCGGGATCGGGCAGCTCTTCAGAGAGGCAGGCGGGGACCCAGTAGCGGCGGATCATCTCTCCCATGGGGGTTCCGCGACCCACGCGAGTGAGCAGCGCGTTTTCTTCCAGGCTTACCACGGTGGCACTCCTCCAGTTGCGAGGACCGAGGACCGAGTGTATCCGGGAGCGCGTCGTCGCGCGAGGGAAGCGTGCGCACCGGCCGACAGTCCAATAGCATACTGCGCCAAGCAATCAAAAGGAGCGAGGAAGCAAACGTGGCGATTCGAATTCTTGTGCGGATGCGCCACTGCCGATCCGGTTGCTGGGCGAGGATCTGGCTTTGTCAGGGATGAGGCTGAGGCGTAGGCGTCTCCTCCTACTGGAGCTCCCAGCGCTCGATGTTCCAGGTAATCCGACCGGTCGTGCGGTACGGCGGCGCCGGGCTCACGTTCTTGACCGTAGACAGGTAGGCATGCATGTTGGGGTTTTCGGTCAGCATGATGGCCGGCACCTCGTTACTGATGAGCTTCGCCATCTGCACCCGCTGCTGGACCCGCTCGTTCGGGTCCAGAGTGACGGTGAAGGCATCGACCAGCTGGTCGTAAGCGGGATTCCTCCAGCCAGTCACGTTCTCTCCCCGCCAGCGGGTTTCCGCGGTCGAAACCTCCGATCCGTGGTAGCGCGCCATCTGCTGGACCTCCGTGAGGCCCGAGGCCTGGACGTATAAGGCTGGGTAGCTGGCGCGTACCTGTGGATCGCGCTCCTCGATGCCCGACACCGGCATCTCCTGGATGTCGAACCCGGCCTGTCGCCAGTTGGCCGCCAGCACCGGCGGCTCCCGGCGCGTTTGCGGGGCCTGGACCACGAAAATCAGCTTCCCGTCCGTCGGGCTGGCGAAGAAGCCATCCGGGCCCTTCGTATAGCCGGCTTCGGTCATCAGGCGCTCGCTCGTGCGCGGGTCGTACGGATACTTGGTGATAGCGCGATCGATCGCCGGGTAATAGTCCGCCTTCGGTTCGAAGATGCTGTCGAGTACACGAAGCTCTCCGGCCCAGATCGTGTCCGCGAATGTTTGCTTGTCGATGCCATGGGCCAAAGCCCTGTGGACTCGAACATCCAGGATCGCGCGCGGACTCGCGTACTCGAGCCGGTGCTGGATATATGACGCGGTGAGCGAAGCCACCGTCAGGCCCGCCGTTCCCCGGTTCGTCGCCGCCCATTCCTGCTTTAGCTGCAGCATGTGGGCGAACGTGATGGTGTCCAGGGCCACGTCGGTCGTCCCGGCGAGCAGGTGAGCAAACGCGGTGTTGGGGTCCGATACGAACAGCACCCGAATGCGATCGATCTTCGGACGGCCCAGCACGTGCTGATCGAACGCCACCGCCTCCAGGTGAGAACCCAGCTCCCAGCGATCCAGCTTGAACGGGCCGGCGCCCACGAACTCGTGTGTCCAGTAGGGATGGCCCTGAAACGCCTCGAGCGACTGATTGAACGCCGGCTCGAGGATGTGCCGGGGGAGGGCGACCAGGCCAAACTTCACATCGCCCAGGTGCAACACCGCGGCGTCCGGGTAGATGCCCTTCCAGCGAATGACCAGCGAGCGATCGTCCGAGGCGACCACCTCTTGCATCAAGGTGTACGGCACTACCCCCGTCCGGAATCCGTTCGTTGGCGCCGACACGTTGAATGCGAAGACGAAATCGTCCGCGGTCAGCGGCACGCCATCGTGCCATACCAGATTGGGTTTGAGGCGGTACCGGGTCTCCATGCGACCATCGGGAAACACGGTCCAGGAGTCGGTGTTGAGCACAGGGAGCGCCTCCGCCAGATAGGGCAGGGGCCGGGCCTGATCGTCATAGAGGTCCAAGAACGCATTGAACATGCGCTGATAGAAGTCGCTGGCGCCCCCCGGAGGCAACGGCACAAAGGCGCCGATGTAGGTGGGCTCGAGCGGAATCGACATCGTTAGCACACGCCCGGGGGGCGAGCTGGCCTGGCTGGCTGGGCCGGCCGGCCCAGCGGGCGCGGTGGGCCCGGCGGGGGCGCAACCAGCGACTAGGACCGCGATTGACGTAAGGACTAGCGAGGCAGTTCCCATGTTCGTGGCCCTACCCCCCTCCCTAACCCTCCCCCTCAAGGGGGGAGGGGACCAGCTAGCCTCCCCCTCCCCCTTGACGGGGAACGGGTGGGGTGGGGGTGGCGATGTCCGTGGGAATCGACCCACTACAACGCGGAGCCCATGCATGGTGTTCCTCCTGTGGTGCGTGACCTCTCTATCATCGCCGACGAGAATACCCGTTGACCCTAGCCGGGTCCAGGGCGTAGATGCTAGGGGCGCCAGCTCCAGCGGTATATCGTCGCTAGCTCAGGACCCGCATCGGGGTTCTGGCTAGGGAGAGGTCCTTCGACGGAGGAAAGAGCGGCCGTGACGCTCGCTTCGAAGTAGTTGGGAACGATCGGGAGTTGCTCGGTCATGATCCGCTCCATCTCGGCGATGTAGCGGACGCGATCGGCTTGGGCGAGTGATTTTGACCAACCGTCGAACGCGCGATCGTAGTCAGCGTTGCTCCAACCGTAACGGTTGCCCCCGCTCCACCGGTTCTCCGGCCGAGCGATCTCCGCGGTCGTCAGGCCGTTCAGGCCCGGACCGCCGCCACGCAGGGTAATCCCCGGGATGAGCGCTCGCAGCTGCGCATCCCCGATCTGGGCTGCCGCGATCACGTTCTGGCTGGCGTCAATGCCGGCGCGGCGCATTCCGTCGACGTAGGTGGCGGTTTCCTGCTCGTTCTTGGTGCCGGCCGACGACCATACGCCGAGCTTCAAGGGTCGGCCATCGCGGCGAGCGTAAAAGCCATCGGAGCCCCTGACGAACCCGACTTCCTCCAGCAACTGTTGGCTGCGTCGGGCATCGTAGCCGTATTTGTGGATGACCCGCTCGATCTCCGGGTAGTACTCCACAGTCGGTGCGGTGATGGTATGCGTCAGCAGCCCTTTCCCCCCGCTCAGCACGTCGACGGCGGTCTTCGCATCGATGGCGTGCGCCAGGGCGCGCCGCATGCGCACGTTGACCAACTCGGGGGGATCGGCCGCCTCCGGACGCACCTGGAAGTTGGCGCTGCGGAATCCTGTCGCTGAGTAGAGGACCTGTCCGGCCTGGCTCTGCGCCCACTGCTGCTCGAGGGTCTCGCCCTCGGTGGCGGTGAAGATCAACGTGCCGACGTAGTGGACCTCGCCGGCCAGCAGGTTGGCCAGCGCCGTTTGGGGATCGGGTATGAACACGATTCGGATGCGATCGATCTTCGGCCGGCCGAACACGAAGCTGTCGAACGCGACGCCGCTGATCGAGGCGCCCGGCTCCCACGACTGGAGCCGGTAGGGGCCCAGGCCGACGTACTCCGTAGACCAGAATGCGAGGGCCGGAAACGCAAGCGGGTCCTGTTCACGGAAAGCGGGCTCGAGGATGTGGCGCGGGAGCGCCTGGAAGCCACTCGCCAGCGCATCCGCATCGGGATAGGGCTGCTTCCAGCGAATGATCACTGTGGAAGAGTCGGGGGCAGCGACCTCGGACATCTGGCCAATAGGAATAACGCTCACAGCGTGCAGCCAGGCGGCGCTGTAGACCTCGAAGGCAAACGCGAAATCGGAGGCAGACAGAGGATTGCCATCATGCCACCTGAGGCTTGGCCGGAGTCGATACCTGGTCGCCATGGTGCCATCCGCGAACACCTGCCATGTATCCGTCTCCAGCCGCGGCAGCGCCTCAGCGAGCAATGGCTGGGCCGTTCCTCGGTCGTCCCGATAGTCGAGGGTAGCGTTGAACGGGTGCTTTGCTTCGCCCAACGCGCCCGAGAACGTCACCAACGGCCGAGCCGCGAGGCTGGGCGGCTCACCCCGAACGGCGAGTGTCAGAGTCTTTTGTGGCGCAGTCGGGGGGGAGGAGCCGGACGATTGGGTGGTGGGGCCCGCTGGGTCGCATGCGGTGATGACGAGCGTGATGAGTAGCGATGCTTTGATGAGCAACACTTGCTGGAAACGCCTGGCGCACCCTCGCACTGAGTCCTGGCGAACCATCACGATCGCGTTCTGAGCCCCCTCTCCCTAACCCTCCCCCGCCGAGGGGGAGGGGACCGCTAATGGCTATAAAACCGCCAGCATGTGGAACTGCACCCGTGAGCTGCCCTGGATGCCGAGCTTCATGATCTGCCGTGCCGGACGGTCATTGGTGTCGGGGAAAACGCGTTCCCAAGCGGCGTCTATGACCGGCAGGTCGGCGTAGTCCTGGATCAGCAGGGTCATGTGGCCGATGTTGGAGAGGGTGCCACCGCCCGCCTTGACCAAAGCCTCGATGTTACTCAGCCCGAACTTCGACTGGGCCTCCACGCCTTCCGCGGAAGCGAGGCGATCGCCACTCGACGGATCGACCCCCGAGACACCTGAAGAGGCGTAGAGGTCGCCGATGCGAGCGCCCATCGGGATGGGATCGTGGTGGCCGTGGCCCTCGATCTCGTGATTCGAGCGCGCGCCCCCGATCTTGCCGATCACCTGGATTTGGATCTGGCCGTTCATCGGGTAGCGGAACGTCTTTCGCGCTGACTGGTAGCCTCCCGTCGGCCAGGCCTTTAGATACACGTCCACCATGTACTTCTGATATTCGAAGTCGCTCAGGTACACCCACTGTAGGACCACATCCCCGACGCCGCCGCCGGCCTTTTCCATGAAAACCCGCATGTTGTCAAAGCATTGATCCGTCTGCGCCTCGGGGCCTTCGACGGTCTTCGCGGTCGTCAGATCCTGAGGAACAATCACGGACGAAAAGATGTAGTCTCCGATTCGCACGCCGTTCGGCAGCGGATCGCGGTGGGCCAGCCCCTCGACCTGGATGATCTCACGCCGGCCGCCCACCACGCCGTAAGCCTGCAGCTCCACCGCCTCACCCGCGGGTAACGGATAGGCAGTCGTCTTGCGGGCCGGCCGGTTGTCGCTCGGGAACAGCTCGAGCCAGCCGGGATTGATGTGCTGGCGGTAGTCCTGACTGTCGAGAAAGTTGGTGACCAATCCGATGTTATCAACGGAAAGACCAGCGCCCTCTACGAGGGAGCGAAGGTTGCGCCAGGCGAGCGTGAACTGCTCCTCGGGGCTCTCGCCGAGCTTGCCGGTCGCCACGTCAACCCCACGGATGCCCGCCGTGAAAAACAGATTCCCCACCTGCACCAGATCGGGGGTGACCGAGCCAGCGGGCCTAAGCCCGGGCAGATTGAAGGCCTTGCGTTGCGTGGTTTGCGTCATGCTCACTCCCCTTCCGCTCCCATCTCGACCGCCTGAGACGACAGTTGCGAGCACTGCTTCCAACCCGGCCCGGGCCAGGGCCTCATCACGCTCAGCCCCGTTGCCGTGCACGCCGATCGCCCCGAACACCGCCCGTCGTTCCCCGATGGTTAAGCCGCCGGTGAGCGTGGTCAGCATCGAATCTGACCAGTCAGCAAGCATACGACCATCGTGCAGAAGCTGCTCGCGATAGCCTCTGGTATCCCGCGCCATGAAGGCCGCGGTGTAGGCCTTGCGTTCGGCTTGTCGCAGGTCGGCAGATCATCTCGCCGCGCCTACCCCTTCCAGTCGTGGTTGAGCGCTGCGAGCGGCGGCATGAAGCCGTTTTCTCCCTTGCGCACCATCTTCGGCGCGTCCTCTTCGCGGACCCGCGGGCAGTACAGCTCGAAGAGGTTGCCAGACGGGTCACGGAAGTACATCAGCCCGGTGTAGCCGTTGCGGGTCCAGATGGCGTGGGTCGGCACGCCATGCGCCTCGATGCGTTCCTTCAACGGCCACATGTCTTCCGGGTCGATGAGCAGGCCGTAGTGAGGGAACTCCGCATCGTGGCCCGTCCAGCCGCCGGGTTGCTGGGCCAGACCGATGATCATCCCGCCACAGCGGACCTCCGCGAACATCTCCTGCTCCATCACCCACTCGGCGCCGAGAACTTCCATGAAAAAGCGGATGGACTGCTTGACGTTCTTGACCGGAATGCTGAGATGGTTGAAGCCCGCGGGCACGGGCTCCCCAGCTGACTCCTGCGCCTCACGCGTGCTCGTGCTGGCCATGATCTACCCTCCTATTGAAGATCCCAGATATGGGCGTTGCGCGCGTAGCCACCGTACATTCGCTCGGACCCGTCAGCCCCGGCGAGATCATCAAAGGCCTTCACGCTCTTCTGGACCGCGGTGTACTGGACGAGAAAGAAGATGGGCAGTGCCGGGAGCTCCGTCACGACGAAATCGCTGATCGCCTTCATAGCCTGGGCCTGCCGTTCAGGGACCACGGTGGTCTCCAGGGCGTCTACCAGGAGACGTGCCTGAGGGCTGTCGTAACGGTTGAGGTTGCCTGTCCAGTTATTCTGGGGGCCTGCGGGCGGATCGGTCATCATCTTAGTCAGGTTGGTTCCGGTGAAGTCCCAGCCCGGGAATTGCGCCCGGGACTCCGGGTCACGGTAGCGTGTCGGGGGCGTCATGTACTCCTCGACGTCGATCCCGAGCGCACGGATGTATGAGGCATAGAGGTGCATCTCCTGGTCACGTCCTGGGGTGCCCCAGATCGACGTCCGGAACCGGCGTCCGTCGCTGCTGTGTCGCCACGAGCCGTCGCCCGCGGCCGCCCAGCCGGCCTCGGTCAGTAGCGCCCGGGCGCGAGCAGGATCGTAGGTGAACTGCCGAAGCCCGTCCTTTACGGCCGGGAAAAGTGGATCGTCGTCTTCCAATATGGCCCAGGCGACGCGCTCCCGGGAGCCAACCAGCACCTCTGCCAGCTCTTCCCTATCCAGGGCGTGGTAGAAGGCGCGACGCACCCGGGGGTCGAGCACGGTCGGCTCCATCTGGACCGCGGGGGAGAACTGCGGCTCGAAGAGACGGATGCTGGAGGACTTCACGTGCACGGTTCCCTGGCCGCTGGCATCCCAAAGGTGCTTCGCCTCGAGGCCGGCCTCTGCCACCAGTGAGCTGGCCGGCGCCACCTGTACGGTCCCGGCCAGCAGGTTAGAAAGCAGGGTGTTTTGATCACCGATGACCAGGACATGGATCGTGTCCAGCTTGGCGCGGCCCAGGAAGTAGCCGTCGTAGGCCTTGAAACTGATCCGCTCGCCCGGGTTGAAGCCGGTCAGGCGAAAAGGACCCAGGTGCACATATTCCGTCGACCAGTACGGCTGGGCCAGAATCTCGTCAGCGTTTCTAGTCTGTGCGTAACGCTCGTATGCCTCTCCCAGGATGTGTCTGGGCAGGGGCCAGAATGCGTGGGGGCCGAGGCCGACAGCCCGGTAGTAGGGAGCCTTGTAGGTCATGACCGCAGTGGAGTCGTCTGGCGCCTCCACCGACTCCATGCGCCGCATCGGCTCGTTGAAGGGAGTGGGGATCCCGCCGGGCCCTCCGAGCTTGAAGGAGAAGACCAGGTCGTGAGCGGTGAAGGGCGCACCATCCTGCCAGGTGACCCCCTTCCGCAAGCGGAACACCTCTCGCATCTTTCCATCTGGGAGGATCGTCAGGGTGCCATCGCCCACGCTCGGAACGTTCTCGGCCAGCCGGCCGATGGGCTGACGCGAGCTCGGCTCCGAGGTGATGAGCCCGTCCGAGTGCAGCTCGGTGATCTGGACCCAGCCCCCGGCCGGCACGCTGCCGCCCACGATGCTGAAGGCCGCTGGCGGAGCGGAGATCGCCATTGTCAGCACCTTGGGGGTCTGCGCCGAGGACTGCCCCACCGGGAGGTTTCCCGAGTCGGCCCGCGGGGCCGCTGGCGCTTGAGGGGCGCAGGAAGCCAACGCGAGGGCCAGAGCTCCGGCTGCGAGTCGCAGGGTCCGCGATACGTCCACCACAGCCAGAACCTCCCGGTTGATCAAGCCAACCCGATCCACGTCCAGATAGCCTGGGTCGCTCGTCGGTCTATATTAGCGGGCAACCACGATCCACAAACGGCAAGCGGCCACTCGGCCTGCATCACCACCCAGCGGTCAAGGTAGCCGCGCTTGGACAGTTCGTTGTTAAGCGGAAGGCCCAGGAGGTCGTCAAGCAGTTCGCTCGCAACATCGAGACAGAGCTCCGGCCAGCGCCCGCTGGCAGCCCCGCAGCCTGAGCGTATTCGGCCGCTCCCTATCCGTCCGCGGCAGCCCATAGTCCCCAGACGGACCGCACGCGGATTCCCTCGATGCGCTCCCAGCTATCGCCCCGGTCCCGGCTCAGTACGATCGCGCCCGCGCCGGCATCCACGTTGGGGTACGGATAACGGCCCAGCGCTGCGAACACGCTGTCCTTCTCGTGCGGATGCGGAACGAACATCCAGGCGCGCTCGATCATCTCTTCAGGAAGCCCGGCGCCCACCCCAACCCGCTGCCACGAATCGCCGCGGTCGACGCTGCGGAAGATGGCGCCCCGCGCGCCCTCGGGTCGGTTCCACGAGCCAGGGGAATGGTCCCCGGTTGAGATGAGCATCGTTGGGTTGTCGTCGGCGTCGCTCCGGGGTGGCATGATAATGAACTTGTAGAAGTAGTCTCGGGTGAAGCCGTTCTCGGCCCGGGTCCAACCCTGGGACGGGTCGGGCGTCGCGTAGAACCCTCGCGCGGTGGCGGCGAAGTACCGCTCGCGGCCGGTGAGCTTCTCGACCATGTGGATGTCAACGTAGTCGATGCCTCGGTAACGTCCTCCCAGGTCGTTCCTTTGTCGAGGCTTCGAATTACGCCGCCGTGCTCCACCGCCAGCACGATGCAGTTCGGATTCTCGGGGTCCACGAAGATGTTCAGGATGTGGCTCTGCTCGCCGGGGACCGGATAGATCTGGCGTGCGCGGATCTCGGACGGCAGATCCTGGAGGGCGGTCAGCTCCTCCCAGTGGGCGCCGTAATCCTCGCTGCGAAGCAGGTGGACCGGCGCGGTGCCTGCGTAGACGACCCGTTCGTCGATGGGGTCGAGAGCAATCGACCAGACGTCGTGGTCGAGCAGCTTCTTCCAGCTGTTCCCGCCATCATTGGTGCCATAGACGCCGTCGTGCTCGACGCCCACGAAGACACGCTCGGGCTCTGCG
>CAYQJS010000041.1:0-40808 GCA_964417895.1 uncultured Chloroflexota bacterium | reverse complement strand
CCGGCAGGGCTCGGTCGGGATGCCATGGCCGACCTGCCTCCAGCCCGATGGACCGTCGCGCCAGGCCGATAGTCCTCGCTCAGTGCCCGCATACAAACGAACCCGCTCGGGCATGGTGTTCCTCCCGTTGTGCGTGACCTCTGTATCATCACCGACGAGAATACCCGTTGACCCTAGCCGGGTCCAGGGCGTATATGAACGCCGATACGCAGATGAGGAGAGCACCATGGCAACAACCGTAACGAGCTCGGTCGTGCCCTACAGCGCCTACTTTCGGCGGGAGGTGCCCGAGGAGGACAAGGAGCTGACTCACGTCGGGCCAGGTACCCCCGGCGGGGAATATCTGC
This sequence comes from uncultured Chloroflexota bacterium, assembly GCA_964417895.1. Taxonomy (GTDB): domain Bacteria; phylum Chloroflexota; class UBA6077; order UBA6077; family SHYK01; genus CAYQJS01. Next base: position 40,461 of record CAYQJS010000041.1, on the reverse strand, counting down.
GCCGCTTCTGGCACCCTGTGGGCCTTTCCGAACCGCTTCAGGATTTGCCCCAAGCGGTCCGTATTCTGGGGGAGGATCTGGTGCTATTTCGCGATGGACAGGGGCAGGTGGGCTTGCTCCCGCTCCACTGTTCCCACCGGGGCACCTCGCTCGAGTTCGGCACGGTGGAGCGCCGGGGGCTCCGATGCTGTTACCACGGGTGGCTCTACGACGTAAACGGCCGAGTCGTCGAAACGCCCGGCGAGCCCGCGGACAGCACCTTTAGGGACCGTGTCTTCCACGGCGCGCACCCCACCATCGAGTACAAGGGAATGGTATTCGCGTACATGGGCCCACCTGATCAGCGCCCGGCGTTTCCGATCTACGATACCTACGACATGCCCGGCTATCGGATGGTTCCGCAATGGGGGGAGCCCAGCCCCTGCAACTGGCTCCAGCAAGCCGAGAACAACACGGACCCGGTGCATCTCATCTACCTGCACCGCTTCGAGGAGATCCGTACCAGGCTCGACCCCCATCGGCCCAGCGTAGATCCCGCGCGCACCTGGGAGCACTACGTCGAGGTTGGGCTGGAGCAGTGGGAAGAGGACATCCGAACCCTCCGGGAGGACCAGCATCGAAACCAGGTGTTCGAGTGGCAGGCCGACCGGACGACTGGGTTCTTCTATGCCTGGACCCGGCGCATCGGCGACGTGGTGTGGGTGCGCATTGCCGACATCATCCCGCCTAACGTCGACCAGATCCCCCGCAGCTTGCTCATCTCGCAGGAATCGCAGGAGCTGCTGTTCGATCCTCCCCGGACGACGACCTGGACAGTGCCTGTGGACGACACCACCACGCTCACTGCCAGCTTTGCCTACTTCCCAGAGTCGGGCCCAGTGCGGAGCCGGTTTCAGTTCACGGGCGCACCGCCCCCGACGCGGACCTATGAGGACCGGCAGCGGCAGCCGGGTGATTACGAGGCGCTGGTGACCCAGCGGCCCATCGCCGTGCACGCCCTCGAGCACCTGGCCTGGTCCGACACCGGCGTCGTGATGTTCCGCAAGGCCATCAAAGATGGCATCCGAGCCGTCAGCCGAGGGGAAAGCCCGATGCCGCAGCTGTCCACTTCGAACGGCGTGATCCCCACCCATGCGCGCAGCACGATCCTGCGGGTCCCGCCCGCGCCGACACCCGAAGCCGATCGTGAGCTGTTGCGGGCTACGGCGCGACGCGTCCTGGCCGGCGAGTTCCCGAAGCCGGCGGCGGCGCGCGAGGGCTGAGATGGAGATCGGGAGCGTCGCCGCGATCCCGGATCTGGATCGCTGGCTCGCGGACCATAACTTGACCGGCTCGTGGAACAGGGAAGCCGCGCGGGGTGAAGCAAAGGAGTATCCCACCTACCCGCCGTTCCTATGGAAGTGGGCGGACGTGCACGAGGCCCTGAGGCGCGTCGGCCCGGCGCTCGACGGAAACCCCGAGCTGGCGAGCAAGATGTCGGGATACAAGCACTTTGGGCTCAACCACCCGGGGCTGCCTCTCGGAATCACGGCCACGATCAACATCGGCGCGCAGGTCTTGATGCCCGGCGAGCTCGGCGAGGCGCGCCGCCACATGCAGGCGGAGTTCCGCTTCATCGTTAAGGGCAGTCCGGGAGCCTACGCGGTCGTCGAAGGCGAGCGTTTTCCGATGGAGGACGGCGACCTCCTCGGTACACCGGCGTGGTCCTGGTATGACTGGGCCAACGAAGGCGACGAGCCCGTCTACTGGCTGAACGCCGGGGACATCACCCTGACGCGGCTGGCCTACCGCTTTCGCGAGGTCCATCCGCAACGGCGGCAGCCCGTCGACAAGCCCCCCGGGTACTGGGAACGGATGCTGAGCCCGGCGCGGCCATCGTGGATCGAGCACGAGCTGCCGACGCCGCCCTTTCGGTATCCGTGGGCGCAGACTTCTCTGGCGCTGGAGGCCCTTAAAAGGAGCGGGCGCGACCCGGATCCCTTCGATGGATATCTCCTCATGTTCCCGCACCCTCTGACGGGAGGCCCTACGAGTCCGACGTTGGCGTGCGAGGCGCAGCTGCTGCCGCCCCGCCTGAAGACTCAGGCGCATCGCCACAACAGCACCACCCGCTACCACGTAGTCCGGGGCGAGGGCGTGACCGTCGTCGAGCGCGAACGGCTGGAGTGGACCGAAAAGGATTGCTTCATCGTTCCGCCCTGGTGCTGGCACCAGCACCAGAACCTGGCGAGCGAGGACGCAATCCTGCTCTCCATCACCGATCGGCCGATCATGCAGGCCTTCGAGTTCTATCGTGAGGAGAGCTAGGGGCGCGTTGCCCAACTGTCATGCTGAGGAGCGGGAGCGACGAAGCATCTGGTGTAGGACGCAGCTTGCGCTTGCCTGCAGATCCTTCGCTGGCGCTCAGGATGACAGGCGTCTCACTTTGGCTAACACACCTGTAGTGATCAGCGAGGGTCCCATGAAAAACACGGATACGAGCCTCGAAGAATTGAACCGGTGGATGCTGGCGCACCATATGCATGGCTACTGGATGCAGGAGGGTGGGGGCTCCGGCACCCAGCACAAGCCCTATCTGTGGAAGTGGGCGGACATATACGCGGGGCTGTTGAAGGCCGGCGAGTTGGTGCCGGTGGGGCCGTCCGGCATGACCGAGATGCGGACCATCGGCCTCCGCAACCCTGAGGGGCGCGGAGTCCCCAGGACGATCTCCCTGAGCCCCCAGATCCTGATGCCGGGCGAGCGGACCCGAGCCCACCGCAATCTGAAGAACGAGACCCGCTTTGTGATCCAGGCTCCGCCCGGTGCGGTGTTCATTGCCCAGGGGGAAGCCTTCCCGATGGAAGAAGGCGACCTCGTCGTCAGCCCCACCGGGATCGATCACGACCATTACAACGGAGGTGTGGAGCCGGCCGTCTGGCTCGACGGCCTGGATATGGCGCTGCTCAACTTCATGGGGGCGGAGATCAACGAGCGCTACCCGCTGGACAGCCCGTATCAGGCAATCGACAAGCCCGCAGGTTACTTCTCGGCGACCCAGGACCAGATGAAAGCGCTCCCTCCCCCCTGGCGGGGGAGGGCTGGGGAGAGGGGGAGAGCCCCGGCGCCCACGGGCTCATGGGTCGACTCGTCTTTCCGCAGGCCACCCGTGAGGTACACGTGGACAGACACGTTCGCGACCCTCATGGCGTTCAAGGAGAGTGAGGCGGGCGGGGATCCGTACGACGGCATCCATCTCCGCTATACGAGTCCGGTCGATCGGGGCCCCACGCTTCCGACCTTCTCATGCGAGATTCAGCTCCTCGCGCCAAGGCTCCGGACTTGTGCCCATCGCCACAACAGCACCGCGATCTACTACGTCTTCCGGGGCGAAGGGCGTACGGAGGTCGCCGGGGAGCGGCTGGAATGGGCCCAGGGGGACATTTTCTGCGTTCCGCCGTGGATGTGGCACCGTCACGAGAACCCGGCCAGCGAGGACGCGATCCTCTACTCGGTCGACGACTGGCCGGCGATGGCCAAGATGGGCTTCTACCGCTCGGAAGGCGACGCCCTTCCCCCTCCCCCCTTGCGGGGGAGGGCTGGGGAGGGGGGTAGCGCCCGCTCGTGACAATGTGCGAGAAGTCTCGACAGGCTGCTCAGGGGAGGTAGCCGCGGGCGCGCCAGAATTGCTCGGCGGCGGGGTGCAAGGGAGCGGGTAGGGGCGCATCCTCGGCGTCGGTGCACATGCGATCGAGGGGGAGGGGTCCTTCACCCTCCCACGGAATGCGATCCCGGCGCGACTCCATGGCAGTACAGATCATGGTCACGAGGTCGTCGGATACGGCGGCAGAGGTGAAGACGGCCCAGCCACTGAAGTCGAGGGTCATGACGTCGACGTCCTTGGGGAACGCGGGGTATTGGTCCCTGGACACGCGGGCGCGGCGGAAGCCGATGGCCTCCATCTTCTGAAGAACGGGCTCGTCAAAGCTGAGGATGTGCATGCCGACCTCGAGCGCGGAAGGCGCCCAATTGGCGACCGCTTCGTCGAAAATGGCATCGATCTCACCGCGCTCTACGGCCTTCGGCTCGTTCCAGGGGACGTTGGGGTGACGGTGAATCTCGCCGCCCCAGGAGACGATGTCCTGCATCGAGAAGCCGTACACCCCGAGCACCTCGTTGATGAGGACGTGCCCTCCGTGGTCAGGCTGCGCGCGCACGGAGACCTTGAGTGGGTAGCGGCGGTCGCGGATGTCCTGGAGCGAGGTGAGACCGGTGCGTTCGGCGAGAGCGAACAAGAACTGGTCGTGCGAGGGGAGCACGGTGATCGTGCGGACCGAAATGGGATCTTTGAACGGGCCGGTGCCGCGGTAGGCGAGGGCAAGGATGGTGGACGGGTTGACGATAGCGAGCTGGACCTCGCCGCGGGCCACCTCCGGGATCACGCTGGGGGCATTGCTTCCGAAGAGACAAAGCTCCGGGGTGGTGGACCCCTGGTTGAGGAAGTTGAGGCGGACCTGGGCGGGTATCCCGCGGTAGCCCATGAGCTCGGAGGCGACTTCGAGGACCAGTCGGGAGCGGATGATGGGGGGTGTGACGGACGGAAGCTGGAACACGATTTAGACGCGGTTGACGGCGGCGGTGCCGGCGCGGGCGGTGACCATGTGGCGGCTGGCTTCGACCCAGTTGAGCTCCACGGGCAAATTGACGATGGCGGAACGAACGCAGTAGGCCCCGGGCTGATCCACGCCCGGTGGGGTGATGCCTTCCTCTTGCAGCGCTTTCGCGGCGGCGATGAGGCGTCGCCGCATGGCAACGATCACGGCGTCAGTGCTGCCGAGGTGCTCGAGGCTGCGATTCCAGATCGGGCCCATGCTCTCGGTGGCCATCTTGTCCTGAAGCGGGAAGCCGGGGATGCCGGAGAAGCTCTCCTTTCGCTGCGCTTCCCGATCGATGAAATAGTCGTTCGTCTTGTTGCCAGAAGGGCGCCACTGCTCGAACCAGTGCGTCCCCTGGGGTAGGTAGCCGCCAGGGCCGGACTCGGGCTCGTCTTCGCCCTCCAGCGGCTCGTTGGGCTTCCACCGAATTCGCCACTGGGCGGTGTGCTCATCATCGATGGGGATCCACATGCGGATCCAGAGCACCCCGCGCTCGCGAAGCGTGCCGACGGTAAACATGGAGGAGCTGGGAAAGAGGACGGGGGTGATGCGCCAGTTGTACAGCCCCTCCTCAGCGTCCCGCCGCGAACCGGCGATGACGCCGTATGGAGTTTGAGCAACTTCGAGGTGAAGCGCCTTCCCATAGTATCGGTTCGCCGAGCCCCTCTCGTATTCGAACTTGAGGAAGCTGTGCAGGGCAGGGACGTGCGCGTCGTCGATGTCGCCCTCGAAAGCCTGGGCCCAGTTGCAATCGCGGAGGCTTTTGCTGATGGCGTAGTGGCCCTCGGGGACATGCGCCCACTCGTACTGGGGCATGCCGGGGGGCTCGGCGCGGGGGCCCATGTAGATCCAGATAGTGCCGTTTCGTTCGCGGGCGGGATAGGCGCGCTGGCGAATCTTGTCCATGAAGCGGCGAGGCGCCGCTCCCATAGGGGTGGCCTCATCATCCGCGTCTGCGCCAGCTTGATCCCCAATAAGTGGTTCCGGCTCGTTGGGCATATCGACGCAGCGGCCATCGACGTCGTACTTCCAGCCATGGTAGACGCAGCGGAGGCCGTTCTCTTCGTTACGGCCGAAGAAGAGCGAGGCGCCGCGATGGGAGCAGTTGTCGGCCAGCACCCCGACCCGACCGCTGGTGTCGCGAAAGGCGATGAGGTCCTCGCCGAGGACGCGGAGGCGCCTGGGGGGACCGTCGCGCTCGGGGAGCTCGGAGGAGAGCAAGGCGGGCAGCCAGTACTGGCGGAAGAGGTTGCCCATGGTCGTACCGGGGCCGATTCGGGTCAAGAGTTCGTTTTCTGCGTTGGTTAGCATGTTCGGTCCGTTCTTATGGGAGCTCCCAGCGTTCGATGTTCCAGGTGATGCGACCGGTGGTGTACATCGTTGTCCCGCCAACTCCCTTAACCGTGTTGAGGTAGGCGTAAGCGTTGGGGTTGGGTGTGAGGACGATGGCGGGCAGCTCCTCAGTAAGGAGCCTGGCCATCTGGGCGCGCTGCTGGATGCGCTCGCTGGGGTCGAGTGTGACGTTGAACGCGTCGACCAGGCGGTCATATTCGAGATTAGCCCAGCCGGTGCGGTTTTCGCCACGCCAGCGGTTGTCGGCGGTGGTGACCTCCGACGCGCGGTAGAGCGACGTCTGCTGGACCTCGAACGACCCGGAGGTGTTGACGCTCATGGCCGAGAAGGTGCTGCGGACCTGCGAATCTACCGAGTCGGTGGACGCGAGCGGCAGCTCCTGGATGTCGAAGCCCGCCTTGCGCCAGTTGGCGTCCAACACGGGCAGCTCGGGTCGGTTGGCGGGAGACTGGAGAACGAAGCTCAGCTTGCCGTCGGGACCAGCGTAGAAGCCATCGGGACCCTTCCGGTAGCCGGCCTCGTTCATCAGCCGCTCGCTTGCGGCAAGGTCAAAAGGATACTTGGTGATGGCGCGTTCGATGGTGGGGTAGAAGCGGGTGCGGGGATCGAAGATGGTGTCGAGCACCGCCAGCTCGCCGGCCCAGATAGTGTCACTAAACGTTTGTTTATCGACGGCGTGGGCGAAAGCCCGGCGCACCCGAACGTCGAGCACTGCCTTGGGATTCGCGTATTCGGGACGGTGCTGGAATTGCGCGGCGGTCAGTGAAACGGTGTTCAAGCCAGCCGTGCCCTTCTGGCTCGATGCCCACTCCTTCTTGAGCTGCACCAGGTGTTCGAAGCTGATGGAGTTCAGCGCGACGTCAGTCGACCCGGCCAGTATGTTGGCGAACGCGGTGTTCTGATCCTTCATGAACAACAGGCGGATGCGATCGATCTTGGGCCGGCCCAGCACGTGCTGGTCGAAGGCGGTGGCCTCGAGGAATGAGCCGAGCTCCCAGCGATCGAGCTTGAAAGGGCCGGCGCCGACGAACTCGCGGGCCCAGTAGGGACTTTCCTGGATGGTCTGGGCCACCCCACCGGCGAAGGTCGACTCCAGGATGTGGCGGGGGAGGGGCACCAGGCCGAAGCGCGTGGCGCCCTGGAGCAAGGCACCCGCGTCGGGAAACAGGCTCTTCCAGCGGATGGTCAGCGAGCGATCGTCGGTCGCGGTCACGCTCTCCATCTGGTTGAAGGGCACGTTGCCGGTGCGGAAGCCGACGGCCGGGGTGGCATTCTGGAAGGTGAAGACGAAGTCGTGGGCGGTGAGCGGTGCGCCGTCGTGCCAGACCAGGTTGGGCTTGAGTCGATAGTGCGTTTCCATCTTGCCGTCGGGGAAGACTACCCAGCTATCGGTGTCGAGGGCGGGCAGAGCTTCGGCCAGGTATGGCTGGGGGTGGTCATCTCCGTCGTAGAGATCGAGGAAAGCGCTGAACATGCGCTGCCAGAAGTCCGTGGCGGCCAAGCCGGCGGCAGGGGCCAGGCCGGCGATGAAGTTGGGCTCGGTTTCGATCGAGGCGGTCAGGACGCGGGCGCGGGGAGCGCCGCCGGCCTGGTTGTTAAGCTGGGTGCCGGGGCCGGAGGGGGCGCAGCTGGTGACCAGCATCGCAACCGAGAGGAGCACAGCTGAGCGGAAAGCTCGAGGGACGCCCCTCACCCTCAACTCTCCCCAAGGGGCGAGGGAAACTTCTTGATGCGAAATGCATGCACGGAGCCCCCCTCCTTCTCGTCCAGCCAGCTAAGCTGTTGCGCGCATTATAGATTCGTGTGCGTGTGCGTTCTTCCGCCCGCCTGCTCTCTCAGTCGGCGGCTGCCCAGAGACCGATGGCGGGCGCAATCTCCACGGGGAGCTTGTCCCAGCTGTCGCCGCGATCGTGGGTGACCATGAGGGTGCCGGTGGCCTTACCTCCGCCCACCCGGTGTCCGCCGAGGGCCGCAAAAGCCCCCGTGCGGTCGGTGGGGTGGTTTATCAGCATGTTCACCATGGGCGGCATCTCTTGTGGGAGACCTTCTCCGACCCAGTGCCAGGACTGCGCACAGTCCCCGCTGCGGTAGATGGCGGAGCGGGCGCCTTCCGGACGGGCCCAGTAACCCGGTGACCGGTCGGCGGAGGCGAGCAGCATAGTCGGCGAGTCCTGCTCGCGATCGGGCGGGACGAAGATGAAGCTGTGGAAGTAGTCGCGGTTGCAACCGTTCTGGGCGCGGACCCAACCGGTCGCGGGATCGTCGCTGGTGAAGAAGCCACGCGCGGCGGCGGTGAAGTAGCGGGTCTGGCTGCCGGGGAGGGCGCGGATCCAGTGCATGTCGGGGTAATCGATGCCCTCGGTGACATCCTCCCAGGTGGCGCCGCGGTCGAAGCTGCGGACGATACCGCCGTGCTCGAGACAGACGTAGAGGGTACGGGGGTTATCGGGGTGGACGTAGATGTGGTAGACGTGGCCCTTGTGGGGTGGTTGGGGGAACCACCAGTTGAACTTGACTTCTTCGGGTAGATCGAGGAGTGTAGTGAGCTCGTACCAGGACTTGCCGCGATCCTCGCTGCGGTAGAGGTGGATGGGCTCGGTGCCGGCGTAGATAACATCATCGTCGCTGGGATCGACCGAGACGGCCCATACCTCACCGTCCAGCAGCTTGGACCAGTGCTGGCCGGCGTCCTCGGTTCCGTACAGGCCGCCGTGCAAGTCCGCAACGTAGACGCGCTCCGGGTGGCGGGTGGAGCCGGCGACGCTTTCCGATTCGGTCCCGGGCAGCTGGCCGGCCTCGGTCCAACCCTGGGGTGTGGACTTGAAGACCTGGACTCCGTCATAGGTTGACGCGTACAGACGAACCTGCTCGGTCATTCCTTGAACCTCCTTCCCTCGTTTGGGCGACAGCGGGGAATACCCCCCTCCCCAACCCTCCCCCGCAAGGGGGGAGGGGATGAAAAAGGGCTAGCTGTCGAAGCCGGCGTAGAAGACTTCTTCCACGCCGAGCTGCCGATCGACGATGCCCTGCTCCGCACAATAGCGCAAAAGAGTTTCGATGGGAATGCGATTCTTGCTGACCGAGTAGGGGACTGGGTCGAGGCCAAGAACGTCGATCTGGTCCTCGAGTGCTTCCCAGTACCAGAAGAGGCCGGAATCGCGGTTGTTAAGCAGCTCTCTCAAACCGATCTGTTTGGCCCCGACGAAGGCATCAAAGACGGCGCGGGCCTGATCGGGGCGGTTCTTGATCGTGGCTTCGGGGCAGGCGATGACATTCATCATGGGCATGATGTGGGTCTTGCGCCACCAATCGCGTTCTTCCTGGCCGGCCTTGGGGAACAGCCGCTTGACCGTGGTGCTGCCCTGGTGATGGATCATCTCGGCGTCAAAGGAGATGAGCGCGTCGATTGTGCCCTCGCGCAGTAAATCGTGAAGCTTGGTGCCCTTTTCTGCTCGCTCCACTACGACTCCCGGCGGAGCTTTGTAGCCGGGTGGGCCGATGTCGAACCAGGTGATCTTGTCGAGCTGGACGCCGTACCCATCCTGGAGCAAGCCGCGGATCCAGATGGTGGCGGTGGTGTTGTAGCTGGTGCCAATGCGCTTGCCCTCGAGGTCCTTGGGGCTGTTGATGCCGCGATCGGCGCGGATGAGGATGTAGGAGTGGCGGAAGGTGGTGCGGATGAAGACGGGGAAGGCGAGCACGGGCGTGCCGTTGGCGCAGGCCTGGATGAGCCCGGCGAGCCCACACTCGGCGTAGTCGGCCACCGGCGAATCGCCGAAGAGGCCCTCGACCCCAACGTTTTCTTGCTCGCGCATCTGGATCTGGTAGGCGCGATCGGGCACTTTGCCCTCGAAGAGCGCCCGGGTCCAGTCGTGCATGCGGCAGGCAACGCGGACTTTGGTCCCTTCAGCGGTGCTCACGGTTGCCTCCTAACCCGAAGATACCCCCTCCCCCCTTGCGGGGGAGGGTTGGGGTGGGGGGTGAGTTTCATCACCTGAAAGTAACCCCCTCTCTCTTGAGGTTCTGGGAGACTTGGACGACTTGCTCGAGCTTCCTGGCGGCGGCGCCGCTATCGATGGTCTCTTTGGCCAGCGCGATACCGTCGTCGAGCGAAGACACGCGGTCGGCGGCGTAGAGGGCAGCGGCTGAGTTGACCTCGACGTACTGGCGGTAGAGGCTGCCACGGCCGCTGAGGAGGACGCGAGTGATGAGCGCGTTCTCGACCGCGTCGCCGCCCAGGATTGCGTGCCGGGGAGCGCGCAGGTAGCCGTACGTAGTCGGGTCCAGGGTCCAGGTTTGGACCTGCCCATTCTTGACCTCGTAGACCGTGGTGGCCCTGGTGCAGGTGATCTCGTCCATGCCGTCGTCGCCGTGGATGACGAGGGCATGCACGGAGCCAAGCGCCCTGAGGACCTCGGCGACCTTTGGGGCCAGCTCGCCGTCGGCCACGCCCAGCAGGTAGTGTTGGGCGTGGGCCGGGTTGGCGAGCGGGAGCAGCAGGTCGGAGATGTTTCGCTCTGAGTCCCCTCCCCCCTTGCGGGGGAGGGTTAGGGAGGGGGGTGATGCTGGGATGCCGCTTTGGGCGACGCCGGGGTGGTAGAGCGGCGCGTAAAGGAAGCAGATGCCGGTCTGGCGGAGGCAGGCCGCGGCGGCATCGGGCGGGAGATCGTAGGCGACGCCGAGCTCGGCGAGGAGATCGGCGCCGCCGCAGTAGCTGCTGATGGCGGGACGGTTTTGCTTGGCCACCTGCACGCCGGTCGCGGCTGCCACGAGGGCCGCCAGCGTGGAGATGTTGATGGTCTTGAAGCCGTCACCGCCGGTGCCGGTGGTATCCAGCACGGGACCACTCGTCTCGACACGCGGCGCTGCTTCGCGCATGCGGAGCACCAGCGCCACCAACTCGCCGATGCTCTCACCCTCCATGCGACTCTGCCTTATTCACCGCACCCCGACCGCCGCACGGGCCGGGTCAGGATACTCCACGGCCGACCACGGGGTATCGATAGGGACGACGGCGGCGCCACCCCGGATTTGACTCCAAGCGATGGAAGGATCCGTCGCAGGGGTCTCGCCCGACTCCATGAAGCGGCGGAGGGCTGACAGCAGGCATTCGCGGAGGCGGATCACCATGGCATCGTGAACGCCCAGGTGCTCGCCCTGGCGATCGTAAATTGGACCCATGCTCTCGGTGACCGACATGTCCTGGATCGGCTTGCCCCACGGCATTCCTGAGTAGCTCCAGCTCTTCTTGCGCTCGCGCATCGCCTTCCGATCCTGTAGGTAGTTCATCTGCAGCGTGCGGAGCTTGCGGTGGTCGGGTCCCAGATCGATTCCCACCCGCTCGCCGCGCGCGGCCAGTTCCTTCTCGCGGTCGAGCGGTCGCCCACCCCGAGTCCTGACGTCGAACAGCCAGGTGTGCTCGTCGTCGGCGGGCACGAACATGTGCGGGGAATAGTCCAGATAGACGGACCAGGGCAGGATGACCGGCGTCATGCTGATGACGTGGTGACCGGCGGGATCTGAAAGATCGGGCCGAGTGACACCGTACCGGAAGCCGTAGGAGGTGTTCACCATCTCGTGCTTCTGGTCGCGGGGAATGCGGACCAGAGGGTAGCCTTTTTCCTCCAACTGGCGGATCTGTTCCTCGGTCCAATGCATGTACTCAAAGCCGGCGTGGAGGGCGTTGTTGTGCGCGCTGTCGGTGGTGCCTTCGATGCCCTGGAGGTAGTTGCAGGCGTAGTCGATCTTGGCGACCGTGCGCTGGGTAGTGGGGAGGCTCATCCACCAGTACTCGGGGAAAGGCGGCTGCTTGTCGGCCGGGCCCAGATAGGCCCAGACGACGTCGCCGCGCTCGTAGGTGGGGTAGGCGTTGGCCCGCACCACATGCTTGAGCATGCTCTCAACCGGCTCGCAAGGGGTGTCGAGGATCTGGCCATCGACGGCGGTCTTCCAGCCGTGGTAGAGGCAGCGGAGGCCGCCCTCTTCGTTGCGACCGAAGAAGAGTGAGGCCCCGCGGTGAGGGCAGCGCTCCTGCATTACGCCGACGCGGCCCGCGGTGTCGCGAAAGGCGATGAGATCCTCGCCGAGGATGCGAACCCGAATGGGATCGCAATCGGGCTCCGGCAGCTCGTCCGAGAGACAGGCCGGCACCCAGTACCGACGCATCATCTCGCCCATGGGGGTTCTACGACCGACGCGGCAAAGCAGGTCGTTCTCTTCAGGGGTCAGTACCATGGTCTGCCTCCCGCTAAGAAGCTGAAAACGCGATCAAATTCCGATGTCGACGGGGTTTGCGGCCTCATGGGCTGCCCCACAGCTCGTCGATGTACTCGCCGTCGTCGAGGGCGCGTGGGTACGTGGTGTTCCATATCTCGAACGGGCCGATGAAGTTCTCGGCTGGATCGTGAGCGATGTCGAAGTTGTAGACTTTCCACAGGGCCAGGGGCAATGCCGCGCCGCGCCGCGCCACGCCCCGATGAGCTCGTCAGACAGGACTCGAACCCGCGCCACGCCTCGTTCCGCGTAGCCGGGCGCTTCAGGCTCATTGACGCTCAACCCAGCAGGGAGTATGTTTCCGCTAAAGCGCGACATGAGGAGGCCTCGGATGACAATTCCGCATCGCATCGGTGGTTTGCGCACGAGCCTTACTTCCGGGTTGGCCACCCTGATCAGTGTGGGGGTGCTTCTGGTCGGGTGTGCGCCGGGCGCCCCGGGCGCTCGTGGGGAGCAGCAAGCCTCTGGGACCTCACCCGGTCCGAAGGTCCTCCGCCTCGGCATAGCCGCCGATGCCGAGCCGACCGAGGGCGGCATCTACGGCGCGCGCAGCGCCGGCGGGTTCGAGCCGATCTATCTGCTTCATGCAGGACTCACTGTATACAACACCGAGGCGGCGCTCCAGCTCCAGCCATGGCTCGCGGAGCGCGTCCCCACCATCGAGAACGGCGAGTGGCAGATGCTCCCCGACGGCCGCATGGAGCTAACCTGGAAGCTCCGCTCCGACGTCCGTTGGCACGACGGCACTCCCCTGGCGGCCGAGGACCTCGTGCTGGGATTCAGGGTCGCCCTCGAAGATCCCTTCGGAAGAGGCACCCGGGTCCTGCGTCTGGTCGAGGAAGTGTCCGCGCCCGATCCGCAGACGCTGGTCATGCGCTGGAAGAGCGTCTACATCTTCGCGAACGCGATGGGTCTGGATACGGCGCTCCTGCCCCTCCCTCGGCACCGGTTCGCCGCGCTCTGGGACGCGGGGGACAAGCAGGCATTTGCCGCCAGTCCGTACCTCTCCGACGAATGGATCGGCCTCGGCCCGTACCGCCTGCGCGAATGGCTCCGCGCGAGCCATATCGACACCGTCGCTTATGACGACTACTTCCTGGGTAAGCCCAAGATCGACCGTGCGATCATCCGCTACTTCGGGGACACCAATGCGCTGGTCGTAACCTTTATGGCAGGGGACCTCGACCTTCTGCCCGTCGGCTCAATGAAAGAGGGAGAGGCCCACGTCCTGAAGACACAATGGGCGGATGCTGGAGCGGGCAGCGTTATCGTCAGCGAGGCCAAGCTGCGTCAGGGGATGTGGCAGCTGCGCGACCCCAGCGCACTCTGGGCGCGGGACGTTCGCGTTCGGCAGGCGCTCGTGAACTTAATCGACCGGCAGACCATCGCCGAGACCGTTCAGCATGGGCTTTCATCCGTTGACGACATCGCCCTCCTGCGAGGAGATCCCGCTTATCGACTCGCCCAGCAGCGCGGCTTGCCCAAGCTGAACTTCGACGTCAGCCAGGCCCATCGGCTGCTCGCTGAAGCGGGCCTGAACCGCGGCGTCGATGGGCTGTACCGGTCTGAGGCCGGCGCCCCCTTTGCGATCCAGCTGTCCACCACGGGCGATATCCAGACCAACATCCAGGAGATGTTGGCTATCTCCAACGTGTGGAAGACTGCCGGCCTCGAGCCCGACGGGGTCATCATCCCCGGCACCGCCAACAAAGACGAGGTCAGGACCAGGCTGCAAGGCGTCAATCTGACCAGCTCCGACCTGAGCTACCGCGCCTTCGAGGCCTACCTCACGAGCGAGATCAGCTCAGAGGCCACGCGGTGGAGGGGGCAGAACATCGCGGGCTACAGCAATCCCGCCTACGACCAGCAGGTCACTCGGCTGTTCACCACAGTGAACAGTACGGAGCGGGACGGGATCGCTGCCGACTTGGTCAAGCTCAGCCTCGACCAGGTGCTCTACATCCCTCTTACCTACAGCTCTGACGTCTCGGCCGTCCGGAAAGAGGTTCGGGGAGTGACCGGTGTGCAGCGCCCACAGCCCGTCACCGCCTGGAACGCTCACCTGTGGGTCATGGGATAGCACAGCTCGGCGGAAGTGAATCATGGGTTGCACTCAAACGCCCGGATGCGTTCAGCCAGATCCCTCTCCCATTGCGATGGGAGAGGTTAGGTGAGGGCCCCCTGCCGAACCCTAATATCATCGGCCATCGAGGTTTGCCCTCACCCCACCCCTCTCCCGCTGCGGCAGGAGAGGGAGCCTGCCCGATCGCTCAACCATGGTGCTCTTGCCCCGACGGGTATTAGCCGGAAGGATCCCTGCCGCCCGTAGGGGCGGTTGGCATGCCTCGCCCAACCTCTATGTGGGGGCCACGCGGGTCGGGCGCCCGACCCCTACGGGAAGCCGGGGTGGCAGAACGGCGACCGAGCTGGGCGGACCGCTTACGCCACCCGGCGGTCGCGGTCCTGGTCGGGAACGGCCAGGCCCATCTTCTCTAGGATCGGCGCGACCTCGTCGACGTACATGCTCCGCGCCTCCTCGTTTCGCCAGCGTTTGATGCCCAGACGCACCGCCATTTCGCTGCCGGCGGAGCCCGCGTGCCCGAACATGTCCAGCGCACGCGGATACCACTTGGCCACGGCCGCCTGCGCCAGTTGTTTGTCCCCGTAATAGCTGGGGTCGTTCGCGATCCTATTGAGGGCATTGCGGCCGGCGCCGATGTGAAGGTTCTCCTCGGTGAGCATCTGTGGAATGGCGCGGGCGAGCGGCCCATAGCTGCACTCCTGGAACGCGCGCAGCTGGAACATGCCAACCCGGTCCACGAGACAGAGGAACGCGGCGACATCCTCCCATCGCTCAAAGTCCATGTTGAATGAGTCGAGCTTGTGCTCGTGCTCTTTCCGGTTCATCAGGTCCTGGATGTAGTGCTGGCCGTCGGCGCCGAAGTCTTCCAGGAGCTTGACCATCTGCCACCCGTGGCGCATCTCGTCGGCGATGATGCGAGCCTCGATCCAGCGATCCTCGAACGTCGGGGCGGTATCAAGCCACGGACGGTGCTGCTGGACGGAGGCGAACTCGGTGTCGGCCTGCACCCACACGAGCTTGAGAAGGAAGTCGCGGTAGTCCTCCGGCAGCTCATGGGCGTGCTCGAACTTGCGAACGCCCTTGAGCTCACCCCACTGAACATCTCTTGTCTGCATGCGTTGGACTCCTCTCGTTTGTCATTCTGAGCCGCCAGGCGAAGAATCCGCCCCTCGTGGGGCGCGGATTCTTCGTTTCCTCAGAGTGACACCCGCCTTAGTGGTTGTGCCGTCTACTCTAGTGGGTCACTTGTGATGGATATCGCCATTGCGCCGTTCCAGTAGGGCGGGGGCTTGTCCCCCGCCGCGCAGGTCTCTACTCAGGCCGCGAGGCGGGAGGGGACAAGCCCCTCCCCTACCGGACGAAAAAGACCATGTCCATAGCAACTGGCCCATCAGTGGGGGAGGCGCTCGGCTTTCAGCTTCTTCATGAAGTCCTCCATGAGGACGATTTTGCGGGTCTGGGTCCCGCGGCCCACCTCGCGCAAAGAGCCACGGTCGCGAACGGTGAAGCGGAAGATCAAGTCGCGGCCCTCGGCAGCTTCTAGCAGCACCTCGGCCGTGATCGTGTCACCGATCTCGCTCGGAGCGAGGTGCTCGAGCACAACCTCGAAGCCGACGCTCACCCACCCCTCATCGAGGTGTTGAGCCGCCAATCGGTGGGTCGCCTCCTCCACCACCTGGAGCAGGCGCGGCGTCGAGAGCACCACCGGCAGTAGGCCGCCGCTCTCGTGGGCAGCGGTGTGCTCAGGCCTCACGGTCAGCTCAGTCTGCCCGCGCAGGCCGATGGACCCGTTGAAGTGCGGCGCGGTCACATCTGCTCCAGGCTCTGAACACCACTACCGCGCAGCGAAGCGCCCACAGATGCTTCGCCTGCGGCTGCTCTGGACGGTCACCCTGAGCCACAGCGAAGGGTCTGTAGGCGCCGACAACATGGGTCGCAGGCTCGCAGCCCATTGCCGACCCCAGATGCTTCGCCTGCGGCTCAGCATGACACATTCAAAGATTACCAGGTTGGGCCGAGAACCATCCCGGAGTCAGGGACGCGTTGAGGGGACGAACAGCTCGGCCGGATCGAAGGCGCGATCGATGGCGCCTAGCCGATACAGGAAGTCGATCCAGGTGGCGAGGTTGTGAATCTCGTTCTCGCCCAGCCCGCACTGGTGCGGATCTTCGCCCAGCAGCTCAATCTCTCGGCGGGCCATCGCCTCTTCATCCGCGCCGCGGTACTCGGAGGCCAGGGCGTTGGCGCGGGCGAATGCGTCAACGAGCCGGGGTGGCAGCGCGGGATCTATTTGTGGGAGATCGGGCCGAACGACCACGACATCGGTGATGGGATACAGGCGCGTGCGTCGGTAGGCGTCCGCCATCACGCCCGGGTCCTCGATCAAGGGGCGCAGGTCCGGGTGTCGGGCGAGCGCTTCATCGATTTTGTCGCACCCGAGGAGCGAGAAGTAGCGCGGCCCACCGGTGATGATGAGGGCGTCCACATCGCCGTGCGACAACATTGCGAAGGTCGGCTCCTCGTCGAGGGGCGCCGGGCGCAAATCCAGCCCCATGCGGTTCATCGGAAGCGAGGCGGGGTCGCCGAGATGCCACTCGATCTCGTGGAGGGGCACGCCATACGCCTGCTCGAGCATCATCAGAACGGCGCCGCCCGTGCCAGACCCGGGTCCCAGGTGCGAACCAACCCGCTTGCCAGCCAGGTCGCTCGGGTGGTGCAGGTTGGAGTCTTTGCGAACCAGGAGGTTGCGCTGCATGAGCTCGCGGCCGAAGTACACTGGAAGCGCAACGGCCGGCGACCCTTTAAGGTGGGAAATCGCCAGGCGCCGCACACCGTTCTCCCCGACGTCGTAGGCCTCCGATGCAACGAATCGCTCGGGCGCGTTCTCGACGCCAAAGTTGCATTCCCAGGAAACGCCCGGGATGCCGACGCGCCCATCCTCGAAAGCACGCGTCCACGGAGCGGGTGGCAGCACCATCCGGAGCTGGACGTTGGAAAAACCACTCACGGTCCGTGCCCGCATTCCTTCCACCTGGCGCTTCCTGAATCCCAAGGGGCAATAATGATGCACGGGCGGTTGCTGGCGCAACGCGAGAGTCGTTTGGCCTGCCGCTTCGCGCTCCAGAATTTGCTGAGGCGCCCGTTCGCAACAATAATGGCGAGCTGAGACTCGGGCCGCGTCCCCCAACCGAAAAGCCACATCAGGAGGAAAGAAGGTGCTCCAAGAGACCGCGCTCTCGCGCGCGTTCCGGGCGACTCCCACCGGCCTCTATCTGTACACCACGAGTCGCGACGGAAGGCCGAACGTCCAGTTCGCCTTTCGGGCGCTGGGCGTCTGGGAAGACCCGCCGTTGCTGCTGATCGGCATGCAGACGGGCAACTACAGCTACGAGACGGTGCAGCTGACCGGCGAGCTGGTGCTCAACACCTGTTCTGAGGCGCACGTTGGCGCCATCGGCAAGAGCCGCGGGCTCAGCGGCCGGGAGGTGGAGGACAAGTTCACCATCCTCGGCCTCACGCCACTACCTGCGAAGCACGTGAAGGCGCCGCTCGTGAAGGACAGCTACTGCAGCGTCGAGTGCCGTGTGGTACGAGAGCTCGGGAAGGCCGAGGGCGTGGCCGTAATTCTCGCCGAGGCTCTGGCCTGCTACGTAGACGAAGAACACCCGCCAGTCACGCGGCTGACGGGTAAGACGCTGCGCCTCGGTGTGCAAGTGGACTGAGCATTCGCTACGGATGGTATGTCGCCAGGATCAGCGCCATGAAACTGGCGGCACCGGCTCATTTCGATTCGGCGCGCCGTATCCGTGAACCCGGAGTCGCCGATTCCGAGGCTCTTGGGCTTCGGACCGTACTCTTTTACCTTCTGTTCGAGCGCCTCGCGGATAACGGTCGCGCCGGTCGGCAGCCAGCAACCGCATTCGTTCAAGAATCTCGTCCGGGGCAACGATCGTTATGCGCCGCATGTCGCCATTATGCTCCCCGGCTGATGCGCCTCCACAGAGCGTGGATGTCGGCAGCCCAATTCGAGTGCGTCGACTACGAGACGTACCGTGGCGACTCGCTCAGCGAGTTGGGGGCGAAGAGATCCTCGACCTTCGGGATCGTGGGGATCAGCCCCTGCGCCTGGGAGTACCGGAGCAGCGTTGAGAGCGCTGCACGATTGGGCTCCAGCGCGTACGGCCACGGGTCCGGTCCCATCAACTGACGCTGCTCCTCCAGCAGGTCCTGCACCCAGGCGAGCGCCGTCTGCCGGGGGTCAGCCAGGCGCGCGTAGCAGCGCTCCTTGGCCTCCCGAAAGGCACGCACCATGCTGACGGCTACCCAGGGAAAGTCGCGCAGCACCTGGTCGCGAACGACGACGGTGTGCATGATGGGGAAGATGCCGGTGCGTTGGAAGTAGTCGCGTTCCACCTCTTTCGGGCGCTCGAAGAGCCTGCGCACGCGCGGATGGCCGCGGGCAAACGACGGCAGCATTTCCGGGTAGATTGCCGCGTCGAGCTCCCCCTCTACCAGCAGCGCGTCAAGGTTCGCGCCCTGTGAAACGCGCTCGATGTGCAGCCAGTCCGGCGGCTCCCAGGGTGTCTCCTCCTCGTCCTGCGCGAACCAGTGGATGCTACTCAGATCGACGCCGTGGTCGTCCGCGAGGATGCCGCGCGTCCAGACCCCGGCGGTGTTCTGAAACGTTCGGAGGGCCACCCGCTTCCCATTCAGGTCCCGCGGCTGCTCGATGCCTGCGTCCGACCGGCAGAAGATGAAGGAGTGGCGGAAGCGCCGGTGGGGGAAAACTGGGATGGCGGTGAAGGCACGTCCTTCGGCTTGACCAACGAGGTAGTGCGACATCGAGAGCTCGGCGACGTCGAACTCCTCGAAACGCATCATGCGCCAGTGCCGTTCGGGCGACGGCATAGCGAGGACGGTGAGGTCGATCCCGGCGGGGCGAACGCTGCCGTCGATCAGCGCCCGAGTCAGATCGTAGTCGCCGCAGCCCAGTGTCAGCCGAATGTTGGCCATTTTCCGAGTTCCGAGTTCCGAGCTCCGAGCTCCGAGCTCCGAGCTCCGAGCTCCGAGAGTCTAGCAGGCAAGCGATTCGCCGCGGGAGTTGTTACACTGGCCGCTGCCACTCGGGCATCGATGTTCGGTACGTCAGGACGGCAAGCTCCGAGTGCTGACTCGGAACCTGGAACTCGGAACCCGGAAGGAGGGGACATGGCGGACGCCAGGCGCCGGCGATTTCGAGAGCTGCTGGCTGATCCTGAGCCCCTGGTGATGCCGGGGGGCTTCAGTCCCATCATGGCGCGAATGGCGCAACTGGTGGGCTACCAGGCCTTCTACATGTCGGGCTCCCAGACGGCGGCATATCTCCTGGGCCTGCCCGACGTGGGCGTCATCACGATGCGCGACATGGTGGAGAACGCCCGCCGGGTCGCCGCCGCCGCCGACATTCCAGTATTCGCGGATGCTGACAGCGGCTATGGCAACGCCGTCAACGTCCACCACACCGTGCAAGAGTACGTCCGCGCAGGAGTGGCGGGGGTTCACCTGGAGGACCAGGAGTCACCAAAGAAGTCGGGAACCATGGCCGGCCGGCGCTGCATCTCCTTGGAGGAGGCCATCGGAAAGGTCAGGGCGGCGGCGGCGGCGAAAAACGCCCTCGATCCGGACTTCATCATCTGCGCGCGCTGCGATCTCATCGGCGCCGAGGGCGGGAGCTACAAAGAGGCTGTCGACCGCTGCATCGCCTACGTGGAAGCGGGCGCCGACCTGATCTGGCTCAACAACGTCCAGACGATCGAGGAGGCGGCCCAGGCGTGCCGGCTCATCCCGGGCGCCGTCATGCCCCATTTCGGCGGGCCGCCCCCAGCCCCGACGCTGGAGCAGTGGCACGAGATGGGCGCCGCGGCGGTGTTGTTCCCCGCTATGACGACGAGCGTCGGCCTGCAGGCGGCGTGGGACTACCTGAACGACTTCAAGGCGCAAGGCATGTCAGCCGTGGAGGACTGGGCCGAGCGCCAGCGGCAGAGCCGCTGGGGCCCGGTGGGTCGGCACATGGCAGCGCTCCTGAGGTCGGATGACATCCGCGCGCTGGAGGCCGAGTTCCTACCGCACGAGCTGCAGCGCGATTATGAGCACACCTTCGGGCACTACGGTCGAGAGGGATGAGCTGCCGGGTTGGGAGGACGCGCTGCGGGCTCGCAATCCGTCTGGAAAGCAAGTGCTTTTGACTCAGGCGCTCCCGAGACGCCCACTCTTCAGGTGGCGCTGATACACTGGGTTTGTCCTGACAGATAGAGTCCGAGAGCACATCCCCGACCGGTAGAAACGAGCTAGGTTCGAGACAGCGAAGCCCAAAAAGACTCAGGAGGTCGTCGTGGCTGAGGAAATTGAGCTAGCGGTTCCGACCATGCGTTACGACATCACCATCCCGTTCTGCGACGGCCGAGTCCCCATCGAGGGAGTGAAGTTCGTGCCCAGCCGATCACCTGGCGGTGGCACGGCCATCCCCGCCGACAACCCGATGGTGACCGGCGATTTCGGCCTGTCCGACTACAACATCGGCAACCTGCTCCCCGCCGTGGAGCTTGGTTACGAGATCGTCGCCCTTCCCGTCTTCTCCAAGCGGAAGCCCGTTTACACCTACGTCTTCACTCGGGCCGATGCCGGCATCAACACGCCCAAAGACCTGGAAGGCAAGAAGGTGTGGAGCAGCCTCACGGGCAGCGCCATCGGCATCTGGCTGAAAGGCCTCTTGAAACACCGATACGGCGTGGACGTCGACAAGATCACCTGGGTCGTGAGCCGCGACCCTTACCCCGTCCATAAGGAATGGCCGAGCGTCGAGCGGTTCGAGGGCCGCAAGGGCGTCGTCGAGGTGCTTGCGGACGGCGACGCCGACGCGCTCATGACGGACATATCGGACGGCAAGGCCTTCGACATCCTGGAGAACGATCCCCGATTCAAGCGCCTGTGGCCGAACTACGTGGAAGAGGACGCGAAGCTCTACGGGGAGACGGGGATCTACACGCCGGTTCACTGCATCGCAATGAGTAGGAAGGTCGACCGCCAGCATCCCGAGCTGGCCGGCAAGCTCTACGAGGCCTTCGAGAAGTCGAAGCAGATCGCCTACGACGACATTCTGAACGACCGCGCCGGATTCTCGGTTGTCAACCTCCGAGAGCGCTTCGTCGAGCAGACGCGGGATTGGGGCGATCCCTTCAAGCACGGGATCACCGCCAATCAGGGCACGATCGATACGTTCTTCCAGTTCAACTACGAATTCGGAATCGTGAAGAACCAGTACTCATACGAGCAGGTGTTCGCTTCCAGCACCCTGGATACGTAGCCAGCTCGGCATCGGCTCACCCATAAAGATCGCCGATCGGCCCGCCTCCACCCGCGGGGTCGGGAGCTTTTGGGCCTTGGGTCAGCGGACTCCCGCGAGGCTCGGAGTCTCCGGGTAGTCCAGCAGCGACTGCCAGGGCATGTCGGCGGGGATGACCTTCTCTTCGCTCCGTAGCCGATGGTGGGGAATCGCCGGGTCCAGGCCGATCGGCTCACCGCCGGCCATGAACGCTCGCACCGACTCCAGGATCCGCTTGCGCATCCACGCGACGGAGGCATCGCTGGTTTTCACTGTAGTGCGTCATGCAAATCGTGCTCTATTTTAGAGAGGCAGACGGGTGCCCCCGAACTTAGCGCGCTCACGAATGGGCAAAAGCCGCGTCTATGTACGACACGGCAAGACGGATCACGCGTAGCGCACTAACCCTGGGGCACCCGAGGCAGATCGCAATATTGACACATTGGAACGAAATTTCTATCCTAGGAGCATGAGCGACCGATCGCCGATAGAGTGGACCAACGCCACCTGGAACCCCGTCACGGGCTGCACACAGTTGTCGCCCGGCTGCGATCATTGTTACGCACTCCGATTCGCCGAACGTTTCCGGGGAGTGCGCGGCCATCCGTACGAGCAAGGGTTCGATGTTAAGCTGTGGCCGCAGCGCCTGAATCTTCCGCTGTCGTGGGCAGCGCCGCGGCTAGTTTTCGTGAACAGCATGTCGGACTTGTTCCATGACGCTGTGCCCGAGCTGTTTATCCGGAACGTGTTTCAGGTTATGGAAGCGGCCAGTTGGCACACGTTCCAGGTACTGACCAAGCGTCCTAAGCGAATGGCGCAACTAGCCCCCACTCTTCCGTGGCCGCGCAACGTTTGGGCCGGCACATCCGTGGAGCTAGACCGCTATTCCTGGCGTGCCAATCACTACCTACGCCAAGTGCCGGCCGTTGTCCGATTTGTAAGCGCGGAACCGCTGCTCGGTCCACTTCCGTCACTTCGTCTCGATCATCTCCATTGGTTGATCACGGGCGGCGAGAGCGGACCTCGTTACCGGTCGATCGATCCGAGTTGGGTGCGAGATCTGCGGGACCGCTGCGGGGCTGCCTACGTCTCTTTCTTCCACAAGCAGTGGGGCGGGGGAACCCCGAAGGAGAAGGGCCGAGAGCTTGATGGGAGAACATGGGATGAGTACCCCCGGGTGCCGCACGAAGGGCGTGGGAGGCAAGGGCAGTCCAGTTGCTGCTGACGGCTGGAACAATGGACGTGGTGAGCACCACAACTGCATGGCTGGGGCCGCAGTGAGCCGACCAATCCGGCCCTGGTCGCGAGACAAGCTTGATCTTCTGGGCAAGTATCTGCAGGCTTACACCAGAATCATGCATCGTCAGCCCTGGCTCAAGCGATCCAGCTTCATTGACGCGTTCGCCGGTGCTGGCCAATACTTCGACCCCGAAGTCGACGAATACGTGGATGGCTCGCCACTGGTTGCTCTGGACTGCGAGCCGCCGTTCGATGAGTTTTGGTTCATCGATCTCTCATCGGCCAGGATCGCGGAACTACATAACCACGCCGACACGCGTGGTCGATCTGATATTCATTTCCACACAGGCGACGCCAACCGCTTTCTGACCCGAGATGTTGCCCGGACTATCACCTATGACAGCTACAGACGAGGATTTGTCTTTGTTGACCCGTACGGGTTGCAGGTGGACTGGGCCACCATCGAGGTCCTCGCCGCCACAAAGGCCCTCGATTTATTCATCAACTTCCCAGTCATGGGAGTGAACCGGTTGCTGCCGCGTGACGAGGCACCCGATCCTACCTCGAGCGAGCGGCTGAAACTGCTATTCAAGGACACCGAGTGGGTCGAAAGCCTGTACCTTCACGTCGCCGACCTGTTTGGAGACGTACGCGCGATGCGGGATCGGCTCGACGCGCAACGACTGGCAGACCGTTACATCGCAGATGTCCGCAGCCTGTTCCCCTACACAAGCCGGCCGGTAATCATGAGGAACTCTGTCAACGCGCCGCTCTATGCGTTGTTCCTCGCCAGCCACAACGCCAACGCCGCAAGGATAACCGACTCGATCTTTGATAAGTACACTCGTGAGGCAGCCGCTCGTCCGCCCAGACCCCGACGGAACCCCAACGCCGGACTGCTTTGAGAACGGGTGCCCGGGCGCGGACACTACGACCAGATCGTGTTACCGAACGCAGAGCCTTTCGGGCCACCCGCAGAATCGTGGGTTAACCTTTTCTCACGCCCGTGCTGTCCTTAACCAGAACCGACTTTCCGATCATGTTCGTGGGACACGCTCTGTCGGACGGTGAAGTTAGCCTTAACTGGATAAAGGTTGGCCTCGAGCTTCTTGCCGTGTTGGGCATTAATCGCGCCAATCCTTGTTTCCGAGAACGTGCCGCCTGTGCTGCTGACCATCGAGGCGTCCGTGCGCAAGACAGATTCGGCCACAGGAACGGGGCGGTCACCTTCCGCACTCGCTTGAGGTCCTTGCTTGCAGCTTGTCGCTAGCCGCCACCATCCAGCAGCGAGCCGAAGCTCGGCCCGCCCAAACGTCCTTCCTCCATCCATAACACACCGATTTCGCGATCGGCCCGCAAGTAGTCCACGAGCCATCTTAGTCGGGGTCTTTCCGACAAGACGAGCCAGAGCGTCGCACCGGGCAGGGAGTGCAGATACCGGTATTCGTAAAGTTGGCTAAGCGCCTCCCTGCATTGAGAACGTTCGTTTTCAGGAGTGATGCTCTTAATCTCGAAGATGGCCGGTCCAGACTTTAGGTGGCAGAAAGCGTCGATCAGTTTGCTTCGCTGAACTAGATGACCGTGCTCATAGAGAAATTCCGCTAGGTTCTGCAGCGTTTGTCTGTGTACTCTGTTCGCACGGTCTAGCTTCACTCTCGCAACCTGCGAGAGGATGTATGAGTCGTCGGCCAGGTCTTCGTCGCGCCGCTCCTCCTCGTTCGGGCCCGACGGGATTGGCTGAAACTCCAGCACTGCTCCTAGTCTCGGAGCACTGCTCTCAATCCGCTGGTAGGCTCGTTCGACCATGATCGCCAGCTCGAGACGCTTGACAGCCTCGACGGACGCATCCCGGAGAGCGCCATCGTTCCGCCTTAGCGCACTTGCGAGCAGTCCGACCGCATCCGTTGCCCTACGGAGAAATTGGATGTCGGGGCGACCCAGCGCGGAGTAGACCGTTAACCAATCCCACTGATCCTTCCGGATACATCGGTTGAACATCCCCTTCGCTTCCGACAAGTCGCTCGGATGCACGGAGGCCAGCTCTTGAGGGGAAGTGCTCCGGAGCACTGATCGAAGAGCGAGAAGATATCGCGGGCGCATACGGTCCGAGATCGGCAGTCGCCCAAAGTCCGAGTCGCTTACGAGCACTAGCTGTTGACGCGGATCGAGGCCGTGGACCCAGAATTCCGCTTCGTCGCCCTCGGTATAGAGCTTTCCTGTTCGTGACGTCAGCCTGGCCGTCCATGCGGTTTCGATCAGGAAACATGAGACGCTCCACTCATTGGAGCTACGCTGGTCTACCAGGCGGCACTGAAGTTCATCGCCGAGCTGTGGGAAGTGTGCACCGCGCGTCAAGTTCTCGCTCGTTTAGCTCTGATTAGCCGGCCCGCTCATCTCGGCACCTGTACCGTATCCCACGGCGGGGGGTTGGTTTCACAAGCGGCGCGGTGTCGGTCACGCCCGCGTCGGTCGGCCCACCGGAACCGCCATCATCACTGCCGCCACCCTAACGAGCGGCGTGCCTCCAGGCGAATCGGGAGGCCGGGGCAGCCAGTCCCCACATGGCATCGGCCCAGCCACGCGTTCGTTTCCCCCTTTTCTCCGCCCTGGCCAAGGATCCTGAACGCTCGGCCTCACTACCACCGACGAGGTCAGAAAGCACCGGTCACCCCCCGGCAGCGCTCCTGAAAGCCTATTCCGCGGCCCAGACCTCCGGCCCGCCGAAGCCGTTCGCGGCGTTCCACTGCATCACGCTGAAAATCTTGCCAGAGACCCCGGATGTCGCGTTCTGCTCTGCTAGGTAAAGCGCGATGGGCACCACGTGCTCGGGTCTCGCCGGGCGAGCCCCGCCGCCCGCCGGCCTCTGGGACTCGCTGCCAGCGGCGGCGGCACGCGCGAGTGCGCGTTCCTCGTAACCAGTCGTCTTGGTTGATGCGGGATTGATTACGTTGACGGCCACGTTGTATGGCCTCACCTCCGTGGCGAGATAGCCAAACAGGGCCGTCACGGCCGCCTTAGCGGCCTGGTAGGGTTGCTCGCGGCTGGTGCCCGCAAGCGACATCGTGCCTCCCTCGGGGTCGGGACGCGGAATGCCGCCGCCGCTGGAGACCACGATCACGCTTCCCGACCGTTTCTCCAGCATTGGCCGGATGAATGCACGAGTAACCTTCAGCGTCCCAAAGACGCTGACGGCGAACATCTTTTCGAAGTCGGAATCTTTGGTGTCCAGGGTAAGGATGGCTCCGGTTGGAGGGAACAAGTCGATCTGACGGAGGCTCGCGTTGTTGATGAGGACGTCGACGGTCCCGAACCTCTCGATGATCGCTTCGTAGGCGCTCTGAATTTGTTCGACGTCCGTGATGTCGCACGTCAGCGGCAGGGCGTCGTCACGCTCGTGCAGCTCGCGCGCGAATGCGTCATCCCGATCGCCGGAGACGCCGGTAGGAACCCACGACAGATCGAGGGCCGCGACTCTGGCGCCCTTCTCCAGAAATCCCTGTACGTACGCCCGCCCCATCCCTCGGGCGGCGCCCGTGATCACGACGACTTTGTCCGCCACAGTCATCGGTTCTTCCTTCCCGCGAGGTCTCCGGTCTTGTTGCCCCGCGCTCGCTGCGGTTCGACCAGGCGTCCACTGAAACCGCTTGTGCTGGGGCAGGGTGGCGCATTTTAGCTCTTCTTTTTCGCGGGGGATCGCCGTGAGCTTTGAGCTTGCTCATTGCCATCCCAACCCGGTCCAATCTGATTCAAGACCCCGTCTCCCGTAGCGCCGCTCCGCCGGCTCTGATATCGTGCTCTGAAATGGCGCGGGAGTTGCGCATGGCCATCTATCGGTACGCCCGTTGGGATGGGTCCCAACAGCTGGATCCTTTCACTGCAAGTGACCTGATGGAGCACCTCGCAGACAGGCTCCTCGACGATGGCGACCTGCGGTCGGCGATGCGCGAGATGCTGCAGCGCGGCGCACATCTCCCGTCCGGCCGCAGGATGTCTGGGTTGCGCGATCTCCTCGAGCTCCTGCGCCAGCGACGGCAGCAGCAGCTGCAGCGGTACAACCTGGACTCCGTCATGGACGACATCAAAGAGCGGCTGGAGCAGGTGATTCAGGCCGAGCGGGCGGGTATCCAGCGCCGCCTCGACGCCGGCCGCGAAAGGGCAGGTCCCAGGTCCCAGGTCCAAAGTCCCAAGTCACCCCCAGAAGCAACGGAGGAGGGGCAAGAGGATCGCCCGGGGTCAGACTTGGGACCTGGGACTGAAGACCTGGGACTGTTGGAGATGCTGGAGAACATGGTGCGCAAACGCCTGGACCAGCTCGACGCGCTGCCCCCGAGTGTAGGTGGCCGGATCCACACCCTCCAGGACTACGAGTTCATGGACCAGGACGCGCAACGCCAGTTCAACGAGCTGATCGACATGCTGCGGCAGCAGATGCTCGAAAACTACTTCCAGGGCTTGAAGCAGGGCCTCGGGGCGATGACGCCCGAGACCCTCGCCCAGATGCAGCAGATGGTGCACGACCTGAATGACCTCCTGGAGCAGCACCGCCACGGCGACGACTCGGGGTTCGAGGAGTTCATGGAAAAGTGGGGCCAGTTCTTCCCCAAGGACATCGGAAACGTCGATCAGCTGGCCGAGCACCTCCATCGCCAGATGGCCCAGATGCAGTCCCTACTCGACTCCATGACGCCGGACATGCGGCGCGAGCTCGAGCAGATGCTCGATCCACTGTTCCAGAACGGCGAGCTCCAGCGAGACCTCGCCCGCCTTATGGCGAACATGGGCCGGCTCTTCCCGAACGACCGAGGTGATGGCCTACCTTTCGTCGGAGACGAGCCGCTGACGCTCCATGAGGCGATGCGCCTCATGGGCGACATGAAGGGGCTCGATGAGCTAGAGCAGGAGCTGCTGGACGCGGTGAAGACCAACGACGCCAGCCGGATCGACAGCGACGAGATCGGACGCCTCGTCGGCGACGAGGCGCGGCGCATGGCGGAAGAGCTGCAGGACTTCGTGCGGATGCTCGAGGAGGCAGGCTTTATCCAGCGCAAAGGCGATCGATGGTCGCTCACGCCTCGTGCCATGCGGAAGATCGGCGAGCGCGCGCTCGAGGACATCTTCGGCCACATCGACAGGGGCCTCGCGGGTGAGCACACCCTCACTCGGTGGGGTTGGGGCGTCGAGCGGCTGGACGAGACAAAGCGCTACGCGTTCGGGGATGCGTTTGCCATCGACACATATGGCACGGTGATGAATGCCTTACGCCGGAAGGGTGGGGGCACGCCGGTCCGGTTGAACGCGGACGATTTCGAGGTCTACCAGACGTCGTCATTGAACGAGTGCTCCACGGTCATCATGCTGGACATGAGCTACTCCATGCTCCACGGGGGGCGCTTTCAGGCCGGCCGCAGAGTCGCGCTGGCTCTCGATAGCCTCATCCGCGCCAAGTTCCCCAGGGATACGCTGCACGTGGCCGCGTTCTCGTATTTCGTGCTCCCGCTGGAGCCGCACATGCTTCTCGACACCTATTGGATCGACCCCCGAGGCACCGATCTGCCGGAGGCGTTCCGAGTGGCGCGCGAGATGCTCGCAAAGCGAAAAGGAGGCACGCGACAGATCATCCTGATCACGGACGGCGAGCCACACGCCAACTCCACCGGCTGGGGGTGGTCCGGCTTCTCAGACGGTGGCTGGAGCATGCGCCAGGCGATGGATGACACGCTCAGGGAAGTGAACCGTTGCACGCGCGAAGGCATCACCGTCAACACCTTCATGCTGGACACCGAACCCGTCGTCACCTCGTTCATCAAGGCCATGACGAGGATCAACAGCGGCCGTATCTTCTTCGCCGACCCTAGCCGCCTCGGCGAGTACCTCATCGTCGACTACATGAAGAACCGTCGGAGGGCAGGCTAGTACAAGATCGCAGAAGTTCGTAACCTCCCCCCTCTCCCCAACCCTCCCCCGCTAGGGGGGAGGGAACGAGCGCGAAACTCCGTCCCCCTCGACGGGGGAGGGAACGAGCGCGAAACTCCCTCCCCCGTCGGGGAGGGAACGAGCGCGAAACACCCTCCCCCTCGACGGGGGAGGGTGGGGGAGAGGGTGAAGTGCCCGGGTCACGAACTTGCGCGACGCTGTACTAGCCATACCCGGTGCTGCCCGTTCTCATGGCGGGTGGCAGTATGTCCGACACTTTGTCCGCTACAATGTCAGTGATATGGCGCAGCGAGTGAAACGACGCAGAGTCAAAATCGGAGCCACCGTGGACCCTGCCATCCTCGGTGCCGTGGATGCGTTCATTCGGCGGCATCCGGATCTCGACCGCAGTGCTGTCATCGATGAGGCATTGCGGCTTTGGTGGGCGCAACAGCAAGACGGAGAGATGGAGGAGCAGTTCGGCGTACCACCATCGGCTGTCGAGCGTGAAGAACGCGCAGCCTGGAGGCGTATTCAGGACGCATCAGCCGAACGTATCTTTCGTCATCGTTAGCCCATGGAGAGCCGGGCGCCGCGACGCGGCGAGATCTGGTCGGTCTACACCCCGGGCCAGCCTGACGACCCGCACCAGCCGCGCCCGGCGCTTGTGGTCTCCGAGGACGTGCGGAACCGAATGATGGACGACGTCATCGTTGTTCCGATCTTCACCGTCGGTCGGCTTGGCCCAACGCACATCCCGATTGAGCGGGGCGTTGGCGGCCTCCTGCATGACAGTGTCCTCTTTTGCGAAGAGATCACGACCATTGCCCGAGAGTTTCTGGGGGATGGGCCCGTGGGACTCCGTGTGTCGACCGGGCTGTTGGAACGCGTTACCCGGGCCGTGCGACGCGCGCTGGGTGAAGTCGTCCCGGAGCCCGAGTAGCTCTCTGTCCGCGGGCTTCTACGAATCTCGTCCCTTTGAGTCAATCAGCTCCAGCACACGCTCGGCGCTCAGGGGCAGTTGCGTCACCGGCACGCCAATAGCGTCGGCGACCGCATTGGCGATGGCGGCGGGTGTCGGGACGACGGGTGTCTCGCCGACGGCTTGCGCGCCAAAGGGCCCCTCGCCATGGAAAGGCAGGTTGATGGTCGTGAGCGGCGGCACGTCGGGCATGGTGGGAAGCTTGTAGTCCCCCAGGTGCACGGTCCTCACGCGCCCCTCCTCGATGACCAGCTCTTCCGTCAGAGCATAGCCGTAGCCCTGCACCACGCACCCCTCGATCTGGCCCTGGTGCGCCGTCTCGTTGATGATCGTGCCCACGGCCTGTGCGCTGGCGAGCCGCAGCACGCGAACCTCGCCGGTCTCGGGGTCCACCTCTACCTCAGCAGCCTGGGCCGAGCGCTCCGGCTCGGTCCCGCCCGGTACGGTGATGGTCACATTCACGTGGCCGGCCGGATCGCCCGGGCCGATCATCTCCCCCGCGAGATCGTGGAAAGAGACGAAGCGGCCGTCGGGAGCCTCCCACCCGCCGTTCGTCCAGGTCGCCGACTCGGTACCCAGCATGACCGCCGCCAGCGGAGCGAGCTGCTCCTTCAACTTGTCGGTGGCGGCGATCGTCGCGTGGCCAGCCGCGTTCGTCATACGGCTGGCACCAGCCTCGGTGTCATTGGGGAAGGAGTCGGTGTCGCCGTGCACCACGTGCACAGCCTCGATCGGAATACCCAGGCTCTCCGCGACGACCGCGCCAACCACCGTCAGCGTGCCGGTCCCCACGTCGGGCGCGGCGGTAATCGCGGTCACCGTGCCGTCGGGATTGACCGTGAGGTCTGAGGACCCGGGGCCGCCGCCCATATTCCGCTGGGCGAGGCCCAGCCCTCTGCCGACGAACGGCCGCTTCGGCGTCCCCCAACCGACGGCCTCGGCCGCGGCGCTCAGCAGCGCCGGCGCGGGTGACTCGCTGCCGTCGGGCTTGCGCGGCGCGTTCTTCAGGCGGAATTCGAGCCGGTCCATGCCGATCTCGCCCGCCAACAGGTCCATGTGCGCCTCGACGGAGTACACCGCCTGGGGCTGGCCCGGCGACCGCATGTAGGTGCGCGGGACCTCATTGGTATAGACCATGCGGCCGTCCAGGCGCAGGTTGGGACACGGATAGAGCGTGCCGGCCTGGGCGCCACCGGGCAGCATGCCGTCCATCACGTTGGGGCGAAAGCCGCCGTAGGCGCCGCTGTTGTAGACGATGAAGACGTCGCGCGCGACCAGCGTACCGTCCCGCATCACGCCCGACTTTATGCGACAGAACGACGGATGGCGAGGCGTGCCCGCCGTCAGCTCCTCGGAGCTGGTCGTCACGAACTTGATCGGGCGGCCGGTCATCTTCGCCAGGTAGTAGGCGGCGGGCGCATCGCCGGGCGCGCCCTTACCGCCGAAGTCGCCGCCCATGTGCACCTGGTGAAAGTGGATCTGCTCGGGCGGCAGATCGATGATCCGCGACATCTCGTCTTTGTTGCGGAACACGGCCTTCGCGGAGTGCCAGAACTCGGCGCGCCCGTCGTCGGCGATATTGGCAACGGTGGCGTAGGGCTCGAGGAATCCCTGGTGCATCGTGCCCGTGCGAAAGGTGTGCTCTAGCACAAGGTCGGCTCTGGCGAACCCTTCCTCCACGTCGCCGCGGTTGATCTCAGCTCGGGCGTGCACGTTGCGCCATTCCTCTGGGACGTATTCTGGGAATCCCGCGTACGAGCGCAGTTCGGGATGGAGCAGCGGCGCATCCGGTTCCATCGCCTGGAGCGGATCGAAAACGGCGGGCAACTCCTCGTACTCGACGTCGACGAGGAGGCAGCCCTCCTCAGCGGCCTCGAGACTCTCAGCCGCGACGACCGCCACGCGCTCGCCGACATAGAGCACGCGATCCTTCGCAAGAATCGGCGTGTCTTGGAGGCGGCGACCGATCCGCTTGAAGGGGATGTCCGTCGCCGTGAGCACGGCCTGAACGCCTGGCACGTGTAGGGCTCGGGACACGTCGATCGCGACGATACGCGCGTGCGGCACCGGGCTCCGCACGTTTTTTGCCCAGAGCGTGTTGGGCAGGACGATATCGACGTAGTAGGGCGCGGAGCCGGTGATTTTGTCGAGCCCCTCCACGCGCGGTATCGGGCGGGAGATAACCGAGAAAGCCGGAGCAGCGAGAGCCATCGAATCCTCCGGGAGCAGTGGGTGGCACGATGATATCCGTCCAGCGGCTCGGTTCCGCTGCGAGGCGGGTTCCGCGCTCATCGAAGTAGCGCAAAGGTCAGACCCGCGGGCCCCTGGGCCAGTACAAGATCGCAGAAGTTCGTGACCCCCTCCCCCTCCCCTCCCCCACCAGGGGGGAGGGGACGACGAGCCCAGGACTCGCTCCCTTCGACGGGCGAGGGGACAGACCCCCTCCCCCTCGACGGGGGAGGGCGGGGGAGAGGGTGAAGGCCCCTGGGTTACGAATTTACGCGACGCTGTACTCCTAGATGCGCGTCAAGAACGGTGTCACGGACAAAGTGGCGAGCCCTCACCCCAGCCCTCGCCCATTGCGATGAGAGGGGGTAGCTTCGCGCCTCGCCCATCTATGGGAGACGCCGGCCGCCGGCCCGCAGGGCAAGGATGGGTGAGGGCCGCCCTCGCGTCGAACCTCGGTTACAGTCATCCGGCGTGGTCCGAACCCACCTACGGCGCATACGTCCACAGCTCATCGTACAGGGCCCCCCCGTATCCGCCCCACACGATCATCTGGCCTCGGGTCGCATCCCACACGGCCGTGTGGGCGGACCTGGCTCCCGGCTGCGGGCCGCCGGGGCTCAGCTGCGTCCAGGAACCGCGGCGGGCATCGTACGACCACAGATCGGCCAGGTAGTCGATGCCCCCCGCGAATCCGCCCAGCACGAGCAGTCGCTGCGCCCCGGCGTCCCAAATCGCCGTGTGGCGCGCCCGCGGAGGGGGGCGGGGCCCGTCGAACGCAAGCTGCACCCAGGCGTTGATCGACGGCCGGTAGCTCCAAAGATCATCGAGGTACCCACCAGGGAAGCCACCACCGTAGCCGCCGAAGACCAGCATCTGATCTCCCGCCACGTCCCACACCGCCGTGTGACGGAAGCGGGCGGGCGGCTCGGGCCCGTCCGGCATCAGCTCGGTCCACTGGCCGCTCGCCGCGTCGTAGCTCCAGAGGTCGGCGAGGCCTCGGCCGTCGCGCGCGCCCCCGAACACAAGCATGCGCCCGGCAGCCGGACTCCATACGGCGCTGTGGTCCTCCCGCGCCGGCGGGCGCGGACCATCCGGCTCGAGCTGCTCCCATGCGTTGCTCTCAACCGCATAGCTCCAGAGGTCGTTGAAGTAACCCCGCGGACCGTAGCCCCCGAACACGAGCAGGCGGCCGGCGTCGTCCCAGACCGCGCTGTGGAGGCTGCGCGCTGGGGGCGCCGGGCCGTCGGCGGACATGCGGTTCCAGGACCGCGTGATGGGCCGATAGCGCCAGAGATCGGCGAGAGCCTCGCTCCCCGACCGGTAGCCGCCGAAGACGAGCATGCTGTCGTCCGCGGGGCTCCAGGTCGCGCTGTGTTGCTGCCGGGGGGCGGGAGCCAGCGCGTTGGGCGGGGGGCGCGTCCAGGCGTTGCTGGCCGGGCGATAGGCCCAGAGATCGTTCTGTATACCCCCCAAGTAGCCGCTGACCACCAGCATCCGTGCGCCGTTCGGGTCCCAGATGACGCTGTGCAGCCCGCGGGCGGGAGGCGGGTCGCCCCACGGGCTCAGGCGCATCCACGCATTGTCGGCCGGGCGGTAGCTCCAGAGCTCGTCGAAGCGACGCCCGCCATAGCCGCCAAACACGAGCATGCGGGCGCCGCCGGGATCCCACACAGCGGCGTGCAGAAAATGGGTCGGGGGTGTGGGGCCGGCGGGGCGAAGCGAGGTCCACCTGTTGCTCGACGGACGATAGCTCCAGAGGTCGGCGAGCGGCTCGCCGTGCGACCCCGCGAAGACCAGCATCTGGCGGCTTTCCGCGTCCCACACGGCGCTGTGTCGGGCACGAGCCGGTGGCGCAGGCCCGATCGGTGCCAGGAGCATCCACCTGTTGCTCGCCGGCCGGTAGCTCCACAGGTCGCCGAGCGCCACGCCGCGATACCCGCCGAATACCAGCACCTGTGCCCCGTCGGGGTCCCACACCGCGGTGTGGCGAAAGCGGCCGGTTGGGCCCTGGCCCGAAGGCGCCAGGCGCTCCCACCGGTTGGCGGCCGGCCGATACGACCAGACGTCGTCCGCGTACCCGGACTGGCCATAGCCGCCAAACATTAGCACACGGCCCTGGGTGGGGTCCCAGACGAGAGCGGGGTCCTCGCGCGGCTCGGGCGCTCCCCGCGCCGGCGTCCAGTCGGACCACGCTGCGTCCGCCGTGCGGTACGCCCACACCCGGTTTGCCACGGTATCGAAGGCCAGCAGCTGCTGGCCGGCGGGGTCCCAGATCGCGGAGTGAGCAGGTTGAGCCAGGAAGGCCGGGCGATCCACCGCCAGGCGACTCCACGCATAGGCGCCTGGCCGGTACGCCCACAGGTCGCCCAGCGCCCCCCCCGCCGTCGAGCCGCCGAAGATGATGAACCGCGCTGCTGTCGGGTCCCACACGCCCGCGTGCCCCCCGCGCGGGCCCGGAGAGGCGCCGACTGCTGGAAGCGGCATCCAGTCATTGGTCGCGGGCCGGTAGCTCCATAGCTCGTCTCCGAAGCAACCAGCCCCGCAGCCGCCGCCGAAGAGCAGCATCTGCGCGCCTATCGGGTCCCACACGGCGACGTGGGAGAGGCGCGCCGCCGGGCGAGCGCCCTCGGGCTTCAGCTCCGTCCAGGCGCCCGACTCGACGCTGTAGCTCCACAGCTCGTCGACCCTCTCGCCGGTGAAGGGATCGGCGCCGCCAAATACCAGCATCTGCGCGCCCGTCGGGTCCCAGACAGCGCTGTGGTAGAAGACTGGAAGCGGCCGTGGCCTCGGCGGCTCCAGCTGCAACCAGGTAGCAGTGGCGGGCCGATAGGCCCAGAGGTCGTTCAGAAGTCCGAAGCCAGACCCGAGGCCGGCGAACACGAGCATCTGGTCGCGCTGAGCATCCCAGACGGCGCTGTGATAGGCGCGGCTCGTGGGCAGCGGTCCTTCCGGGTCGAGCTGCGTCCAGATGTTGCCCGCCGGGCGGTAGCTCCACAGCGAGCCGCCCCGGGGGCCGAGCCCGCCGAACACCAGCAGTTGGGCACGGACGGGGTCCCAGACCGCGGTCTGACCGAGGATGCCGTGCGGGGCGAGCCCCTCCACTGGCAGCTGCGTCCACTTGTCGATGGTGGGCCGGTAGCTCCACATGTCGTTCA
The DNA here is from genome assembly GCA_964417895.1 of uncultured Chloroflexota bacterium. Taxonomy (GTDB): domain Bacteria; phylum Chloroflexota; class UBA6077; order UBA6077; family SHYK01; genus CAYQJS01. The sequence goes on along the minus strand of CAYQJS010000041.1, from coordinate 5,240 downwards.
AGCGTCCGCCGCCGGAGCCGCCGAAGACCAGCAACTGGGAGCCTATGGGGTCCCACGCGGCGGTATGCTGCGAGCGCGCGGGCGGCGAGCTGAGCGGCAGCCAGCGGCCATCCGGCGAGGACTGAGCCGACGAGGACTGAGGACTGAGGACTGAGGACTGAGGGGCGGGCGCCGCGAGCACCGGCGGGCAAAGGAGCGCTGACAGCAGCAGCACTCCGAATAGGTGCGCCACCCGGGGGCGAGGGGGGTGCGCAAGGAGGCCGCGACGGGACGGCCTCCGCGTCGGTGAGAGAGCGCGAGCCCTGAGTGTCCTCCTCTGGGAGGGGCCCGCGATGCCGCTTCTCGGCAACCCGAGCGGGGCGAGGCAAATGTTTCGTAGTTCTGGCTGTCTGGATTCACCCCCACCCCAACCCTCCCCCGTCGAGGGGGAGGGAGTGCGCGTGTCCCCTCCCCCCTTGCGGGGGAGGGTTAGGGAGGGGGGTAGCCCGGGCTCATTTCTACGAAGCATTTCGCTGGACGTGCTTAGCTTCGCAGTGCGCCCCCGCCAGTTTGCCCGCATTCTTTCCCCTTAGCACCGTCCGAGTCCGCTGCACGAGCAACACTGGGAATTTGCCGAGCGGCAATCCTCAGTCCTCAGTCCTCAGTCCTCAGTCCTCAGTCCTCAGTCCTCAGTCCTCAGTCCTCGCACGATAGTAGCAGCCGGCAGAATGCGGCGAGCCTTTAGAATGCCGTGGGATTTTTTCGCCGGGGGCTTCCTTGCCCGATTTCGTCCTCCATGCGCCTTCATCGCTGGAAGAAGCCAGCCAGGTCCTGGCCGGCTACGGGGGCGAGGCAAGGGCGATCGCGGGCGGCACCGCCCTGGTGCTCATGGTCAGGCAGGGCCTGCTCCGTCCACCGGCGCTGGTCCGGCTGGACCGGATCGCCGGGCTCGATTCGGTCTCGGTACAGGACGGCACACTTCGCATCGGCGCGCTAGCGACGTTGGGCGCGGTGCACGATGCGCCGCTGGCGCAGCAACACGTCCCGGTGCTGGCCGGGGCGTGCGGGCTGGTCGGCAACGTCCGAGTGCGCAACGCCGCTACCCTCGGCGGTAACGTGTGCGAGGCTGACTACGCGTCGGATCCCCCGGCGGTGCTCGTGGCGCTCGACGCCCGCCTCCGCATAGCGGGGCGAGGCGTCGAGCGCGAGGCGCCCGTGGCCGAGGTCATCCGCGACTTCTACGAGACCACGCTGGCGCCGGACGAGCTGGCGACAGAGGTGGTAGTGCCCATTCCGGAAGCAGGAACCCGCGGTGTGTACCTCAAATTCGTGACGCGCTCGTCGGAGGACCGGCCATGCGTCGGCGTCGCTGCCGTGCTGCGGTGCGACGCCGACCGCCGCATCGCAGACCTGCGGGTGGCCGTGGGCGCCGTGGCCGGGAGGCCGCTGAGCCTGCCCGGCGTCGAGGCGACTGCCCTGGGGGAGCAACCGTCGGAAGAGTTGTTCGCGCATGTGGCCTCGGGGTATGCCGCCGCGGCCGAGCCCGTGGGCGACGTGCGGGGATCAGCCGCCTATCGCAAGGAGATGATCGCCGTGTTCGTGCGCCGGGCTCTGCGGGCCGCCGTCAAGGGCGAGGTGGGAGCGCGCAAAGTATGACGGCTCCCGGCTGGCTTTACCCGCGGACGCTGTTCCCCGGTCTCGAACCGATGGCTTATAGCACAGGCGTTTGTCCCTCGCAGAAGATCGAGGAGTTCATCGCGGAGGGCTTCATCCCGTCCGCGACTCGCATTGCGCCCGATCAAATACAGCCTGCGAGTATTGATCTGCGACTCGGGCCCGTCGCGTACCGAGTGCGCGCCAGCTTTCTCTCGGGCCCGGGGGCGACCGTGCTGGAGAAGGCCGAGCAATACACCACCCATCAGCTCGATCTGACCCGGCCCGCGGTCCTCGAGAAGGGCTGCGTCTACATCGTTCCGCTCCAGGAGCAGTGGCGGCTGCCGTCTGAGATCGTGGGGAAGGCGAATCCGAAGAGCAGCACCGGGCGGGTGGACGTTTTTGCTCGGCTCATCACGGACTACAGCAGCGAGTTCGAGCGAATTGCCTCCGGCTATCGGGGCCCGCTTTACGTGGAGATCTTCCCCCGCACCTTCAGCATCCTCGTGCAGGAGGGGACACGGGTGAACCAGGTTCGTTTCATCCGGGGGACTCCACCGCCATCGGACGCCAAGCTCGTCGAGTTGCACCAGGAGAAAACCCTCCTCTACCTGAATGAGATCCCAGTCGAGTCGCCGAGGATCGCCGAGGGCTTGTGGATAACAGTGGACCTGGAGGGTCGTGACGGGTCCGAGGTCATCGGATTTCGGGCCAAGATGCACGCACCGCTCCTGGACCTCAACAAAGTTGACTACTACGATCCCCGCGAGTTCTGGGACCCGATCGAGCGGACGCGCGACCGCCGGCTGATCCTGAACCCTGGCGACTTCTATGTTCTGGCGTCGCGCGAGCGGGTCCGCGTGCCGCCGGAGTTCGCGGCCGAGATGGTAGGGTACGATCCGTCGGCGGGCGAGTTCCGCCTCCACTACGCGGGGTTCTTCGATCCGGGGTTCGGGTACGGCAGCGACGACATCAAGGGGACGCGAGCGGTGCTGGAGGTACGCTCTCACGAAGTGCCGTTCCTCCTGGAGGACGGCCAGTACGTGGGACGATTCCTCTTCGAGCGGCTGATGGCCCCGCCCCACAAAGTGTATGGGCCCGCGATCGGCTCGACCTATCAACAGCAAGAGCTGTCGCTCAGCAAGCAGTTCAAGCGGTTCTGAGATCGGGAGACGGTGCACATGGCTGAGGTAGCGTTGCGAACGCAGAGCGCCGTGGATGCGGAGCAGAAGGTCACCGGGCGGATCCCGTACGCGCTGAATGTGGATCTGCCCGGCATGACCTACGCCCGCTGCGTGCGCAGCCCGCACGCCCACGCGCGGATCGTGCGCATCGACGCGACGCGGGCGCTGGCCCTGCCAGGTGTCGTCGCCGTGCTGACCCGCGACGATCTGGCCGATGATCGCCTCTTTCCCTACTATGGCGCAGCCATCAAAGACCAGCCCATCGTCGCCATCGACAAAGCGCGGCACGCCGGCGACGTGGTAGCGGCCGTGGTGGCGGAAGATCCCGACGCCGCGGCGGAGGCCATCGAGCTGATCGACGTGGAATACGCGGAGCTGCCGGCGGTGTTCGACGCCGTCGAGGCGCTCCGCCCCGATGCGCCGCTCGTTCACGAACAAGTGGTCGGCCGCTACGCAATGCCGGCGGCCGGCGGGATCCGTCCCGAGAACGGCACCAATCTCATCAATCACATGAGGGTGCGCCGCGGCGACGCTGAGCAGGGGTTCCGGGAGGCGGATCTCGTCTACGAGGACATCTTCACCAGTCCGGCCCTCCACCACTGCGCGTTGGAGCCGCATGTTACCGTGGCGCAGTGGGATGGCGACGACCTCACGATCTGGTCCTCCACGCAGATGCCGTATTTCGTACGGCAGCAGGTCGCGGACGTGTTCCACATGCCGCCGGAGCGGGTGCGCGTGCTGGTCTACACGCTGGGCGGAGGATACGGCGCCAAGACTTATGCTCGCATGGAGCCACTGGCCGCGGTGCTAGCCTGGAAGGCGCGTCGGCCGGTCAAGCTGGCCCTCACCAGGGCCGAGGAGTTCGTCACCACGACGAAGCACGAGGCGCGCGTCCGACTCAAGACGGGCCTCAAGCGCGACGGGACCATCGTAGCGCGCGAGGTGGAGATCCACTACAACGCGGGCGCATACGCGGACCGCAGCGGAACGATCGCGCGCTCGGGCGGCATCGGGGCCATCGGGCCCTACCGCATCCCCAACGTCAAGGTCGATGCCTACGCCGTCTACACGAATCGGCCGAACGCGGTGCCGTTTCGTGGGCTCGCGGTCTCCCAGGTCGCGTGGGCCTACGAGCGCCACACCGACGAGCTGGCCCGCAGGCTCGGCCGAGACCCGCTGGACTTCCGCCGCCAGAACCTGCTGGACGAGGGCGACCGCTTCTCGACAGGCGAGGAGCTGGCCGACGTCCATTTCCACGAGCTGATGGAGGATGCGGCGGCCGCCATCGGCTACGAGGAACCACTGCCGCCGCCCAGCGCACCGGAGCGCGTCGTCAGCCGCGGGCTTGGCGTGATCATCAAGCACATGGGCAGCAACCCCGCGACGACAACCCTGGGCATTCGCGTCGACGCTGAGGGCGCCATCAGCGCGCTGAGCAGCACGGTGGACCTCGGCCAGGGGTCGCGAACCGTGCTGGCTCGGGAGGTGGCGCGCTCGCTGGGCGTTCCCGAGGAGCGCGTCCAGGTGCCGTACGTCGAGACGGGGATAACGCCGCCAGACCAGGGGACCAGCTCGAGCCGCTCCAGCTTCTTCAACGTGCTCGCCGCCAGGGCGGCGGCGGAGGACCTGGCGCGCCAGCTGCGCGAGCTGGCGGCGCGGACCTACGAAGTTCCGGCCGAGGACGTGCGCATCCAGGGTGGTCGGGTGTTTCTAGGGGACAGGGGACAGGGGACAAACGGCCTTGATCTCAGCTTCGAAGAGGTGCTGCGGACGGCGGGCGTACCCGCGGTGACGGGCTACGGCGACTTCAAGACGGACATCTGGGTGGATCCCGACACGGGCCAGGGCAAGGCCTCGCACCACTGGCATCAGGCGGCCGCGGGCGCGGTGGTGGAGGTTGACCGCGAGACAGGGAAGGTCTTCCTGCTCCGTCTGCATCTGGCGACGCACGCCGGGCGTGTGATCGATCGCGCGAACGCCGAGCTGCAGAATGAGGGCTGCTCCGCATTCGGGCTCTCGCAGGCGCTGTTCGAGGAGATGCTGTTTGACGGTGGCCAGCTGCTGAACCCCAACCTGTCCGACTACAACATCGCCTCGCTCGCCGACTTCCCCCTCGCGTTCAGCACGACGCTGGCCGAGAACCCGGAGCCCGACGCCGAGGTCCACGGCCTCGGGGAGACGGGGCTTCCCGCGGTGCCGCCGGCCATCGGAAACGCGGTCCGCGACGCCATCGGCGTCGCCGTCAACACCATCCCGCTCATGCCGGAGCGAGTCCTGGGCGCGATACGCGAGGCCGAGCTGCGCGGGGTCAGTGGTCGGGGGCCAGGGGCCGGAGAGCGCAATGGCTGACCCCCGACCCCAGCCCCCCGATCCTCGCGCTGGCCCCCCGCCCCTGTCCCCCCTCCCCCCCCACCGGCCCCCCCC
>CAYQJS010000040.1:39572-53427 GCA_964417895.1 uncultured Chloroflexota bacterium | reverse complement strand
GGGAGGACAGAATCACAGACCCGTTAGGGCGGACAAATTCTCAGACCCACGACATCGTCCCGCCCTAGATTTGACGAACGGTGATCACGGTTGCAGAATGGCCCGCAGAATGCGGCTTGAGGGACAGGGGAGGACGATGCCATGGGATTTATAGACGCGGACGCGCATGTTGACGAGACCGAGGAGACCTGGACCTACGTCTTACCCTCCGAGGAGCGTTACCGGCCGGTGCTGCTCGACCCGCCCGGGGTAGGTGGCTTCAGGGCCGGGCAGGGGAATCACCACAAGCTGCTGGTCACGGCCGGCAACACGCGCTTGCAGCGCTACCACGGCCATAGCGGCACGACGGATGAGTCCCGTGAGCTACGCGACGTCCCGGCGCGGCTACGCCACATGGATGAGCTCGGGGTGGAGGTGCAGGTGATCTATCCGTCGGCGCTCCTCTATCCGACACAGCCCCGACCCGAAGTCGAGACCGCCGTGTACGGGGCCTACAACCGCTGGCTCGCGGATAAGACATCGGGAACTGGAGGCCGTCTGCGCTGGGCTTACATCCCACCGGTCCTCAGTATGGACAGAGCCGTAGCCGAGCTGGAATGGGCGAAGGAGAACGGAGCCTGCGCGGTGTTCAAGAAGGGCGTCGAATACGATCGGGCCGCCAGCCACCCCTATTTCTACCCGCTCTACGCCGAGGCGGAGCGCCTCGATCTTCCGATCTGCTTCCATACCAGCCCTCACACGTACGTTTCTGACATCGGCGAGACCGTTCCGTTCCTGCACCTGACCCCGATTTCGGCGTTCATGTCCCTGGCGGGCGACGGCGTCCCGCAGATTTTCCCACGGCTCCGTTGGGGCTTCATCGAGGCGGGCGTTTCGTGGGTACCCTACGCCCTCAAGGAGATCAGGCGAACCGCCAAGCAGGAGGGTGATTTCGATTCCACCTTTGTGAAAGCCAACCGCTTCTATGTCGCTGCCGACACCGAGGATGAGCTCCCTCCACTGGTTGATCGCTATGGCGGCGCAGACTGGCTCATGATGGCCACCGATTATGGCCATCTGCTGCGAGAGCTGCCTGCCCACCAGGTGGTCGTCGATAGGGCCCAGCGCGATGAGATCGCCCCGGACGTTGTGGACCGCATCGTATCGAGGAACGCGCGGGAGCTCTATGCGCTGTAGCCGGCAAGGTGTCGCCCGGAATCCGTTGATCTTGCGTGCGTTTCTAGCCTCCGCTGGCCTGTGGGAGGTCCAATCTAATGGGTAGTGCGCAGCGAATGACCATTATTAGCGTTATCCTTGCCACGCTGCTCGTGGCGTGCGGTCCGGCCGTCGGCCCTGATACGCAAGCAGCTCGTGACGGCGGAAATCCGCCTGCCGCGAAGAAGCGCGTCGTTGCGGCGTGGGTCATTACGGACGTCGGGTCGGTGAGCGCACTGCCGGTGGGAAGTGAGGGCAAGGAGATCGCTTCGTTCGTGCACGCCGGGCTCGGTATGTTCGACGACCAGCAGGTGTTGCACCCCCAGCTCGCTGAGGCCGTGCCCACGTTGGAGAACGGGCTCTGGAGGCTCTTTCCCGACGGACGGATGGAGACGATCTGGAAGCTCAAGCCGAATGCCAGGTGGCACGATGGAGTCGAGGTCACCATGGCGGATCTCACATTCGGGGCGGAGATCGCACAGGACAAGGATCTTGGTATGCGAAGCTCGCTGGCCCCGTGGAACGACGTGGAGAGCATCGACGCCACCGACTCCCTGTCGGTGACGATCCGTTGGAAGCGTCCCCACATCGAAGCCGATGTCTGGTTCGCGTCATCGGACCAACTGCTGCCCAAACATCTGCTCGCGCAGGCCTACACAGAGGACCGGGGGCGGTTCGCCACGCACAGCTACTGGACGGATGGCTTCATCGGGGCCGGCCCGTTCAAGCTCAAGGAATACGTGCGGGGTAGCCATATTCTGTTCGAGAGGTTCGACGACTACGTGCTGGGCCGGCCCAGGCTGGATGAAGTCGAAGTGAGGTTCATTGGCGACGCCTCGGCCATGATGGCCCAGGTGCTCGCTGGGGAGGTGGACACCAACATCGATGCATCAATGGCTCCGGATCAGGCAGCGCAGCTACGGGAGCGCTGGCGGGACGGTCGCGTGGTGACGAGTCAATTCACTACTGGCAACGTCGCCATCTTCCCCCAGATGTTGGATCCGGCGTTACCCCTGGTTCTGAACGCTCAATTCCGGCGTGCCTTGCTCCACGCCATGGACCGCCAGGAGATGGTGGACACCATCATGCTCGGCGGAGGGGGCATCTCGCATTCGATCGTTTCGCAGGCCATGTCCGAGCATGATTTTGTCCAGGATGCCACTGCGCGCTACGAGTACGACCCGCGCAAAGCCGCGCAGATGCTGGAAGGAATCGGCCTTCGGAAGGGTGGGGACGGGCTCTATCTGGATCCCAGTGGAGGGCGGCTCTCGTTCGACATCCGGGCGTTGGAGTCGGATCCCCAGGAGCGAGTGCGCGCCACGCTCGTGGTAGCAGACTATTGGAGGAGGCTGGGGCTCGATGTGACGCCCTTCATGGTGCCCCCGCACCAGGCGTCCGACCGACAGTATGTATCCGAGTTCCCGACGTTTTTCCTGTCGGCATGCACGAGCACCTACGATCGCGTGGTCAATTGCTTCCATAGCTCCCAGGCCCGGACGGCGCAGACTCGGTTCAATGGACCCAATCGGTCGCGTTACATGAATCCCGAGCTGGACGCGCTGCTCGAGCGATTCATCACCACTGTGCCGCTTCGGGAGCGAGTCCAGCCGCTCCGCGAGGCCATTCGCATCGAGACGGAGGAAGCCGTGTGGATGGGGCTGTTCCGAGGCGCCTACAACACACTGATGAGCAATCGCCTGCAGAACCGCCAACTGGACACCTACAGGAGCGACGCATCGTTCGCTCATCTGTGGGACGTTACACGATAGTAGTGATGCGAATTTCTTCCCGGACCTTAAACGTGAACCACGTTAAACGCCCGCGAGTGTTCGGCTGTTGCGCCACTCCTCCAAACTTGAGTCTGGCTCGGGCTCTGGCATGGGCGCCGGGATCGGCTTCCCGTAAAGCATGGCCACATTCTCGCGAAGCACCTTCGCCCGCACTTCAGGCTTGAGCTGCCCCAGCGTCTGCTCGATTACCTCGTCGGAGTAAAGCCAGATATCGCCCGTGCCCACGTGAGGGTAATCGGTGGACCACATGAAGTTGTCCTGCCCGTACCACTCGAGGAGCCGGCCTCCCACTGGGTCCTCGGTGAAGGTCGAGTAGCACTGGCGGTAGAAGTACTCGCTGGGCTTCATGGGTAGATCCCACCGCCTGCACCGCTTGTCCATCTCCTCGAGCCAGAACGGGATCCAGCCAATTTCGATCTCGGCCACGATTATCTTCAGCCCGGGATAGCGCTCGCACACGCCCGAACAGATTATGTCAGTCAGCGCGTCTGCGGTCACCTGCTTGTGTCCCATCGCCGTGCGCTTCAGACTCGCGATTCGATTGAGTGTCGAGTTAGTTCCACGCTCTCGGGCATCGTAGCGGCCGAAGCCGGTATTGATATGCATGCTGACGGGCATCGCGAGATCCTGAGCGGCCGCCCAGAACCTATCGTAATGGTCTGAGCTGAACGGAACGTCCGACGGTGGGACCATCCAGATGGTCGCGCCGACGAGCCCGGCCCTCCTGGTACGTTCAAGCTCTTTGATAGCTCGGTCAATGTCCCACAGGCAGATCTCCGCCTGCCCCCACAACCGATCAGGGCCTTCCTGGCAGAACTCTATCATCCAGTCGTTGTAGACGGACGCACAGGCCTCGCTCGCCTCCGGCGGCCGGTCCTCGTGGTACATGTCCTTGGCGAACGTCGGATAGAGCACCTCGGCCACGATACCGTCGCGAGCCATGTCCTTGAGCCGCTCTGCGGGCTCGTAGCCACCACGGCGCGCATAGAACCCGCTGCCGTACTGGTGGCGAATGTGGATGGCGTACTCCCTGAACTGTTCAGGGAGCCCCTTCTCGAACAGATCGAGCGGCTCAGACATGTGAGAGTCAGCCGAGATGCGGATTCTGTCTGCGGCGTCGAGACTCATAGCAGCTACAACACCTCCCACTCATGGATGTTCCATGAAGTCTGCAAGGTTAGTGGAGTCTGGTAAGGCCCCGGCCCGCGAACCCGCTTGGACCAGGCCTGCGGACGAGCATTGTAGTACAGCTGGATGGCCACGACTTCATCGTTGACGAGCTTCAAGATGTCGGCTTGCCGGGGCAGACGCTGCGCTTCCACGAACTGATTGGCCTGCCACTCTTGGAACAGCCGCTCCATCGTCGCGCTCCGGTAGGCGCCGCGGTTGCTGCCAGACCAGCGGTTGTCTGCGGTGGCGATGCTGGCGTCAATGAAGCCATCGAAGCTGCCACCACCGGTGGCCAGGACGCCCGGGAAGGTGGCCTGGAGTTCACGCTGATTGGCCGTGGAATCCGGGATCACGTACAGGACCGAGTCCAGCCCGGCTTCCTTCCACTGGGCAGTGACAATGGTGATCTCCTGAGCGTAGTCGCTTCCGCCGCGCACCTCGACGGTAAAGGGAGATCCGCTGCTGTCCCGATACATGCCGTCCGCGCTGCGATTCCAGCCTGCTTCGGCCATCAGCCGTTGGGCCTGGCCGAGGTCGAACGGTCGCCGCTTTAGGCCACGCTGCTCGAGCACAGGCCATGTGGGGTCCCCGGCATCGATGAGCGCGTCAGCGGGTCCCGAGAAGCCGAGCATCAGTACGTCGGACAGACTCTGGCGGTCGAGCATGTACCACATCGCTTCCCGCACGCGTGTGTTGCTGGCCCAGGGGGCATTGGCCTCGCGGAACTGCGGCCACAGCGCCCGGGTGCCCTGGAGAATGGGGACCCCGGTACCCTCGCCCGTTACTCCCCAGCGCTCGGTAATTGTCTTTAGCTCCCCGAGGCGGATGTTGCCGACCGTGATTAAGTCAATCTCACCGGCGAGGAGATTCACGGTCAGAGTATTGAGATCCGGAATGAGGCGAACGATGATGCGATCAACTTTCGGCCGACCGAGGATGTACTGGTCGAAAGCGACCCCCTCGATCGAGCTTCCCTCTGCCCAGTGCGTCAGGCGGAAGGGTCCCACCCCCACGTACTCAGTGGTCCAGTACGGGTTGTGGATGAAACGCTCCGGGTCGCCCTTCTCGTATAGGTCCAGCAGCAGGTGGCGAGGGATCGGTGGCAGGGCGTTGGGCGCTGATGCGTTAGCGTAAAGATAGGGCCGTTTCCAGTGCACCACCAGCGTCTGTGAGTCCAAGGCGGTCACGCTGGCGATATTGGTTGAGGTGTAGCCGTCTCGCCCGATGGCAGGGATCGCTCGATCGAACAGCAGCCGGCCGCCGAACTCATAGTCAGCCGCGGTCAGCGGCGCGCCGTCCTGCCACACCCCGTTGGGATGCAGCTTCCACGTGACCTCCATGCCGCCATCGGGAAGGATCGTCCAGTCGCCATCCTCGACTCTCGGAACCTTCTGGGCCAGCCGCGGCTGGAGCACACCGTTGGCGTCGAAGACCGTCAGGCCAGCGGAGAAGAAGAAGGCGAACTCGCTCGTGCCAGTGCCGCCAGCGCTCACAATGCCCAGGTTCTCTCGCGGCTCCTCACGGGCACCCAAGCGGAGGACTCTCGGCGCCTCGGGTGCGGAACCAGAGGCTGACCGCTCGCCGGCGGGCGCGGGGCCGGCAGGCCCACAGGCCGCTCCGAGCAGCATCGCTAGGCCAACAGGCGCGATCCTTCGCCCGGCGTTCAGGAAGCGTGAAACCGCCGACCCGCGATTCTGCATGGTCACCTCCTCACGTCTCCCGCTTCTCTCCAACTCATTCGGCCTCCATGTTAGCTCACAATGCCCACTCAGCGTTCCTCAGCTTCTCGGGTGGATGGATCGCGGAGTAGACTGCGCCACGTCTTTCAAAGGACTGCACTGGGACAGGCCGGCAGGGGAAGTGATCCGCGAAGAGGCCTAGCTCTTGCCGTCATAGTGAGCACGGAGGCGCCTCCCCCAGGTAGGAAGCCTGACCATCATTGCTGGTCTTTGAGGCGGATGGTCGCGGTGACGCAGGGCTCGTTGCCGAGGGCGATGGTAGTGTGCCCCCTGCCGGTGGTGTCTTCAATGAGGCGGGCATCTCCTGGACCGAAGACCTTCTTGGAGCCGTCTTCAAACCCAATCTCAAGCTGGCCCGAGATGATGAAAACAAACTGACGCTGTGGGGCGGGATGCCAATCCTGCAGAACTCCCGGTGGGCGAAGGCCGAAGCGGATCTGGGTGCAGTCGAGCCCTTCAGTCCACTCCGGCGTACTGGCCAGGTCTATCGGCTCCCAACGGGCTTTGCCCTGGGCGTCCGTATACATGCGGTAGGTTCCCATGCATCCTCCTCGATGGAATAGCATCGCAACGTCATTGGCAGGGGCCGAGAGCCCAGCAGATGGTAGCCGTTTCCGTAGAGGCCCAGAGCCCGAAGGTCATTGGCGACGACGCTCCTTTGGGCTTAAGTGAGAACCCGTGCCCACGCGGCGTTCGCAGTCCCGGGAGCCCTGAAGGATGCGGCGCCGCGCCAGACAGTGTCAGGCAGACGCTATCACTTGTTAGTGTCTGGAGCGAGGGGAGCCCGCCACGTCATCTTCACCCGGCGCATCCTGTCCAGCCCCAGGTCGTACCCTCCAGTTCGTTCGTTACCAATTCAAGGACTGAGGGAGGCTACATGGATTCCCTGACAGCCGTGCTCGTGCCAGGTGCGCCCCTACTTGAAAAGATCGTGCGACCGATCATCATCTACGCTTTCCTAGTCCTCATCCTTCGGATCGGCGGACGAAAGCAACTGGGGCAACTGAGCCCCTTCGACCTCGTGGTGATCTTGACCCTCAGCAACACGGTGCAGAATGCGATCATCGGCGAAGACAACTCGATAACCGGCGGCATTATTGGAGCCACGAGCCTTGTCTTGACGAACCTCGCCGTGGGGCGCTTCTTCTTCCGCTACCAGGGGCTTGAGCGCCGCTTTGAAGGAACCGAAGTCACCTTCGTTCGAGGTGGCCAGGTCGACAGACCCGCACTGGCTCGCGAGAGAATCACGGAGGACCAGTTACTAACCGCCGTTCACAGGGCTGGGCTGCGCTCGCTTGATGAGGTTGACATCGCGATGCTTGAGAGTAGCGGCGCGATTTCCGTGTTGCCCAAGCACACGGTGGCACCGGATTTAGCGCTAGCGGTCATCGTGGAACGGCTCACTCGGATCGAAGCTCTCGTCGAACGACAGACGAACAGGTAAGGCAAATTCGTCACGACATGGGCCAGACACGACGACGCAATCGTGCCGCTCTCGCTAAATGGCCACAAACCACATATCCCTCGTGTCTGTGCGCGTGGATGAAAACGCGGACGCCGAGGTCCCGGGCGCCGTCAGGAGCAGCATCATAGCTGGCATCGGCCACGCCCTGATCCCGCAGAACGATGAGCCTAGGATCGTGCTTGCAGCGCGCTGGCTTTGGTAGTCAGTTGTGAGGCACTGGGCCCGACCAAGCGATGGACGTGCCGCATAATGTAAGAAGCAAGGGTCCAAGATGTACGCGGCGCCCGCCGCATGCATCTGGAGATGCCCGGCTGGAGTTTTTGCGGTGGCTAGCTCCTCCTCTTGATCTCCGGGAGATCCCGTGAATACCGGCGGACCTTCTGCTCCCGCAACCCAAGTCCATCGCCCGGATTCCCTCCCATCTGTGCGTCGTCGCCGCACCCTGGCCGCCGTCGGCCTTGCGCTGACGCTTGTCGGGGGCGTCGTTGGTCTGCGCATCTGGATGGCAGGTCCGTCGCCCGATGCCCGGCTAGCAAGTGAACCAACTACCACGGCGCCTCTACCCGGAAGCCCGTCCCCCGATGCCCTGCTAGCAAGTGAACAGGCTACCACGGCGCCTCTACCCGGAGGCACTGGAATCCAACCGGAACCCGGGCTTCCCGCCATTCCGCCGCCGTACACCGTCGAGACAGGTGACACCCTCATCGGCATCGCGCTAAAGTTCGAGACAACGGTAGAAATGCTTGATCTCGTGAATGATCTGTTGGACCCCGACGTCCTACGCGTCGGCCAGGTCCTCGCCGTGCCGCCATCTCAGATCTCGCTAGAGTCGGCTGACCCATCCGAGGCGCTTCGCGACATTGCGCCTATCTATGATCTGGACCCCGTCACCCTTGCCGCTTACAACGGTCTTGGCCCTGAGCATATCGATTCCCCACTGGGCCGCGATGCCATCCTCGTCCCAGTTCGTTCCAGGACACCGGCGGTTAGCGCCCCCAGAGAGGAACGTACCGCTCACGAGATCTACACTGTCGAAGAGGGCGATACGATGATCTCCATTGCCCAGAAGCTGGGGATTGATCTCGACACTCTCATTGCGGCCAATGAGCTCGACGACCCTGACCTGATCGTAGTTGGCAAGGAACTCCTGATCCCCGAAGCGGATTGACCGGGTTCCTCAGCAGGCTCAGTCACCTCGTTACCCGACTCCGAGGCTTCACTGACACTATGGAAGAATGGTGAGTTTTCGGGTGGGGTGCGTGGTGAGACGAATCGACTTCGACGGACACGAACCTAAGCCTGCAAGGGCTGCTCGCCTTTTCCCGACCGCAACGTGTAGCCCACCGCCAGCCATGCGATGCCGAACGGGATTGCCATTAGGGCCCGGGCGTCCTGGTCGTTGAACCCCAGCATGGCGAGCGGAACCTGTCAATGGGAATGAGACACGGCGCGGGCGAATTTAGTGTTGCACCTCCTGAGTCGAGATGCGCTGGGGCGGGTTGATCCAGGCCGCTGTCGGCAGCGGAGGTGGCTCCGGGGCATGGCGCACGAAGCGCTCAGGATGCTCCGCATAGGCGGCGGCCAGGACCCGAGCCCGTGCGGCATGGAGAGCTTCCGCTCGGCCGTAATGGAGCGCCTCGGGCGTCAGCAGCCCGATGCCCGAGTGATGGTGCTCGGCGTTGTACCAAGGGAAGAACTCCCGACCGAGGGCACGGGCCTCTTCGATGCTGGCAAAACGGGCCGGGAAGCCGGGTCGGTACTTGAGCGTCTTGAACTGGGCTTCCGAATACGGATTATCGTCGCGATGTCGACGAGCCATGCCCAGGCGCGCGGCGCGAACCAGAAGAGCAACACCAGCGCGATCCAGCCCACGAAGTTCAGCAGAAATAGCTGGTTTAGCGGTAAGGGAATTTCTATTCCCTGTCCCACGTCACCAGATTCCAACCGGTCTCTACAGCACTGACATCACCCTTGAGCTGCCTGGTGATCAGCGCGAACTGCAGGTCCCAGAACATCGGGATGAAGGCCACGTCGCCCAGCATTTCCTGCAAGAGCTCGCGTTGCAGGCGGATGTGCTCGGTCCGGTCGATGGTCGCCACCAGCCGTTCCTGCAGCGCATCGGCTCGGGGGTTGCTGTAACCCGCGAGGTTGCGCCCAGCCCAGCGATTGGCAGGACCCGCGATGTCCTGGGAATGGAGCCGCCGGGTATTGACGGTGTCGTTGGTTTCCAGGCGGGAGGTGGAGACACCAGGCCATGTCGCCAGGTACTCGCGATCCCCAATCCGGGCCGGGGGAATCGTCGTCACTGTCGGCTCGATCCCAATCGCCTTCCACTGGTCGGCGAGGACCAGCAGCTCACGGTGACGGCCCGACCTGGACCGAAGATCCAGCTCGAACCGGTCGCCGGACTCTCGATGGACGAGGATGCCATCGGCCCCACGAACCCACCCTGCCTGAGCCATGAGCTGCAAGGCTACTGCTGGATCGTGTGGGTACCGAGGGATCGATGACTCCACCTCCCTCCGGATCGGGCTCGACGGCGCTATCCAGCTGTCTGCGACGGGAGACAGACCCTTGTAGGCCACCTCAGCCACCGAGGAACTATCGGTCGCGTGGTACAAGGCCTGGCGCAGCCGTCGGTCGGTGAAACCATTCAGCGGCCGAGCATAGCCCGGCCGAAGCTGTTGGTAGATCATGTGAATCCTGTCGTTGGCATCCGCCCGCACCCGGTTCCCCGTGCCCTCCCAGCGACGATTCAGGTCCGCCACGTCCACAAGGTCGCCGGGAGGGTTGGCCAGATCCACTGCCCCAGCGAGCACACCGGATAGCATCGTGTTGTAGTCGGAAATGGTGCGCAGAATGACGCGGTCAAGGAGTGGCGGCCCCAGAACGTAGTCGTCAAAGCGAGTGAACTCAATATCGGAGCCGGGATCCCAGCGGACCAGGCGGTACGGGCCCAGGCCAACGAAATCGGTCGAGAAATACCGACTGTTGAGGAACGCTTCGGCGTCCCTTTGACCGTAGAGATCCTCGAGGAGATGCCTGGGCAGGGGCCCGACATCTGGGAATACGTCAGCTCGATAATTGACTTGCGACCACTGGATCACGAAGGTCAGCGGGTCGGGTGCACTGGTGCCAGCAACTTCGCGTAGCCCGGTGACACTCACCGATGGCAGAAAAGGATCCCTGAGCACGCTGAACCAGAACACGAGGTCGGCCGCTGTGAAGGGGGTTCCGTCGTGCCATTTCGCGTTGGGCCGCAGCTTCCAGATGGTCTCCATCGTGCCATCGGGGTTCAGGCGCCAGGTGCCTTTTTCGGCCGAAGGCATCTCCACGGCCAGCTCGGGTTGGGCTGTGAGGGCGAAGTCCTCCTTGGCCAGCCGAGCGTGCGCGATCTGCCGAAAGGCGGAAACAAGCCCTCGGGTGCCACCGACGCCACTGAGTGCCAGCACGTCCTTCGGCGAGTCATCGACAGCCCAGGTGAGTACCTTGGCGCTAGCGGGCTGAACGGGTGAGCCCGCCGACCTGCCAGGCTGCTGCGCCGCCGTCCCTATGCAGCCAGATGCCAGCACCAGGATGCCAATCAAGACAAAGAAGCGCCGACTATCTCTCACGGACCACCTCCGCCATACGAAACCCGCTTGCGTCGGGCGTGATGCTGTTTCCTGTCTCTCGCGAGTCTGGCTAGCCATGAAGTACCTCACCGTTCCAGGCGAGAATAGTCCTCAGCAGGCGCAATAGTCAAAAGCTCGCGGCGGGTCGACAAAGTGGGCGTGACCGTCTTCTCCGAGGCAGGCTTTTGGGGCTCTCGCTCACGAGACAATTCAAGACGAGGCCGTGCTCTCAAAGATCCACCAAGTCGTTTCTCCCAACCGCGGCGCCACGATTTCCGCATCGTGTCACCCACTCGCGGTGAGGCCTGATGGTTATCTTCCCACAAACGCGCTAATGAGCGATCCGACGGATAACGCCTCCCGCGGGCAGGAAACCAGCGCTAGAATGGGGGCCCGTGGTGATTCATGGGGAAAAATGGGTAGAGCGGAGCGGATTGCGTGTTCCTGGGCGAGTTCGAGCACGCTCTCGACGACAGGGGGCGCGTTGCAATCCCCGCCAAGTGGAGGGGGCAGCTGGGCGATGGCCTGGTGGTGACGCGCGGGCTCGACCGCTGCCTCTTCGTCTGGCCCATGGACGAATGGCGCGGGATCTCGCAGAAGCTCACGCAGCTTTCCCTCATGCACGCGGACGCCCGGCGCATCCACCGGTTTATTTTCTCGGGCGCCACCGATACCGTGCTCGACCGGCTCGGACGGATCCTGCTCCCCTCGTTCCTGCGTGACTACGCCGATCTCCAGGACACTCTCGCGCTCGTCGGCCTTCTCAACCGGTTTGAGATCTGGAGCCGAGCCAGCTGGCAGACCGAGCGATCGTCCGCCGAGGACCAAAGCTCCCAGCTAGCCGAGCATTTGTTCGATCTCGGGGTTTGAAATCCATGGTCAGCGGCACACACGTTCCCGTCCTGACGAGTGAGTGCCTCGCTTTGCTCGATCCGAAGCCGGGCGCACGCTTCATCGACTGCACGGTCGACGGGGGCGGCCACAGCTCGGCGATTCTCGAGCGGACCGCGCCGGACGGGGCGCTGCTGGCCCTCGATGCCGATCCGGATGCCCTGGAGCTAGCCCGGCGCCGCCTCGGCTCTTACGGGACGCGGGTCGTCGCAGTGCACGCCAACTTTCGCCTGGTGGGCCAGGTAGCAGCGGAGCATGATTTCACAGATGTTGACGGCGTCCTGCTGGACTTGGGGCTGTCCTCTGGCCAGCTCGAGGCTTCCGGTCGCGGGTTCTCGTTCTTGCGGGACGAGCCTCTCGACATGCGGTTCGATCCCACTCGCGGACGGACTGCCGCTGAGTACGTGGCATCTGCCTCCCACGCCGAGCTCGAACGGGATTTGCGCGCTTTCGGGGAGGAGCCTGGCGCGCGGCGCATCGCCAGGGCCATTACCGCGGCGCGCACCTCCGCGCCAATTCGAACCACGGCTCAACTCGTGCGCCTGGTTTTGGGTGCAGTGGGCCGTAGCGGAGGCCGCGTTCACCCCGCGACCAGGACCTTCCAAGCGCTCCGGATCGCCGTCAACGACGAGCTCCAGGCCCTGACCGAAGCGCTTCCCCAGGCGGTCGGGCTGCTACGCCACGGTGGCCGAATCGCCGTGATCTCCTTTCATTCATTGGAGGATCGTATCGTGAAGAGCACGTTCGGCCGCCTCGCCGGGAGAAGCCCGGAGGTCACGCCGCGTGGGCTTCCCGTGCCCCTCAGGCGCCCGACGGCTGAGGTGCGCATCGTCACCCGACGCCCCGTGACCCCCACCCTTGCCGAGGTTGCAGCGAATCCCAGGAGCAGAAGTGCCCGGCTGCGCGTGGCGGAGCGGCTCTGATGGCCGGGTTCGCGCTCTCGCCTCGCCGGTTCGGCCCCGCGCTGTTGGGAGCCTCCGCGCCATTTCGCTCAGGGTCTCTGTCCGCGCTGGCGCTGAGCTGGATCGGAATGGCGCTCTTGTTCGTCACCGCCGCCCTGAGCGTTTACCTGGTCCAGATCAGTACCGTGGCGACGGCCGGGTACGAGCTCCAGCGCCTGGAAGCGGCGCGAAATGGGTGGCTGGCGCGCAACGAGCAACTGGAGCTGGAGATCGCGAAACATCGATCTCTCGCGTGGGTCGAATCGCAGGCCCTCCAGCGCCTCGGCATGGTCCGCGCTCAGAAGCCCCTCTACCTGTCCGTGCAGTGGGAAGCACAGACGGATCGCGAAACGGCGGAGGCGACCACCGCCTCGAATGGCCGCGCACCTGGCTCGCGGCCCGCCGCTTCAGACCCCCACCGGCCCGAGCCCGGCAGTCCCGACCGGGCATTGGAGGCCGTGCGAACCTGGCTGCAGCTCGCGATCGCTCGGTAGCTGACAGCGGTGCAAGCGAACCCAGCCGTCGAGCAGGCACAGCGGGCGCGCGTCCTCTTTGTCGGGCTCGTTTTCACCGCGTGCGCGGCTCTCATCGCCCAGAGTCTGTTCTACCACCAGATCGCCGAGCATCAGCGCTTCGCCGTGCTGGCCAGCGAGGAGCACGAGCAACGACGCCCGCTGATTCCGAAGCGTGGCGCGCTCCTCGACGCTAGCGGCCACCCTCTCGCCCTCAATGTGATGTACGACAGCGTGTACGTGTACCGGCCCGAGATTTCCGACGCGGAGCGGGCGGTGACCCTGCTCGCGGAGTCGCTCGGGCTACCGCGCGAAGAGGTCCTCGGCCGCGTTCGCGAAGCGGACCGCCATTGGACGCCGGTAGCGCCGCGCGTCCCGGCTAATGCCGCCGCCCGCATCGAGGCGGCTGGGCTCGCCGGCATCGAGCTTCGACGCCTTCCAGCCCGGGAATTGTCAAGCCTCATGGAAGCGAAAACTTCGGTTCGCGAGGCAGCGAAGCAGGAGACGCGGCAGGCGTTGATACGGGCCGGGCTGGCGTT
>CAYQJS010000040.1:0-39562 GCA_964417895.1 uncultured Chloroflexota bacterium | reverse complement strand
CCGCCCAATTGCTGGGCTTCGTCGGACAGGACGGCCGCGGGCTCAGTGGGATCGAGCTGACCATGGACACCGAGCTTGCGGGTAAGACCGGCGTCCTCTTGACCGAACGCGACACCGTCGGGGGCGAGATCACCATCGCCCGGAAGGCGCTGGTGCCGGCGGTCCATGGTTCCGACGTGGTGCTTACCATCGACCGTTACGTTCAACGAGTCGTGGAGCGCGAGCTCGCGGCCGCCGTGAGCGCAAACAAGGCCACAGGCGGTCTCATCATCGTGATGGAGCCCAGCACAGGGGCGATCCTGGCAATGGCAGCTACCCCTACCTACAGTCTGACCGACCTGACCTTCGACGGCGCCCGACAGGACCTGTACAAGCCCGTGGTCGCGACAGACACGTACGAGCCCGGGTCAGTCATGAAACTCGTCACCGTAGCGGCCGCCATCGAAGAGGGGCTGGTGAACCCCGAGAGCCGGTACCAGGACAACGGCCTCGCCCTGGTGAACGGCGTCCCGATCCGCAACTGGGACGGCGGCGCGCACGGAAGCGTGACGGTGCGCCAGATTCTCACCCTCTCCCTCAACACCGGCGCCCAGTGGGTAGCAGGGCTCCTCGGGCCAGAGCGGTTCTACGGCTACCTGGAGGTCTTCGGCTTCGGCGCCCCCACCGGGGTTCCGCTCAACGGCGAGGCACCCGGCGCTTTTCGGCGGCCGTCCGACCCTGGATGGTCACGAATCGACCTGGCCACAAACTCGTACGGGCAGTCGGTGTCCGTCACACCGCTCCAGATGATCGGCGCCGTCGCCTCTCTGGGCAATGGTGGCGTGCGCATGCAGCCGCAGCTCGTACGGGAGGTGCGAGGCGCGGACGGGGTGCGCCGAACTGAGCCGCAAGCGGTTCGCTCTGTCGTATCATCCCGAACAGCGGACACGATGCTCGACATGATGGTGTCGGCCTGGAGCCAGCCTGCCCTTCAAGCTCATCGGCTCGAAGGCTACGTCCTGGCCGCAAAGAGCGGCACGGCCGACATCCCCGGGCCGGGGGGCTACAGCTCGGGGAAGACCTACGCCTCGTACGTGGGGATGGGCCCCATACCGAACCCGCGCTTTGCCATTCTGGTCCGTATCGACCGCCCCGAGGCCCTCTACGGCGGGATCGCCGCCGCCCCCGTGTTTCGCAACGTGGCCAGTGAGCTGCTCGCCCATCTACAGATTGCTCCCCAGGGGACGGCAGAGAGGGCACCGGGTGTCGGCCCGAGCGCCCCTTAGTCCGCGCGCTGCCCGATTACCGGGAAGCAGGTAGCAAATGTTCACCCTTGACGACGTCCTGGCCGGGACGAGAGGCCGACTCATCGCCGGCAATCGGAACGCAGCCTTTCGAGCCGTGGCTATCGACTCTCGGAGAGCCGGCCCGGGTGATCTGTTCGTAGCGTTCCGGGGGCAGAAACATGACGGCCACGACTTTGTCGTCGACGCGCTGACCCGCGGCGCCGCCGGCGCGCTCGTCGAGCACGTGCTTGAAGGTCAGCCCTGGGGTTCGCCCGACTGGACGGGCCAGCCAGTCATCCTCGCGACAAGCACGCTGCGCGGGTTGCAAGACCTCGCGCGCTACTGGCGCTGCAGACACGATTGCATCGTGGTGGGTGTTACGGGCAGCGTCGGGAAAACGACGACGAAGGAGGTGATCGCGGGGCTGTTAGCGCAACGCACACCCGTACTGCGGACGCCAGCCAACCTCAATACGGACATCGGAGTTCCGCTCACGCTCATGCAACTGGAGCCAAGCCACCGCGCGGCGGTGCTCGAGATGGGCATGAACGATCTCGGCGAGATCCGTCTGCTCGCACGCCTGGCCCTCCCTTCGATCGGCGTGGTGACCAACATCCAACCCAGCCACCTGGAACGGCTTGGGACGATGGACCGCATCGCGGAGGCCAAGAGCGAGCTCGTGCAGGAGCTGCCGGCCGATGGTCTAGCCGTCTTGAACGCCGATGATGAGCGCGTCCGGCACATGGCCGGCAAGGGCCGCGCCGACGTTGTGCTCTACGGCCTCGCCCCTGAGGCGGCCGTTGCCGCAACCGATATCGAGAGCCACGGTCTGGGCGGTATCGAGTTCACGGTTCGGTACGCCCAACATCAGCTGCGCGCCAGAATGGGCCTTGTGGGTAAACACTCCGTGTACGCAGCGCTGGCAGCCGTCGCCGTGGCGCTGCGCGTCGGCATGAGCTTCGAAGAGGCGGTAGGTGGGCTAGTGCGGGTCGAGAACGGGATCCGCCTCGTCGTGGTTCGCGGCATCCGCGGCTCGACGATCCTCGACGACACCTACAACGCCAGTCCGGCGTCGACGCTCGCGGCGCTCAACCTGCTCGCCGACATGAAAGGGCGTCGTGTGGCAGTGCTGGGGGACATGCTTGAGCTGGGAAGCTTTGAAGGCGAGGGCCACCGCATCGTTGGGCGAAGGGCCGCGGGAGTCGCGGATTGGCTCATCACTGTCGGGGCCCGCGCCCGCACCATCGCCGAGGAGGCCCAGACGGCGGGAATGCATGCCGATGCGGTCGAAAGCTTCGACCGCAACCGTGAAGTGATCCATCGCCTGGAACGCGGTCTCCGGCCGGGCGACTTCGTGCTGGTCAAAGGCTCCCACAGCGTGGAGCTGGACGAGGTCGTGGATGCCATTCGGGTGGCGGCGTGAGCCACCGGTGCCGCCACCGGCTCCGGATATAGAGTGGACCACGCGCTTCGTGTTGCCGCGTTCACTGCGTTCGTGGCGTTGGCCGCTGGCTACCCGCTCGTGCACATCTTGCGCACCCTTCGCGTGGGGAAGCAGATCAGGCTCGATGGGCCCGATTCTCATCACGAGAAAGCGGGCACGCCCACCATGGGGGGAATTCTGGTCTGGGCGTCGGTCTTCGTCTCCACTGCGCTGTTCAACGTGATCAACAACCCGTCCATCGTCGTTCCACTCGCCGTGACCGCCTTTACAGGCGTGCTCGGCACGCTGGATGACGTGCTCGGCCTGCTTGGGAAGACGACGGAGGGTTTGACCGTGCGCGTGAAGTTCGCCGGGCTTGGGGCCATCTCCATCGGCACCGCGGTCGCCGTCTGGGCGGTGCTGGGGTACGACTATTTGTATCTGCCAACGATCGTGGCGCCCTGGCACCTCGGCCTCCTGTACGTGCCGCTCGCGGCGCTGGCGGTTCTCGCGACGGCTAACGCCGTAAACCTCACAGATGGGCTCGACAGCCTAGCCGGAGTCTGCGCCGCCGTAGCCTTCACCTGCTATGGCATCATCGCGCATCTTCAAGGGCAGGCCCCGCTGGCGACGTTTTGCTTCACAATCGTGGGCGCACTCCTGGCATTCCTGTGGTTCAACGCCTACCCCGCGAATCTCTTCATGGGCGACGCGGGCGCACTCTCGCTTGGAGCCGCGCTGGCAACGGTGGCGCTCATGACGGGCCACCTGCTCCTCCTCCCCCTCATTGGCTTCGTGTTCGTCGCCGAGGCCCTGTCAGTCATTCTCCAGGTCGGGTTCTTCAAGCTAACCGGTGGTCGGCGCTTGTTTCGCATGTCTCCGCTCCACCATCATTTCGAAATGATGGGGTGGTCGGAAACGCACGTTTCACAACGATTCTGGCTCATAAGCATTTTCACGGGCATGATCGGCATCGCCCTGGCGCTGATCTAGCCATGGCACTTGAGCACCTCGCCCCGCTGGCGCGCGAGCGCATCGCGCTACTGCGTGGGCGCAGGGTCGGCGTCGTTGGTCTCGGACGAGAGGGCGTCGACCTGGTCGGTTTCCTTTGCCGCTGCGGCGCAGAGGTCACGGTGAGCGACCGGGCTGCGCCCGAGGCCCTCGCCGAGCCGCTCGCCGCGCTCGCGGGACTTCCCGTTCGTTACACCCTCGGGGCTCAGCGCGCCGACGATCTAGCGCACTGCTCAGAGATCTTCGTCAGCCCCGGGGTGCCCCGCGAATCTTCCGTCGTGGCACAGGCCGCGACCGCGGGCATTCGAATTTCTAGCGCTACCTCGCTGTTCCTGGAGCTTTGCCCCGGCCCGATTGCGGGCATAACCGGGAGCAGCGGCAAGACGACGACGACGGCGCTTACCGGCCGCATCCTCGAGCACGCCGGCATCCCGGCCGTCGTGGGTGGCAACATCGGCATCCCGATGCTCGGACGCCTTGCCGAAATCACCGCGATGACGTGGTGTGTCCTCGAACTGAGTAGCTTCCAGCTTGCTGACCTGGAGGCATCCCCCCGGGTTGCGGCGGTGCTGAACATCACCCCCAACCACCTCGACCGCCACCCGGACATGGACGACTACATCCGAGCCAAGAGCAACATCGTGCGCTTCCAGCGCCCGGAGGACATCGCAGTGCTGAACGCTGACGACCCCATAGCGTCGGACTTGCCGCACGCAAGCTCGACGTTGGAATTCAGCATCCAGAGGCCCGTCGAGCGCGGCGCCTGGCTGGCGCACGAGGAGCTGCGCTTGTGGACGCTGGCGGATCCGTTCCTCCACCGCGCGGAGCTGCGCCTCCGGGGGCTCCACAACGTGGCCAACGCCCTGGCGGCGGCGGCCGTCGGCCACGCTGTGGGGTGCGCTCCGGAGCCGATAGCCGAGGCCATACGCTCGTTCGAGCCCGTGCCACACCGACTAGAGGCTGTGGCCACCTTTGATGGAATCACGTACATCAATGACTCGATCGGGACTTCGCCCGAGCGGTCTGCCGCGGCCCTTCGCTCCTTCGTCGAGCCTGTCGTCTTGATTGCCGGCGGACGGGACAAACACCTACCCATGGAGGACTGGGCGCAGCTCATCGTCGCGCGTGCGTGCGCGGTAGTGCTCGTGGGCGAAGCGGCTCCCCTCATCAAGTGCGCGCTTGAATCAGCCGGGTTTTCGGCACCCCTCGCTATGGCAAACAGTTTCCGCGAGACCGTCCCGCTTGCGCGCTCTCTGGCAAAGCCGGGCGACGTGGTGCTCCTCTCTCCGGGGTGCACGAGCTTCGATGAGTTCAGGGACTACGAAGCGAGAGGGCACGCGTTCCGGAGAGCGGTGAGGGCGCTTGCCGCGGAGTCCGACGAATGAGCGTCCCCGCCCGGCGCGTATTCGACGTGGTTCTTTTGCTCGCGGCATGCCTTCTGCTCGCGGTGGGCATCGGGATGGTATTCAGCGCCAGCTTTGTCGCCGCCCACAAGTACTTCGGCGACGGAGCCTATTTCCTCGTGCGCCATGTAGCCTGGGTCGTCGTCGGGGCTGGCGTCATGGCGCTAGTGGCCCGCATGGACTATCACCTCTGGCAGCGCATCGCCACTCCGTTCTATCTCGCCAGCCTGATCTTGCTGGCGCTCGTTCTGGTGTTTGGCACCTCCACCTATGGTGCGACCCGCTGGCTATCACTGGGCCCGCTGTCGTTTCAGCCCAGCGAGGTGGCCAAGGTCGCGATGGTCGTGTATCTGGCAAGCTGGGTCACGCGCGTGGGCGGCAACGTCAACAAGCTGACCGTCGGCACGATTCCTTTCGCCATCATCCTGGCGCTCTCCGGGGGGTTGGTCCTAGTCCAGCCCGACCTCGGCACCACCGCGGTTCTGGTCCTGACCGCCGCGACCGTGTTCTTCGTGGCTGGGGCCAACGTGGTGCACGCGCTCCTTGGTGCCGCGGTGGGAACTGTTCTCCTCGTCAATCTCGTTCTCAGCTCGGGATACAGAGCCGACAGAATCGAAGCCTTTCGCGATCCCTGGGCCAACTCGACGGGGGCGGGCTGGCAAACAACGCAGGCCCTCACCGCCCTCGGGTCCGGGGGTCTTTCGGGACTCGGTTTGGGCGCCGGCCGGAAGAAGTACGACTATCTGCCCAACGCGCACACGGACAGCATCTTCGCCGTCGTGGGGGAGGAAACGGGGTTCCTCGGGGCTACTCTCGTGCTTGGATTGTTCCTCTTGTTGTGCTGGCGTGGCCTCTTCATCGCGGTTGCGGCCCAGGATCCGCTCGGCCGGGCGCTTGCCGCCGGCGCCACCTGCCTGATCGGCTGGCAAGCGCTGATAAACATGGCAGTGGTGACCAACGTCGTTCCGAATACCGGTGTCCCTCTTCCTTTCTTGAGTTATGGGGGCTCCGCCATGCTTACCACCCTCACAGCCGTGGGCATCCTTCTGAGCGTCTCGCGCTCGGTCGACCCTCAACACCGTTCATGGTTGGCCATCCTGAGAGGTTGGAGGACTACCGTCCGAACCGAGCGTCGAGAGCGGGTAGGCCGAGCACCGCAAGGCCGCAGGCGATTGGCCGAGCGGGCGGCTGGACGCTAGCCGGTGGACACAGCGTCACCGTCCCAGCATCCCGACCTTGACCGCGTAGGGTCGGTGCACCTGGTCGGTATCGGGGGGGCCGCGATGACGCCCCTCGCCACCATCTTGCTGGAGAAGGGCGTCCGTGTTTCCGGCTCGGACCTGGTCGATAGCTCGGCCCTCATTGATCTTCGCCGCCTCGGCGCCAGCGTGGTGCTGGGGCACCACGCTGAGCACGTCGGAAACGTCGACCTAGTGGTGATCTCATCCGCCGTGCCCCAGGACAACCCCGAGATCGAGTCGGCTCTGGCGCGCGGAATACCTGTCATAAAACACTCGATCGCGTTGGGGAGCCTCATGCGATGCCGCCGGGGGGTTGCCATAGCCGGCACGCATGGCAAAACCACGACAACCGCCCTCGCGGCGACGGTTCTCGAACACGCTGGCCTGGACCCCACGTTCCACGTCGGCTCGGAGCTGCTGAACTTCCATCGCTCTGGCCGATACGGTCGGGGGGACTTGCTGGTAGCCGAGGCTGATGAGTTCGATCGCCGTTTCCTCGACTACGACCCCGAGATCGCAGTTGTAACGAGCGTGGAACCTGACCACCTGGACTACTTCGGGGATTTCGCCAGCTTGAAGGGCGCGTTCGAGGAGTTTCTCGCGCGCGTCCGCCCGGGCGGGACGGCGGTGATTTCCGCCGACGATCCCGTCGCACGCGACCTCCCCGTTGGACATGCGCGCCGCGTCACCTACGGCAGCGCTATCGACGCAGACTGGCGCCTCCTCGGCTGGGAACCGGCGGGGCGGCTGCAAGGCCACTTCACGCTGCGTGATCCGGAGGGCCACGTGGACGATCTTGAAATCCACCTCACGGGACGGCACAACGCGATGAACGCGGCAGCGGTCGTCGCCGTGTGCTCAACGTTGGGCCTATCCATGGATGAGATCGCCACTGGCCTGAGCACCTTTCAGGGCACGAGACGGCGCTTCGAGGTGGTGGGCGAGGTTGGCGGCATCACCGTTGTAGACGACTACGCCCATCACCCGACAGCGATTGGAGTGACGCTGGCAGCAGCGCGAGCCCATTTTGGTTGCCCGCTCTGGGCCATCTTTCAGCCACACACTGTCCATCGCACCCTGAGCCTCTGGAATGACTTCCTGCGATGCTTCCAATCGGCCGATCACGTGATCCTCGTCCCTACCTACCGGCCCCCGGGGCGCGAGGCGCAGGACGAGGACCTGACTGTCGCCGAGCTAGCCAGGGAAATGCGGCACCCGGATGCGCGGTGGCTGCCCGCCGACGAGGTCCCTCGCGTGATCGTGGCTAGCGCCCAGCGAGGCGATCTGGTCCTCGTATTGGGGGCCGGTGACGTGTGGACTCTCGGCCCTCAGATCGTTGCCGGGTTGGAGGCCAGGTTAGAGCCGACTGAGTCACCGGCCGGCGTGCGAGAGGACCTCTCGCGTGGCCACTAGGAACGCGGGAGGTCGCCTGGTCACTCCGCATTCCTCGCCAGGACGGGAAGCCGCCGATATCCCCCACGGGGCGCTGGCCGCCCTCACGCGCAACCTGGAAGGCTCCGTTCACATGGTCGAGCCGCTGTCCAAACACACCTCGCTCCGAGTCGGCGGCCAAGCGGACGTGTTCCTCATCGCCCGCACCACCGAGCAGGTTATGGCGGCGGTCGAGCGGGCGTCGTTCCTGGGTATCCCGTGGCGCGTCATCGGCGCCGGCTCGAACCTCCTCGTCGCCGATGGAGGCGTCGAAGGTCTGGTCGTGAAAGCAGCGATGGTCACCTCGAGTCTGGAGCCCTATGGCGCGGGCGCCGCGCTGCTTCATGCGGAAGCGGGATGCCTGCTCGCGTCGCTGGCCAGGCGTGCAGCCAGCGCGGGCTGGGCAGGCCTGGAATGGGCGGTGAACCTGCCAGGAACTGTCGGCGCTGCCGTAGTTAACAACTCCGGCGCTTTCGGCTCATGTGTCGCTGAGCGCCTCACTCACGCCACGTTGCACGTGCCGGATAGGGGCCGGCGCGCGGCAACTGCAACCGAGTTGGAGATGGACTACCGCACGAGCCGACTGAAGCGAGGCGATCTAGCGGCGGTGGTCCTGGGCGCGACGTTTCGCCTAGTCCGCGCCGAAACTGACCAGCTGCGCCGCCGCATCGACGAGATCCAGCACGTACGACGGGCCACCCAGCCGGGGGGATCGAGCCTGGGATCGATCTTCGCGAATCCGGACGGCGATGCCGCTGGACGGCTCATTGAGGACGCGGGGCTCAAAGGCGGCCGGTTCGGCGGCGCGGAGGTCTCTCGGCTGCACGGTAACTTCATTATGAACCGCGGCGCTGCGCGCGCCGCTGACGTGCTCCGTCTTATGCAGCATCTCCAGCGCACCGTCTGGGCCCGCAGCGGCCGATGGCTGACGCCTGAAGTGCAGCTCGTGGGTCGCTGGCGCGTCGAGGAGATGCTAACGCTGGCGACTCCGCCTGGAGCTCCCGCGTGAGCCGCGTCGCGCCCCTGCGCCGGTCCAGAGCGAGATCCAGACCGTCACCGGGTGCCGGCGCTAGGGCACCTATTCGCCTTAACGCCATCGGTCAGGTGGTCGGACAGGTGGTTGGGCAAGCGCGCCAAGAGCGGGTCCGACCAGCCGCCAAGCGGCCGACCTCGGGCGTCGGGCGGCGCCCGACCGGAGCCGCGCGCGGCGCGCGCCCGATACGCGCGCGTCCACTCCGCCACGTGTTTAGCGGGCCGCTCCTCGCCCGGGTGGCGGCGCTGGTCATCCTGTGCGGCGGCGGCTGGGCGATGTGGGAGGGGGCGGCCGCCCCACCGCTCCAGGTTGCAGGGGTGACTATCGCTGGCAACGAACTCGTCACCGATGAAGAGATTCTCGGAGGACTCGACATCGAAGGAGCCAATGTCTTCACCGTCCGCACGAGGCGGCTCGAGGACATCCTTCAGACTGATCCGGCCATTAGCAAGGCGCTCGTGCGAGCGCGCCTCCCCAACGTCGTTGCGGTGCGTGTGGAGGAGCGGGAGCCTGTCGTCGTCTGGGTTGCAGCTGAGAGCCCCGTGCTCGCTGATCGAAGCGGCCTCGCCCTGCGACATGGCACCCGCTCCCTTCCTGCGATCTACGCGCCGGAAGGCCCAATAGTCGAGCCGGGGGGGCGAATCGATGCGGAGGCGGTGCGCATGGCACAGTCGCTCGCATCACGCCTCGATGCCGTAGGCGTCGCGGGCGCGCGACTCGAATACCGGCCCGGAAGCGGAATGAGCATCATCGCTGCCCGCTCACCGCGCATCGCCCTCGGGTTTGCCGATGATCTCGAGGCCAAGCTCGCGGCGTACGCGGCCATCAAGAGCCATCTCGAACAGACCCGGACATCTGCGGAGCTCATCGACGTTCGATTTCTCGATCGCCCGTATTTCCGCTAGCTCGACCGAATCGGTATCATTGCCCGACCCGTGAGAAGGCTTCCAGGCGCGCCGCTGCTGAATCCCGACCCGCGAGGGAGCTATCATCGCACGCGATCAGATCATTGTCGGAATCGACGTGGGCACCACGAAAGTCTGCACCCTCATGGCCGACGTCAGCGGTGCGCGGCCCGAGATCCTCGGCGTCGGCATCTGTCCATCTCAGGGCCTTCGTCGGGGTGTCGTCATCGATGTCCAGTCGGCAGTCGAAGCGATTGCCGCGTCCTTGCGGCGCGCCGAACAGCAGTCAGGCTTCAAGGCCATCAGCGCCTTCGTCGGCATCGCCTGTGCACACATCCTGTCCAGCAATAACCACGCCGTCGTAGCTGTCCGCCATCCGAACAGTGTGATCTCTGCGGAGGACGTGGAGCGGGTCATCGACGGAGCTCGCGTCATTCAGCTTCCTCCCGATCAGGAGATTCTCCACGTCATCCCTCATCACTACGTAGTCGACGGGATGGATGGGATAAGGGACCCCGTCGGTATGGTGGGCCGACGCCTCGAGATCGAGGCGAACATCGTGACCGGACCGGTCACGTCGATCCACAACCTCGTGCGCTGCGTCGAGTCTGTGGACCTCGAGCTGGACGGACTCGTGCTTGAGCCGCTCGCCGCGGGGCAAGCCGTGCTAACTGATGAGGAGCGCGAGTTGGGGTCAATGGTGGTCGATGTGGGCGGTGGAACCACAGATGTCGCTGTCTTCCGCGACGGCGCCGTGGTTCACGCCTGTGTTATTCCCGTGGGCGGCCATCAGATTAGCAGCGACCTTGCGTTCGGGCTCCGCGCGACACTGGCGGTGGCCGAAGAACTGAAGATCCGCTATGGGTCCACCATCTCCCGCGCGCGCCCCGAGGGCGAGACGGTAAGCGCGCCGGCCTATGGGCGCGACGACAACCAGTTGATCGAGCAGCGCACAATAGCCGAGATCATCGATGCCCGCCTGGCCGAGACCTTTGAGCTGGTGCGGACCGAGATAGCGCACGCGGGCTTTGGAGAATCGTACCCTGCGGGCGTGGTGGTTACCGGCGGGTCTGCCCAGATTCCGGGCGCGCCGGCTCTTGCGTCCGAGGTCTTCGGAGTGCCAGCCCGACTGGGGGCGCCGACCGGACTCCACGGACTCGCAGACGCCGTCAGAGGTCCGGCCTTCTCCACCAGCGTGGGGCTCCTGGCCTGGGGACGTGAGCAGCTTCCGCCCGCCAGTACGCGACTCCCTCAAGGCGTGGCTCTGTTCGGGCATGGATTGATGACCTGGCTCCGGAACTTCTTCCCGTGATGGCGGCTCGTCGGACGACGACTGGAAGCCCGGTGCCCCGCGAGACGGCGACGTCAGCGCGCATCGTAGTGATCGGTGTGGGAGGGGCCGGCTCGAACGCGGTCGACCGCCTCATCGCCTCAGGGGCGAGCGGCGTCGAGTTCGTGGCCCTGAACACCGACCAGCAGGCGCTGACGCGCTCTCTTGCCCCGCGGCGCATCCCGCTAGGAGAACATGTCACGCGCGGCCTGGGCGCTGGCGGGAACCCTGACGTCGGGGCCAGAGCCGCGGAGGAATGCTCAGCCAGCGTGGCGGGCGTGTGCCATGGGGCCGATATGGTATTCATCACCGCCGGCCTGGGTCGTGGCACCGGCACGGGAGCAGCCCCGGTAGTCGCGAAGATCGCCCAGGCGAGCGGGGCCCTCACCGTCGGGGTTGTCACGAGGCCCTTCGCCTTCGAGGGGTCCTTCCGTCGGCGCAACGCCGAGTTGGGCATCGCGAATCTGCACGCGGAGCTCAACACGCTCATCGTCATCCCCAACGATCGCGTCTTAAAAGTCATCAACCCCCGGACTTCGCTCGCTGAGGCCTTCGGCGTCATCGACGACGTGCTGCGCCAGGGCATCCAGGGGATCTCCGAGCTGATTACTCGCCCCGGCCTGATCAACCTGGACTTTGCTGATGTCAGGACCGTGATGTCCGAGCCGGGTATCGCGCTGATGGCTATCGGCGGCGCCTCCGGGGACGACCGGGCCGTGGAGGCTGCCCAGTCCGCCATGGCGAGCCCGCTGCTCGATCTCTCCATGCAGGGTGCGCGTGGCGTCTTGTTCAACATCACCGGTTCTCCGGGTCTCACCCTCGGTGAGATCAACCGAGCGGCCGACATCATCCGTAAGGCAGCGGACCCCGACGCGAACATCATCTTTGGCGCGGTCATCGACGAGAGCATGGGAGCTGAGGTGACGATCACTGTAATCGCCACCGGTTTCGAGCCGCGTGACCGACGCCAGCCAGAGGCTGGCGCGGAAGCGGGCCGAGCGATTTTGCCGGAGTCCGAGCGGACCAGTGCCGGTTTCCAGCGCAGCCGCTTCGGCGGTGAGAGGTTCGATCTCCCGCCGGCCCTTCGGCATTTTCCGAGATCGCGGCCCGACGCTGAAGACCCGCTGCCTCGCCCACCGGATTGGATGCGGGCCCGTGAGCCGGGCAAGCCGCCAGATAAGCCCGATGAGCGTTGAGCAAGGGCTCCACACCGTGCGAGAGCGGATCGCGAACGCCGCGATCCGCTCTGGGCGAGAGCCCGATCAGATCCGCCTGGTTGGCGTGAGCAAGGGTTCAGATCCTGAGCTGATTTCAGCGGCAATCGTCGCTGGCCTGCGCGAGGTGGGCGAGAACCGGGTCCAGGAGGCCGCCGCGAAGATTCCAGCCGTCGTCAGCGTGGTGGAAGAGAAACCCACCTGGCACCTGGTAGGCCACCTCCAGACCAACAAGGCCCGCGCTGCACTCGGCCTGTTCGACGTGATTCAGTCCGTAGACAGCGTCCGTGTAGCGCATGCGTTGTCCCGCCTGTCAGACCACCCGCTCCCCATTCTCCTCGAAGTCCAGTTCGCCCGCACACCTGATCGGTTCGGATTCGATCCAGGCGCCGTAGGGGGAGCGCTCGATGAAATCGGGGCTCTGCCGGGCTTGCGGGTGATCGGACTCATGACCGTGGCACCCCTCGGCCTCGACGCCGAAAGCACGAGGAGGGTGTTCAGGGCGCTGCGCGAAGAGCGCGACCGGCTCCAGGAGGCGCGTGGGCTGCCGAGTCTCGAGCTTTCCATGGGAATGACGGACGACTACGAGATCGCCATCGAGGAGGGCGCGACGATCGTGCGCATCGGCCGCGCGATCTTCTCTGCCTGAGGGGGATTCTGTAAACGAATGTTCATCCAGTTCTTGCTCTACTTCGTCAACGTGCTTTTCGACATTCTCTTTTGGGCAATCATCGCCCGGGCCTTCTTGTCCTGGTTCCCCGTTCGCCCCGGCAACCCCTTCTACCCCCTCGCGGTTATCCTCCACCAGATCACCGAGCCGATCCTGGCCCCCATTCGGCGAGTGATCCCCATGATCGGCATGTTTGACATCACCCCGATCGTAGCCTTGATACTGGTGCAGGTGATCTCGCAAGTGCTCCGCGCCGCACTGGTACAGGCCGCACGGGGCTTTTAGACCGGGCGTTTTTGCTACAATACGCCCACATTTGTAGTCTCATCCGGGTGTGCGATGCGGTCGGTTGGTGTTCGCGAGCTAAAGGCTCATGCAAGCGAGATCCTGCGCCTGGTCCGCGAGCGAGGCGAGACCGTCGAGCTGACTTTTCATGGGCGAGCGGTCGCTCGGCTCATCCCTGTCGTGCCGGCGGGACGCCCCGAACCGGAATGGGCTTCCGTCTGGACGGAGATGGACCGGCTTGCTGAGGAGATTGGCGCTCGCTGGCCAGCCGGTCTGTCTGCCGAGGATGCGGTGCGTGAGGACCGGCGCGAGCTCTGATGCTGGTCGACGCGAGTGTGTGGGTCAGCCGGTTCCTGTCGTCTGATGTCCACTACCCAGTCAGTCGCGGCTGGATAGAAGCCTACCTCGCAAACGGAGGACTTATCGTCGGTCCGGTCCTCCTCCTCGCGGAAGTGGGCGGCGCCGTCGCTCGCCGGACAGGAGAGTCGCGCCTCGGGCAGCAGGCAGTTGCACAGTTACTGCGATTACCGCGCCTGCGCCTGATTCCCATGGACACGGCCCTCGCGCAGTCGGCGGCCGAGTTGGCCGCTCAACTACAGCTGCGCGGGGCGGACGCCGTCTACGTCGCGGCAGCCCATCGGCTGAATATCCCGCTCGTAACCTGGGACCGCGAGCAGCGCGAGAGGACCGCCTCGACGATCGTCGCTCACACGCCGGACCAGATGCATCAATAGAGGTCGAGGATCAACGTGTACCAGGCCCCACGCGGCACGCAGGATGTGCTGCCCGAAGACATGCCATACTGGGAGTACGTCGAGGCGACCGCCCGCCGCTTCGCCGTGCTCTACGGCTACCTTGAGCTCCGCACGCCCACGTTCGAGGACACCGGCCTGTTCTACCGTGGCGCCGGCGAGGCCACTGACGTGGTCGAGAAAGAGATGTACTCCTTCTCCGACAAAGGGGGCAGCAACATCACGCTTCGCGCGGAGGGAACGGCGCCCATCGTGCGGGCGTACCTCGAGCATGGCATGCAGGCGCGTCCCCAGCCCATCCGGCTCTTCAGCGTCATCAGCGTCTTTCGCTACGACCGTCCGCAAGCCGGCAGGCTGCGCGAGCACCACCAGTTCGACTGCGAGGTGCTCGGCGA
The DNA here is from genome assembly GCA_964417895.1 of uncultured Chloroflexota bacterium. Classification (GTDB taxonomy): domain Bacteria; phylum Chloroflexota; class UBA6077; order UBA6077; family SHYK01; genus CAYQJS01. The sequence continues at coordinate 25,204 of CAYQJS010000040.1, read as the reverse complement.
CGACGATCCCGCCCTGGACGCGGAGGTGGTTACGCTGCTGTGGCGCTTCTATGAGTCCCTCGGGCTCAAGGGTCTCGCCCTGCAGCTGAATTCCATCGGCTGTCCCATCTGCCGGCCGGCCTACCTCGGGCGTCTGCGCGCCCACTACACACCGCATGAGCCCGAGCTGTGCGGTGACTGCCGGCGCCGCCTCCTGAAGAACCCGCTGCGGCTGCTCGATTGCAAGGTGCCTACCTGCCAGCCCATCGCCGACACGGCGCCACCGTTCGTTGAGAGCCTGTGCGCGGAGTGCACTGCGCACTTCGGACACGTCCAGGAGACCCTGGGCGCCGAGGGCATTGCTTCCAAACTAAACAACCGACTCGTTCGTGGCCTGGATTACTACACCCGCACGGTCTTCGAGGTCTGGCCGCCACAAACGGGAGCGCAGTCATCGATCGGCGGTGGCGGACGGTACGACGGTCTCGCCGAAGCGATCGGCGGCCGGCACACGCCAGGCGTTGGGTTCGGCACGGGCATCGAGCGCCTCATTCTCAACCTCCGGCAGCAGGGCGTCGAGATACCTCCGTCCTCGCGTCCCTCGGTCTACGTGGGGCACCTCAGCGACCCGGCGCGGTCAGCCGCGGAGGACTTCGCCCGCCAGCTGCGTCGGCGGGGCGTGCCGACCTTGCTCGGCGTCGGGACGCGACCCCTCCGCGCCCGACTCCGCAATGCGGACGCCGCCGGCGTCCGGTGGACGGCGGTCTTTGGAGAAAACGAGCTAGCCGCTGGCACCGTGTCGCTTCGCGACATGGTAGCGGGCACACCTGAGGTGCTGTCTGTTGCCGCCGGCCTCGACCGTGTAGCGGAGACCACAGAGGCGGTGGCGCAGTGAAAGGGGGGACCGACGGCCTCTCCGCGGGCCTGCGGACGCGAGTCGCACAGGCCCAGGCCCGGGTGGACGAGATCGGCGCACTCATGTCCCAGCCAGAGGCCATTACCGACCCGCGACGCCTGCAGGAGCTGGGACGAGAGCAGGCGGGTCTTTCCCCCATCGTCGAGCGGGGCCAGGCGCTCGCAGCCATAGAGCGCCAGATCGAGGGCAACGCCGCGCTCCTCGGCGAGGCGGACCCTGAGCTGCGCGCCCTCGCCGAGGAGGAGCTGCGGACGCTGGAGGCGGAGCGTGAGCGGCTGGCAGCTGACCTAGTCGAGCTCCTGCGCCCTCGCGATCCCAACGACGACCGCAACGTGATCATCGAGATCCGCGCCGGAACGGGCGGCGACGAGGCGTCGCTCTTTGCGGGCGACCTGTTGCGCATGTACCTTCGTTACGCGGAGGCGCGCCGCTGGACGCCCGAGATGCTCACCACCAGCGAGACCGACGTTGGTGGCTTCAAAGAAGTCATCGTGGATTTGGCAGGCCGTGGCGCCTACAGCCGCCTCAAGTTCGAAAGCGGGGTGCATCGCGTGCAGCGCGTGCCCGTCACCGAGGCTGGCGGACGCATCCATACCTCAACGGCCACCGTCGCCGTCCTCCCCGAAGCCGAGGAGGTAGACGTGCACATCGCCGACGAGGACCTGCGCGTCGACGTGTTCCGCTCGCAGGGCCACGGTGGGCAGAGCGTGAACACCACTGATTCCGCGGTACGCATCACTCACCTACCCACCGGCATGGTCGTAACCTGCCAGGACGAGAAGAGCCAGCTCAAGAACAAGGCGAAGGCGCTCGCAGTGCTGCGCGCCCGCCTCTTTCAGCAGCAGCAACAGCAACAGCACGAGCACGTGGCCGAGATGCGCAGGTCGCAGGTTGGGACCGGCGATCGCGCCGAGAAGATCCGCACGTACAACTTCCGGGAGAATCGCGTCACCGACCACCGCATCGGTCTGACCCTGCACAGCCTGACAGCCATAATGGCAGGCGACCTGGACGCCCTCATCGATCCGCTGGTGGTCGCGGCGCGGCAGGATGGCGTCGATCAGTGACCGCGGGCGCGGACCCAGGCCTTCCCCCTCCCCGCTTACCGAAGAAGGCGCAGGAGGGGGTCAGCCGGCTACGCAAGACATCGGCCGCTTACTGGCCGTGGGACGGAAGCGCCTCGAGGACGCCCGGGCGGATGCGCCCTGGCTCACAGCGCTCGCATTGCTGGAGCACGCGACGGCGCTCGATCGCGCGGCGTTGCTCGCCCACCCGGAGTCTCGCCCGCGGCCTGATGCAGCCGACACGTACAGGCGCCTGCTGGAACGACGCTGCCGCCGCGAGCCGCTCGCCTACGTCCTGGGGCACCGGGACTTCTGGGGGCGGCGCTTCGAAGTCTCTCCAGCTACGCTGATCCCGAGACCGGAGACCGAACGTATCGTAGAGATGGCCCTCGAGTGGCTCGAAGGGCCCGGAAGGTTAGCGGCCGGCCTGGATGTCGGAACCGGCTGCGGAAACCTCGCGATCTCCCTGTTGGCCGAGCGGCCCGACCTTGCTATGGTCGCAACAGACCTGGACGTCGGAGCCCTCCAGGTCGCGCGCCGTAACGCCGAGCGCCATGGAGTCGCCGATCGGCTGCGACTGGTTGCCTCCCACCTGGCGTCCGCGGTAAGCGACCCCTTCGCGCTAGTACAACGCGGCCGAAGTAGGTCACCCGTCTTCCGTAGGGCGGTCCGATCAATCGGACCGCCGCGACCATCGCTGCGGCCACCGCAGGCGGCGGGGGACAAGCCCCCGCCCTACCGGACGCGCAGTCGGCGGCCACTGACCAGAGATGTGCGCCGAGGTGTACTAGTGGTCGCCAACCTGCCCTACATCCCGACGTCCCGGATAGCAGCGCTCGAGCCCGAGATCGCCCGATTCGAGCCACGTCGCGCGCTGGACGGCGGTCCCGACGGCATGCGCGTGGTCACGTCGCTCCTGGTGGCGCTCCCGGCGCTCCTGGCTCCCGGCGGGCTGGCGCTCGTGGAGATCGGCGACGACCAGAGCGAGGAGCTCACCGCCGTTGCGCGACGGCAATCCCGAACCTTCGCGGTTCGGATCGAGCCCGACGCGACGGGCGCCAAGCGCTTCCTGGCCATCACCAACCGCGAGCCATGAGTCTGCCACCGCCCGAGGTCCTCGCGTGGCCCGCCGATCCGATGGGCCAACGCGAGGCAGCGGAGCAGGCGGCGCAGACGCTGCGTGCCGGGGGCCTCGTCGTCTATCCCACCGACACGGTCTATGGCCTCGCCGCGGACCCATCGCAGCCAGAGGCCGTCCAGCGCATCTACGAGGTGAAGGGACGACCCGACGAGAAGGCCATCGCGTGGCTCGTCGCGTCGCTCGAATCAGTGCGGTCATCTTGCCAGGTCGACGCCCGCGCCGAGCGGCTCGCTAAGCGCTTCTGGCCAGGCGCTCTGACCCTGATCCTCAGGCGGCTCAACCCGTCGGCTGAAGGGCTCTCGACGCTCGGCGTACGTATGCCAGCACATGCAGCGACGTTAGCCATCATTGGCGCGTTCGGAGGGCCCGTGGCGACCACGAGCGCCAACCGGTCCGGCGAGCCCAGCGCTCAAACAGCGGCCGAGGCCCTCGCGGCCATCGGCTCCGGGGTCGATCTTATAATTGACGCGGGAGCGGCTCCGGGTGGCACCGAGTCCACCGTGGTGGACCTGAGCGAGGAGCAGCCCCGCGTGCTCCGCGCGGGCGCCATTCCCGCTGACCAGGTCGAACTGGCGCTCCGCTCAAGGTGACAATGGTGGGACCAGGAAATGATGATCGTCGCCATCGGGGCTGACGTGGCGGGAGCCGACGTGAAAGAGGTGCTGCGCCTCGAGCTAGAGGCCGCCGGCGTCGAGGTTCGAGACTTCAGTCCCAGCCCGGCCGACGACTATCCGGACGTAGCGGAGGCAGTGGCCCGCGCCGTGGCCCTCGACGACGCCGATCGTGGCGTGCTGATCTGCGGCACCGGCATAGGGATGAGCATCAGCGCCAACAAAGTCGAGGGCGTGCGAGCGGCGCTCTGCGCGGACCCGTACAGTGCGCGCATGAGCCGCGAGCACAACGATGCCAACATTCTGTGCCTGGGCGGCCGGACTATCGGCTCCGGCGCCGCCGTGGAGATCCTGCGCGCCTGGCTAGCGGCGGGGCCGTCCCACGAAGAGCGACACGTGCGCCGTCGGACCAAGGTAAACCACATCGAGCAGCGCGCGCCGCTGGCGCCGTCCTCAGCCACCTAACGGGCCGCTGAAAAAGGTTTTGGACTCCGCTCATGGTGAGCCTGCCCTTCGACAAGCTCAGGGCGAGCGGTCCGCTCATGGTGAGCCTGTCGAACCACAAGCTCAGGGTGAGCGGGTTCTCAGCAGCGTGCTGAGCGTGCGTCCAGCGCCGCTTCCAGGATCGCGATCCCCTCGTCCACCTCTTCCTGGCTGACGATAAGCGGCGGGACAAAGCGCAACGTCCGTGCTGTGAGTGCGTTGGCGATCAGCCCGCGGTCGCGCAGGTCAACGAGGACCTCGCGCGCTATTTCCTCGTGAAGCTCGAGGCCGATCAGGAGTCCGCGTCCCCTGATCTCTTTGATGAGCGGCTGGCGCGCCTGCAGGTCGTATAGCCGTTCTGTAAAGTAACGGCCGATCGTCGCTGTGTGCTCGACGAGACCGAGCCGATCCATCTCGCGCTGGACCGCCAAAGCCACCGAGCGAGCGAGGGGATTACCGCCGAACGTCGAGGCGTGATCACCAGGTTCGAAGACAGCGGCCCCCTCCTTGGCTAGCGCCGCTCCAATGGGGAAGCCACCGGCGAGCCCCTTCGCCAATGTCATGATGTCAGGCTCGATGCCCCACTGCGTGTGGGCCCACAGCGTGCCCGTGCGGCCGACGCCCGTCTGCACCTCATCCAGGATCAGGAGCAAGTTCCGCTCGTCGCACACCTGGCGCACATCGGCCAGATACCGATCGTCCGCCGCGAAGAGCCCGCCTTCAGCTTGAATCGGCTCGAGGATAACGGCCACTGTGTCGTCAGTCACCGCGTCCGTGAGGGCGTCGACGTTATTAAAGGGCACGAAGTCGAAACCCTCTGGCAGCGGCTCAAACGGCTTGCGGTAGGCCGGGTTGGCGGTCGCTGCCACCGTGGCGAGCGTACGGCCGTGGAACGAGTTGTCGGCGGCTATCACACGATACGCGCCACGCCGATTCGCCTTGCCCCACTTTCGCGCGAGTTTGAACGCTGCCTCGTTCGCCTCGGCGCCGCTATTGCAGAAGAACACACGATCGAATGGCGAGCGGTCCACCAGGAATTCGGCCAGCTCCACCTGGGGCAGCGTGTACAGCAGGTTCGACGTCTGGATGAGCTGGCCAGCTTGCTGCGCGACGGCCTCCGCGATGACACGAGGTGCGTGCCCGAGCACGTCGACGGCGAGGCCTCCCAGAAAGTCCAGGTAGCTTGTACCGTCCACATCCCAGATGCGACAGCCCTCTCCCCGGTCCACCACCAGAGGGTAGCGACCGTAGGTTCGCATGAGGACGCGGCTCTCCCGCTCCATCCACGCGGTGCTGCGGGCGGAGTTCTGGGGGCCGTGCGTCGCCAACTCGCTATCTCCTCGTTTCTCTGGCCCCTGGCGAAGATGCGGCGGCCGCCTCCCGCTCCTGCCGCTCTTGCTCGCGCGGAAACTCACGGAGGAACACCGTCAAGCCGGCGGCGAGCGCCGCCACGATGGCCTTCTTGAGGGCCGCCTCCATGGCCGGCGACATATTTCCTCCGTGCAAGAACTAAGGCACGCCGCTGACGGTCGTGCCGAGGGCGGCGGGTTTAAGGAGGGCGTCAAGCAGAGCGTGTGGTTGCCGCCCATCGACTATCAGCGCCTCCCCCACGTGGGAGAGCGCCAGGAGGGAGGCGTCCACTTTAGGAATCATACCCCCGGTTACTACACCGGCGGCGATGAGCCGCCGCGCCTCGGCGGGGTCTAACCTCCGCCGCGGCCCCGACGTGTCCGAGATGCCGTCCACGTCGGTGAAAAAGATCAGCCGATTGGCTCCCAGCGCCAGGGCGATCTGTGCAGCTGCGGTGTCGGCATTGACGTTCAGGAAGCCCCCACCCTCTGCGACAGCCACCGGTGCGACCACTGCCACGTAGCCGGAGTCGAGAGCCAGCCGCAGGGGCGCGGGATTCACCGACGTCACGTCGCCAACGAGGCCCAGGGCTGGATCCCGCGGCGCCGCCTGGAGCAACCGGTCATCGCTGCCCGAGAGGCCGATCGCCCGAACGCCTGCCAGGCCGAGCCGAGCGACGATCTCGCCGTTGACCAGCCCGCCCAGCACCATGCGGACGACGTCGAGCGTCTCCTCGTCCGTGTAGCGCAGGCCTCCAACGAAGCGAGTCTCCTTCGCGATGCGCGCGAGCCACGCCGTGATCAGGGGTCCTCCGCCATGAACCAACGCCACGCGCGCGCCGGCAGCCTGCACCTGCTGGAGGTCCTCGGGAAGGGTGTCCTCCTGGCCCACGCTGCCGCCCAGTTTGAGAACCAGCGTGCACCCACGGAGGGCCGCAAGCCCAGGACGCGGGGACAGGGCGACGCGGCGACGCGGCGGCGGGACGACACCGCGACGGGGTGAAGAGGCGACGCCGCGCCGCTCCGAGATTGACTCAGCGCGTCGCTTCTCCTCTTCCCCGCGTCTCCGTGTCTCCCCTTCCACCGTCGCCCGTCCCCCGTCCCCCGCCTCGCTCACGTCGTGTACTCTGCGTTGATCTTGACGTAGCCCTCGGTGAGATCGCAGCCCCATGCCCGGCCGACGCCCGTCCCGCGGTTGATTGCGACGCGAACGCGCACCTCATCGGCACCCATGGCCGCGCTCACCGCGGCGGCGTCGAACGGCGCGGCAGCCCCATCAAGCGCCACACAGTGGTCTCCGATGAAGACGTCGACGGTGTTGGGATCCACAGTCGCGCACGCGTTGCCGACGGCGGCCAGCACGCGTCCCCAGTTGGGATCGCGGCCATACACTGCTGCCTTGACCAGGTTGGACCTGACGACCTCCCTGGCGATGCGCCGGGCCTCCTCGTCGCTGCGCGCGCCCTCGGCTACGACCTCGATCAAACGGGTCGCGCCTTCCCCGTCGCGCGCCACCCTCCTGGCGAGCTCGATGCAGACGGCCTCTAGCGCCGCGGCGAAGCCGTCGCCGTCGACCGTGCCTTGCTGCAAGGGGGCGTTGCCCGCCGCGCCGCTGGCGAACAGGACAAGGGTGTCGTTCGTGCTCGTCGCTCCATCGATGCTGATCTGGTTGAAGGAGCGGTCAGCCGCGGCCTGAAGTGCAGCGCGGGCGAGTCGGGGCTCCAGTGCTGCGTCGGTGGTCACAACGCTAAGCATCGTCGCCATGTTGGGGTGCACCATCCCCGATCCCTTCGCCATCCCGCCGACCACCACCCTGGCACCTGCCGCATCGAAAGCGAGCGCATACTCCTTGGGCACAAGGTCTGTAGTCATGATGGCATGAGCTGCATCGTGGGCACCCTCGCGCGAGGGCCGCAGCAGTCCAATGCCCCGACGTACGTGTTCCATGGGTAGAGGCACGCCGATGACCCCCGTCGAGGCCACGAGCATGAGCTCAGGGTCAATCCCGACCTGTCGCGCGGCCAGGTCGGCCATTTCACGGGCAGCGGCGAGGCCCTCCGGACCCGTGCACGCGTTAGCATTTCCGCTGTTGATGACGATTCCCTGCGCATGGCTCTGCGCCAGCCTCTCTCGGCAGACGATGACGGGCGCGGCTACCACCTGACACTGGGTGAAAAGACCCTGCGCCACACAGGGCGCATCCGCGACGACGACAGCGAGGTCGAGCCGCCCCGCCTCACTAGCACTGAACTCGTCGCGAGGATCCTTGATTCCCGCGGAAGCCGCCCCGGCACGAAACCCGCGGGCCACCGTGACGCCACCCGAAGCGATCCAGGACAGGTCATCGCGCGGCGCAGCGCTGGTCCCCTGGACCACGTCCGCTGCGCCCTGGCCCCTGTCACCTGTCACCTGTCCCCTATCCCCCATCACGGGTAGATGGGGAGCGCTTCGAGCCCCAGCGTCTCCGGCTCTCCGAGCATGATGTTCATATTCTGCACCGCCTGGCCGGCCGCGCCCTTCACCAGGTTATCGAGGCACGCCGTCACGACGAGCCGGCCGGTCTGCGGCGACAGTCGCGGGCACACGAAACAGTAGTTGCTGCCCCACGTATGCTTGGTAGCGGGCGGGTCCGCGACGACACGCACGAAGGGCTCATCCCGGTAGAAGCTCCGATACGCCTCCATCACCTCGTCGGCCGACATCGAGGGCGCGAGCCGCGCATAGCAGGTGGCCATGATCCCACGCGTCATTGGTACGAGGTGGGGGACAAACGTGAGCTGGACCCTCTCGGCAATACCCACGTTCGTCCGCAGCTCATCCAGCTCCTGGGCGATCTCGGGCTGGTGGCGATGGCCGTCTAGGCCGTAAGGCTGGCAACTCTCATTGATCTCCGCAAAGTGGTTCACGCTGAGCGAGAACGAACGCCCCGCTCCAGAGATCCCGCTCTTCGCATCGACGATTACGTCCGGCTCGATCCTGGCGGCCACTGGCGCGAGTGCCAGGATGCTCGTGGTCGGATAACACCCGGGGTTTGCGACGAGCCGCGCCGGGCGGACGGCCGTGCGGTGGAGCTCCGGCAGGCCGTAGACGGCGTCGTCGAGATGCTCGGGTGCAGGGTGCTCCCCGTACCACCGCGTGTAGACGTCCTCGTCGTGCAGCCGATAGGCGGCGGAGATGTCGATGACTTTCCGTCCCTCGGCCAGGAGCGCCGCCACTGCTTCAGCCGAGGCGTGGTGAGGGAGCGCCGAGAAGCATACCTCTGCCTCCCGGATCTGGTCGCCAACGGTCATCCCCATCTCGGCCAGGTGAGCGAACGACCTGGCCAGGGGCTCGCCGGCGGCGCTTCGCCCGGTCACCTCGACGAGCTCGACGGACGGATGGCGGGCGAGGATTCGCGCCAATTCCGCCCCGGCATAGCCCGTGACGTTGATGACTCCAACGCGGGTTCCGGCCGCCATTTGCACCCACCCGATTAGCGCGGACGCCGCGAGATGCCTGGACCGCGGCAACGTCCACAATCGTTTACGAGAGTCCGAATTATAGGCGAGCCGCCGAGCGGGCAGCATGGAGCTGCGTGCCGTCCGGGTGGTGCAGCAGGTACATTGTGTGCGGCAGAGCGGAAGGATTGACCGCTTCTGTCTCGGGGGATGTGTTGCTCCTGGGTGGCGATTTCAATCTGACGCGAATCGTGATGCTGACTCTCGCTTTCATCGTTGCCATTGTCGTGCACGAAGCCAACCACGCGGTCGTCGCCACGGCACTCGGGGACGATACACCTCGCCGCCACGGACGACTGTCCCTCAATCCCATGCGCCACATCGACCTCACGGGTCTTGTGGTTTTCGTCATCGCGGGGGTAGGGTGGGGCTGGACGCCGGTGACACCCGGGAACCTGCGGCCGGATCCGCGTATTGGGAACGCGCTGGTGGCCGCTGCGGGTCCGTTGGCGAACCTCCTGCTCGCCACGCTGTTTTCGCTGCCGCTCCGCGCCAACCTGGACCTTCCGCCACTCCTACACCAGTTTCTGTTTCTGGCTGTCGCGCTCAACCTGCTGCTGTTCGTGCTCAACCTGCTGCCCGTCCCCCCGCTCGATGGGTTCAGCGTCCTGTTGGGGGTGTTGCCGGCTTCTCTCGCGGCTCCGCTCAAACAGCTCGAGAGATATGGCGTAGGGCTGATCCTTTTGGTTTTGCTCCTCGGCCCCATGCTCGGCGTCGATGTCCTGCAATTGCTCTTCACCCCGATCTCACGAGCCTTCGGCCTCCCCGGCTTGAGGTGACCGGTGGCCTTCCAGCAGGTAGCCATCCTCGGCCTGGGACTCATCGGCGCCTCGCTGGGGCTGGCGCTGCGCCGCGGGCCCAGCGCTCCTCAGGTTGTGGGCTTCGATACCAGCGCTGATGCTCTTCGCGCGGCGGCCCGCGGCGGAGCGATCGACCGCTCGTGCGGCACCCTCGCGGATGCGTGCCAGGGGAGCGACGTTGTGGTCCTCGCTGCCCCCGTGGGCGCCATTCTCCATTTGCTCCGGGAGATCGCGCCTCACCTCGCACCCAACACGTTGGTTACCGACACCGGGGGAACGAAGGCCGAGATCGTGCGCGTGGCCGAAAGCTCCCTCCCGAGCCATGCTCCCTTCGTCGGTGGCCACCCGCTGGCGGGGCGTCTCACTGCCGGGGTGGGTGATGCGAGCGCCGCCCTGTTCAGCGGCGCGATGTATTGTCTGACACCCTCGCCCAACGCCGCACCCTGGGCGGTGGAAGCGGCCGTGAACCTCGTGGAGTCAGTGGGAGCGCAGCCTTACTTTCTTGAGGCGAACGAACACGACGCCTTGCTGGCCGCCGTCAGCCATCTCCCGTACTTCGCATCGGTGGCTCTAGTGAATGCGCTGGCATCGCAACGCTCCTGGTCGGAGATGAGCAGTATGGCCGCCGGCGGTTTTCGCTCGGCCGCTGCCCTCACAGATGCCGACCCGCAAATTTGGGCGGACGTGGCGGCAACCAACCGCGACAATCTCGTCCGCCAGCTCGATGTGCTCATCGACAGGCTCGACGCGCTGAGGACGATGGTCGCTGCCGCCGACGACTCGCTGGTCGAGCAACTGCGCAGCGCGCGGGCGGCGCACCAGGGCTGGCTGGAAGGTCGGGCCGAAGCGCCGGCCTCGCCAACGCCGCCCTCTGTCCAACGGGCCGGGCGCTGGACCGATCGCTTCCGCCGACCGTGAGCCCCACGTCCCAGAGCCCAAGTCCCAGGGGTGGACCTTCCTCTCCCACCGCCGTGGGAGAGGGGAGGGTGAGAGCAGCCCCTACCGGTAGAGCCGCCGACGGTGGTGCATCTCCAAGAACATTGCTGCGCGCCATCGAGAAGGTGCCCTCACCTAGCCTCTCCCACCGCGGTGGGAGAGGAATGGTCGCTGTCGACAAGGAGCCCTCACCCTTCCACTACAGTGGGAGGGTCATCGTTGCGGCCGCGCTCGGCGCGGCGCTGCTCCTCGCGGCAAGCTGCTCGGGCGGGGCCGGCAGCGCATCCGACCCACGCGCGGGCACGCCGACGCCAGTGACACGGGCTGCGCGCACCGCCGCCGCGCGCGTGCCCCCGACCGCTCTGCCCCGTTTCCCGACAGCCGTCATCCACTCGGATCCGGCGACCGGGCGGCCAGTCTGGCCGACGCCGCCGCCCACGTGCCGCGTGAGCCCCGTGGGAAATGAGCGGCCGGACCTGGGGCCCACCATGGGCGAGGGGCCGATCTGGATGGCTAGCACGGTCCTTCCGGTCGTCCCGTGGCGCAACGAGTTCATTCGCTCGGTGTGGATCGTTGACCGCTCGGCCGACGGTGACCTGACTCTCAGCGGGCGGCGGACCGACGGCGAAGGAATCGCCCGGTTCGTCACACAGGGCGCACAGAGCACGACGGAGCAGCTGCGGATCGTATCCGCAAACCGCGTAGGGTCGACCACCGTCTCCCCCGCGGCCGCGCGGTATGCCGATCACCAGATTACTTTGGTCCTGTCCTCACCCGGGTGCTGGGAATTCACCGCCCGGCTCGGCCAGGAAACCGCGACCTTCACAGCGTTTGTCTACAACTGAGAAGGCCCGTCGTGAGGAGTCCTCAGCCGATGTAATCTTGCTGAGAGATCGTCCTACTCGCCTTCGAGGGTACTCGGATCGATTCCCTCGGGCCCCCGGTAGCTGTAGCGGCTGATCTTCGCTGTCTTCGGCGGCTTCGTCGCTACCTGATAGAGCACCGTGATCTGATCCGTCTCGTTGCAGAGCTGGTAGTAGTAGCTCTGATTGATGTGCACCAGCTCCCCCGGCTTCAGCACGATGTCCTCACCGTCGTTGACGCCATAAATGTGCAGCTCACCCTGAAAGACCATGAACAGGTGCTCCGAGCCGGGATGGCAGTGCATCTCGTCCCTCTGCCCGGGTCGGTACACGTTGATGACAGCCTTCGCATACCGATTGTCGGTGAGCTGGATATAGCCGCCGCCCTTCGGATTCGGGTTGATGTTGTCCGCGATGTTGATGACCTGCCAGCCTTTGGTGCGCAGCTTCTGCTTGCCGGCGTAATCGCGATCGCCATTGGTGCGGTCGTCGGTCAACTCGCGGCTTGTATCCAGTGGTCGCGCAACGGCTTCAGCCATAACCTCTCCCTTCGCCGGCTATCCTCCGAATGAAACCAGGCTGCTAAGCGACGTCGACTACGGCGCCGACTGCGCGGAGCTTCGCAGCCGCCGCGTTCGCCTCGTCCTTGGTCACAGCCTCCTTTACCAGTTTCGGCGCCGCCTCGACGAGATCCTTGGCCTCCTTGAGGCCAAGGGCCGTCAGCTCGCGAACGACTTTGATCACCTCGATCTTCTTAGCGCCGAACTCCTTGAGGACCACGTTGAACTCATACTGCTCCTCCTCGGGCGGGGCGGCCGTCGCGACTGCGACGCCGCCGCCCACCGGAGCTGCCATTGGGGCGGCGGCCTTGACCCCGAACTTCTCCTCCAGCGCCTTCACCAGGTCCGCCAAGTCCAGCACTGTCATCTGCCCGATGGCTTCGATCATCTCTTCCTTGGTCATGCATCTTCTCCTTTTCGGTTACGACGCTATTAATGGGTCCCTGCGGTCTCGAGCTGCTGGCGGCGCGCTTCGAGCACGCCCATCAGCGTCTGCAACGTTGCCGCTAGGACGCCCACCAGTCCGGAAATGGGCGCCTGCACCGTGCCCACGACCTGGGCGATGAGCGCGTCCCGCCCCGGTAGCTCGGCGATGCGGGCGACATCGCTGCCCGGCAACAACTGACTGCCGTACCAGGCGCTCTTGAGCTGGATACCCAGCCGCTGCGTCCGGATAGCATCGGTCAGCGCCTTGGCCATCGCGGCCGGGTCGCCGAAGCTGAAGACGAACGCCGTCGGCCCGACCAGCGCGGGCAGCAGCGCGTCTCGGCCGGTCTCACGAGCGGCAAGCCGGGCGAGGGTGTTCTTGGCCACTTTCAACTCGACGTTCGCGGGGCGCAGGTGGCGTCTCAGCTCGGCGAGCTGCGCGACGCTCAAGCCCCGGTAGTCGGCCAGAACAGCCATGGATGCCCGTTCGAAGCGGTCCGCCAGGGCTCTGACCTCGGCCAACTTCTCGGGGCGAACCGAGCTTCGTCGCCTCTCCATACCATCTCCCCTCGTCCAAAAAAAAGCCTTCGGCGCGATAGCCGAAGGCCCACAAACCACACGGGCTCTTGCCCGTAGCTTTGCCTCGGCAGGAGATTAAGCCCGTTGCACGGACACCTGCGGTCTTCGGCTATTCCCTTGTTGCCTCGCATCGTACACGGGGTCGCTCGAAGCGCGCAAGCTATCTGACAGGCGCATGGTCGCATCAGCAATCGTCACAGATTCGGCCAGCAAGTCGAATTACCCTCCTTGAGGTAGGAGGCGGGCTGCACCGGCCCCCAGGCGAAGAGGAGCCCGCTCGGGCCGCAAGGTCTGGGAGCGCTGCACCCAGGCAAGGTGTGTTGCGATGGGCGCCGAAAGGACTTATCGTTCTAGCAACCACTGCGGTGGCCTATTCGGGGGGCCATGCCGTCCACTAGGTCTGCGCGATACTTTCTCTCGGCCACAGCCTTGCTCGTCGCCCTCGTGGCGGCCGGGTGCGCGCCAGCAGCCGACTTCGGTGCCCTGCCAAGTGACGGTTCACTCCAGATCGAGCGTCGCGCGCCGACGCGAACGCTTGTGCTGGTAGCGCGCGGGCAGCCGGAAAGCATCGCCAGCCGCGCCCTGCGCCCGACCGGCGGCGGCACGCGGGATACGACCCTCCGCGTGTGGAACGCCGGTCTCGCCATTAGCGACGAGCGGGAGGTGCCGCGACCGTACCTGGCTGAAAACCTGCCCCAGTTGAACACGGACTCGTGGCAAGTGTCCCCCGACGGTCGGATGGAGACAACGTACCGCCTCAGGCCGAAACTGAACTGGCACGACGGCATCCCCTGTCCGCCGAGGACTTCGTCTTCGGGTGGCGGGTTTACGCCACGCCGGAGCTTGGCGAGGCCGCTCAACCTCCGCTGAGCTACCTGGAAGAGGTACTGGCGCCCGACGACCGCACGGTCGTTCTCCGCTGGAAGCGGCCATACACCGACGCCGGGAGCCTCCAGGCCGACCGAGACGGCTTGCCGGCGCTCCCACGCCATATCCTGGCGGCGCCCTTCGAGACCGCCGCGTCTGCGCCCGAGGCCTTCATCGCGCATCCGTTCTGGGCCCAGGAGTTCGTTGGCCTAGGTCCATTCCGTCTTGACCGCTGGGAGCCCGCAACTTTCCTGGAGGGCTCTGCGTTCGACGGCCACGCCCTGGGCCGGGCCCGAATCGACCGCATCCGCATGCTCTTCATGGGCGACCCCAACACCGTTCTCGCCAACATGCTTTCCGGCGAGGCCCACGTCAACATTGACGACTCGATCCGCTTCCAGCAGGCAGTCATCCTCCAGCGAGAGTGGGGGCCACGCAACGGCGGGACTGTGCTGCTCAACCCGGCGCAGACGCGCTACAGCCACGTCCAGCTCCGGCCGGAGCTAGTGAGCCCGCGCGCCCTCCTGGACCTCCGATTCCGGCAGGGCCTGGCCCATGCCCTCGACAAACAAGCGCTCGTGGACGCCCTCCTCGATGGACAGGGGATCGTCGCCAACACCTTTATCGTGCCCCAGGTCGAGAACTTCGCCGACATAGATCGAGCGGTCACCAAATACCCATACGATCTGCGGCGGACCGAGCAGCTGTTCGAGGCAGCGGGCGTCACGCGAGGGGCGGATGGCTTCTATCAGAGCCCGCCCGAGGGCCGCATCGTCATCGACATCCGCATCCTCTCCGGCGCCGCGAACGAGACGGAAGCGACCGTCATGGCCGACAGCTTCAAGCGCGGCGGCATCGATTCGACGGTCTACGTCTTTCCCCAAGCGCAGGGGCAGGACGCCGTGGCTCGCGCCAGCTTCCCCGGTCTCACCTCTACGAGCGTCATCAATGGGTTCGAGCCAGCCCTCGACCGCCTTCGAGCGTCAGACATTCCGTCGCCCGAGAACCGCTGGCGAGGCAGCAACCGGGGCGGCTGGAACAGCCCCGCCTTCGAGCGCCTCGTGGCAGCCTACGAGGCGAGCCTGGACCGCACCGAGCGCAGCCAGCACGTCGTGCAGATGATGCGTGTGGTTAGCGAGGAGCTTCCCGCCTACCCGCTGTTCTATAACCCCACGGTAACGGCCCACGTGGCGGGCCTGCATGGCCCGCTCATCAGCGTGTCGGCGCGAGCAGCCGGTTGGAACGTGCATGAGTGGGAGTGGCGTTAGGTCAGCGCATCTCCCACTCATGCACGTTCCACAGCGGCGTCGACGTGTTGGCGATCCCTAGCGCCGGCCCTTGGACGCCGGCGAGAACAGCCATCACGTTGAAGTCCCAGAACAGGGGCCAGCCAGGGAGCTCGTCGCTGAGCAGCTTCATCACCTGGGCAATGTGGCCCGTCCGCTCTTCAGGGCTGAGGGTGACGTTGAAGGCTTGCACGAGGCGATCAAGCTCGGGGTTCGACCAGCCCCCTCGATTCTGGCCGGCCCAGCTCGTGGCGGGCGAGCCGATCTGGCCGCTCGTGTAGAACTCCAGAGCCCCACGGTCGCCGCCGCCGAGGCTGCCGGATACCCCGCCCGGCGTCGAGATGCCCGAGAACATGTTGCGGATGTCATTTTGGCGCACCTGTACCGCCGGCAGCACCGATGGCTGCACGTCGATCCCCGCGCGGCGCCAGGTCTCCGTTGCGACGGCCCCGGCCCGCTCGAATGTGGTCCCGGCCAGGACCTGGAAGTCCGGCCGGAACCGCTCCCCCGAAGCGTTAGCGAAGAACCCTTCGCGATCCTTAGAAAACCCTGCTTCGGCCATTAGCTGCTCGGTCCGTCGTGGGTCGTACGCGTATTTCGTCGCGACACGGTCCACGGCGGCATAGTGGGGCGCCCCGGGGGTTACATAGGTATCCGGGTTGATGCTCTTCCCGTCGAGGATCCCGTCGTTGAGGGCCTGGCGGTCCACCGAGTGGACCATCGCGCGGCGCACGCGCACGTCGAGCAGCGCTGGCGTTCTCAAGTACTCGGGGCGGAACTGCACGATGTTGCCGACAAGACGCGAGGGTGCCGTGGTCACGGTCCCGCGTCCGCTCGCGGCCCACTGCTGGGCGAGCACCTGTGCGTGCTCGAACCGCAGCGTGATGCCGGTCGAGACCTGGAGCGACTCAGAGAGCACGGCGGACAGGACCGTGTTTTCGTCGGGGAAGATGCGCGCGATCACCCGATCGATCTTCGGCCGGCCGAGAGCGTGCCCATCGAACGCGACACCCTCGACGAAGGAGCCGGGCTCGACGCGCTCCAGGCGGTAAGGCCCTGCCCCAATGTAGTCTGACGTCCAGTAGCGATGATTGATGAACGCCTCGCGCTGGGACGGGTCCTGCTCGACGGCCTCGAAGGCCGCGCCCAGGAGATGCCGCGGGAGTGGCGGTAGCTCCTCGCTGGTCAGCACCGTCGCCTCAGGGTAGGGAGCGGACCAGCGAAAGACGATGGTCCTCGGGTCCGGTGCCATCGCCTCCTCGATCTGGGCCTGTGGCTGGGGTGAGAAGACGCCGAGGCCCCGCGCCGAGTAGACGCGCCAGGCGAAGGCGAAGTCGTCCGCCGTGAGGGGCGCGCCGTCGTGCCAGGTCAGGTTGGGCCTGAGGCGCCAGGTCGTCTCCATCCGGCTGTCGGGGAGGAGCCGCCACCCCGGCGTGTCCAGCCGCGGAACCGCCTCCGCAAGATAGGGTTGCAGCTCGCCTGTGCCATCAACGAAGGCGAGGCCGGCGTTGAAAAGCGGGCGGTACTCCTGCCCGGCCTGTGTGAGGGTCTTGGTCGAGAGATCGTTCTTCTCGTATCGGAATGCCACGACCATCGTTCGCGGCTCGGCGCTCGGCGGCGGCGATTGCTCTCCGGGCGTGGAGGCGCGAGGGCTCGGCTGCGCCGGGCCGCAGGCGCCGACCAGGAAGAGTGCGGCTGCGATTATCAGGATGCGAGTCAACTCGGCCTCCATTCGGGTGCAGACGACGCTAGATCGGGTGCCGTGCTCACCGAAACTCCTCTTGGACATTCCAGATCATCGTGGACTGCGGCGCGGCCGTTCGGGGCCCACGCACGGCGGTGACGTGCGGACAGCGGCCGAAGTCGGAAGAACAGACCGCCAACGGAACTGGCTCAGAGCTCGCGACGCAGCACTGCACGGTCGAGAGCCAGCGCGCCAGGCCCGGCCGTCAGTAGCACCAGCATTGCCGCCAATAGCATCAAATCGATCTCGGCCCCAACGCCGGGTCGATCCGGCGCTGCGACGAGGCCAAGGTTCGGCAGCTTGACCAGGAGCGTCGTGACGATCATCTCGACCGTCAGGGCGAGCGCGGCCCAGCGCGTTGCAACGCCGACGATCAGCGCGGCCCCGCCGACGATTTCCGCGATTACGACGATCACGGCGACTACCTGCGGCGCCGGGATGCCCAGCGACTCCAGGAAGCCGGCGAACCCGCCGAAAAAGCCGAGCTTGGGGACCCCGTGCGCCAGAAAAACCAGGCCAGCGACGACGCGTAGCACAAGGAGGCCATAGGGGGCCAGACCCCCGGTGTAGCGGCCCAACATCCTTCAATCCTCCTCAGCTGAAATCGAAGTCGACGCCCAAGTACAGCTCGCGCGCGCGATCGTACACCCAGCTCGCGAAGGCGATCTCGCCGACGCCGCCCCGCGAATCGCGAAAGACGTTGATATCGGCTGGCCCGTTCCGCGGGGCCACGTCACCTCGCGCCAGCGCGCCAAGCTCCAGGATGGAATCGCCCCTGACGGCGCCGCTCTGCAATAGATCGTAAAGCACGCCACCGGTCACGCGGCCAGGCGTCTTAGTGGGCATGGCGCTGTCGAATTCCTGCTCGCGGCTAGCGGCGACCAGCTGGTCCGCGCCGAGGTAGACGGACGCGTCCAGCTCGCTATTGAGCCCGGCGCTGCTCACATGCGTTCCGGCCCGTAGCTGCTCGTAGGTCACCGCTGGCTTGCGCGCGTTGGTGGCGACGGCCAGGATATCGGCCTTGTCGGCCACCGCGCCGGGCGAGTCGCGAGCGATGACGGGGATGCCAAGGGCCCTCCCGGCTCGCTCGGCGAACGCATGGCGGTGCTCGACCGTCGGACTGTAGACGTGGACAGCTTCAATTGAGCGCACGGCGCAGAGCCCCTGGAGGATGCCGAGGGCGATCTTGCCGCTCCCCAAGAGCCCGATGCGGCGCGCATCGGGCCGTGACAGATAGCGAGCGGCGAGGCCCACGCTGGCGCCCAGGCGCAGGTCGGAGATCGGGAGGTCCATGATGGCGAGCGGTTCCTGGCTCTCGATGTCGAACAGCAGCGACAGGTTGCCGGCGCGCACTCCGAGCCGACCGAACCCGTACAGCCCGCCGCCGGTCACCCGCATGATCCGCCGCGGCCCGCCGGATCCGCCGAACGGCGCCATATGGAGTGCCGTGCCGGCCGCCTCCTCCAGGACGACGGCTTTCGTCAGCTCGATGGCTCGATCGAGATCGAGCAGGCCGGCGACGTCTTGTTGCCTCAGCAGAAGGGGCATCGGTCAGCGCTCCACATAGCTCGAAAGGCTCCTGGCGCACAGGGAGGACTTTTAGCTTAGCAGGCTGCTGAAAAAGGTTGGGGTTTCGCTCGTGGTGAGCCTGTCCCTCGGCGAGCTCGGGATGAGCGCCGATCCTGGTGAGCTTGTCGAACCACAAGCTCAGGGTGAGCGGGTTTTCAGCAGCCTCTTAGACCCTCTGCAGCACGATCGGGAGCGACGCTAATTGACCAGGGACCGACCGTTAAGAGGCTGGCGACGAGCTGCGCTTCTATGGTAGGCCCTGGACGAGCTTGTCCTCTTCGTCGAGGGTGAATGCTCTGAGGGTTGTCGTCCGCGCGTTCCCCTGCGCACCCACGGCGAGCATGGCGCGCGCCACGGTCTCATCGTCGGGGGCCTCGATGACGAACACGTTATCGTAGGTCCCCAGAGTCAGGTAGGCGCCGACGATTTTCACGCCGCTCTGGTCGAAGCGTTGCGTCAGCTGGCGGATCCGCTGAGGCTGTTCCTTGATGCTGCGGACGCCCTGATCTGTCAGGTTCCCGAGAACGATGTACGTCGCCACGGCCATCACCTCCCACGGAAAGCTCCTCGGCAGTATATGCCGCGGGGAGGTGTAGATTGCAGTCCGGCCCTTTCAGCAGCTCTCTAAGGGGTCAGTTCCTAGGGGGCATGGCCTTTTTCGTCCGGTAGGGGAGGGGCTTGTCCCCTCCCGTGGCGCCCGCGTTGAGAGCCGCGCGGCGGGGGACAAGCCCCCGCCCTACCGGAACGATGGATCCGCCGCCATGGCGATATCCATGAGAAGTGACCCTCTAAGGGGCTCCGTTCCCACCCTCAGGCCGCTGCCAGTAGCGGTACTTCAGCCGCCAGGGTTTCGCAACGGCGTTGGTGACCGCCCGCCACTTCCCCGATAGCCCGCCCGTCAGGGTGAGCAGCCCCTTGAGCTTCGCCCCCAGCGGAATGTGGTGCCGCGGGTAGCGCCCCGGACTCACCTTTGGCAGCCCGTGCTCCGCTAGCGGGTGCGTGAGCACGTGGAGCACATCAGTTCCGCCCGCCTCGCGCTGCCCGTACAGCGTGGCACCAACCTCTTCGGCTCGCGCGGCCGCCTGGCCCAGTACCTGGTCGGCCAGCCCGAATGACAGGGCGTCCACCGGGCACGCCTGCACGCAGAAGGGCTGCTTACCGTCGGAGAGGCGATCGGCGCACATCGTGCACTTCGTCGCCCGCCCAGTTACGTCGTTCTTCGCGATGACGTGCCAGGGACAGGCGTAGATGCAGTACTCGCACCCGATGCACACGGCTGGGTCGATGACGACCGGGCCCTCCTCGTACTTGGTGATCGCCTCGACGGGACACACCGCCGCGCACACCGGGTACTCGCAGTGCATACAGCTGTTGCGCCCCCACACCGAGCCGATCCCCTCCAGCACCGGCGGCTCAATCGTGAGCCAGGTGGAGCCTCCGATGGCGTAATGGTCGCCGCGCGGCAGCTCGTTCCAGTCCTTGCAGGCCTCGACGCACTGCCGGCACCCGATGCAGGCGCTGGCGTCGAACAGGATGGCTCGTGGCTTCCCATCAAGAAGTCGACCCGTCGGATACGGCCTCCGCAGCTGCTCCTTGTCCATCAGGGGGAGCGGAGCCGCGCTCATTCGGGCTCGCTCCATTCCATGAACTCCTCGAGGCCGAACCGTTTGAGCGTGCCCTGGAAGGGCCGGCCGCTGTGCTCGTCGCGGCCCGAGAGACGGTAGTACTCGTGGATGAGGCCGGGCAGGAAGCTAGCGATGGTGAACCCGGCGTACTTGCCGTCGGGGATCGGCTCGAGGAAACGCGGGCCCACATCCGTCCAGTCATCCTCGGCTCGCCAGCCGCGCTGCGTACCGAAGATGCTTTGCAATAGGATGCTGCGATGGCCTGCGTCCAGCATCTCGTCGAGGGTCACGTCCCAGCCCGTCGTGGCGTTCAGCGCGTCCACCATGCTGTTCAGGCCATCCGGCTTCATCTGGCTCATGGCGAACCAGCATGCGCCCATGAGGCCCGATGCCTGGCGGTACTGCTCGCTGATCAGGTGCGACCACGCCCATCCCTCCGGTTGCCTGGGGTCCAGCGGGCCCCAGCTCTCGCGGTAGCGCAGGTCCGGGGGAGGCGAGTTGCTGCCCCCGCCCTGCGGCTTCATGCCGCCGCTAGCTACGAGCTCGCGGAGCATATTCCCGATCATCGGCCGCCACTCGTGCTGGGCCGGGGTCCCACCCTTGGTATGCACTACCCATTTCAGGGCATCACCCCCGAGTGCCTCGGCCAGCTCCCTGGGGCCATCGGCCAGCAGATTGCCGAGCCAGCCCTCCCGGCGCGCGCACATCTCCAGCAGGCGGTCCACGGTGCCGGTGTCGCCCCACGTCAACGTGAGCCCCTCAGTGCGGTCCGGACCGAGCAGCCCCTTCTCCCAGGCCTCGAAGGCCAGCCCGGCTCCGTCGGCGAAGTGGCTGCACTCGATGCCAAGATCGTTGATGCGCTCCGAGAGGTAGAGCACATCATTGCCCCGTATATCGAGGTTGAAAAACGTGTCCAGCCACTCGGAGCCGGCGTCGAAGTGGGCGATGGTCCCAGCGTGGTCGCCGCTGGTCAGCTCGACGTCCCACGGGCAGAGCCGGCCGCACTGGAAGCAGGGGCGCTGCGTGATGCGGTTGTCTTTGAAGCCCTCAGTGTGGCCCTCCTCGATGATCGTGGCGCGCCAGTTGTGTCTGGTGATGGCGCCCCACGACGCGCCGTGCCCCACGTCGTGGCGCTGCTCTGACCTGTAGACGTTCAGGGTGTTGCGCCAGCGCTCCCCGGCTGCGATGAGGGCAGTCTTGTCGTGCAGCGGCGGGCGACGGGCGCCCCGCGCGACGATCGCCTTGAGCTTCTTGGCGCCCATCACCGCGCCCGCGCCGTGGGAGGCGAAGTGGTTGTAGTCGTTAGCCAGCATAGCCGCGCGCACCAGATTCTCGCCGGCCGGCCCGATGCACGCCACTCGTGCGTCCTGCCGGCCCACCTCCGCGCGCAGCAGGTCCTCGGTCTCGCGTGTGCCTTTGCCCCAGACGCGCAGAGCGTCGCGCAGCTCGGCGCGCCCGTTGTTCAGATAGAGGTAGGTTGGACGGTGGGCCTGGCCGGTGATTATGAGGCCGTCGTACCCGGCGGCTTTGAGGGCCACACCCCAGAAGCCGCTGGTCGCCGCCCGCCCGAGGGTCCTCTCGGTGGCCGGGCTGAGGAAGATCGAGGTCATCTTCGTCCCGCCCGGCGTCAAGCCGGTGCCGGTGATGGGCCCGGTCATCATGACGATCGGGCTGTCCTCGCTGAAAGGTCCGGCATCGAGCGGAAGCTCGTGGAGGAGGATGTAGGTGGCCAGCGCTTGCCCGCCCCAGAGACGACGCAGGATGGGCTCCTCCGGGAGGTTGACCTCCTGGCAGCGGCCGGCGCTGAGGTCAACTCGCAGGAGCTTGCCCATGTAGCCGCCAGGCAGCGGAGTGCGGCGGGTCGCGGGGAACAGCTCAGCAGGCGGTGCGGCGACGGCCATTCGCTTCCCTCCGTCCGTCCGGTGGAACTCGGAACTCGCCGGAGGATAGCGCGCGGCGAGGGGGGAATCAAACGCGGGTGCGTATAACGCGGGTGCGTATAATCTCGGCACGATAGTTGACAAACCCTAAGGGTAGATCAAGTTTTCGCCCAGGCGTAGCTGCGGAGACCCGCTGGCCGCGGTTTGGGGAAACAGGAAGTTGGAGCTATGGTTTCGCTCTTTCCCGACCGGCTGCCCTGGTTCATCGCGGGGCCCATCATCGGTCTGTGCGTTGTGGCCCTCTACAGTCTGGCCAATCGGCGCCTCGGCGTCACCGGCTCCTACGTACAGGTCGGTGCGATCCTGCGCGACGGCGCCGCGAGCGAGATCTGGCGCATCTGGCTCCTCATCGGTCTCGCCGGAGGCGCTGCCCTGGTGG
Organism: uncultured Chloroflexota bacterium; assembly: GCA_964417895.1. Classification (GTDB taxonomy): domain Bacteria; phylum Chloroflexota; class UBA6077; order UBA6077; family SHYK01; genus CAYQJS01. Next base: position 2,590 of record CAYQJS010000040.1, on the reverse strand, counting down.
GTCTGCTGCGGGGCGGACCCTCGATGGGCCTCACCTATGGAGCGCTGGGACTCGTGCTCCCCATCGGGGTCCTGATCCCCGTGCTCTTCCTGGGCGGCGTGCTCATCGGCTACGGAGCGCGCTGGTCACGAGGATGCACGTCGGGGCACGGCATCTCGGGCACCTCATCCCTCTCGCCCGCCAGCCTCGTGGCCACCGGCACGTTCATGGCCACCGCGGTTCTCGTGACGTTCATCCTGCACGTGGCCACCGGAGGTGCGCTATGAACCTCGTCGCCCTGGCGGTCGGCCTCGCCTTCGGGCTCGCCATCGCCGGCGCGCGCCTGCACGAGTACAACGTGATCCACCAGATGCTCCTCCTCCAGGAAGCAGACGTCTTCCTGCTCATGGCGTCGGCCGTGGGCGTGGCTGCACCTGTGCTCCTGCTGCTGCGGCGGCGCAGCTGGCAGACGCCTTTCGGCGGTCCCCTCGAGGTGGCGCGCGGCCCGGTGGAGCGCAGGAACGTGCTCGGGGCTATGGTGTTCGGCACCGGCTGGGCCGTCGCGGGCACGTGCCCCGGCCCAGCCATCGCCATGGTGGCCACCGGGTCCTTGCCGGGCCTCTTCGTCATGGCGGGCATAGTCGCGGGCGCGACGCTCTACGGCGCCGTGGCGCGGATTCCTCGCTGGCGCCCCGTTAGCCCACGGGAAAGCGCAGCGCTCAATCTCAGCTGCTAAGAGGAATCACCCTCCCTCCCAAGATCCTGGGAGAGGCGCCTTAGTACCTCGCGGCACAAGTCGCCCGTGGTTCCCGTGACCGTAGTGCGGGGGCTTGTCCCCCGCTCGTTCCCAGCCACTGTGGGGGACAAGCCCCCACGCTACGGACGAGATACTAGCGGCAGACTTCCGCCGACCTGTACTAGCTCCCTCGCCCCTCGCAAGGGAGAGGGTGGGAACCGTGAACCACTGTTGCGCGCCGCGATGTAAGCTTGGGCAATACAGCATTGCGGGGGGCCGCCATGGCACAGTCACCGTTCCCCTCGCGTCCTTGCTGCTGGGAGCGCTCGTTCTTGGCGCGTGTGCCGCGCCCCCGACACGGGACGTGCAGGGCGCCGATGAGGCACCGCGCCAGGGGGCGAATGGCCCGAAGCGGATTACCGCCGCAATCATGAGCAACCTGCCCTACCTCTACCGCAACCTTGCGGGGACGGGCATCGGCCCCGGCGTCCCGGGCCTCGAGCAGCTCCTCAACGTCGGGCTCACCACCGTCGACCGCGACGGCGCCCTCCGGCCGTAGCTCGCCGAGGCCGTTCCCTCCGTCGAGAACGGGCAGTAGCGGGTGTTCCCGGACGGCTCGATGCAGACGACGTGGAGCATCCGGCGCGGTTCGCAATGGCACGACGGCGCTCCGTTCACCTCCGATGACCTGCGCTTCACCGCGCAGTTGCTCCAGGGTCCGGAGCTGACCTTCGCCCGGAACGTCGCGTTCGGCTTTGTCGACCGCCTGGAGACGCCCGACCCCACGACGCTCGTCGTGTGGTGGAAGCGGCCCTACATCGAAGCCGACGGCCTGTTCACCAACCCGCCCCTCCCTCGTCATCTCCTGGAGCGGCCCTACGCCGAAGAGAAGGGCACGCTCCACCTCATCCCGTACTGGATCGACGATTTCGTGGGCACCGGCCCTACCGGGTGCGACAGTGGGTGAAGGACAGCCACATGATCCTCGCCGCCCACGACGGGCACGGGCTCGGGCGACCGCGCATCGACGAGATCGAGGTCCGCTTCATTCCCGATGACAACGCCTTCATCGCTACCATCCTGGCGGGCGCCGTCGACGTGACCCTGGGCCAGAGCATCTCCTTCGAGCAGGGCTTGCAGGTGCGGGACCAATGGCCCGGCGGCCGGTTGGAGATCGCAACCTACACCGAGATGAAAATCTGGCCGCAGTTCGTAAACGCCAACCCGCCGGTGGTGGCCGACGTCCGCTTCCGCAAGGCGTTGATGCACGCCATGAACCGCCAGGAGATGACCGACATCATCATGGCGGGGACGTCGCCCGTGGCCCACAGCATGGTCGAGCCGAGGGTGCCTGAGTATCGCGAGGTGCAGTCGGCGGCTTTTCAGTACGAATTCGACCCACGCCGGACGATCCAGATGATCGAGGGGATCGGCTATACGCGAGCGAGCGATGGCATCTTCCGCGACGCCCCCGGCCAGCGGCTAACGGTCTGCAGCCGACTTTCAAACCAACGGGAACGCTTGAGTGGCGCTTGCCGTCGCTATGGATCACGTGTCGGGCGCGCTTTGCGCACCCGTCCCGATGGCCCTTGGAGAGTGTCCATGTTTCTGGACGTTTGTCCAGATCACCCAATCCGCTCCTCCGCCCAGCGCACTACTGCCTCTGCGGTCGCCACGTACTCGCGGTACTCCTCGTCGGTGGGCGCCTCCGCGGCCCCCGGGTAGCGATCCACCCACGCAAACCGGCTGAGCTCCTTCGCGGCCCAAAGCGCCGCAGGGATGTCCTCGCCCGCATCCCGCAGGATCGTCAGCAGGCGCTCGAGGTCGTGAACGTAGGGGAACTCGATGCCGCGCCGGATCATCACCGCCTTGATC
>CAYQJS010000039.1:0-54601 GCA_964417895.1 uncultured Chloroflexota bacterium | reverse complement strand
TTGCATCACAACTGCTCGACAGACTTATGTATAACGATGAGCCCTCTGGGAGAGGCCGGCATCGGTCCGACGCGTCGGACCGATGCCGGGTGAGGGCGTGGCCACGCGGGTCCGCCGCAGCGGGGCACACCCTCAACTCGACCCTCTGCCAGGGGAGAGGAGGTTGTCAGGCCCTACAGGACACCCACGACGTTGAGCTGCACCAGCGTGTCGCGGCCCGCGACGCCCAGGTTCAGGAGATGGAGCGCGGGCTGGTCATCGACTGACGGAAAGAACTCCCGCCAGGCGTTCATGACCGCTGGAGGGTAACTGTTGTCGCCGACCAGGGCCGTTACCTGCGCCAAATTGCGGGTCGTGGCCCCAGCCAGCTCCATGACGCGCCCCGCGTTCTGGAGCGCCTGTGTCGCCTGCCGCTCAGGTCCCTCGGGCAGCGCTCCGGTGGATGGGTCCATCCCGTTGATCCCCGACGAGTAGAGGATGTTGCCCTGCCCGTTAGCCAGCGGGATAGGATCGTGGTGGCCGATGCCTTCGATCTCAAAGTTGTCGCGCCGGCCACTGCCGAGCACCGCGGCCATTTGCATCTGGATGAGCGTCGTCCGACCGCCGAGGTCGTACTGGACGGTCTTGCGGGCCGGCCGATTGCCGTCCTCGGGGAACATATCCACCCAGACCTTCACCATATATGGCTGGTAGGCGAAATCCCCCAGGAAGACCCAGACGTGCGCGATGTTGTCGACCGTGCCTCCGGCCCGCTCCACGAGTGACTGCATGTTGCGGAACGCCTGGTCGATCTGGGCTTCCCCCTCCGGCCGGTCGCCCCCGGCGGGATCGTCGCCGCCGAGAACGGATGAGAGCACCAGGTTACCAGCCCTTATCCCCATGGGCAGTGGATCGCGGTGGGCCAGACCTGGGATCTCGAGGGGCTCGCGGCGCCCGCCGGCGACGGCTACAACGTGCAGATTCACGAGCCCCCCCGCCGGTAAGGGCGCGTGGTTGGTTTTTCGTGCCGGGCGGCTCTCGTCACTCGGGAACATCTCCAGCCACGGCTTGTTAATGAACGGCCGGTAGCTGCCGTCATTGATCACCACGGTCAAATGGGCGACGTCGTCGGACGTGAGGCCTGACCGGTCGAGGAGCGAGCGAAGACCGGCGAAGGCCTGCTCGAACTGCTCCTCGGCTCCCGACGCGAGCCCCCCGGTCGCAGGGTCGGCCGCCGTGATGGTGGACGAGAAGGCGACGTCCCCGAGTCTGGCCATCCATGCCAGGGGCTCGTCGCTTCTCGCGCCGGGCAAGGTCGTGGTCTGTCGCTCCATGGCCATGGTTGCCCTCCGCTGGCTCTAGTGGATCGGATGGTACGAATATCCATGCCGAAGGTGGTCGGTCTGGTAGGGGCGCAGCACGCCGCGCCCGCGGGCGACGCATGCATCGCCCTACGAACCCTGCATCAAAATGGGGTGAGAGCTATCACAGCCTGCCGCACCGGCTCTAACCCTCGACGCCCAGGGCTCGCAAGGCGATCCTGGCCACTTCCTCGTCGCGCTGGCTGGTATTGCCCCCCACGGCCATCCCTCCGACCACCTGCCCCTCCGAGCGGACGACCAGCCCGCCTTGCAGCGTGGTGAAGTTGGGGTCGCCGTAGTCGGCCAGCGTGCGCTCCGCCTGCTGCATGTCCCGCTTGAAGACCAGCGTGTCTCGCCCCATGACGGCCGCCGTGTAGGCCTTGCGAATGGCGAAGCGCTGGACCCGCTCCGGCACGCCATCCATTCGGGCGCAGCAGATCAGGTCGCCGTGCTCGTCCACGACGGCGGCGGCCATGCCCCTGCCGTCCATCCTGGCCTCCTCAATCGCCGCTGCCACCGCGGCCTGGGCCTGCGCAAGGCTGATGCGCTGGCTCACGCTCACCTCCAGTCCGAGTCCCAAGTCCCTGTCCCAGGTCCAGCGCGTGGCCCCACTTGGGACCTGAGACTTGGGACCTGGGACCTGGGACTTCGTCGAGTATGGCCCTCGCCCCCGACGGCGTCAACCTGACCCGGTCGCGGGGAAGCGGTCGACCCGAACGAGATCGAGCTGAGGGTCGACTTTGCCCCGGAGCACGAGGGCCGACACCATGTCCGCGGTGAGGGGCGCCAGCATGATGCCGTTTCGGTAGTGGCCGGCGGCAATCGTCACGTCCTGCCAGCCGGGGACGAGCCCGATGATCGGCAGCTCGTCCGGGGAACCGGGACGGAGGCCGGCCCAGGCGCGATCGAATGATGCGTGGGCCAGCGCTGGGCAGACGGCCGGGATGGAGCCGAGGAGCCAGGCCATGGCGCTCGCCGTGAGGCTCTTATCGAACCCGACCCGCTCGGCCGTTGCCCCGACGACGACGGAGCCATCAACCCGGGGGAGTAGGTAGATGCCAGCCCCGTAAACGATGGAGCGAATCGGCGCCGGTACCGCGGAGACTGCCAGGATCTGGCCCCTGGCCGGGAAGACCGGGATGGGGAAGCCCACCCAGTCACCGCAGAAGCTCGTCCATGCGCCCGCCGCGAGCACGACGTGGCCGGCGCGAATCTCGCCGGTCGCCGTCCTGATGCCCTCTCCGCGCGGCCTTGATCCCAGCAGCCCGATCGCCTCGACGCCCAGCTCGAAGCGCACGCCACGCCGGGCGGCCGCCTGCGCCAGGGCCTGTGTGAAGCGCGCGGGGTGGATTTGAAAGCCGTCGGGATCGAGAAACGCGCCCCTCAGCTCCGGGCTGAGCTGTGGCTCCATCCCAAGCGTTTCCTCGCGGTCGATCCAGCGTACGCCGTGGCCGGCCTCTTGCAGCCAGCGCAGCTTGTCTCGCAGCAGCTCCTCCCCGGTGTCGTCGAGGGCCAGGTCAAGAGCGTCCGTACGGACGTACTCCACGTCAAGACCGGTCTCGGAGTGGAGGTGCTCAACCAGCGGCGCAAAGAGGCGCTCGCTGGCCAGGGCCAGCTCGAACAGGCGGGGCGCGGTGGCGTGAACGCGCGGCGCCAGGATGCCAGCCGCCGCTCCTGAGGATTCGGCCGCGACGCGAGACCGCTCGACGACGGTGACCCGGGCCCCGTCGCAGGCAAGGCGATAGGCAATGGCGCAGCCGATGACGCCACCGCCGATGATTGCCACATCGGGGCTGGGCGCGGATGCCATCAGGCCTTCTACTCCTCGTCGCCGTAGCTGGCCGTCGGCTGCCGCACCTGCACGATCATCTCTGTCTCGACGGGAATGTCGTCGTTCAACTCGGCGGCGCCCAGCGCCAGGCGCGCGTGTCGGCCGGCCTCACCAAAGACTTCCACGAGGAGGTCCGACGCGCCGTTGAGCACGGGCGGCAGACGGTTGAAGCCCGGCGCGCAGTTGATGTGCCCCACCACCTTCACGATGCGCTCGATGCGATCCAGATCGCCCAGGAACGCTTTGAGGATGGCGAGGTGGTTGATCGCCGCCATGCGGGCTGCGTCGTAGCCCTGCTCGACGGTCAGGTCGCGGCCGAGCTTGCCGCGATACTTCAGCACTCCCCGGACTCGGTTAGACACGCCGCCCAGGAAGACCAGGTCGCCCACCTGAACGGCGCCGATGTAATTCCCCATTGGTTCAGGAGGGGGCGGTAGCTCGATCCCCAGGTCTTTCAGCCGCTCCTCGATCATGCTTTCGCCTACAGGAACTCCAGCAGCGCCCGGTTGAGCTGCTCGGGCTTCTCCGTCGGGATGAAGTGGTCGCAATCCTCGATGATGACCAGCTTCGAGCCCGGAATGAGCCGGTGGGTGTTCTCGCCCAGCTCCAGCGCGTTCGTCGAGTCCTGGCGGCCCCAGACGACCAGCGTCGGCGCTGTGACGTGGGGGAGTCGGCGCACCGTGTTGTATCGCTGCCGAGTCGGCGGGTTGTTCATGTGTCTCAGGATCTTCTGGTACGCCTCCAACGCGCCGGGGACCTGCTGCGTCCGTTCGTACTGCTCGTCGGCGAGGGCGTCGAGGTCGACGGCTGGCGCCTTCACGCGCGCCTCCATCTGCCTCCTGATATCGTCCCTGCTTGGCGGCTTAAACTCGGTCATACTGGGGATGGTCCGACTCGCGGTACCGCCGCTGGCGACGAGCACCAGTTTGTTGACCCGGTTGGGGCTCTCGTAAGCGAGCACGGAGGCGATCCAGCCGCCCATGGAGTGGCCGACGATGTTGGACTTGTCGAGGCCCAGAGCGTCCTGGAATTCGCGCACGAAGTCCACCAGATAGGCGAACGAGTATTCGAGGTCGAGTCGATCACCCAGCCCCCATCCGAGGAAGTCGACTGCCAGCACGCGGACTTTGTCGGAGAGCGGGCCGATGTTGAGGAACCAGCTATCTCCGCCCGCGGTGTAGCCGACGCCATGCAGCAGAATCGTGGGGTACCCTGTGCCGGCCTCCAGATAGCGTGTCTTGCCATGGCTTAAGTCGACATACTTCTCGACGACGCCCGTCGCGATGGCCATGTCCAAATACCTCCGCGTGGCGATGGAGTAGGGGCGCTGCAGGAAACAATACGGTATTTCCTGCCCTTCGATCCTAGCGATCGTGCGCCTGGGACTCATCGCCTTGGGGATCACGGGCACGTTGCACGACGGCCGTCCGTCTGGCTCTAATACAGGTTGGCGCAAGAGCACCGATGGCTGAGCGAGCGCGTAGACTCCCTCTCCTGCCGCAGCGGGAGAGGGGTGGGGTGAGGGCAGACCCCGATGACCGATGGTAGTAGGGTTCGGCAGGGGGCCCTCATCTAACCTCTCCCATTGCGATGGGAGAGGGATTGGTTCAACAGTCCGGGCGTTTGAGCGCACCCCATGACTCTCTTCCGGCGAGCTGTACTGGTGTGCGGGATCGCCGTTGGGAGCGCAGCGTCCGTAGCGGCGCTCTACGGGCGCTACCGCGTCCTTCCCGCCGCATTGACGGGGCCCAACGTCTGCAACCTGGAGGCTGGCGGCTGCGCAGCCCTGTTCCGCACACCAACGGCGGCGCTCGTGGGCATTCCGAACTCGGCGCTTGGCCTCCTGTTCTACGGTACGCTGGCAGTTGGGCTCTTGCTGGGATGGCCGAAGCGTCTGTTGCTGGCGGGGGCCACCCTCGCGCTGGCGATGAGCGCCTATCTCGCCGCGGCGCTGATCCAGTGGCGGCTGGAGTGTCGCGTTTGCTGGGCAGGCCACGCCGCCAACGTCATCATCTGGCTCGCGCTGCTCAGGCCACGCTGCCGGTCTGACCGCCGTTACAATTGAGCGCACAGGAGGTGCTGGGTTTGGCCTCAACGGTTCTTGTCGGCATGAGCGGCGGGGTAGACAGCTCAGTCACCGCGGCGCTTCTGGCACGCGCCGGTCACCGCGTCATCGGTATCACGCTCAACGTCTGGCCCGAGAGCGACGGGCTGGCGGTGATCGAGCGTGAAGATGCCTGCTGCGCGCTGGGGGCGGTCGAAGATGCCCGCCGCGTGTGCGCCACGCTGGGCGTGCCCCATTACGTCGTCAACTTCCGCGACATATTTCGCCGGCAGGTCATCGACAATTTCATCGAGGAGTACCGACGGGGACGGACGCCCAACCCCTGCGTTCGCTGCAACCAGTTCATCAAGTTCGATGCCCTCCTGGCAAAGGCGGACGCGTTGGGCGCCGAATACGTGGCGACGGGCCACTACGCTCGTATCACGCGAGCGCCCTCGGGGCGCCTTGCGCTCCGCAAAGCGCTCGACGAAAAGAAGGACCAGTCCTACGTCCTGTACGTGATGACGCAGGAACGGCTCGCGCGCGCGATGTTCCCGCTGGGCGACCTGTCGAAGGACGACGCGCGTCGCATTGCGCACGAGCAGGGGCTCCACGTGGCGGATAAGCCCGAGAGCCAGGATATCTGCTTCGTTCCGACGCGCAACTATCGTGATTATCTGCGCCAGGAGGACTCGGGCGCGGTCCGTCCCGGCCCCATCGTGGACCTGGGAGGCCGAGTGGTTGGCCGACACGAGGGCGTGGCCTTCTATACGGTGGGCCAGCGGCGTGGTCTGGGGATCGCCTCGAGTCAACCGCTCTTCGTTATCGACATCTGGGGCGACGCCAATACGCTCGTCGTCGGCGAGGAATCGGCACTGTACCAGAGGGAGGCCTACGTCGAGCAGCTGAGCTGGATGGCCATCGAGGAGCTCGACGCGCCCAGGCGAGTCACGGCCAGGGCGCGCTACCGGGCGGACGAGGTTTCCGCGACCATCGAGCCCGTCCCCTCACCCCAGCCCTCTCCCCAGGGGGGAGAGGGAGCATCTGAAGAGGTCCGGGTCGTCTTCGACGCGCCCCAGAGGGCGGTGACGCCCGGCCAGACCATAGTCTTCTACGACGGCGACGTCGTGGTAGGAGGCGGAACGATTCGGGGGGCAGCGAACAGGGGACAGCGGTCCGACGCGGGCCAGGCGTCGGAGGCTAAGCGGGGCGAGGCAAGTGTTTCGTAGTTCTGGCTGCTTGGATTCACCCCTACCCTCCCCTGTCGAGGGGGAGGGAGTGCAGCTGTCCCCTCCCCCCTTGAGGGGGAGGGTTAGGGAGGGGGGTAGCCCGGGCTCATTGCTACGAAACATTTCGATGGACGTGCTTAAGAGCCGGATTGGCAGTGAGCCCTTGGTGGGGGAAAGGGTTATTAGCCGTGCCCACTGACCCCCGACCCCTGGCCCCCGACCCCCGCGCAGCCGGTCTGGCCAAGCTCGAACGCTTGCGCGCGATCCTCCGTGACATGGGGACCGTCCTGGTGGCGTATTCGGGTGGTGTGGACTCCGCGTTTCTTTTGAAAGTGGCCGCCGACTCGCTGGGCGACCGAGCCCTGGGGGCAACCGCCCGCTCGGACAGCTACCCCGACGGGGAGCTGTCCGAAGCGATTCGCCTGGCGACGGAGATCGGTGCCCGCCACCTCGTCGTCGAGACACACGAGATGGAGCACGAGTCCTACGTGTCCAACCCCGCGAACCGCTGCTATTTCTGTAAGACGGAGCTTTGGGAAGTGCTCGCCCCAGTTGCGCGCGAGGCCGGGATGGCCTTCATGGCCGATGGCTTCAACGCCGACGATGTAGGAGACTATCGGCCCGGCGCGATCGCGGGAAAAGAGCATGGCGTGCGCAGCCCGCTCCTCGAGGCCGGCCTGACTAAGTCCGAGATCCGGACGCTCTCGCGGGCGATGGGACTTGCCACGTGGGATAAGCCCGCCATGGCCTGCCTGTCCTCGCGCGTGCCGTATGGCGAGCGCATCAGCCGCGACAAGCTCCAGCAGATCGACCGCGCCGAGCAGCTGATCCGCGAGCTGGGCTATCGTCAGGTGCGCGTGCGCCATCACGCGGACATCGCCCGCATCGAGCTGCCACCCGAGGACCTACCGCGCTTCCTGGCGGAGGGGCTGGCAGAGCCGGTTGCCAGGAGAGTGAAAGAGCTGGGCTTCCGCTACGTGACCCTCGACCTCGAGGGGTACCGCTCCGGCAGCCTGAACGAAGTCTTCAAGCTCAATCTAGTCCCAAGTCCCAAGTCCCAAGTCCCAAGTACGGGAACGCCGGAATGACTTGGGATTTGGGACTTTGGACTTGGGACTCGCATGTTACTGGCGATTGACGTCGGAAATACCGACCTGAAGCTCGGCGTCTTCGACGGCGAGCGCCTTGCGGGCAGCTGGCGCTGGTCCACCGATCACGCGAAATTGGCTGACGAATACGCAGCCCTCCTGGGTTGGTCCCTCGAACAGGCCCAGCTCACCTTCACCTCGATCGACCGCACCGTTCTGTGCAGTGTCGTCCCGCAGCTGACCGCAACGTTCCAACAGCTCGCTCGCCGCTACTTTGGCCACGAGGTCTTGAACGTTACGTCTGCTCTTGCGACGAGCGTCCGTCTCGCCGTGGATAATCCTCGTGAGGTGGGCGGGGACCGCATCGCCAATGCCACGGGCGCGGCTGAGCTGTACGGTTGTCCGGCCATCGTCGTGGACTTCGGCACAGCTACGAACTTCGACGTGGTATCTGCCGACGGAGCTTTTGTCGGGGGCAGCTTCGCGCCAGGGCTCATGACCGCGGTGGACGCGTTGCTGGCCCGCGCGGCGCGGCTTCACCGCTTCGACTTGACACCCCCGCCGCGCACGATTGGCAGGAACACGATCGAGTGTTTGCAGTCGGGGGCGATCTACGGGTACGTTGGACTCGTGGAGGGGCTCATCCGCCGCATCAATGGCGAGCTCGACGCCGACGCCGTGGTCATCGGCACGGGCGGCCTCGTCGACCTGATCGCCCCGGAAACTGAGGCGATCCGCGTCGTGGATCGGGACTTGACGCTCAAGGGCCTGCGCATCCTGGCGGACTTGAATGGAGACTGCGGAGTGCAGAATGCGCAATGAGGACCGCGACCTGATCCGCAATCCGCAATCCGCAATCCGCAATCCGCTGATGGGACGCAGGATCGCCCTCGGCGTGACGGGCAGCATCGCAGCCTACAAGGCGGTAGCGCTGGCAAGCAGCCTCACGCAGCAAGGGGCGCTCGTCGATGTGGTGATGACCCCCGAGGCGACGCGCCTGGTACCGCCGCTCAGCTTCCAGGCCATCACTCGGCGCCCCGTAGCCGTTGATGTGTTCGAGTTGGACGCGGAGAGCCACATCGGGCACGTCGCCATTGGTCGCCAGGCCGACCTGCTCCTCATCGCGCCGGCTACGGCACACACCATCGCGAAGCTGGCGCTCGGGCTCGCCGACGATATGGTGGCCACAACGGCGCTCTCCTCACTGGCTCCAGGGGTGCTGGCGCCTGCTATGGAGACCAACATGTGGGCGCACCCTGCCACTGAAGCCCACATCCGAACACTGCGCGAGCGGGGCTGGACGATCGTTGAGCCGGAAGTGGGCCATCTGGCCTCTGGATCAGTAGGCGCCGGGCGGCTCGCCGATCCGGAGGTGATCCTGCAGGTGGCGAAGTATGTTCTGGCGCGACGGGGCGATCTCGCCGAGTGGCGCGTGGCGGTGACCGCGGGCGGCACGCGGGAGACCATCGATCCGGTCCGCTACATCTCGAACCGGTCGTCGGGGAAGATGGGCTACGCGATCGCCGAAGCCGCCCGCGACCGGGGCGCTGCGGTGACCTTGATCTCCACCACCGGAGCGCCAGCGCCGTTCGGCTCTCGCCTCGTGGAGGTGGAGCGGGCAGTGGAGATGCGCGACGCGGTGGTTTCTCTGCTTCCGGGTATCGACGCGCTCGTGATGGCCGCCGCTGTGGCCGACTACATGCCGTCTGAGCCGGCCGAGGCGAAGATCAAGAAGAGTGCGCGGGCTATGTCCGTAGAGTTGGCGCCCACCCCGGATATTCTCGCCGAGGTCGCCGCGGCCGCGAGCGGGGCACGACGCCCCCTCCTCGTGGGGTTCGCCGCTGAGACGGAGAACCTAGTGGAGAATGCGCGCGCCAAGCTCAATGGCAAAGGCCTGGACCTCATTGTTGCGAACGACGTGACGCGAACAGACAGTGGATTCGGCAGCGACTTTAACAAGGTCGTCATCCTTCGGAAGGGTGGGGCCCAGTTCGATCTTCCGTTGCTCCCCAAGATCGACGTGGCCCACCATCTCTGGGACCAGGTGCTGGAGTTGGGGAGGGACGGCGCCCGAGGGACATGGTGAGCAACGACGGAGGCCGAAGCAAGTGATCAACCGGAACGGTGTAGGAGCAATCGACAAGCAAGCGATCAAGGATGCTGTTGGGCAGCTGTTGCGCGCCGTCGGCGAAGATCCGGGGCGTGAGGGGCTGGCTGGCACACCTCACCGGATCGCCGAGATGTACGAGGAGATTCTCCAGGGGACGTACCAGGACCCGCGGGAAGTGCTGGCTGTAGGCTTCGATGAGAACCACCAGGAGATGGTCATCGTCCGGGACATCCCGTTCTATTCGTTGTGCGAGCATCACCTGCTTCCCTTCCATGGCCTGTTTCACGTTGGTTACGTTCCGAAAGGCCGAGTGGTCGGGATCAGTAAGCTGGCGCGCGTCGTGGATATCTTCGCGCGCCGGCTGCAACTGCAGGAGCGCCTCACCAGCCAGATCGCAGATATCCTGATGGAGGAGATCCAGCCGGAGGGCGTGGCCGTCGTCGGCGAGGCCGAGCACCTGTGTATGACCATGCGCGGGGTGAGGAAGCCCGGGTCCAAAGTGGTCACGTCGGCAAACCGCGGCGTGTTTCGGGACAACGAGGCGACGCGCCTCGAGTTCTTCGCTTCCCTCGGCGACAGGCGTCGCTGACTCCGCTCTTGACCGTCGCCTACCTGGGGCTCGGCTCCAACCTGGGAGACCGGGCCGCGCACCTGTGGGAGGCCGTCCGCCGACTGGCGGACCTCGATGGTTGCCGCGTGGACCGCGTTTCTCGTCTGTTTGAAACCGCCCCCGTTGGCCCGACCGCGCAATCCTGGTACGTGAACGCGGTGGTGGCGGCCGCGGCGACGATCGGTCCGCATGATCTGCTGCGAGCGGCCAAGAGCATCGAGGGTGCAATGGGCCGTGTCCCCTCCGAGCGCTGGGGGCCGCGCATCATCGATATCGATCTGCTGCTGTTCGGCGAGGAAACCATCGCCGACGCCGAGCTGATCGTGCCGCATCCCGAGCTCTGGAACCGCCGCTTCGTCCTCGACCCGCTCGCCGACGTCGTCGCTCCGGGGCCTCTCGCGGATCGAGTGCGCCGACGGCTGGCCGAGCTGGGGGATGCGCAGAAGGCGCGGCTCTATCCGTAGGCACGCAAAGCGGCGCCACCGGCCGTGATACCGTCGATTGGCTATAATCGTACGAACGCCCCGGGTTCGCCGGCGGGTCGAGGCTGGAGGCTGCGGTGCCCAAAGCCCCACGTGGGCGCAGGCCCACATCAAGCTCGAGGAAACGAGCGCGAGGGGAGGCGCTTCGGCCGTTGGTGGGAGGGGCGGTCGCTGCCCGCGCTGCGATGGGGCAGGATGGGGCGGCCGTGGCTTCACCAGCGACGGCGTTGGCCCGGCCGGACAGGACGCCCACGGCTGCCGCGGCTCGTCGCGGTGCGCCCGTGATCCGGCGCCGATTCGCCGAAAGCGCGACGGACTACGCGTATGTGGCGGGCGACCTGCGGCGCATCGGAATCCTTGCCGGCAGCCTCGTCGTGCTGCTGGCCGCCCTGTCCTTCATCATACGTTAGCCGTGCTGACGGGAAGCCCAACATGCGGGCCAGCGCGGCCCAGGGTGTTTTGCACCTGTAACAAGCGAGTGGCCCGCCGCCGCGCCACTCCGGGTTCGCATCCGAAACTCCTCACACAGGAAAGCTGAATGCACGCGGTGGTCTCCATCAAGCAGGTGCCCGATACCGCTGAAGTGCGTATCGACCCTCGGACCAACACGATGATCCGCTCGGGAGTCCCGTCCATCGTGAATCCTGATGATGTGCATGCCATCGAGGAGGCAGTGCGGCTCAAGGAACGCTTTGGCGGCAAGGTGACAGTGCTGACTATGGGCCCTAACCAGGCGACCGCGGCGCTGCGCGAGGCGATTTCTTACGGCGCCGACCACGGCATTCTCTGCGCCGATCGCGGCTTCGCGGGTGCCGACACCCTGGCCACGTCCTACGTCGTATGGAAGGCGATGCTGCGCATCACCCGCGACGCGCCGGTGGACATCCTGCTGTGCGGGCGGCAGGCCCTCGACGGCGACACCGGCCAGGTCCCGCCCGGCGTCGCTACACGCCTCGGTTGGCCGCAGCTCACGTCCGTCCTCCGTATTGAGGAGATCGACTTCGAACGTCGCGAGGTGCGAGTACGGCGGCTGGTCGAGGGCGGCCACGAGATCGTGCTGTCGCGGCTACCCACGGTCATCACCTGCACGCGCGACCTCAATACGCCGCGATATGCGTCGTTCCCCAACATGGTCCGCGCCGCGCGGTATCAGCCGACGGTGTGGGACAAGGCTGCCCTCGATATTGCGGAGGACGATCCCAACATCGGCCTACGTGGTTCTCCCACCATCGTCAGTAAGGTGTGGGCGCCGCCGCCCCGGCAACGTCCGGATGCCCAGCGGATCGACGGATCTGATCCGGACCGCGCGGCGGCTGAGCTTGCGGCCGTCCTCGCCGGCCTCGTGCTGGACCGCATTGCCCGGAGCCAGCCCCTGGCGACCGTCGCCATACCCGCCGGCGGCGAGGAGGAGGGCCCGCTGTGACCGCACCAGCACCGACGCGCGGGGACGGGCCTCCCGATTTCTCGGACTACCAAGGCGTGTGGGTCTACGTGCAGCACCGAGGGGGGACGCCAGCCCCCGTCTCGTGGCAGCTGCTGGGCGTTGGGAAGCAGATGGCGGACGAGATCGGAGCCCCAGTGTCGGCGGTGGTGATCGGCTCGCAGGTACGCCATCTTGCCGATGAGGCCACCGCGTACGGTGCCGATAGTGTCTATCTCGTGGATGATCCGGTGCTAGCCAATTACCGCACGCAGCCCTACGCCGAAGCTGTGGCAACCTTGATCCGCAAGTACAAGCCGGAGATCATGCTCTACGGGTCCACGATCCACGGACGCGATGTGGCGGGCGCGGTGGCGACGCTGGTCAAAACGGGCCTGGCCGCGGATGCCACCCAGCTGGCGGTCGACCCCAGCCAGGGAAACCTGCTGCAAGCCAGTCGGCCTGACTTCGGCGGCAAGCTCATGTCCACCATCCTCTGCAAGCGGCATCGCCCGCAAATGGCGACCTGCCGGCCAGGTGTGTTTCCTATGCCCGATCGCGATCCCTCGCGGGAGGGCACCGTGATCGAGGAGCCACTCGGCCTCGCCGAGGCCGACGTTCCGACGAAAGTCCTGGAGTTCATCCCGGAAACCCTCCACGTAGACCTGTCGAACGCCGAGGTGATCGTGTCGGGCGGCCGCGGCCTGGGTGGCCCTAAGGCGTTCGAGATGCTGTTCGACTTGGCCGAGGCAGTCGGCGGCGTCGTCGGCGCCTCGCGGGCAGCGGTGATGGCGGGCTGGATCCCCTATCAGCACCAGGTGGGGCAGACGGGCCAGACCGTGCGTCCCCGCGTCTACATCGCCTGTGGCATCTCGGGAGCGATTCAGCACCTTGTCGGCATGCAGGAATCCGACATCATCATCGCCATCAACAGCGATCCCGATGCGCAGATCTTCAGGACCGCCGATTATGCGGTTGTAGGTGACATGTTCAAAATCGTTCCTGCGCTCACTGCCCGGCTGCGGCAGATGCAGCGGTCTGACAGCAACGGGCACAGTGAGGCCGACGGGTTAGAGCGCGGCGCGCCCCACCGCTCATCGCCCGTGGCGAAACGCGGCCCTCAGGTCGCCGCGGACGGCTCATCTGAGGAGTCCGATCGTGGCTGACGGCGAGCGCTTCGATGTCGTGGTCGTCGGCGCCGGCCTGGCCGGCACGGCTGCCGCTTACCTCCTGGCCAAGGCCGGGCTCCGCGTCGTGTGCATCGAGCGTGGCGACGAGGCCGGCACGAAGAACGTCATGGGTGGGGTCCTTTACCGGCAGCCGACGGAGAAGGTAATCCCCGGATGGTGGCGCGAGGCGCCCATCGAACGACCAGTGGTCGAGGAGCGGTTCTGGCTAATGACCGGCGACTCCATGCTTCAGGCCGGGTTCAAGTCCTTGCGCTACGCCGAGGAGCCATACAACGCCTTTACGGTACTGCGGGTGAAGTTCGACAAATGGTTTGCCGAGAAGGCCGTGGCAGCCGGCGCTGTGCTCGTCAACAACACCGTCGTCGAGGACGTGATCCGCGAAGATGGCCGCGTCGTGGGCGTGCGGACCGGGCGTGACGACGGCGACGTGTACGCGAATATCGTGATCGCTGCCGACGGGGTCAACTCGCTCCTATCGAAGAAAGCGGGTCTTCACGGAGAGCTCGCGAGCAACCGGGTGGCGCTCGCGGTGAAAGAGATCATCAACATGTCGCGCGAGAAGCTGGAAGACCGGTTCCTCCTGAATCCGAATGAGGGGGCCACTATCGAGCTCTTCGGTGATGCGACGATGGGCATGCTCGGGTACGGATTCATCTACACCAACCGCGACTCGCTCTCGGTTGGTGTCGGCGCGCTGCTGTCCGACTTCATCAAGAAGAAGGTGAACCCGAACGACCTCATGGAGCGGCTGAAGGCGCATCCGTTGGTCCACAAGCTCCTCGAAGGTGGGGAGTCCAAGGAGTACATGGCGCATCTCATTCCGGAGGGCGGCGCGGCCGCCATGCCGCCGCTCTACACGGACGGAATGCTGGTGGTTGGTGACGCCGCGGGCATGAGTAACGCCATTTATCGGGAAGGCTCCAACCTTGCGCTGGCGGCCGCAAAGCTGGCGGCGGACACCTGCGTCCATGCCCACGAGGTGGGCGACTTCTCGGCCCGTACCCTGTCCGGCTACGCCGATCTGCTGAACAATAGCTTTGTGATGAAGGACCTCCGCCTCTATAGCCGCACGTCGCGTTACTTTCAGAGCAAGAGCGTATTCCTGGAGGAGTATCCGGAGCTGCTGATGAACGCGGCGCACGAGCTCTTATCGGTGGACAGCGTTCCAAAGCAAGAGAAACAGCGGCGAATTTTGCGTCAGATCCTTGGGCGCCGCGGGCCGCTGAATATCGTCCGCGACGCCGTCGGCGCGTTCCGAGCGGTGACTTAACAATGGATCGAGCTCATGGCAACTGAAGAAACAACGTTCGACCTGAGCGAGGCCGTGCAGGGGGCGCGCGTCGAAGAGAAGCTCTATGGCGTCCGCTTCAAGACAGACGAGGAGCAATCACACCTCATCGTCATGGACCGCGAGCTATGCGCAGCCTGCACGGATAAGCCGTGTACCATCTTCTGCCCGGTTGCCGTCTACAAGTGGGAGCTTGGCGAGGGCAAGATCAGCGTCAGCTATGAGAAGTGCGTCGAGTGCGGCGCCTGCCGCATCGGCTGCCCATACTTCAACATCGAGTGGCGTTACCCGAAGGGTGGCTTCGGCGTTCAGTACAAGAACGGGTAGACCCTTCGCTTCACTCAGGGTGACAACGCTCTGAGAAGCAGCTCCCGTGCGGCGGCGGCTAGACCCGCGTCGCTCCGAACCAGCGACTGGCCCAGTATGCCTCTGAGAGGCTGGAGATCTTGACGCCTGACGACGGATCGGACGCGTGAACGAACTGGCCGTTCCCGATGTAGATCCCGTTGTGGGACAGGCCGGCCATGTAGGTGTTCTGGAAGAACACGATGTCACCCGGCTGAAGGGCGCCCCGCCCCGGATGGCCGCCGGCATTGTACTGACCCCACATGCCGCGCGATACGGGCTTGCCGGCCCGGCTCAGCACGTAATACACGTATCCTGAGCAATCGAACCCGGCGGGCGTCGTGCCGCCGAACACGTAGCGGGCGCCCCTGTACTGCATGGCGACCGAGACCACGCTGCCGCCTCCCACGCTCGGGCCCAGCTCGCGGGCCGGGCCGGGCTGTGGAACAGCCAAGTTGCGTGTCACTGTCTGGGCTCCGGGCCCCGAACGGGCAACGACCCCTCCCCCGGCCCCCGGCACGATGCGGAGGGTGTCGCCCACGGTAATGCGGTCAGCGCTGCGCAGGCCGTTCGCCACCACGATGTCCTCGGGGGACACGCCAAACCGCTGCGCAACAGCAAGGACGCTGTCCCCAGGGCGGACGTCGTACAGTCTGGCGGAAGGCGGTGCTGGTGGCGCGGGCGGGATTAGCGGCGCCGCGCCGGGGAGGATCAACTCCCTGCCCGCGGTAATGAAGTCCGCATCTTCCAGGTAGTTGAAGTCGATGATGGGTCCCAGGTCTACCCGGAACCTCTCGGCAATGCCGGAAAGCGTGTCGCCGCGCTCCACCGTGTAAAGCAGTCCGGAGACTGGAAGGATCGTAAGCTGCCGCCCGATCGCAATGGTGTCAGCAGCCGCCATGCTGATGTTGTTGTTGTTGGCCAGCGTGTAGATGTCGAGGCCGAAGCGATCGGCTAGACCGTGCAGTGTGTCGCCCGGCTCAACAGAGTACACGATCGGGGCCGTCAACCGCTCCACCTCGCGCGGCGCCTCGTCGGCGGCGGGCATGGCGATATTCGCTGCCCCGGCAGCCTCTCGAGCGGGGCGCGACCACAGCGGGATTGACAAAGCGTCACCCACTACGATCCGATCGGGTTCCGCGATCCCATTAGCTGTAACCAGCGCGCTGGACTCTACGCCCAGCTTCTCCGCGATCCCCAAAATGGTGTCCCCCTCGACCACCGTGTACGTCTCACTGGCCTCGAGAGAAGGCTCCCGGGCGGCGGTCTGATAGGCCGTGGGACCGAGGACTGCCGCCGGCAGAATCACGACCGAACGGGCCAGCGGCTCTTCGGCAACCTCGGGCGCGACGCCGTTGTAGGCGGCGAGAATTTCCGGGTCCACACTGAAAGCGTCGGCAACCTCGGCGAGCGTGATACTTGCGTCGACGGGATGGAGCACGCTGCGCGCGGGAGGAATAACCAGTAGCTGGCCAACGGATACGGCGTCAGTATCCTCCAGGCTGCTCGCGAGCCGGATGCTCTCAACCGACGAGCCGAACTGGAATGCGATCGAGAGGAGGGTGTCGCCCTCGACGATGGCGTACGTCACCGGCATGGCGAGGGCCCCCACGCCTGTCGCGAGGTCCGGACGCAACGCATCGAGATTGAAAACCAGGCTGAAATCCAGCGGCGATTCCGTCGAAGAGGTGCCCGCGGGGCCGCGCGTGACGAGGGCCGCGAGGACGATCGTGACCGCGCAGGCCAGCGCCAGGCTCGAGGTGAGCTGCCGACTCGGGACCGCGGTCTGGGCTGCCGGCGGCCCCAGTCGCTGACGGAGCCGACGCTCGCGGCGCATCCGCCGCGTCGCGAGGGGCAGAGTAGCTTCTGTCAATTCGCACCCCTGGTCATGGCACAGTACCCGGACTGATTTGGTTGCTTCCCTGACCGTTATCCGGAAGCGTGAACTCTCCCAGCCCCACCAGGCGGAAACAATTCGGCTGCGCCGGCAGTAACGCGGCCTCGCTGGGGCAACAGTTCGCCCAGTCGCTAAGATTGAGGGAGTTCGCGAGCGGCGTAAACCGGCCGTCGCGGAAGGAGAGGTCAGCGCCTCCGGCTTGACCTCGGGTCGATAGGACACCAGACTTACGGGTGACCTCGACTGGAGAGAGGAGCTCGACCAGGCCGAACTCCATCAGAGTTCCCGTCAGCGCCAAAGGTCACGCTGCTCCGCAGTGACGAAGGCCATCGAATCCTCCGGCCGTCGGCTGAGTGCGCGTCGCAAACCTGGGGAGTATAGCCGCCGACCCGGGGAGGGTCAACTATTAACTTGCTCGTTGTACCACTAATGGGTGCACTTCCGCGCAACCGGCTCGGTCAACAGGTTTCCCTCAGCTCCAAGTCCGTAGGGAAACGCATGGTGGCAAGGCTCCCACGCAGGATTCCAGGGCCGCGATACTCAGCGAGCACCGAGTAAGAGTGAGGCGGCCGTGAAGATCGCGGTTGTTGGCACCGGTGGCGTCGGCGGCTATTTTGGGGGGCTCCTCGCGCGAGCGGGGCAGGACGTGCATTTCATCGCCAGAGGCGCCCATCTCGAGGCGATCCGTGCATCCGGCTTGCAAGTCCGGAGCTCCAGCGGCGAGTTCGTCGTGAACCCAGCCCTGGCAACGGACAGGCCGTCCGAGATTGGGCCCACCGACGTGGTTCTTTTCTGCGTCAAGACGTGGGACACCGAAACGGCCGCCCGCGGCGTCGGGCCGCTGCTTGGGCGCGATACGGCCGTGATTTCCTTTCAGAACGGAGTGGACAACGAAGATATCCTTGCCTCCGTGCTGGGGGGCGAACACGTGCTCGGCGGGGTGGCCCACGTTACCTCCTCCATTGTCGAGCCAGGCGTCATCGAGCAGACCAGCGCCGCGGCGAGAATCGCGTTCGGCGAGCTGGACGGAAAGCGAACGCCGCGCGTCGAGGCCTTCTACCAGGCAGCTCGCGCCTCGGGCATCGATGCGGAGATCTCGGACGACATCCAAAAAGAGATCTGGGACAAATGGGTTTTCATCTGCGCCATGGCTGGCGTCTGCAGCGTGTCGCGTGCCTCCCTGGGCCAGGTGTTGGCAACTGTTGAAACGCGCGAACTATTTTTCGATTGTATGCGCGAGGTGGCGGCGGTCGGCCGGTCACGGGGCGTGCGTTTCGACTCAGACCTGATCGAACGACAGCTCGGCCGCGCCGAGGCGCTTGGCCCGGCCGCCAGACCGTCGATGCTCCACGACCTCGAGCGGGGCGGGAGGATCGAGCTGGACTCGCTCAACGGCGCCGTTGTCCGCCTGGGGGCCGAGCAGAGCGTCCAAACTCCCATCAATCGCTTCATCACAGCGGCGCTGCGGCCCCATGCCCTGGGTCAGAACCAAGCCGTCATTCGGAGCGCAACGTCGAATTCGTAGGCGCTGGGCATCGGATGAAGCCCAGGGCGCTTTCAGCGGGCCTGGGTACTCTTCTGGGCGGCCAGGCTCGCCTGCTCCATGAGGAAGTTCAGCAGGAAGTAGATGAGCGCGACCACGTAGAGCGTCTCCATCGGGTTGCGGAACCCCTGGTAGATGATCACGCCACGCTGCAGCAACTCCACCATGGCGATGACCGAACCGAGCGATGTGTCCTTAACGAGCGTCGTGAACTGGGCGATCAGGGGGGAAAGGTGTTAGGAAGTTGTGCGGTTAGTCTAGCTGCTCGCCCTCCCGCCTTCGCCGCCGAACCACTTGGTCTGCAGTCGGTCATAGGTGCCGTTTTCGCGCATGCGGAGCAGCGCTTCGTTAACCGGCTTCCGCAGCGGGCTGTCCTTCGGGAACTGGATCCCGTAGCTCTGCTTGCGGAACACCGAGCCGACCACTTGCACCTTCCGCCTGCCCTCGTGGGACGCGTAATACTGCAAGACGGGCGCATCGTAGACGACGGCGTCCACGTCGCCCCGCTCGAGCGATTGGATCGCCTCGTCGACCGCATTGAACTCGCTCGTATTGACGTTGCGCTCCGCGAGGTACTGGGCGGCGGTACTGGTCCGGACCGTGGCGACGCGCTTACCCGGTAGGTCGTCGGGACCCTGGTTATCGCTTCGGAGCTGTTGAACCGTCAGCGCCGAGGTCACGGCCGCGGTGAAGAACGCGACGAAGAGCACAGCTGTGAACATCCAGATGACAGACACCGCGCGCGACACCGCGCTCTTGGGCCACGCCTCGGCCTGGGTTGCGAGGGCAGTCATTGCCCAGAAGGTAGCTTCGAAGACGCCCGGGTAGTAGCTTCGGCTCGATAGGAGGTCGTCGGTTCGCTTTCGCTCGAAGAACCAGACGATGTGGCCAGCCAACAGCGCGCCGATCATTATGAATGCAAGGACTGGGAGGAAGTTGCGGTTGAAGATGGGGCTGACGACGCTGGCGATGCCGCCACCCGCCCCACCCTGCTCAGGGGTGAGAATCTGTAGGCCGGCGTCGAACATTGGATGGGAGAAGTCCCAGCTCCGCTCGCGCTCCTCGGTGATCGAGATCGCCGCGATCGCGAGATCCGCTTCGCCGGTTCGAGTCGCGTCCAGCAGATCGCGCAGGGTTGGCTTGATGATGTATTCGGTGCGGGTGCCGAGCTGGATGGCGATCTCCTGCCAGAGCTCGATGCTGAAACCGGTGAGATTGCCACCTTTCTCAAAGACGAACGGT
This sequence comes from uncultured Chloroflexota bacterium, assembly GCA_964417895.1. Classification (GTDB taxonomy): domain Bacteria; phylum Chloroflexota; class UBA6077; order UBA6077; family SHYK01; genus CAYQJS01. The sequence continues at coordinate 34,942 of CAYQJS010000039.1, read as the reverse complement.
TTGATGATGCGGGTCGCGACGCGGAGCGATTCGGGCTGCGCCTGTCCCGGAGGTGCCATGACGACGAAGAGTAATGGGATGATCGCTGCGAGCCACTTCACGGCTGAAGTTATCCTCCCAATCGTATCGTCGAGATCGCACGCCATTCTACTGAGGGCGGGGCTGGCGGGTCACCGGATCGGGCCGCCACGGGCCGCTCAGTCGGCGTCAAATGGGCGGTCTGCACCACAATCGCGGCGGCTCTTAGGGGGGCCTTCGCCCTTCGCGCGCAAGGGTCTGCGCTTCGCTGCGATGAGCTCGCTCGCTGCGCGCTTCACCCCCCGCTTGTCACTTCGTGACAGGTAAGGGTGGCAAGCATGCCATCCAATTTCGCCCGAACCCCTTGTGTACGGCGGTGAGGCGGATCATCTGGCGCCCATCGGCGATGGTCTCCCGTAGAAAGGATGAACGCATAGAAGGCGCAGCCCAGGGCGTCATAGCGAGCCACTGGTTGACGGCGTCTCAACTGGCCGCGTCCTCTGGGAGTACAACGCGGAGAGGATGGGAGGCGCAATCAACGTAGTCACCACAACCATGATGACCATCACAGAGAAAATCCGACCGGAAATGGCTCCGAGCGAAGCGGCGGACCCCGCCACCACGAGGCTTACCTCCCCTCTCGGGATCATTCCGACACCGACGATCGCGACCCGCCGCCACTCCATCCCCAACGCGCCCAAGCCGCTCCCTACTACCTTCCCAGCTACAGCTACGAGGAGCAGAAGCGACGCGAGTGCCAAAGTGGAGGGATCGAGAAAGAGCCGCCAATTTACCTGGCTGCCCGTTATCACGAAGAAGAACGGAACCAGCAATTCGTAAACAGCCATTGAGGCACGCTGCAGCTGAAAATGCTCGCGGGCTTCGGCGAAGATTATTCCCGCCAGAAACGCTCCCACGATGGAGGCGAGTCCGATCCTGGACGAGAGCGCGGCGAGGCCGAGACAGACGCCGATCGCCACGACGAACGGGGCGTTTTGAATGTGCAGCCGTTCGAGGTGGAGGCTGAATCGTTTCGTTAGGTGCGTACCGCCCCAGGCAATCAGCCCGATGAATGCAATCGCTTGCAGAGCGATCGCACCAACTTCGAGAAGGCTCACGCCGCCTGTTCGAGCAGCGGCGCTCACCACGGCAAATACGAGCAGCCCAATCACATCGTCGGCGAGCGCCGCGCCAAGAATGACTCGGGCCTCAGTCCGGTTCAAGCGGCCCAAGTCAGAAAGGACTCGGGCTGTGATTCCCACGCTCGTGGCAACCATGGCGGCGGCGACGAACAGGGCGCCTGATACAGACTCCTGGAGTAAGAACCGCGTTGCGAGGAAACCGAGGCTGAAGGTGAGCGCAACTTCGAGGCCCGCAACCCTGAGGGCTCGCCCGCCGACGTGCACGAGATCGACAACACGCGTCTCCAACCCAACGTGGAAGAGCAGGATGATCAGCCCCAGACTCGCGAGCACCCGAAAAACAACGTCGACAACGGCTTCTGCTGTGGCTTCATCGCGAAACATCGACAGGAGAGCCGCGTCGGGGTGGCCGACAACTCCGAGGGCATGAGGGCCTATCAGCGCACCTGCAAGAAGCTCACCGATCATCGGAGACTGCTTCAGCCGAAGCGACAGCTCGCCTCCGACCTTGGCACAGAGAAAGATAATGAAGAGATCAAACAGGACCCCGGTCGTGCCTTCGATGTGCTCCTCCCACTGTCACGGCATTCGTCATCCCCGGTTGCCTCTGATCCTAACAAAGCTCGTGAGCGACGCCATACCTTGACACGCACCAACTCGGGGGGCTAAGAAGCACTCAGCGACCAACTCTCGTCGCGCGAGCATTCTCGCCGGACAAGGAGCGTCACGATGTGCCCATTACGGCTGTCTCGGCTGTCGATGTTGGTAATCCCCATCGTCATGGCTGTGGCCTGCTCTCCGAGGGCGGCGCAGCCCGCGCCCTCCGCCGGGGAGCCAGCGGCGGCGGCGCTAGCGGCCGCCGTGCCGGCTCGGCCCATCGAGTTCGTCATCAGCACAGAGCCGGGCGGCGGCTCGGATATCTACGCGCGCTTCATCCAAGGTGTCATCGAGAGGAACAATCTGTCCTCACAGCCTGTGCTCTCGGTGAATAAGCCCGGAGGAGCAGGCGCGGTGGCCTTCCAGTACGTGTTCGAAAAGCGCGCCGACATGCACTTCATCATGATTACGCTCAACAGCTTCTTCACCACGCTCATCATTCAGAAGGACTCACTCCCCTATACCTACGAGGACTTCACGCCGATCGCCAACCTCGCGCTCGACCCGTTCTTCTTGTGGGTGAATGAGGAAAGCACCTGGCGGACGGCCCAGGACTTCGTCGCCGCGGCGAGAGCGGAAGCACTCACCGTCGCTGGGACTGGCTCCAAGCAGGAGGACGAGGTCCTGTTCAACCTGATTCAGCAGAAGACGGGCACGCAACCTTTCAGGTACGTGCCACAGGCGGGCGGCGGAGCGGTGGCCGCGGCGCTGGCGGGCAACCAGGTCCAGGCTACCGTGAACAACCCCAGCGAGGGCCTTTCCTTCTACCAGGCGTCACCCCGCAGGCTGCGTCCCATCTGTACCTTCGCCAGCACGAGTCCAGCGTCGGGTCCGTATCAGGGCCTTGCTACTTGCCGGTCGCAGGGCCTGGATATCGGCCAGGACTACTTCATCATGCGCTCGGTTATGGGCCCCCCGGGTCTCAGACCCGAGCAGGTGAAGTTCCACGTCGACGTCATGAAGCAAGTGTTTGACTCGGCGGAGTGGCGGGAATTCGCTGAAACCAACGTACTCGACCTCAGATTCCTCGCCGGCGCCGACTTCAAGAAGCTGCTGGACGACTACCACCGGCTCCATTTGGAGGCGATGAGGCAAGCCGGCTGGATCTAGTCACCCATGCGCCTCGCCGAGCGCGTCACCGCCGCCGCCATCATGCTGATCGCCGCGGTTGCCATGGCGGATTCGTTCCGGCGCTCCGGATGGACTGCCTCGGGCCCAGACGCGGGGTTCTATCCATTCTGGAGCGCGGCTGCGATGGGAGCAGCTGGCGCCATTGTGCTGGTCCGCTCAGCCGCGGCTCCCGCGGGCGGCCGTGTCTTCAGCTCACGTGAGGGAGTGCGGGCCATCCTTCAGCTGCTCGCGCCGCTGCTGGTGGGGGTCGCGCTGCTCTCCTGGCTCGGCTTCTACCTCGTCAGCGGCCTCTACATGGGGTTCTTCGCGCGCTGGCTCGGCCGTTACCACTGGATCGGAGCCCTCGCGCTGGCAGTGGTGGTCCCGATTGCGCTCTACCTGACGTTCGAGCGCGGCTTCAAAGTGCCGCTGCCGAAAAGCCTGCTGTACACCGAGGGGATCGTCCCATTCTAGGAGGACTGGGTGGAGGCGTTCGCTAGCCTCGGCCAGGGATTCCAGGTCGCGCTCCAGCCGTTCAACATCGCAATGCTCTTCGCTGGAGTGGCGCTTGGCCTGGTCATCGGCGTGCTGCCGGGCCTCGGGGGCACGAGCGGCGTGGCGATCCTCCTCCCGGTGACCGTCTACATCGCCGCGGCGTCGCCCACCTCCGCCATCATCTTTCTGGCCGGAATCTATTGGGGCGCTCTGTTCGGCGGGCTGGTGACCTCGATCCTCTTCAATATCCCTGGGGAGCCATGGGCGGTGGCACTGTGCTTTGACGGCTTTCCGCTCGCGAAACACCTCGGCCGCCCCGGGCTTGCGCTGTCCTCGTCGTTTCTGGCCTCGTTCGTCGGCGCCCTCATCGCCACGATTCTCTTCACGTTCTTCGCGGCCCCCCTCGCTGACTTCGCACTGAAGTTTGGTCCGCCGGAGCTGTTTGCCGTGTTCTTGCTGGCGTTCGCTGCTCTCGCGGGCCTCGAAAGCAGCTCGGTGAACAAGTCGGTAGCGATGATTGGCCTCGGCTTGCTTCTCGCCGCCGTGGGCTTCGACACGATAACGGGCACTCCTCGTCTCACCTTCGGCCAGATCACGCTGCTTTCGGGAATCGGGTTTGTGCCCGTCACCATCGGCCTCTATGGGATCGGGGAGATCCTCGCCTCTGCCGAGGAACGGGGCGCGCTGTCGTTCGAGAAAATCGCCGTGAAAATGGGCTTGAAGGACGTGCTCGAGGCAGCAGACGCCATACGCCAGCGCGTCTGGACGGTGGTCAGCGCCAGCCTGATAGGGTTCTGGATCGGTGTGCTGCCCGGGACGGGCGCTACGCCAGCATCGTTCCTCTCCTACGGCATCGCCCGGCAATACTCGAAGAACAAGGAGAACTTCGGTAAAGGGGAGATCTCGGGGATCGTGGCGCCCCAGGCGGCAGCAGATGCCGCTGGCGTCGGCTCACTCCTGCCGATGATGGCTCTCGGGGTCCCTGGCTCCCCGACGGCCGCCGTCATCATGGCCGGCCTGTTCATCTGGGGTCTGACGCCGGGGCCCCAGCTCTTCATCACACACCCCGACTTCGTATGGGGGCTGATCGCGAGCATCTACCTGGGGCAGCTGCTGACGGTCATCATCTGTCTGGTCGGCGTTCCTGTGCTCGCATCGATCATGCGGGTACCGTATCCCATCATCACCCCCTTCATCGTCATCATTTCGATCCTCGGTTCATACTCCATCCAGAACTCCATGACCGATGTCTGGATCACGCTGATCTTCGGGGTGATAGGCTTCTGGCTGCGCAAGCTGAAGTACCCGCTGGCTCCCCTCGTCGTCGCGCTGGTGCTAGGAGACTCCGCGGAGAAGGCGTTGCGCCAGAGCCTGATCATGTCCGACGCGGCAGTGTCCATCTTCTTCACCCGCCCAATTGCCGCCGTCCTGATGGCCCTCGCCGTCGTGTTTCTTCTTCTCCCGCTCTTCCAGGCAGCGTTCCGCCGCCTTCGCCGCGCCGAAGAGCAGGTGGCGACTCCGTTGTAGGATCGGAAGCTCGGTCGGTTTTTGCCGCGCCTGCCTTCGCGATGGTAGGATGGTGCGTTATAGTCCAGTAACCACGTCAAGAACTGGCTGTTTTCGCTCCGCAGCACGCCTGAGGTGTACCCAGTGATCAAGCGCGTCGAGATCAACTACCGCGGAATCTTTCAGAAGAACCTGGCAAAGCGAATCGGCGGCGACATCGTCATCATCGCGAGCCGCATGGGGAGGGTTGGTTTCTCCAACGGCCGCTACAGCGACTCGCCGGAGCGCAACGGCATCCCCTGCAAGTACTTCGCGTTCGTGACCCCCGACCTCGAGGAAGAGGAGCTGGAGGCCGAGTGCGGAGCGAAGCTGGACATCGACGAGGCCGACGTATCGGTCGTCCTGGACGACACGATGGTCAAGGGGGTCGAGCCCTGGGGATGGCACGGCGTGCGGCCCATCAACGAAAAGATTAGCGAAAAGGGGTGTCTGCTGGTCGTCTCGCACAAGGAGCAGGGCGACCTGCTGAAGTTCATCGCGACAAGACCCTTCGACTACCGGCTCGCCACGCTGGACGGCGATGCCAATCTCGCCGGGCTCTGGGTGTTCAAGGACGATCTCACCCACGAGCGTGTGCTCGGCGGCATCGCCGCCGTGGACCCCGGCATCATCTCCATCGAAGCCGTCGAAGAGTACCTTCGCTTCAAGACAGGGGATGAGCGCCGCGCCCAGGCCGCTCGCGAGGGGCACGATTCGACGCAGCACCATATCGGCGTCGTGCCGGCGGGCGACGGGATCGTCTGGCAGCACGAGATTCCCGTGCTGCCCAAATGGCACGAGTTCGGGGAGGGCGCCGTCGTCCCCGCCGTGGAGCGGGGATTCGAGATGGGTCCGGGCGGCCAGTCGCGCAACACAAGCTTCAAGCGCGGCACCACCAAGACGCTTCGCCCAGTCGTCCGCTTCGACCTGTGCATCGGGTGCACGCTCTGCTGGCTCGATTGCCCGGACGAGTGCTTCGATCCCGTGGGCGGCGGCCTGTACGACGTCAGCTACGAGTACTGTGTCGGCTGTGGCAAGTGCGCGACGGCCTGTCCCGTGCCCGAGTGCATCGTCATGGTGGACGAGCTGAAGTTCGAGGACGACAGCAGCCCCTGGGAGCACTACCGACGCGACCCGGAAGGGTACGTTGAATGGGCCGAGGAGAAGAAAGGGAAAGACCGCTACTCGTATCCGCACGTTACGGGCACGGGTTTCGAGATCCGGGAGGGCACCGCCCCTCCGGCGAAGGTGAAGAAGTAGTGTCATCCTGAGGGCGAGGCCCGAAGGATCTGAGGAAGGCGTCAACTTGGCGCCAGCGCGAGATCCTTCGCCTTCGGCTCAGGATGACAGTCGACGCAGCGTGACAGTGAGGGATTGACGATGGTTCTGGCTCAAGAAGCTCAGGTCTGGGAGCGTGAGGAGCTGCTGACGGGGTGTCAGGCCGTGTCGCAGGCCGTGCGGTTGGCCGACGTCGACGTCATCGCCGCGTACCCGATTCGGCCGTACACCGAGGTGATGGACACGCTCTCCAAGATCATCGCCGACGGGGAGCTCGACGCGGAGTACATCGTCGCCGACAGCGAACACTCGCAGTTCGAGATCGTGAAGCACGCGTCCGCAGTGGGAGCGCGGGCCTTCGCCGGCAGCAGCGGCACGGGGTGGATGTACGGGTTCGAGGCGCTGGTCGTCACCGCGACCGACCGGCTTCCGGTGATGTTCCTGGTGGGAAACCGCGCGCTCGACGACCCCGGCGCCTTCGGCGTGGAGCACAACGACGCCCTCGCCATCCGCGACATGGGTTGGCTCCTCATGTGGGCCACCACCGCCCAGGAGGCGCTCGAGCACATCCTCATCGGCTATCGGATCGCCGAGGACCGGCGGGTCCGCATGCCCATGGCGCTGGCCATGGACGGCGCGTTCCTGACGCACTCGCAGCACATGGTGAAAGTGCCATCGCCTGAGGCGGTGAGGCGCTTCCTGCCGCCCTATGACCTGGGCGACCGGCGGCTCCATCCCGACAATCCCATCTCCATCGCGCCCCAGGTGAACGAGGACTGGGTCATCGAGCTGCGGCGCCAGAACTGGGAGGCTGCGCGGAGGGCCAAGGGCGTCATCAAAGAGGCGTATGCCGAGTTCAACACGGTGTTCGGGCCGCGGTACGAGAGCCCGTACTTTACGGAGTTCATGACCGACGATGCCGAAGCTGTGCTGATCGGCCTCGGCACCGTGGCGATGCCCGGGCGCACGGCGGTGCGCCGCCTGCGCGAGCAGGGGCATAAGGTGGGCTACGTGAATCTGCGATGGTTCCGACCGTTCCCAACGGAGGAGCTGCGCGAGTGCCTCGGGCGGTTCAAGGCCGTCGGGGTCATCGACCGCGACTTCGCCCACGGCTCGCCGGACTCGGGCGGCATCCTCCTCCACGAGGTGCGATCGTGCCTCTACCCGATCACGGAGCGGCCCAGCATCGTTAACTTCATCTGCGGGCTCGGCGGCCGCGACATCTCCATCGCCGACTGCATCGAGATGTTCAGCCGCACACAGCAGGCTAGCGAGCGGGAGAGAGACGGTGAGATCGTGAGCTGGCTTGGGTTGCGCGAATGACCCCAAACCCGCTCGTGGTGAGCCCGCCCCTCGACAAGCTCAGGGTGAGCGGCCTGTTCATGGTGAGCCTGTCGAACCACAAGCTCAGGACGAGCGGACAGGACTAAAAGGAGGGTAAAGACATGGCTGAGGCTCCCGTGATCGTATTCGACCGCATCAAGACCGTCCGGGATACGCCCCTGGAGGAGATGTACACGTCGGGGCACCGTACCTGCCAGGGCTGCGAGTCGGCCATGGTGATGCGCCACTTCTCCAAAGCCGCCGGCCCTCGAACCATCGCGACCGGTTCGACGGGTTGCATGTACGTCGCCAACACCGCCTACATGACGACGCCATGGATCATCCCCTGGATGCATACGCAGCTGGGCGCGGGCGGCTCGTCGGCAGTGGGGACGGCGGCGGCCGTCCGGGCCCTCAAACGCAAGGGGAAGATCGCCGATGAGCACATCAATGTCATCAACTTCTGCGGCGATCTGGGCGGGGGCGACATGGGGTTGTCGGGCATCTCCGCTGCCCTGCAGACGGACTATGACCTGCTCATCATCCTCTACGACAACGAGTCGGCGGCCAACACGGACATTCAAGCCACGGGCATGACCACCTACGGTGCGCAGACGACCTTCACGCCGCCGGGCAAGGTGCACCGCATCATGCACCGCCGCTGGAAGAAGAACGTCGCGCCGATGCTTGCGGTGGGCCACCCGACGTGCCGCTACGTGGCGACCGCCAGCGCGACCTACCCGCCCCTCGACTTCCACAACAAGGTGCGCAAGGCCCTGGCGATCGGCGGCCCGACCTTCATCCACACCTTTGACCCATGCCCCAAGGGCTGGGACTACCACCCGCAGTACTCGCGCGACATCGGCGAGTTGGGGATCAAGTCCGGCATCTTCCCGCTCTACGAGATCATCGAGGGCAAGGTTTCCTACACGTACGACGCCCGCAAGAAGGCGCGGACCCCCGTCCGGGACTACCTCATGGCCCAGGGCCGCTTCGCCCACCTCATCGACGAGGACATCGACTACATCCAGTCGATGGTCAACACCATGTGGGACGAGTGGGAGATCCCCGGACTGGCTCCGTTCAAGGGCGGGCTGGAGCTGTCAAGGAACTAGGGAGCTGCGCCACCACAGAGTAGTCCGCTGGCCACCTGCCCGCTGCCGGCACTGAAATGGAGCGAGGGTTTCGCCGAAGCGCGCTAGAAGCGTGGGCGGAAAGTGTCATCCAGAGGCCGTAGGCCGAAGGATCTGGTGCCAGTATAGCGTCTATGCATGGCACATTACGCTCGTGACAGATCCTTCGCTGGGCTCAGGATGACAGACTAGCTTTCTCGGCCGAGCTCCTAGTCTAGTACACCTCGGCGCAAGTCTATCGTCAGTTGCGGTCGGCTGCGCGTCCGGTAGGGCGGGGGCTTGTCCCCCGCCGTGACTCTCGCTGTGCCCACCGCAGGCGGCGCGGGACAAGCCCCCGCCCTACGGAAGACTGCTGACCTACTTCCGCCGCGAGGTACTAGACGGCGACCGCGCCGAGCAGGTTACCTCTCCACCGGGGCTCGCCAGCTGACGGTCGCCCGAGCTCCTCGGCGATCTCGCCGAACTCCCGGATCGATTCGCTGATATAGAAGTCGGTCGTGGCGGTGCGCATCTCGTTCATGGCCGCCTGGTACCTGGCGCGGATCTCGTCTGGCATCTCGGCCGGGCTCCGCCCCACCGGGCCGAAGTCCGGATCGGACTCCTGGATCTCCCGCGTCCTATCCGCCCGAAGGGCGGTCACGCTCTTCGCCCGTTCGATGAAGACGCTTCGCAGCTCCATCGCTTGATCGAGAAACAGGACTGCCGGGACCGATTCGTAGGGTCCATTCATGAACTGCGCCATGAGGTCTTTGTTGTCGTCGCGCATCAGAATGCGCATGTTGAGCTTCCCGGTCTCGCTGCCGATCTGTTCCAGTATCGGGAGGTTGGTGTATACGTCGGGGCACGGATCGATCACGAGGACCAGCGCGTTGTAGCTCTCCGTAAGGTCACGCCATGGAGCCAGATCCGCATCGGTTAGCTTGATCAGCCCTTCGATCCGCTCCATGTTGGGACGGTTGCGCGGCATCTTCTCCCTGGCTTGAGCGTACGTCATGGCCCCGTTGAATCGCCCCTGGGTGACAATCATTCCTCAATCTCCTCTTCGATTCTGAGAGTATCGATGCGATAGAAGGACCACGCTGAGCGGCACCGGCTCGACTTATGCCGAAGAACCGAGTGAAGCATCGTGCCTCCGGCTATGCTTGCTGCGTGATCCAGACCGTGGGTACTCCCTGGACGCCAGCTTCGGTCATCGCTTCCTTGAGCCTGGCGCTAGCCGAGAACGCTTTGGCGCCCTCAACGGTGCCGAAGTGATGGTAGACGGTTACGTCGTTGGGATCCCCATCCAGTTGGTAGACGCCGTCTGAGGTGACCCCCATTGACCGGCGTTCCGCGTCGAAGCCATCGTAGACCTTCCGCCATTTGCCGTAGTCTGCGACGGTGTGTCTGACGAAAAGCGTTGCCATGCGCCCCCTTTTCCCTTGCCCGTCTACGAAGCTGTGCGATTGTACCCCGGAAAAACCCGGCTCGAAAGCGCTGGAGGCGAGGCCGACCTGATTGTCAGCCGAGCCCCTCGCTCCATCATGCGGTGCTCGATGCCGGCGTCCAGGAAAATGTCGCCACCGGCCACAAAGCCGAATCGTTCGTAAAACCGGAATCGCGTGGAGCTGCCCCGCCAGGCTGACCTCCGACGCCCGGTGATCGAACGTCCGTGTGCAGTGCTTTGAGGGCTACCTCAACATCGTCGGGCGGAATGCGCGCGCAAAGTCTTGGGCGCTACTCTACAATCGGAGCAAACGGGTGACAACGAGGAGCCGATGGACCCTCTTCTACGCCTCGGCGTTCGAGGTTACAAATCGATTCGGGATGCCGAGGTCGATCTGCGGCCCCTCAACGTCCTGATCGGAGCCAACGGCTCAGGCAAGTCCAACCTCATTTCCGCGTTTACATTCCTGAATCAGATCGTAGACGGCCACCTGCAGCTGTACGTCGGCAAAGGTGGTGGAGCCAACCGGCTCCTCTTTTTTGGACAGAAGGTCACAACTGAGCTGTTGTTACGAGTGGGGTTCCGCGCCAACGCGTATGAATGCACTCTCGTCCCGTCGCTGGACACACTGATCTTCTCCTCAGAGTCGTGCTCTGGCCAGGGACAGGAGTGGGATCGACCCTACGTGGTGGACCTCGGCGAGGGACACAAAGAAAGCAAGCTACGGGCCGAGGCCGCGAACCCCTCAGCTCGGATCGCAAGATTTACGCTGGACCGAATCGGCGGATGGCGCGTTTACCACTTCCACGACACGAGCGACTCCAGCCCCCTGAAGCAATCGTGCGATATCAACGACAACACCGGGCTCAGGTCCGACGCGTCAAACCTCGCGGCGTTTCTCTTCTTGCTGAGGGAACAATACGGCTCGCACTATCGCAACGTCGTCGATACGATTCGAGAAGCCACCCCATTCTTTGACGACTTTACACTTGCCCCGTCTCGCCTCAACCCGTCAAGAATGGACCTCGAGTGGCGTGAGCGTGACTCTGACGCCTACTTCAACGCACACGCGTTGTCAGATGGGACTCTTCGGTTCATCTGCCTGGCGACGTTGCTCCAGCAGCCAACTCGGCTGATGCCCTCGACCATCGTGATCGATGAGCCGGAGCTCGGCCTGCACCCTTATGCCATCTCGCTCTTGGCTTCCATGTTGCAGAGCGCGGCGACCCGGACCCAGGTGATCGTCTCCACTCAGTCAGTGCCCCTCGTTAACCAGTTCACCCCGGAGGATCTGATTGTCGTCGAGCGGCAGGACCGGCAGTCGGTCTTCCACCGGCTCGAGGCGGCCGACGTTGAACTTTGGATGGACGAATACGGCCTCGGCGACCTCTGGGAGAAGAACGTCATCGGCGGGCGCCCACGGCAGTGAAGCGGGTGCTCGTCCTCGTCGAGGGACAAACTGAGGAAACTTTCGTCCGCGACATCTTAGAACCACACCTCGAGTTTCTTGAGATATTCCTAACGCCGACACTCGTGTCCACCAAGCGCGTCAAGACTGGCGGCACGTTCAAGGGAGGTGTGGTCTCCTATGGGAAAGTGCGGAACGACTTGCAGCGGCTGCTTGGAGATTCGGACGCTGCGGCGATTACAACGATGTTCGACTACTATGGCCTTCCAGCTGATTTTCCCGGCATGAACACGCGCCCAAGTGGGCCGTGCTTCGACCGCGTGCGTCACGTTGAGTCCGCTATTGCCCGTGACATTGGAGATCCACGGTTTCTACCCTATCTCGAGCTCCACGAGTTCGAGGCCCTGCTCTTCTCGGACCCGCGCGAAGTGGCGGCTCGGTTTCCGGAGACGGATTGCCTGCAGGCCTCAACCGAGCGCGCCAGGAGTTCGATTCGCCAGAGGAAATCAATGAGCGTTTCGACCTGGCTCCCTCGCGGCGCATAGCTGGCGTCGTGAGTGCCTACCGGAAGCCACTCCATGGGCCGCAGATCGCCGAAGCCATCGGGCTGGACCGCATTCGTGCCGAATGCCGCCACTTCGGTGAGTGGGTGGCGCGCCTCGAGTCGCTGTGACCTCGATCTGGGCGAGGCTGGGACCCGTTCAGTCCAACGCTCGCTCCATCATGCGGTGCTCGATGCCGGCGTCCAGGAAAATGTCGCCATCGGCCACAAAGCCGAAGCGTTCGTAGAACGGAATCGCGTGGAGCTGCCCCGCCAGGCTGACCTTGCGCGCACCGTGCACCTTGGCCTCGTCCATAAGCTGAAGCAAGATGGCGCGGCCCACGCCGCGCCGCCGCTGCGGCAGCAGGACCGCCATACGGCCGATCTTGGCTGTCCCATCCATCGCCACGATCAGGCGGCCGGTCCCGACCGGGGCGTTGTCGAGAAGCGCCAGTATGTGCACGGCGTCAGCGTCCAGCTCGTCCATCTCCAGCTCTGGGGGCACATGCTGCTCACGCACAAACACCTCTGCGCGGATGTCGGCGCACCGCCCGAAATCTTCCGACTCGAAGCGGACGATGCGGCACACGATAGTTCCCAGTTCTGAGCTCCGATTTCCGAGTGTCGCGCTGGCAGACTGACTCGGAACTTGGAACTTGGAACTCGGAACTTCGGAGCTCAGAACCGCGCTGAGCAGCCGATCGAGAGCTGGGAGGCTGGCCCGACGATGGGAGACCTCCTGCTCGAGGGCCGCGAGGCGGGCGCGGGCCTCGGTATAGGCCGCTGCGACACGCCTCGGCGCCGTGCCGCCGGGCAGGTCGCGAGCCTCTACCGCTGCCTGCGCCGAGATTCCCACGGCATCGGCGCCGAACAGCGGGGAGACAGCGCGCAGCTCTTCCAGCGTCAGGTCGGCGAGGTCGCACCCCCGAGCCTCGCACAGCCGCACCAGCTGGCCAACCGCTGCGTGGGCCTCGCGGAATGGGAGCCCTTTCTTCGCAAGATAGTCGGCATAGTCGGTGGCGGTGGAGTGGTCGGCTCCCGCGGCCAGCGCCAGGCGATCAGTTCGAGGATGCACGGCGCCCAGCATGTCAGCTGTGATAGCCAGGCACGCGGCTGCCGTGTCCACCGCGTCAAAGAAGGCCTCTTTGTCCTCCTGGAGATCCTTGTTGTAGGCGAGCGGCAGCCCCTTAAGGACGGTCAGCAGCGCAACGAGATGGCCGTACACGCGGCCGGTCTTGCCGCGGATCAGCTCGGCGATGTCGGGGTTGCGCTTCTGCGGCATGATGCTCGATCCCGTCGCGAAGGCCTCGTCAATCTCCAGGAAGCCAAACTCGGCCGTCGCCCACAGGACGATCTCCTCGGCCAGCCGCGAGAGGTGCGCGGCGACCAGCGCGAGGGCAGCCACGTGCTCCACCGCAAAATCGCGATCGCCCACGGCGTCGATGCTGTTCCGGGAGGTTGCGGAGAATCCCAGGAGCCGCGCGACCTCGGCCCGGTCGATGGCATAAGGCACGCCTGCCAGCGCGCCACTGCCCAGGGGCATCACGTCGGTGCGCCGATAGCAGTCAAGCAGCCGATCGGCGTCGCGCTGAAACATCTCCACGTAGGCCAGGAGGTGGTGCGCCAGCAACACCGGTTGCGCCCGCTGCAAGTGCGTGTAGCCGGGCATGAGAGTGTCGAGATGGTTTTCGGCGAGCGCCAGGAGGGCGCCCTGGACCCGGCCGATGCCCTCGACGTGGTGCAGCAGGGCCTCCCGGGCAAACATCCGTAGGTCGAGGGCCACCTGGTCGTTTCGGCTTCGCGCCGTATGGAGCCGCCCGGCTGGCTCACCGATCAGCTCGTGGAGGCGCGCTTCGATGCGGGTGTGGATGTCTTCCCAGGCCGGATCCACGTCGAGCGCGCCCGACTCCAGCTCCCCCACGATCGTCGCCAGACCCCGGAGGATCTTCTCCGCATCATCGCCTCCGATGATGCCCCGGCGCGCCAGCATGTGGCAGTGAGCGACGCTCCCCATGATGTCGTAGGGCCACAGGCGGATGTCAAAGCCGATGGATGCGCCGAACGCCTCGGCGTTCGGGCTCGCGCCCGCCCCGAACCGGCCGCCCCACAACTTCATGGGGGTCAGGGGTCAACGCGGGGGTCAGGGGTCAGGGAACGGGGGTCAGACATTGCCGGAGTTGGTGGCCCCTGGCCCCTGGCCCCCGACCCCGCGCGAATCTTTCGCGCTTGGCTCCTGGCCCGCAGCCCCCGCCGAAAGGCGCAGGATCTCTTCCGACGAGCGGCCCAGCCACTGGGTGTGGGCCTGGGTGCGCAGCGGAAGCCCGAAGAGGCGGATGAACCCCTCAGCCGCCTGATGGTCGAAGCTATCACCGATGGTGTAGGTGGCGAGGGACTTGTCATACAGCGCGTGCTGAGCGCGCCGCCCTGCGACCTGGAGGGTCCCCTTGTAGAGCTTCACGCGGACCACGCCCGTCACGTAGCGCTGGCTGCTGGCCACGTACGCCGCAAGGTCCTGGTGGAGGGCGGAGAACCACAAGCCGTTGTAGACCAGATCGGCGATCTCGGCGGCAACCTTGGCTTTGAAGCGCGCCTGGTCCTTGGAAAGGGTCAGCTTCTCCACCTCGTTATGCGCCGCGTGCAGCACCACCGCCGCGGGCGCCTCGTACACCTCGCGACTCTTGATCCCGATGAGTCGGTTCTCGATGTGGTCGATGCGGCCCACGCCGTGGATGCCGGCAATGCGGTTGAGGCGAATGATCAGCTCCACGCCATCGAGGGACTCGCCGTCCACACCAACGGGGATGCCCTGGTCGAACTCTATCTCGACGTATTGCGGCTGGTCGGGCGCCTCCTGGGGTGACGTCGTCCACGCGTACGCGTCCTCCGGCGGCTCGACCCACGGGTCCTCGAGAATTCCCGCCTCCACGCTCCGCCCCCAGAGGTTCTCGTCGATGCTGTAGGGGCTCTCCGCCGTAACGGGGATGGGAATATCGTGCTCGCGGGCGTACTGGATCTCTTCATCCCGGTGCATGCGGTAGTCGCGTACGGGCGCAATGATGCGCAGCGACGGATCGAGCGCGGCTACTGCGACGTCGAAGCGCACCTGGTCGTTGCCCTTCCCCGTGCAGCCGTGGGCTACCGCGCGGGCGCCAATGCGGTGAGCCACGTCCACAAGGAGCTTCGCGATGAGGGGTCGCGCGAGGGCAGTGCCGAGCGGGTAGGTGCCCTCGTAGAGCGCGCCGGACTGCAGCGCCGGCCAGCAGAAGAAGCGAACGAACACGTCGCGGACGTCCTCGACGAAGGCGTCGCTGGCTCCAGTGCGAAGGGACTTCTCGCGGATGGCGGGCAGGTCGCGCTCACTGCCCAGGCTTGCCGTGAGCGTTACGACGTCCATGCCGTACTTCTCCCGCAGCCAGGGGATAAGGACCGAGGTGTCCAGCCCCCCGGAATAGGCGAGAACGACCGTATCCATGACACAAGCTCCAGTCCGGATTCTGGCTTTATGGCAAGCTGCAACAGGGACGTTATACCCAAAAGTCCCAAGGCCCAAGTCCCAGCCTTCGGCAATCCCAAGTCCCAGCCTTCGCCAGTCCCAAGTCCCAAGTCTCAAAAGGTGGACGCGCGCTCCGTCGGGCGATTCGAGTCGTGGGACAGCGACATCCGAGTTCCTGGCCTGATGTGAGACTTGGGACTTGGGACCTGGGACGCCCGAAGGCCGGGCCTGCCGAAGGCCGGGACTTGGGACTCTCGCTCCGCTGTGCGCTATGCTACCTGCGTCATGATGAGCGGCGGCTTCTACGGGATGTGGCACGGGGGGCGGCGCGAGGAGCGACCGGTGCGTGTGACGCGCGCCATGCTGCTGCGCATCGCCGGCTACTTCCGACCCTACTGGCGACAGGGACTCGTGGCGCTGGTGACCGTCGCCGCCATTTCAATCATCGGGCTCGCCCCTCCACTCTTGATTCGCGCCATTATCGACACCGCGATTCCCAACGGCGACGTCAATCTCCTGGCCATCCTCGTCGTCGCCATGGTCGTCGGTCCTGTCCTGGGCGGGCTCCTGGGTGTCGCGCAGACCTACCTCAACAGCCAGATCGCGCAGCGCGTCATGTTCGATCTTCGCAACGACCTGTACCGCCATCTCCAGTCGCTGTCGCTGCGCTTCTTTACCACGGTCAAGACCGGAGAGGTCATGAGCCGCCTCAATAACGACGTCTCGGGCATCAGCCGAGTCGTCGGCGACACGTTCACCCAGACCATTGCTCAAGCGCTGCTCCTGGTCACGACCGCCGCGCTGATGGCGGGCATGGAGTGGCGGATGGCCGCCCTGTCGCTGGGCGTCGTTCCCCTGGCCGTGGCGTCGGCGCGACGGGTGGGGGAGAGGCGGTTCGAGATCCAGCACGAGATGCACCGCCGGCAGGCGGAGCTGAGCTCCATCATGCAGGAGACGCTGAATATCAGCGGGTTCGTCCTGATGAAGGCCTTCGCCCGCGAGCTGTTCGAGGCAGCCCGGTTTCGCGACAAGAACGGCGAGCTCATGGACGTGCAGATCCGCGCGAACATGCTCGGGCGCTGGTTCCGCATGCTGCTCCAGGTACTCGAAGCGGTAGGCCCGGCCATGATCTATTTCATCGGCGGGTATCTCGTCATCACGGGTCAGATGACGCTCGGCACCGCTATCGCCTTCGTGGCCCTGCTCGCCCGCCTCTACGGGCCGATGTCTCAGCTTGCCAACGTGCACGTGGAGGTCATGGGTTCGTTGGCGCTCTTCGACCGCATCTTTGAGTACCTTGACACGTCCCCGGACGTCGCCGACGCTGCCGATGCTCGCCCTCTGCCGAGTCCCGCGCGCGGCCACCTGGCCTTCCGCGACGTGAGCTTCGAGTACGCGGCTGAGCAACCGGTACTGCAACATCTGCGCTTCGAGCTGCAGCCCGGCCAGCTGGCGGCGCTCGTGGGCCCCACCGGCGCCGGAAAGACAACGGTCACGTACCTCATCCCCCGCTTCTACGACGTTACCGGCGGGTCCGTTGAGATCGACGGGCGCGACGTGCGGACGCTGACGCTGGATTCCCTGCGTCGTGAGATCGGCATGGTGACCCAGGAGACCTATCTTTTCAATGCGAGCGTGCTGGAGAACCTGCGCTACGCTCGAACCGACGCGACGGACGACGAGATCGAGGCCGCCTGCCGGGCCGCGCAGTTGGACGAGGTGATCGCGCGGATGCCCGATCACTACGACACGACGGTGGGCGAGCGCGGCTATCGCCTCTCTGGTGGAGAGAAGCAGCGGCTGGCCATCGCGCGGGTGCTGCTCAAAGACCCTCAGATCCTGGTGTTGGACGAGGCGACGTCATCGCTCGACTCGGAGACCGAGGCTCACATCCAGGCCGCCCTGGGGCCGCTGCTGCGCGGGCGGACCACCTTGGCCATCGCGCATCGGCTGTCGACGGTGCTGGCCGCTGACGTGCTTCTGGTGCTGGACCATGGCCGTCTCGTTGAGGTGGGGACACACGAGGAGCTGCTCGCCAGGGCCGGGCTGTATGCCCGGCTGTACGAGATCCAGTTCAAACCTCAACTCACCGGTGCGGCGACCGGAAACGGACTCGCCAGCCGAGCCCCACTGAGTCGTTGGAGTCGGGTGGCCGATAGCTCTCGTCACCCGAATCCCCAGCGGTGAGGCATTCGCTGGGTGATATCGGGTGAAAAGCCCACGTCACTCAGATAATCTGGCGGAGGCGGGGATGGCACGCGGTCTTGGCCGACGGATCTCGGGGCTCATGATCGGCATCGCGGGCGGTATCGTGGCCGCCGTGCTGCTGGCTCCCAAGCGGCGGGGCGAGGCCACGCGGGGCCGGCGGACCGCCGCGACCGCGGATGCGGTGCTTGACGCGGGTAGGGCCGTGCTCCACATGGGGCAATGGCTCTGGCGGCGTGCCAGCCCTGCCCGCGACTTCAGCGGCCTGCCTCCGGACGAACGCGTGTCCCTGCGTATCCGCGGTGAGCTGGAGCGCCGGGGCATCTGGACGCCGCGGCTCGACGTCACCACGGTGGATGGGACTGCTTTTCTGCGGGGGCGCGAGGCTGACCCCGGCCGAGTCGAAACCATCGTCAGTGTCGCCCGAACAGTGCCGGGCGTGCTCGGCGTCGTGGATGAGATTCGCCGGGAGTAGGCGTCAGAAATCTCTGACCGCTTTCTCCGCGCGTCGGAAGCCTTCGTCCACGTAGCTCTTGACGTCCCGGAGGAGGTCCAGTAACACCGGCTTCAGCTCGTGGCCGACTCTCTCCGCAAGGAATTCGCGCGTCGCCGTAGCAGTCCGAGCGCGAAGCTCGGGGTCTTGGAGCCGCTCCCAGGCCGCAGCGGCCACGTCGGCGGGGGAATCGACACGGGGACGCTCCCTGCGCCCACGCCGCAGCACAAACGCGATCACACCCGCCGCGATGGCGGTGGCCACGATGGCGCCGGTGGGGATGCCGCCCGTCTCCTCGATAACTGGCGTCTCATTCTCTATCATCAGGCTTGCCTCCGTGGTCAAAAATAGCCCACCGGCTTTCACTCTACACACTGCCAGCACCGACGCGCTAGCGGCCCGGGTTCCGGGGGTGCCCCAAGTTAGTGCGCTCGTGGGGAGACGCCCTCACCCCAACCCTCTCCCAGAGGGAGAGGGGGCAGCCGAATCGCCTCTCCCTCTGGGAGAGGCCGGCCGCAGCCCGCGAGAGCGGGCAAGGACGGGTGAGGGCGTGACTCCGGCGGGCGCAGCGCACTAAGTCAGGGGACACCCGGGTTCCCGACGGTGAGCACTATTCGGGTCTGCGCGTCCACGCCGGACGGAGTAACAACAGTGAGCAGCAGCGAGTACCAGCCGTTGGCCAGCGCGCTCGTGTCCCACTCGTCGAGGTGCCCGTCCTGAACTGACTCGCGCCTTGCTGTCTCCCGGAACGTGCTCCACTGTCCGCCTACCAGCTGCTGATACTCGAGTCGATACGCACTGAAGCGAGGACTCCAGGCGGTGCCGACGACTGGGACGCGTCCCGCCACGCTGTCATCGGCACGAGGCGAAGAGATGGCTGCCACTCCGGCCGAAGAGCTGGGCGCGGCGCTGATCGATGGTGGGGATTCCGTCTGAAGCACCGGTGGAGTGATGCGAACGCTCAGCTCCTCGGGGCCCGGCGACCCCACTGGGGACGGAGCCAGCGTCGGCGCAACGACCGTTGGGAGAAGCGTCGGCGGCGCCACTTCCCACGGGCGGTTGGCGCCCGATCGCTCCGAGTACTCGGACGGTGGGAAGGGCCCATCGCCGGAGGGCAACGACCGGAATCTTCGGAAATCGACGTCGGCGTACGGGGTGTCCCGATCGGCGAGCTTCCCTGTCGGACGGTCGATGGCAATGGCCCGGGCGGCGATCCTGGCCAGCGTGCTCGGCGCTCGTTCCTCGAGGAACCAGTCCGTCACGTAGACGCAGCCACCCCCCTCTTCCTCCTCCTTGTTGTGCGTGCAGACCCTGTCCTGGACAAGCCCCGGCGGCCCCTCGAATGGTTCGTTCGGCCAGTCGGCGAAGGCGCGCTCCATGAAGCTGTTCCAGATGAGCGGTGCTGCGTTGGAGCCCGAGATGAAGCGGGTGGGCGCGTTATCTGTTCGGCCCACCCACACACCGGCTACCAGGCTAGGGGTGTAGCCCATCGCCCAGGTATCGCGGTAAAGGTCAGTGGTTCCGGTCTTTGCGGCGGCCGGACGGTTGTTAGCCAGACGAAGTGGACTGTTCACGCCAAAAGTGGCTGTGCGGGCGCTGTTGTCGGACAGGATGCTGTTCACCATGTAGACGGGTCTGGGGTCCACGACCTCCGTGCGGGCGGGTCGATGCTCGAAGACGACGCGACCTTCGCCGTCGACGATCTTGAGAATCGGTGAGACAGGGACCTGGATTCCACCGTTGGCCAGAACGGTGTACGCGGTGGCCAGCTCGATCAGACGGACGTCGGCTCCGCCAAGGGTGAACGCGAGGCCGTATGTCGAGGGGTCGCCCAGGCTAGTCATTCCGAATCGCTTCGCGAGGGCGATCGTGCCGTCCAGGCCCGCGAACTGCAGCACCTTGACAGCGGGGATGTTGAGCGAGTTGCCGAGGGCGTGGCGGAGCGTCACAGGGCCGCGAAACCGGTTGTCGTGGTTCTGCGGTCTCCACGGACGGCCAGCCGCGTCGGGGAGGCTAATAGGGGCATCCTGTACAACCGTGGACGGCGAGAACCCCTTGAGGAACGCTGTCAGGTAGACGAGAGGTTTGATGGCGGAGCCTGGCTGGTGCAAGGTGACGGCGTTGTTGACCTGGCCATCGATGGCGGTGTCGTAGTAGTCGAGGCTCCCCACCATCGCCAGCACCTCTCCCCCCCAGGGATCAATGGCGACCAGGGCCGCGTTGTTGGCCGCCTGGCGTACGATCGCGGGCCGGTGGAGAGCGATCGCCTGCTCTGCCATCTGCTGGACGTTGGAGTCGAGGGTGGTGTAGACGGTGACGCCCGCGGAGAGCAGCGCCCTCGTCCCGTACATCTCCTCCAGCACAGAGCGCACATAGAAGACCCAGTGGGGGTAGCGGATGGTGTCGGGATCGCCGGAAGCGATCTGGAGTGGCTCACGCATCGCGCGTTCGGCTTCGTCGCGCGCAACGAACCGATGATGGGCCATGAGCTCCAGCACCTCGCGCTGCCGTGCCTTCGCGGCATCGAAGTTCTTGAATGGGTCGTAGCGAACCGGTGCCTGGGGGAGCCCGGCCAGGAGCGCGGCCTCAGCCAACGTGACCTCAGCGAGCGGCTTGTTGAAATACGTCCGGGCCGCCGCTGCCACTCCGTACGAAAGATTCCCGAAATAGATCTCGTTCAGGTACCACTCGAGGATCTGCTCTTTCCGGTAATGCGCGGACAGCTCGAGGGCGAGGACCGCCTCCTTCAGCTTCCGGTCCAGCGTCTCGCTCGTGCGCTCGTCGCGGTCGAGCAAGACGTTGCGGATCAGCTGCTGCGTGATGGTGCTGCCGCCGGAGACGACAGTGCCCGCCTGGAGGTTTTGCCAGAGTGCGCGGGCAATGCCTCGCGGCTCGATACCGGGGTTGGCGTAGAAGGAGGCGTCTTCTACTGCGAGGAAGGCATCGACGACGATTTGGGGCATGTCGGCGAGGCGCACGATGGTGCGTTTTCCCTCATCAACGTCGAAAAGCTCGTAGAGAAGGTCGCCGTTGCGGTCGAGGATCCTGCTGTTCTTGAAGACCGATCGCGTGTCTACGTCCGAGACAGACGGAAAGTCCTGGACAAAAGAGCCATACCACGCCGAGGCTGCTCGCGCACCGGTGGCCAGCAGGATGCCAGCCGAGCCGGTGATCACGAACAGGCCGAAGAGCGCCGCGGTCAGGAGAAAAGCTGCGGAGCCAGCGCGCGATCTCCTAGGCGGGGGGCTGCGGCGCGCTGCGGCGCGCTGCAGCCAGTACTTCCGTAGCCGTGGATCCATCGTTCGCGATTATAGGCCGCGCGCTGTGCTCAGAACGCGGGCGCGGGCAGGCTCAAGTGCTCGGCGAACCAGTTCAGCGTATCCATCCACGCGCGCACCGCGGTGTCCCGGTTGTAGACGCGGCCCGTGTCGTTGTGGAAGCCATGGTCGGAGTCCGAATACACGGTCATCCGGTGTTTCACGCCGGCCGCGTCCATGGCGCGAGACAGGTCAGGGATTCCGGCGTTTAAGCGCTCATCGCTCCCGGCGAAGACGCCGAGCATAGCCGCCCTGATCTTGGGCACGTCCTCCAGCGGTGGGGCCGACCCATAGAAGGGAGCCGCCGCGGTCAGGTCGGGGTAAACGGTCGCCAGCCGCCAGATAACGCCGCCCCCGAAGCAGTAACCGGTGGCGGCGAGCCTGCTCTCGTCAACCGCGGGATGGTTGCGCAGGAAGTCGAGCGCCGCGGAGAAGTCCAGCGCGTTCTGCGCCGGCGTGAGGGTGCGGTAGGCGGCCATAATCGCCTCGTCGCTGCCAAGCTCATCCGTCGGCGTCCCTGTGCGCGAGGGAAGGTCCGGGGCGATGGCGACGTAGCCCTGGCTGGCGAAGCGCCGCGCAACGTCCCGAATGTGCGGGGTGAGCCCTCGGTTCTCATGGCAGACGGCCACGCCGGGAAGGGTCATGTTCATCGCGCCGGCCGCCGCGGGCCAGGCGAGGTACGCCTTGAGCATCACGCCGTCTGTGCTGCGGTACCAGCCCCAATCGGTGGCTACGGCCGTATCGCTCTCGAGGACCTGAAACGGCGACGCCTGCGCGCCGGGCGCGGCGCGAGCCGGGCGGGCCGTCACGGATTGGGCCAGGGCCGCCGCTGTCGCGACCCCGGCTCCGAGCAATGCAGCGCGTCGAAGGAACTCCCGCCGGCCGATCCAGCCGTCGCGGTAGTGCTCCAGCTCCTCTTCGATGAGGTACTGTTGCGTGCTATTCATGCAAGCCTCCAGACCAGATGCTTCGCTTTCGAGCCCATCAAGCGGTGGGCGCGGGAAGCCCCAGGTGCTCGGCGAACCAGTTCAGCGTCTCCATCCATGCTTGCGGAGCGGTTTCGGGGTTGTAGACGGGCCGATGGTCGGCATGGAACGCGTGAGCCGAGTTGGCGTAGATGCTAATGCGGTAGGTCACGCCCGCCGCGGCCATCGCCGCCTCGACGTCCGGGATGCCCGCATTGACTCGTTCGTCGAGGCCGCCGTAGACGGCGAGAACGGCAGCACGGATCTTCGCGACGTCGGCCAGCGGCGGGTTGCTACCGTAGAAGGGCGCGACGGCTCGCAGGTCCGGTGAGAGCGTTGCGAGCCTCCAGGTGACGCCGCCCCCGAAACAGTAGCCCGTAGCCGCCAGCTTTCTGGAGTCCACAACCGGCTGCGCTTTGAGAAACTCGACCGCGGCGAGGAGGTCCTGGGGGTTCTGGGCCGGATCGAGCCTGCTCAGGGCTGCCGACGCCTCTTCCAGGGTGACCAAGTCCGCGCGCGCCCCCACCCGAGACGGGAGATCCGGCGCCAAGGCGACGTATCCCTGCCTCGCAAAGCGGCGGGCCACGTCCCTGATGTGGAGGTTGGCGCCCTGGTTCTCGTGGCAAACTACCACGGCAGGCAGCTGCGCCGTCCCGGGAGCACCGGCGGGTCTGGCCAGGTACGCCGCGATATCCGCCCCGTCTGAGCTCATAAACGACGTCCACGACGCGACCACCCCGGGGTCACCCTCGGGGACGTGGAATGGTGAGAGCTGACCCGCCGGAGCCGCGCGGGCCCTGCGCGCTGGGGTGACCGAAGCCGCCATTGCGGTGGCGGCCGCCGCCCCGGCACCCAGCAGCACCGCTCGGCGCAGGAAATCGCGGCGCGAGATCCACCCGTCGCGGTAGTGCTCCAGCTCCTCCTCGACCAAGTATTGCTGTGTGCTGTTCACAACAGACCTCCTCCGGGGCAGACTGATCGTAGGGACGCTACTATCTAGATACGCACGGGAGCACGTTCCGGGTTCACCGGTTCCGACTAGCTGCCCAGCGGTGAAGGGTCATGCTGAGCCGAAGGCGAAGCATCTGGGTCGAGATCGAGCTACAAGCCTGCGACCCGTGTTGTCAACGCCCCCAGGCCCTTCGCTCTCGCTCAGGGTGACAGTTGCGAGTTTCCGAAAGCCTCCCCCTCGGAACTCAGTGCTCGGAACTCAGTGCTCGTATGGCGGCGAGTACCCGTTCGGGCGTGAGCGGGGCCTCGGTGACGCGCACGCCGATGGCGTCCTCGAGGGCGTTGGCCACGGCGGCCGCCACGGGAATGCACGGGGTCTCGCCGGCGCCTTTCGCCCCGAAGGGGCCGAAGGTCGAAGGGATCTCCACCAGCTCGACGGTCAGGTCCGGAACGTGGGGAGCCGTCGGCAGCAGGTACTCCCATAGGTTGGCATTCAGGTTCGTGCCGCTCTCCGAGAGGATCTCCTCGGTGAGAGCGTAGCCCAGGCCGAACACGACGCCGCCCTCGATCTGCCCCTTGCAGTTGAGCGGGTTGAGGGCCTTGCCCACGTCCTGCGCAGTGTAATAGCGCTCGACGCTGATCTGCCCGGTCTCCGGGTCAACGGCGATTTGCGCTACGTGGCAGGCGAAGCTGGGAGCGTCCACCCGCTCGGCCTGCTCGTGGCCATGCTCCCGGATCTCCTGCTCACGCCCTTCAGCGCTAGTGCCGATGATGGGGCCCGCCGCTGAGCTGAGGGCCGCGTTGGCTGCCGCAGCCACGGTCATCCGCTTGGCTGGATCGGAGCGGACGAAGACCTCGCCGTCCGCCAGCGCCAGCTCCTCTTCGTCCACCTTCAATCGCTCGGCCGCTACGCGCAGCAGCTTGCGGCGCGCGTCCTCCGCGGCCTGGCGCGTCACGTTCCCCACGCGGTAGGTAGTGTTGCTGCCGCCCGTGCCTGACTCGTAGGGGGTGACCTCGGTGTCGGCCGCGATAACGCTGACCCGCTCCATGGGCACACCGAGCACTTCGCTCGCCACTTGCGCCACCAGCGTCCACTGGCCCCCGCCCTGGTCCGTCACGCCACTCAGCACCGTAACGCTGCCATCGACGTCGAGCTTGACGGTCGCCGCGCTATCCACAGCCGGGGGATTCGGGTGGAGCGCCCACAGCCCAAGGGCAACACCCACGCCGCGGTTGGGCTGCTTCGACCCGATCTCCCGTGCGATCCACGCGCGGCCCCGCTCGATGACCTCCTCGAGGCCCGAGTTGTGCAAGATTCCGTGGCCGGACGGGACCACGTCGCCGTCGCGGAGGGCGTTCTTCAGGCGGAACTCGAAGGGGTCCATTCCCAGCCTGCGCGCCAGAGAGTCCAGGTGCGACTCCAGCGCGAAGGCCGTTTGTGGGCCGCTCGGGGCCCGGACGTGGCCCGCGGGGGAGGTGTTGGTGTAGGCGGAGGAGGCGACGATGCGCACGTTGGGGATGCGATAGGCGCCAATCAGGCTCGTGGCGCTATTGGCGCTGCCGGCGCCGGTGTCGTCGACGCCGCCCAGCCCGTAGAGCTGAGTGGCGTCCAGGGCGACGAGCGTCCCATCCGGGCGCGCCGCCATCTTCATCGTCGTCACGCACGTCGGTCGAGAAGTCATGGACGTGAGCTCTTCCACGCGGGAGAGGCTGAGGCGCACCGGGCGCTTCGCCTTCCTCGCCAGGAGGGCCACGATGGGCTCGATGAACGCGGCGCCTTTTCCGCCGAAGTCGCCGCCGATGGCAGGGGCGATGAGGCGCACGCGTGACACGGGGATTCCGAGGGTGTCGGCGATGCTCACCCGAGCGCGGAAAGGCGCCTTGATACTGGCCCATATCGTCGCCTTTCCAGTGCCATCGACCTGCGCCACGGCGGCGTGCGGTTCGGTGTAGCCCTGGCTCTGGCGAGGGGTCCGATACGTCGCCTCGTAGACCACCAGCCCGGGCTCGGTGAGGGCGGCCTCCACGTCGCCCACCTCGTGGCGGACACGGTTCCGCAAGTTGCCCTCACGCTCGCTCCTGGCTGGGTCCTGGTAGCTGGCCAGGTCGGGGTGGATGATGGGCGCGCCGGGCGAGAGCGCCTCCTCTGGGGCGAATACCGCCGGCAGCGGCTCGTATTCCACATCGATCAGTTGCAACGCCCGCTCTGCCGTCTCCTCATCGACTGCCGCGACGGCGGCTACCGGCTCGCCCACGTAGACCACCTTCTCTCGGGCCAGCGCATGCCGATCTCTGATGAAGCGGCCGATGCGGGTGGAGGAAGCATCCTCCCCGGTGATCACGGCGAAGATGCCGGGCAAAGCTTCCGCCGCACTCGTATTGATGGCGACGATGCGAGCATGCGCGTGCGGGCTGCGCAGCACTCGCGCTTCGAGCATCCCCGGCAGGCGGACATCGCCCGCGTAAGTTGCTGTCCCGGTCGCTTTGAGCCACGCGTCAGGCTTGGGGACCGCATGCCCGATGCTTGTAAGCTCAGTAGTTATGGCCATATATCCCTCCTTCGAGCCGTGAGTGCCGAGGCGTGAGCCGTGAGGGGAGGCGTGAGTTGTGAGGCGTGAGCCATGAGTGGTCTCTTATCGCTCCACTCCGGCCTCGCGGCTCACGCCTCGCGCCTTTGGACACTCCCGCCTCACGCCTCGCGCCTCATGCCTTCGCTGCCGCCTCGACCGCCTCGAAGATCTTCACGTAGCCGGTGCAGCGACAGAGGTTGCCCTCTAGCGCGTCGGCGATCTCGGCGCGCGTCGGGTGCGGATTCTCGTTCAGAAACGCGCGTGTCGCCATGATGAAGCCCGGTGAGCAGTAGCCGCACTGGATCGCGCCGTACTCCACGAACGCACGCTGGACGGGATCGAGGTCGTCGGGACCCGCGAGGCCTTCGATAGTGGTGACCTCCGTCCCCTCCAGTTGGGCAGCCAGCATCAGGCACGACTTGATGGCCTTGTCGCCCACGATCACCGTGCACACGCCACAGTTGCCGGTGCGGCAGCCTTCTTTGGTGCCCGTGAGGTCCAGCTCGTCGCGCAGGAGCCGTTGAAGGGTCCAGTAGGGCTCGATGTCGACGGCAGTGGTGCGCCCATTCAGTGTGAACGATAGCGGCATCTTCATACTCAACCTCGCACGTGGTGCTTCGAAAGGACTTGACACGGACCGGGCAACGTGAGCTATGTTGACGTGGCGTCTATTCTAAGCTGGCTCCGGGGCCCACGCAACGAAACGTGGCGCCCCGGGTGTCCCCTGACTTAGTGCGCTGCGCCCGCCGGAGTCACGCCCTCACCCGTCCTTGCCCGCTCTCGCGGGCTGCGGCCGGCCTCTCCCAGAGGGAGAGGCGATTCGGCTGCCCCCTCTCCCTCTGGGAGAGGGTTGGGGTGAGGGCGTCTCCCCACGAGCGCACTAACTTGG
Organism: uncultured Chloroflexota bacterium; assembly: GCA_964417895.1. Lineage (GTDB taxonomy): Bacteria > Chloroflexota > UBA6077 > UBA6077 > SHYK01 > CAYQJS01. Next base: position 7,983 of record CAYQJS010000039.1, on the reverse strand, counting down.
GGCACACGCTGGCGCCCCTATCTGGGCTGCGGGGTTCGAACCGCCGCGGCACCCCTCCGGACTCTCCCAGCCCCAGAGTCGGCCTTTCACGCAAGTATATTGCGCGCTACACTGGTCATTTGGGGCTGAGCTGCTCCAGGACAGAACCTCAGGCCAGGAGGGATCCGATGGCAAATGCATCCGATCGCGTCATGTTCGTGGGCACCGCCGAAGGCCTGTATCGCGCAGCGCCCGACGGGGACCGCTACGAGGCCAGCGTCGCGGGGCTCCAGGGGAAGGGAACCGTGCGCGCCCCGCTCGTCGTCGACCGCGACGATCCTCGCCGCCTTTACGCGGGAACTAACCGTGGCGGAATGTTCCGGAGCGAGGATGGCGGCGGCACGTGGCGGGAGATCAACGATGGCATCGTCTACAAGGAGATATGGTCCCTCGACCAGCACCCGCGGACCGGCGAGCTGATCGTCGGAACGGGCCCCGCGGCGATCTTCAAAAGCGCCGATCGAGGCGACACGTGGACTGAGTGCGAGCAGCTGAGAACGTTGCCCACCACCAAGGAATGGACCTTCCCCAACCCGCCCCACGTCGCGCACGTCAAAGGGCTCGGGCTGTACGCGGAGGATCCGTCGCTCATCTTCGGCTCGGTGGAGGAGGGTTGGGCGATTCGCACGCGCGATGGTGGCACAACCTGGCAGAACCTGAAAGATGGCGTCGAGTTCGACCTGCATTACATCAACATCATGCCCGACGATCCAGCAACCATCGTCGCGACCAGCGGCAACGGTTTCTACCGCAGCCAGGATGGTGGCGATTCGTGGAGCGAGTGCTCGCAGGGCCTGAGCTGCCGCTACCTGGCGCCGATGGTCGTCCACCCTGCGCGGCCCCGCGTCTTTTTCACCGCGGCGGCTGCCGTGCCTCCACCGGGGTGGCGGCGCCCGGAAGGGGCCGACGCGTCGTTCTTCCGCAGCGAGAATCGAGCCGACTCGTGGCAGAAGCTGACGGGAGGCCTCCCTGAGCACTTCACCGCCGCGCCCCGCGCCACGGCCGGCGACCCCGAAGACCCTGATGCTTTCTTCGTGGGCATGACCGATGGCTCGGTGTGGATGAGCGAGGATGGCGGGGAGTCGTTCCGACAGATCCTGGGTGGCCTCCCGCCGATCACCAGCCTGAGAGTCGCGCGGCGTTAGAGCGCAGTTCGGCCAGGCCAAAGAAGAGGGGGAGGCAGGAATGGCGATCCAGACCAGAATGCTGAAGATGGGCATGATCGGCGTCGGCGTGGGCGGCACCGAGATCCTCCCCGCCATGGAGTCGATGCCCGAGATCGACCTCTACGCCGGCGCGGACGTCAATCCCATGACGCGCCAGCGCTTCAAGGAGCGCTACCCGGAAGCGCAGGTCTACGACGGCATCGAGACGCTGTGCGCCAACCCCGACGTGGAGGCCATCTGGGTCTCGACGCCCAACCGCTTCCACGCGCCGCACACGATTTACGCCTTGGAGCACGGCAAGCACGTGGTGGTCGAGAAGCCTATGGCCCTCTCGATCGAGGAGGCCGAGGCGATGGTGGAAGCGGCGGAGAAGAACGGCCGCATGCTCCTGGCCGGCCACACCCGCGCCTACACGTATCCGATCCGCGCGATGCGCAAGATCATCAGCTCAGGGGCCATCGGCAAGCTGGAGGCGCTTCACCTCTGGGCCTATACCGACTGGATGCTGCGGCCGCGCTCAGCCGAGGAGCTAGACCCGAACCAGGGAGGCGGAATGGTCTATCGTCAGGTCCCCCACCAGGCAGACACGGTGCGGCTGCTGGGCGGTGGGAAGGTCCGGAGCGTGCGCGCAAGCGTCGGCCAATGGATGCCGGAGCGGCAGATCCCCGGCTACTACACCGCCTACCTCGAATTCGAGAATGGGATGCCCTGCACCATCATGCACAACGGCTACGGCTACTTCATGGGCGCGGAGCTGGCGCCCTGGGGCGAAAGCAAGCAGCGCTACACGCTGGAGCAGAGGGTTGAGGTCCGGCGGCAGATGCAGACCGGGACGCGCGACGAGGAGGAGGACAAGCAGGCGCTGCGTATCGGTGGGAGCGCCGAGACGGCCACCTTCCGGACGAGCAGTCGGCGGAGATGGGTGCCGGAGGACCTTGGCCTGGTGGTAGCGACGTGCACGCGGGGCGACATGCGCCATTCGGGCGAAGGGATCTACGTCTACGACGACACGGGGCTCCACGACCTCGGCGTGAATCCGGAATGGAGCCACCTTATGGGGGCGGGACAGCGGCGGGCCGAGCTCGAAGAGTTCTACGCCGCGGTGGTCCAGGGCAAGCCCATGTTCCACACGGGCGAGTGGGGAATAGGAACACTGGAGGTCTCCCTGGCGATCCGGGAGTCTGCCAGAACACGGAAGGAGATCATGCTCTCCCACCAGATGGCAGTCCCCGAGGACTATGACTCGGACTTCAGGGTACCTTATCCGTGACGAGGCATTTAATGGCGTCTTCCCCCTGTTGCCTGGTTGTTCGCGAGCGTGGTTGGGGCGAATGTAATATGACCGCAGCCCACCACTCGATCCCCTTACGAGGGAACGCGGCCGCGTTACGAAGGGCCATTCAGGCTTATCGTGTCCACCGTCGGAGCCTGTCGGCTGGGCGAGCCTGCCGGTAGTTGATCAAGGGCGCACTGTATTGCTTTCAGTCGGGCCGACTGAAAGCTGGATGGTCGCATAGATACCTCTGGGAAGCCGAACGTGAGGTCTGACGAGCGCCTCGTTATAGTCGGGGCCGGGCCTGCCGGCTTGTTCTGCGCAAATCGATTGGGGCGCAGCAAAGCTTGCCCCGCGAGCGTCGTGCTGCTGGAAGACGGGCCGCCAGTCGAAGACCGCTTCCTGCCCGGTGCTACGCGCCAGTTCGACCCCGAATTTGTCCTGAAGGGTGAGGGCGGCCCAGGGTTCTTGGTTGACGCGAAGCTATGTATTTCGCCTACGGCAGGTGCCCAGTTCCCGCCTAATATGAGCGGCTGGTATCCGCGAGTGATCGATGCGATCGATCTGCGGATCTTCGATACGCTGGTGCGCCTTGGCGATGAAGTGCGACGCTCGGCCCCGAACCCCTTCGCTTTGAAGGCTGCGACTGATCGAATGGAGCAAGATGGTCTGGAACTGGAGAGCTACCCCGTGCGGCCGCTGGGCAGCAGGCTGGCGCAGAGATACGTCGGGTCGCTCGTGGCAGAGACGCGTGGCCGCGGCGTGCAGATCAAGTATCGGTCACGCGTCAAGGACATCCGCTTTGGGGATGTTGATCGGTTCCGTGTCGTTTATGAGAATCAAACTGGATCGCATGAACTGTCGTGCGACCAAGTCGTATTAGCCGTTGGAAGGTCAGGAGCGCAGTGGCTCAACTCGCTGAGCATCGAACTCCCTAGCTCGCCAAATAAGCTCGATATCGGGGTTCGTTTGGAGTTCCCCAGTTGGGGCGGTGAGCAGATTCGTGAACTCGGAGAAAATCCCAAAATCAAGCTCTACGATGATCGTTCCTACGCCAAGACGCACTGTTTCGTTCACAAAGGACGAGTTATTTCCTATTTCCTGGATGACAGATGCCTAATTGACGCCCACGCTACTCGGGATGATAAGACTGAGGCGTCGAGCATGAATCTCCTGTACCATTTTGATGCCACCGCAGATAGAATCTACGACCGGGTCGCGGAGCGAGCGAGAAACGCCTCCTCCGACCGGCCATTAGCCATGACGCTTGCGGACTTCCTTGGGACGACTGATCTCCCGGACTGCGGGTCACGCTTTGCTCCAACCCTAGGCAATACAAAAGAGAGTGACCTCCGGCTCATCCTGCCTCCCGAAGCGGTGGCCGGAATCCAGAACCTCATCCGTAGATTGTCGGTGCACGCGCCGGGCATCGCAACCCGCGGCTCCATGGTGTACGCGGTTTCGGCAGAATGGCTAAGCCCCAGGGTTACGATCGAACCATACTTCCGTGTCAAAGGCACTCCGGGCCTCTGGTGTGTCGGCGACGGTTCGGGATGGACTTCGGGTGTGCTCCCCGCAGCTGCATCCGGTATTCAAGTTGCTCAACAGATCGTCAGCCGGCGTCCGACGCAGCTTTCGTGGAGATTCTGAGATTACCTCCCAGGATCTCATGCTGCGCCGCCGAGTGTACATAGCAGGAGCCCTAACGGGAGCGAAGGCGGCAGACTATGCCGTCTACCGTAGGGTTCGCGAAGGATGCGTACTCGCCGGGTTTGAAGCTTATTTGCCTTACGAGGATACAGGGCCACGCGAAGCCGAGATCCCTCCATCAAGGGTTCTCGAAGCGAATCTTTCAGCCATCAACAGCTGCGTCGCGGTCGTCGCCGAAGTCTCCGTGCCGTCACACGGTGTCGGAATTGAGATTCAGCATGCTCTTCTGAGGGGCATCCCAGTTTTCGGACTGGCAAGAAAGGGAACAGACGTCTCCCGCATGGTGCGTGGGCACCTGGCCGTCCGTGGCGGAATCAACTACTTTTCTTCGCCTAAGGCAATCCCGCAGATGGTGCGGGGATTGCTCATGGCGCACCTCCAGGCCGTGGGCCACCGCCGCAGTCACCTAATTGCGATAGAGGGACCGGATCACGTGGGGAAGTCTGCTGTGGCCAGAGCACTAGCTGAGTGGCTTGAGAAGCTCTTTTCAGGAACCACAGTCGAGCGGGTAAGCGATCCACCTTGGCACTTAGACCCCTGGCATCAAATCAGCGAGATTTTCCTGGGCCACGCGCGGTTGACTCAGCGTGCTGAGGCCCTCCTCTTCCTCGCAGGTCGCGTCGACAATTGGCGTCGCACCATTGAACCGGCTTTCAAGCAAGGCCGCTTCGTCGTGGCAGACCGCTTCATCGACAGCTGGCTTGCGTATGAGGCGGTGGGGCTTAGCGGGGACAGCCAAGAGCTTGGCAAAGCACGAGAGTTCGGCAAGGCGTTCGAGTTTCTTCTGGCTGAGGAGATGCTGCTTGAATCGTTTGGGTTCATTGATTTACCTGGGCTGACCATTTTGCTCATGGCGGAGTTCGACGAATTGCTCCGCCGTCGCCAGTACCAAGGGAGGCCAGTTCCGACCCATGACGAGCGTGAACGTTTGTTTGCTGTGATGGACGCTTTTGAGCAACTCAGCGTTAGGTTCCCCCAAAGGATCGCGCGGGTGGAAACTACGGGCAGAAGCCAGGAGGAGGTAAATCGAATCGTGCAAGGGGCTGTGGAGGCCTATCTGTCGGTCCAGCTACCCAAGGCTCGCGAACCCCAAAAGAGTCGGCTTATGTCAGGCGAGGGTTCAGGGTAGCGCGCATTTTGCCAGGGGTCTTCGGGAGGTAGGAGGCGAGAATGGGTTGCACTGTAGTAGTGGGGGGGCAGTACGGTTCGGAGGGGAAAGGCAAAGCCGTTGGGTTGAGTGCTGCGCGTTTGACGGAGCCCTGGGTGGTACGTTGCGGGGGACCAAACTCGGGGCATACGGCCTGGATCGACGGTTGCGACCGTGTCTTGCGTCAGGTCCCGAGTGCCGCTGGCATGCCGAAGGCCATGCTGCTTATCTCCGCAGGATGTGCGATCGACGAAGATGTGCTGCTAACAGAAGCTGATCGTCTTGGTATCGAGAAGCAGCGGCTTATCGTGGATCCGCGAGCCGTCCTAATTGATGAAAGCGACCGTCGTGACGAGATGCACGCTGTGGATTCCATTGGCAGCACAGGCTCGGGTACGGGGAGTGCATTAGTTCGGCGAATGGCTCGAACGGGATGCGTTCGGCTCGCGGGCAGTTCTGAACAGCTTCAGGCCCGCTTCCGCGTCGAGTCTGTAGCAACTCTCTTGCATAACCATCTCGATCGAGGTGGTCACGTCATCGTTGAGGGAACACAGGGCTTCGGGCTATCACTTCTGCACAGCGCCCACTACCCTTACGTGACATCGCGGGATACGACGGCGGCTGGTTTCATATCCGAGGTTGGGCTTTCTCCAAGTCAAGTGACCTCGATCGTGATGGTGATTCGCACATTCCCTATCCGCGTGGGCGGGAACAGCGGTCCTCTGGACAACGAGATAAGCTGGGAAGAGGTCCAGCGCATTTCTGGCGCCCCGGACCCAATGCCAGAACGGACGTCCGTGACCAAAAGAATCCGGCGCGTCGCGATGTTCGATATAGAGTTGGTCCAGACCGCGTGCCGCTACAACCGCCCAAATGCCCTCGCCTTGATGGGGATTGATCGGCTGGACTGGGCCAACCACCGGGTGCTTGAAGAAGGCGCGCTCACACCCAGATCGCGGCAGTTCGTGAGAGAACTTGAGCAGGGGACCGGTGTTCAAGTGGCGTGGCTCGGCACGGGCTTCGGGAGCTTAGACGCCATCGCCAGATCCTCCGCCGCAGAGGTCATAGGTGCCTGAGAGGCTCCCCGACCTGCGGGGTTTGCGCAAACGCACACGCGAACTAAACTCGTCGGTTCTAGAAGATCTGACCCCGTTTGGTCACCAAACAGACCAGCTGACTTTCCGGCGGAAGCCGGACTCTGCTTCGCGGAACAACGACGTATCGGTGGCAACGTCGTGCTCCTGCCTAATGGCGTTGGCACTGACCCGCAGCCTGCCAATCTATTACGGAGAGACCGTCTGGCACGACCGAGTCGTGAAAGCCTTCGGAAAAGTAGTTAATGCAGAATGGAGAAGTTCTGGTCTGGAGCCCGACAATGCATTCACGGCCGTGGTGGTTGCTCGAACCGCCGGCATTCTGGCAAATGATGGCGATGCTGACAAGAGCCGCTTGCTTCAGCGGAGGCACAAACCCGGCGTAGCGGGCCCGCCCTCCGCAAAAACCTTGCGATCTATTGTTTCGGAGGCATTGGTTCCGAATGCGCCGGGCAATCTTGGGGTCGGGAACTATCCGGCGACAGCGACCGTCGCGTACTGGCTGGTGGACGCACTCGACCATCTTTCGCTCGGAGCCCCCGGAGCCTTTTGGGAGCGGATCGCCGAACATTTCTCTAAGGAGTTCGGGCAACAGCTCGCTCGCGTAGGGGCCGGCCACGATGTGATGATGGATCCGGTCGAGATGGCCATGGGTGCATGCCTTCTTGCCAGAATCCAGAAAATCTCTGTCAGCGAAGACTTCCCCGCGAGATCAGGAGTATTAGGTCTCATTCCGTCTAAAGAGGAACTCGACTATGCGATTCGGCAGTTGTTCGTCCTTCAAACACAGTCCGGAATCTGGAACAAGTATTTCCCTCTCTTTCACTACCCTGACGTCGGCGGAAATTATTGTTTTAGCTTCGAACTCTTAGAGGCCGTAATTCATGAGTTCGGTGACGACTTAGCCCAAGACGACCGAATATTTGATGGTCTCACCCGTGCCGTGGATTGGTGTGAGAAGAACCGCCTTTCATACAGGCATGGTGCCCAGGTGTACCGCGGATGGAACTCCGGGCAGCAGGTAACATCGATGCGAGTCGGAATGCCGGAGTCTTGGGCAACCTCGGTTGTTCACATGTTTCTATATCGGCTGGATAGTCTTCTCAGTAAGTCAATACGAGAAAACCTGTTGACGAAATACGCAGGACGGAATCCCTCACGAGTTGGAGGTGATAGGCGAGAATGGGATCGCATTATCGATACTGAGGTAACGATCCGAGGCAATGACCTTACGGTCAAGAGAGCATTGGAGGACGAAATTGCACGGACTGCAAATATAACCGTGCACCCTCGTACCAAGCTGAGCGGTCGTCGATCCGCGCTCCTATTTGGTCCACCGGGCACCTCGAAAACAACGCTAGTAAGAGCCCTTTCTGAATCCGTTGGTTGGCCATACATTGAGATAACGCCATCGCGATTTCTCGACAAAGGTCCTGATAGCATTTTCGTTAGCACTACGGAGATCTTTGATGATCTCACCGACATGTACGGGGTTATCGTCCCTCTCTGCCAATAATGAGTGAGACACGGGAGCTGCAGAAAATACTGTAGAGG
>CAYQJS010000038.1:0-55027 GCA_964417895.1 uncultured Chloroflexota bacterium | reverse complement strand
GTTCGTCCTCCCGTTTGCCGGCTTCCCGCGCCACGCCAGCGCCAGGATTGTAGCGGGCAGCTTTGAGCGGCCGATCCCGGCAAGCAAAAGGGCTGAAATCTGTGGCGGCGACTGCTAAGCTACGGCTGACAGTTGACGGAGGAAGCCGATGGCCATCGACACCGGAAAAGTCGAACTCGCACGGTTCGAAGACATGGTCCTGGAGGAGAACCTGCGGCCATTGTGGATGAGCGGTCGCGATGGCCCGCGCATGAACGAGCCGCGACCGCGTAGCCGGCCGCATCTGTGGCGCTGGCAGCACCTGCGCGAGCGCATGTTCGAGGCGGCCAGCCTCATCCCCGTCGGGCGTGAGGGCGCCGAACGCCGCGCGCTCACTCTCCAGAACCCGGGGCTCGCGCCGCCGGCGATGGGGACCACGGAGACGCTGGTGGCGGCCGTCCAGTTCATCTACGGCAACGAGGTCGCCCCATCCCATCGCCACACGATGGCGGCGCTTCGATTCATCAAAGAGGGCGAGGGCGCGTGCACGGTGGTCAACGGCGAGCCCGAGTCGATGGAGCCCGGCGACCTCCTGCTCACGCCCGGCTGGTACTGGCACGGCCACCTCAGCGAACACGAGGAGCCAATGATCTGGATGGATGGGCTCGACGTGCCGTTGGTCTACAGTCTCTCGGCCAACTTCCAGGAGGAGTACCCGGAGACGCTGCAGAAGGCTTCCGCGCCGAGGGACGAGTCCATGCGCCGTTACGGCGGTGGGGTGCTCGTGCCGGCCGGGGAGCGGCCTTCCAACGCCAACTCGCCGTTGCTGCGGTACCGCTGGGCCGAGACCGAGGAACGGCTGGCACAACTGGCGGACCGAGACGGCAGTCCCTACGACGGTATGGCGCTCCAGTACACCAACCCCTTCACCGGGGGCGCCGTGATGCCCACCATCGACTGCTGGATCCAGATGCTGCGCCCGGGCGAGCGGACCCAGGCGCATCGCCACACCGGCAGCGTGATTTACAACGTGGCTCGGGGGAGGGGGTCGACCGTCATCAACGGCCAGCGCTTCGACTGGACGAGCGGCGACATCTTCTGCGTGCCAAGCTGGTCCGCGCACGAGCATGCGAACGGCTCGCAGTCCGAGGATGCGATTCTGTTCTCGATGAACGATTCCCCGGTGCTGAAAGCGGTCGGGCTCTACCGAGAGGCCGGCTACGATGAGGGCGACGGCCACCAGACCGTGACGTCAACCTTCACGCCGCTGTAGCTTTCCCAGCGGGGAAGCGCCGCTCGTCCACCAGCCCGTCCCTCGACGGGCTCGTGGACGGACGGGCTCACTATCAGCGCCAGGTCAGTTGTTCTCTGCCTCGTCGATCTCGTCCCGCGCGATCCGAAGAATCCAGACGTGGAACGAGAAGTCGCGCCATGGGTAGCGGTCGATGTGCTCCCATGCGCGCTCGAACACGTGCTCGGTGATGTGCCTCGCCCGCGCCAGGCTGCCGACCTTGGTGAACACGAAGTGCCGCACGAGGTTCGTGTAGGCGTCCTCGAGCGCCGAGAAGGCCGCGGCGTCCCGGTCTGCGACGCGCCGCTCCATCTCCTCGAACTCGGCCGGACTCATGGGTGACCCAGTGGGTCGGATACTACGCTCAAGCGATCGATGGGAAGGTCAGGGTGAGCCTTAACGAGGGGATGTCGACGCATACACGCTCGAATTGTGCCAGATAGTCCAGCCCGACAAGTCCGTCGGCATCGATTTCCTCGGTGCGACCCCCAACTCTCACCGGCATGTCTGGCAGCGGGACTCCTGAGACGGCGAGATCGTGTAGAAGATAGCGGTGCCTTCCCACCTGCGTGGCCCGACCGTGTGCCAGTAGTTCATTCAATACCGTCTCTTTAACCGCCGAAGTGACGGTACCGGAGTCGAGAACGAGCCGGAGGTCACTTCCTCCGGGAACGGAAACGACCAGCAACAACCAGAACAGACGAGAGTGCAGCCGAAGTGGTACAACCCGCTCACCGCCGCCAAACATCGTACCATTCGTCATAATCGTGCGTTTCGAAGTACTCGTCAATGGCCCGGCGTAGCTCGGCGCCTGTTCGGATGGGGCGGCCAGTGGAGTACTGGACGACTAATCGAACATCCGGCTGCCCGGTCCAGATAGAGGCGGCTATCTCTCTCATGGGCTTCTCCGGACCGCCATGCGCGACCACTACTCCCTCGTGGTTTACGGTCTCGTCGTCGGGTCGCAAGATGTGGAAGACAATCCACTCTCCATCGAAGCGGTCCAGCGCGTCGTCCAATAGCATCGGCTCCGGAGGCCCGGAGCGAATTGGCAGCTTCCTCTCCCACGGCCTCTTACGGCGTCGGCTGCGTGGAGAAGCCATCACAACCCCACCTATCTGAACTGGGTCACCACGTCCACGAGCGCCGGCTGGCCGGCCTTGACACGCTCGATAGCGCGCTTGATGGCGGGGCCAATGTCCTTCCCCTTGTCAATGGGGCCTTCGCCGAACCAGCCGAAGCCCCTGGCGATGGCTGCGAAGTCCGGCGCAGGGTTGTCGATCTCCTGCCCGATGTAGGCCAGCTGCTCGTCGCGCTCACGCACCTGCGCCATGCGGATCTGGTGCTCCCAGTCGTTGTAGTAGGCACGGTTGTTGTACGTGACCAGGAGGATGGGAATCCGGTCGTGGGCGGCGATCCACAGGGCGCCCACGTCGAACATGAGGTCGCCGTCGGTCTGAATGGCCATCACCAGCTTGCCAGAGCCTCGATGGGCGAGAGCGACGCCGAGGTTCATTCCGATCTGCGTCGCCGTCCCCAGGTCGTCGCCGGTATGCCGACCCCACCTGTCCATCTGCCAGTAGCGGTGCGCGGTGTCGCGGAGCGGGTTCGCGCACAGCACCCAGTCCTCGCCCTGGATCGCGTCGCGGATCTCCATGGAGAGTCGTGGGACGCTGACAGGCGAAGCGTCCCAGTCACGCTTGGCCTCCTCGTTCCACCTCGCATGGGTCTCGTCGTGGATGCGGTGCAGGTCGCGAGAACGATTCCACACACGCTCCGCCTGCGCCTTGTCATTCAGCACGCGCTCCTGGACGAGCTTGCTTAGCGCGGGCAATGTGGTGCTGGTATCGCCGTGGATGAACAGGTCGACCTCGTAGAACTTCTGGAATTCCTGGCTCCACCCGTTGGCGCGCATATCGCGGAAGCCGATGTCGATGATCTTGCAGCCCGCCGGCGTAACGGGGACCGTGCGCCGCGTGACGCGATCAAGCTCTGTGAGTGGGCTCGCCAGGTCTGAGAGATCGAGGGCGAGCACGACATCAGCCCGCCGGATCACACTGGTGTCGCCGATCGAGAGGGGATGCGTGTTCGGGAAGTTCTGGCGCCCGTGCCAGTCGACCACCGCGGCGCCCAGCGCCTCTGCCAGGTCCAGCAAGGCGCTGTATCCGGCCTCTGTGCGGCCCGTGTACTCGGTGATGATCACGGGCATCTCCGCCTTCACCAGGATGTCCGCGGCCTTCGCCAGGGCCGCCGGATCCCCCATGATGGGCGCCGGAGGCTGCGCCCGCTCCGGGTCAATGAGGGGCACATCATGGTCGAGCGGGTCCTCCTGGAGGGCTGCATCCCAGCACAGGTAGACGGGCCCCTGCGGGTGAGTCTGCGCAATGCGATACCCACGCGCGAACGAGTCGGGAACCCCGTCGACCGAGTAGGCCTGGTCATCCCAGCGCACGTAGTCGCGCACCGCGTTTCCCTGGACGAGAGCTGTGTGGGTCCAGTCGATGTGGGGTCGGCGGCGGGAGGTGTCCATGGGGCCGGTCCCGCCCATGATGATCACCGGCGCGCGGTCCAGGTGGGCGTAATAGATGGCCATGGCGCAGTGGAGCAACCCCACCACGTCATGGACGATGGCCACCATGGGCTTGCCCGTCACCCGCGCATAGCCGTGCGCGACCTGGACAGCAAGCTCTTCATGGGGGCAGGTGATGATCTGCGGGTTGTTGCCGCCGTACGTCACGATGGAGTCGTGCAGGCCGCGAAAGCTCGAGCCAGGGTTGAGCGACGCATAGGGAATGCCGAACCGCTGCATCATGTCGACGACGACGTCGGACCCGTACTGCGCTTTGGGCATACAGAGCCTCCAGATAAAGAGATCGAGGTCGGTAGCTTCGGAACAGGGTACACCATTGAAACAGTCCGCCGGGCACTCGTATGCTCAACACACGGAGGTGCCGCCATGCCCATGTCCCCCGACGATTTCATCGCTGAGCTGTGGAGCTACGCTGACGAGGTCCCTATGGAGCAGCATCCGTGGTTCCAGGGAATCATTCAGCATCGCTGGACCCCGGAGGAGATCATCCGCGGGGAAGTGCAGCACTACCTGCGGGTGCGCACGAACCCCATCTATTTCGGGTACATCGCCGTGAACGCGGTGGCCGAGAAGTTGTACGGACTGATGGACGTGGTCATGGAGAACTTCATGGAGGAGCTGTCGGGCCCGCGAACGCACGTCGATATCGTGCTCCAGTTCCTCGAAGAGGGTGGGATTACACGCGAGGAGGCCGACGAGGCCGAGCCCGCGCCGGGCACGCTGGCGGCCATCGAGACCATCATCGGCTGCTGCCAGCGGCGCTCTGCCCTGGAAGGGCTCGCCATGCTCAGCTTCGTCGAGAGCCAGCACGGCGGGCCGGAGGGCGTGGCCAGCAAGGCGTACCGTGAGCTCACGGGCTTCTACGGCTTCTCGCCGCGAGCAGCGGAGACCTATCGCATCCACGCCGAGCAGGATGTCGGCCACGGGTCGCGGCAGATCGAGGCGTTACGCACCTTCGCGACCGACGACACGACCCAGGAGCGAGTGCGTCGTGCCGCCAAGCTGGGTATCACGGCCTTCACGCTGGAATGGGACGGCCACGTTCAGGCCATCACCGGACGACGGGAGTTCTGGGAGGGGACGGCTCCGCTCAAGCTACGCCAGCCGACGGTGCGGCTCCGTGCTCCCTCTCCCTCTGGGAGAGGGCTGGGGTGAGGGCGCCAACTACATGGGCCAGTCTTCAGGAAAGCGCGCCCGCAGCTCCTGGTATTCCGGGTCGTCGGCGTACTGCGCGCGGAAACGAGCCAGCGTCTCCACGAGCTGCTGGGCGGACATCTTCAACACGTTCGAGACCATACCCGTGGTCTCCTCGAAGTCACCGCTTCAGTTGCTGTGTCAGCCGCGCATCCGCTGCATGACGTAGCGGTCGTCGTCGTTCACTGGCGTCCTCGGCTAAAGAGTTGGCTGGCGTATTCTACTGCCCCTGCACTGAGAAGCCGATCCGCTGCACGCTGATGTCTTCCGTCGTGGGATCCGGCACCCCCGCGGCGTCGACTGTGATTCTCAGACGGGCCAGGATGCGCCAGGTTTCACGTCGCCACTCCAAGGTGAGGATGAGGAAGGCGTTCTCCACGACGGCCCCCGGTGGCTCGGCGCAAGCGACCGAGAGGTCGACTCGCGCCGTGGCGCCAGGAAAGACCTCGGGGCGCGAGTGCAGCTCGGTGCGCGGGCCGCGGAACTGACCGTGGGGCTGCCACGCCTGAACCAAGGTCAGCGGAACCTGGCCGACGTTGCGCACGTCCCACCCGAAGACCCACTGGCCTGGCCCGGACCCGGGGCGGCGCGAGACGGCTTCTAACACGACCTCCGGGTTCTCATCGGGATAGACCCACACGGCCTCCCGCATGACGCTGCCGCAGAAGCCGCCCTGGACCGTCAGGCCCTCCCATTCCTCCTCTGTGTAGACCACCACGTCAGCCGGCACAGGCAGACGCGTGGCATCCCACGCCGTTGCGCGCCGCTCGAAGGGCAGCCCCGAGCCTCGCACAATGATGACGAGGTCCACGTCGCTCCCCACGCCCCAGTCCCCTCGCGCATAGGACCCGAAGTAGCCAATCCTCAGAACGTCCGAACTCTCGCGGGCGACGCGGCGTGCCCACTCGCGCACGGCCAGGTGCACGCTCTGAGCGTCAGGCCATTTGAGAACGCGTGAAGTCAAGGATCGCACGGGCATGGCGAATGGCATCCTCACTCTGGAGAGGTCCATAGTGCTGGAATGGGGCACCTTCCGGGTGGCTGTTAGGGTATCGGCTCGGGATGTAGAAATTGTCAAGGACGCGGGCTCTGTCGATCAGAGCTTCGGGGACCGCGGCCTCTGGTGGGAGGTCGCGCAGCAACACCGCCACGACGTGGCCCCACGCCTCCTGTCCCAGGTGCAAATGCAAGGCCTTGACCGCTTTTTCGGCCGCTTGCTGCGCAGCGAAGCAGGCCCACTCATGGTGCCCCCCGCGCTGCGAGTCCTCGGCTTGCTCCAGGTCACTGTTCGCCTGGTTCAGCCAGTCCCAGGAGCGGTTGGCCATCGGGCTCGATCCTAGGGCCCGTTATCCGGTCTCGCCGACGATTCGGCCCTCTTTGAGGTCCAGCAGCTGGCCCGACAGCTCCATGCCCACCTGTGCCGCCAGCACCCAGCGATCGCCAGATGATTCGGGACTGGGCATGCGGTTACGGGCCTCCTCCGGCGCATCTTCGGTCGCGATGGCACCACCCGGCGAGATGGAGACGACACATACGTTGAACTCGCGCTCCTCCTCGGCGACGAACCGGGTCAAGACGCGGATCGCCTCTTTCGAAACCACATACGCGGCGGCGCCCGGGCCGCTCCCCCCACCGTAGAGATTGATGACGTGGCCGGAGCGGCGCGCCTCCATGTGAGGCAACACGTGTTTGGTGCAGAGCATGGTGCCGCCGAGGTTCGTGTCGACGACCCGGTCCCAGAAGGACTTCTCCATGTCGCGTATGCGCGCCCAACGCGGCACGCCCCACGCGAAATGCGGCACGATGCCGGCATCGTTCACGAGTACGTCGATGTGGCCGAAGCGGTCTATGGCCTGTTGGACCATGGCCTGGACCTGCGCCTCATTCCGCACGTCGGCGGGCACGGCGAGGACATCGGCCTCCATCTCCCGGAGCTCGTGCGCAACGTTATCCAGCGAGTCGATGTCGGCCACGACGAGGTTGGCGCCCGCGCGAGCGAAGGTATGGGCGATATAGCGCCCGATTCCTCGCGCCGCGCCGGTGACAATGACGACCTGGTTTTGCAGCATGGATTAACCTCCCCCTAGATTAGGTTATCAGCCCTGAGTGGTCATATGCTGTCATGGCTCGCCAAAGACAGAAGAAACTGTCATGCTGAGCCCCCGGCGAAGCATCTGGGGTCGGCATCGAGCTTGCGAGTCTGCAACCCGTGCTTTCGGCGCCCCCAGACCCTTCGCTGTCGCTCAGGGTGACATTCAGAGCAGTCCCGAGGATGCACAGAGGATCCCCGATCAGGGGCGGGCACGCATCGCCCGCCCTCCATGTTAGGGTTACGCGGGTCGGGCATGCCCGACCCCTACTGGAATGCCCGCCTCCATCTGGACAAACCTGCGTCAGAGTCTGGTACGACCGCTTAGTCGCGAATGTCCTGCAAGAACCAGTCCGTTGGGATCTCACGGCCCAGGCCCGCCGCTTTCGCCAGGTCGTACACCAGCGAGCTGACGGTCACGAACTGCAGGCCCTGCTTTCCGCCGCCACCGCGCACGCCCCCCGACGCGCTGATCTCGTCGTCGTTGGCCCTTCCCGACGCCGTACCGGCGATGAGGTCGACCAGGGGAACCGCTCTCCCCTGGAATCCTCCGACCGAGCCGTCCGCGCCGGTGCGGGCGTGGCGTCCCTCTGAGGCAAACCGGCTTCCGGCGCCCCACGCTTGCTGCAGCGCTTCGAAGTCGCCCGCCAGGTACGTCGCGAAGCCCCGGGAGTCGTCGATGGGTGTGCCGCTGATGACCTGGCTCGGTGGATCGCCGCCCACGGCCACATCGATCCGTTCGTACACGTCGGCCGCCCACTCGCCGGAAACCTGAGTGAGGTGCATCCCCGGCTCCAGCATGCGGCCGAACACCGTCGGCGTCATGGAGTTGGTGCACGCGGCGAGGATATGGGCGCCCCGCACGGCCTCCTCTGCCGAGTCGCAGGGGATGACCTCGATGCTCAGCCGGTCGGCCATTTCGTGCGCGTAGCGTTCGCGGTTGGCCCTGGTCGGGCTGTAGACGCGCACTGTTCTGATGTCCCGAACGTCGGCAAACGCCTCGAGGTGGCTCCGCGCCATGCCCCCGGACCCGAGCATCCCGACGATCGATGCGTCCGCTCGCGCCAGGTACTTCGCGCCCAGGCCCGCCAATGCCCCGACCCTTATGTGCTGGAGGTATCCATCGTTGATGAATGCGAGGGGCTCGCCCGTGGTCGTGTCAACCAGGAAGATCAGCCCGCAGTACAAGCCTGGCTCGACGCAGTACTTGTCCTCAACTCTGCCCCCGCCGTGGTCGCGCCAGCTCACCACGTCCGACTTCATGCGGATGGCATGGCGCTGCAGCCCCTTGCTGGACCCCTCCATGGTGCCCCAGCGGTGGAACCTCTCGGGATGGTCCGTCTCGGTGTAAATGTCGACGCGGGGGCGGGCCACCAGCTCACGGGCAGCCAGCTCGCGATGCCCGTCCTCCAGCACGCGGAGCGCGTCCCCCATGCGGAGGACCTGCTGCACGTCGTCGTTGTTCAGAAACAGCAAGTTAGACTCCTTCGCCGCAGCCCTTGGCCCGGCAAGAGAGATTGGCGTGGGGGGCCGCGGTCTGCCCCCTCTCCCCCTCAAATGGGGAGAGGGCTGGGGTGAGGCGGTTCGGAGCCTTCATCCCGCGAACGCTCCAGCAGTGTCGCGCAGCGGTCGTCCTGCCTTGCCGTAGCGGGCGGCCACCACCTCGGCCATGATCGCCAAGGCGATCTCCTCCGGGCTCGAAGCCCCGATGTCGAGGCCGATGGGCGAGTGGACATAGCCCAGGGCTTCGTCGCTGACCCCTGCCGCCCGCAGCCGGGCCACGCGATCCTGGTTTGTCTTGCGGCTTCCGATGGCCCCCACGTAGCTGGCGCGGGTGCCCAGGACGTGCTTGAGGACTGGCTCGTCGAACTTGGGATCGTGGTTCAGCACCACGACGTAGCTGTTCTCGTTGATCTCCGTCCGCGCGAGGTAGTCGTCCGGGTGCTCGATGGCCAGCTCGTCCGCCTCCGCGAAGCGCTCCCGATTGGCGAAGACGCCGCGAGGGTCGATGACGTTCACGCGGAAGCCGAGGCTCCTGGCGTAGCGAGTGAGTGGGATGGCGACGTGGACGCCGCCGAAGATCAGCAGCGTCGGAGGCGCCGGATACGTGTCGACGAAGACCTCCACCTGCTCGCCGGTGCTGTCCTGCGTCGCGAACGTTTTCGATAGCCCGGACCGCAGCAGCGCCGGCGCAGTGTCGCGGAATGCCGCGTTCAACGCCGTGTCGCCGAGGGAGCCACGCAGCTCGCCACGGGCGAGCACAGCCCGGCGGCCCATCATCCCTTCCGGCCGGAGGACCGTCGCCACCGCGACGGGGACCTCCTGTCGCACCAGGTCGAGCACGCGCGTATCTTCTGCGCTCGGAGAAACGCTCGCTCCTTCTCCCTCAGCGAAGCCCCGCACTCCCTCTCCCAGAGGGAGAGGGCCAGAGCGAGGGCTCGGCTCGATGAGCACCTCGATCGCGCCGCCGCACGCCAGGCCCACCTCGATGCCCTGCTCGTCGCTGATGCCGTAGCCCACCAGGCGGGGGCGCCCCTCCTGGAGGACTTCCTGTGCGTGGGTGGCGACGTCGGTCTCGACGCAACCGCCGCTCACCGACCCGGCCAGCTCGCCGTCGGCCGTGACCAGCAGCTTGGCGCCCTCGCGTCGTGGCGTCGACCCCGAGGTCTTAACCACCGTCGCTACGGCTACATCTCGGCCCTGGGCTCGCCACGAGCCCAGCCGCTCCAGCACTTCATCCATGTGTCGCCCCTCCCTTCCCCTGTCATGTGGGCCGTTTTCCCCATGTCATTCTGACCCGTTTTCCCCATGTCATTCTGAGCCGTCTTTCCCATGTCATCCTGAGCTGAAGGCGAAGGATCTGCCGTCAGATGCTTCGCTGTGGCTCAGCATGACAGTCGAACGTGTCATCCTGAGCCCAAGGCGAAGGATCTGGCGGGAGAAGTCTCATTGCTGACACTCCTCAGCGTGACGTGGTCACCGTCGCTCCTCAGCGTGACGGGAATCCCTCGCGCGCCTGCGCGGTTCCGCAACCCAGCGCCCGGCCGGGACAGCGTCTCGGCCAGGTTCTGGAGGCTGGCCAGGTTGTGCGCCGCCGCGAACACATCGACGTAGGGCAGCGCCGCCGCCATTCCTCGCGCCAGCGGCTCGTAGCTCTCCCGGCCGAGAAGCGGGTTGAGCCAGATCAGTCGCGCCGCACGCGCGTGCAGCTCGGCCATCTCCTCCTCCAGCAGCTCTGTCTGCCCCGTATCCAGGCCGTCGCTCAGAATGATCACCACCGTCCGCGCATCGACGACCGACCGCGCGTATTCCTCGTTGAAGGTCCGCAGGCTCTCGCCGATGCGGGTGCCGCCGGACCAGTCGGAGATCTCGCTAGCAATGTCGTCGATGGCCGCCATGATATCCGCATGCTTGAAATAGTGGGACACGCGGTGCAGCGCGGTGCTGAACACGAACGACTCGACGCGCCCGATGACGTTCTGCATGGAGTGGATGAACTGGAGAAGAAAGACGCTGTACTGCTCCATGCTGCGGCTCACGTCGCAGATCAGGACCAGACGCGGCTTTCGGATCTTGCGCTCCAACCGAGCCAGCTCCAAGACCATGCCGCCGTGCTTCACATTGAGGCGTATGCTGCGCCTGGGGTCGATGCGGCTGCCGCGGCTGGTTGCCTTCACTCTGCGGCTCTTGCGGGTAGCGATCCTGCGCGCGATATCGACGCAGGCTTTGGCCACGGCGCTCAGGTCGTCTGGCCGGAAGTCCGCGAAGTCCTTCTGGAGGAGCACCTCTATGGAGCTGTAGGAATCGCCCTGCCCGAAGGCCGGCTGCAAGGTGCTCTCCATTGCGTACTGGGGGACCGGTTCGGGCGATTCCGCGCCGATTTCCTCGGCCCAGCCGCCCCAGAACCGCTCGAATAGCTCATCGAACTCGGGCCGCCGCCGTGGGTCCCAGAGGAGTACCGACCGCAGCGCCAGGTAGAACTCCTGCCGATCGCCGATGTCGATGGCGCGCACGGCGCGGAGCGTGTCCTGCACCTCCGCGGGGCTGACCGGAAAGTCGTGGGCGCGGAGCAATCGCGTGTAGGCAATCACGTTGTGGGCCAGGTCTGCGTGGGACGCGCGCAGCGCGGCCTCCCGGCCGTCGCGGGGAGGGGGCCGGGAATCGACCCTCACCCCGCCACGCGCCCCTGAGCGGGGACGGAGGTGGCGCCGTCGACCAGGCTCGCGAGCACGCGCTCGCCGGCATCCGGAAGCGCCTCCGACGGAAGGGCAGAGAGCGCCTCGACGATGGCCTGAATGCGAGGGCCGGCGTAACGAACGATGTCCTCGTGGTCCTTCAAGAGGCAGCCGAGCGTCTCCGAGACGGCCTCCGGCTCCAGGTGGTCCTGGTGGAGCGCCATCATGCTCACGGCCCAGTCCAGCGTCTCCGCCACGCCCGGCACCTTGGATAGCTTGAGGCGGCGCGCCACCTGCATGAAGGCGGCGATCTGCTCCGCCAGGTGCGTGCTGATGCCAGGAACTTTGGCTTCGATGATGCGCGCTTCCTTATCAAAGCTCGGGTACTCGATCCACAGATACAGGCAGCGCCGCTTCAGCGCATCGCTCAGCTCGCGGGTGCGATTCGAGGTAAGGGCCACGTAGGGCCGATGGGTGGCAGCCACGGTGCCAAGCTCCGGAATCGTCACCTGGAAGTCGGAGAGCACCTCCAGCAGGAAGGCTTCGAACTCTTCGTCCGCCCGGTCGATCTCGTCGATGAGGAGCACAGGCGACCGATCAGGCTCAGTGATGGCCTCCAGCAGCGGCCGCTTGAAGAGAAAAGCCTCGCTGAAGATGAGCTGCTCCTTCTCATGCGTCGAGAGAGCGCCACTCTCCTCGATCTTCATGCGCAGCATTTGCTTGGGGAAGTTCCATTCGTATAGCGCCGTGTTGACGTCGAGCCCCTCGTAGCACTGCAGCCGAATGAGGCGCGTTTCAAGGGCGCTGGCGAGGACTTTGGCGACTTCCGTTTTGCCCACGCCGGCGGGGCCCTCGATCAGAACGGGCTTGCGCAGCTCGGTCGCCAGGAAGATAGTGGTAGCGATCGCCCGATCCGTGATGTAGCTCTCGCGCTCCATCAGCTCTTGGATGCGCTGAATCCCCTCGATCATGAGGGGGCCACGCCGCGCGCTAGAGCCTCCGGCGAAACCGGGATGTCCACCTGCCTGCCAACCACGTCGGCCACGGCGTTCACGATGGCGGCCGACATGCCGACGTTGGGGCCTTCGCCGATAGGCGTGATCCCGAGGCTCAGGTCTGGCGCGAGCGCCAACGTTGCAAGGGGTGGGGTGTCAGCAGCGCAGGGCAGCTTGTACTCGTGCAGGTTGAGGGTGGCGACGCGCCCGTCGTCGACCACCATGACCTCCGTCAATGCGAATCCCAAACCCTGGATGAGCCCCCCGTCAATCTGGCCCTGATGCATCACCGGGTTCACGATGCGGCCCACCTCGTGCGCGCTCGCCACCCGCAGCAGATGGACGCAGCCCGTCTCCCAATCCACGCGCACCTCCGCCGCCACAGCGGCGTAGGTCTCCACCAGATCGAAAGGCGTCAGCTCGTAGCGCAACAGCTCGACGAGGTCCGAGTCTCCGAGTGACGCGGCCTCCGCAATGGAATGCAAGCGGCCATCCGGCGTTCGAAAGCCGCCTGGCTCGAAGGCCACTGCTGATAAATCGTACCCGAACTCGGCGGCCAGTAGCTCAGCGAGGCGCGTCTTGAGGCGGGCAGCAAGTATCCCGATCATCTTGCCAACGATCCGCGTGACGCGGCTGCCCCCGACACCGCGGTCGTACTCAATGCCCTCCATTGTCTGCTCGACGCCGACCTGCTCGCTCGGCACGCCGAGCTCGGCGGCCGCGAGGATCTGGAATGCCGTCAGCATGCCGGAGCCCTGCTCGATGATGGGGGTGTGGACGACGACGCGACCGTCGCGCCGCACGAGCATGCGCGCCGTATAGGCATCGGCGGAGCTGTTCATCACGTCGACCAGAGCGATGCCCCGGCCGACGCCCTCTGGCTTCGGCTGGTCCCAGCCGATGGCGTCCGCGGCGGCTCGCAGGGCCTCGCGTGCCCGGGGGGTCGAGCCCGGCGGGCCGGTCTCCGTCTTTCGGGGATGCGACGGCGCATTGATGAGCCGCAGCTCCAGCGGGTCCATGCCCATGGCTCGCGCGCAGAGGTCCATGTGGCACTCGATGGCATGGCACGGCTGCGCAGCGCCGGGCGCCCGCATGTGTCCGCAGGGCACCGTGTTCGTGTAGACCATGTGGCCCTCGACCCGCCACACGGTTGCCTCGGTGTACGGGCCCAGCCCGCCGCTGCGCACGCGAGGAAGCGTGGCGTCGGGCGCCGGCTTGAAGGCGGCGTAGCCGCCGCTGTTGTAGACCGACCGCGTCCAGCGGGCGACGAGCCGACCACCGGCGTCGAACCCGCTCCTGACGGTGATCACCGCAGAGTGGCGCGGGTTCGCCGCCATCAGCTCCTCGCTGTAGGTCATGATCATCTTCACCGGACGGCCGCTGGCCCTGGCCAGGAAATAGACCAGCGGGATGTCCATGAACGAGCCCTTGCCGCCGAAGTCGCCACCTAGCGGCAGCATGTGGACCTCTACCTGCTCACGAGTGAGGCCAATCCCCTCGCGCAGGTAGTTGAGGAGCAGGAACGGCGCCTTGTTCGATGCCCAGATGTGCACGAGTTCCGAGTTCCGAGTTGCGAGTTCCGAGGAGACGCCCGGCTCGAAACGGTTCCCCTCGGAACCCGGAACGCGGAACTCGGAACCCGGAACTATTTCGACCAGACAGGCGTGGGGCTCGATGTACCCCTGGTGCTGGACGGGTGTGCGGAAGGTGTGCTCGAACACGTGGGCGGCTCGGCCGAGAGCCTCGGTGACCTCCTGCTCGCTGGCGCCCCAGACGGGATTGGACACGCTGTTGGGGTAGTCGGCGACCCGCTGGGTGGGGGTAGCCCAGGCGCGGACGGTGTCGGGGTCGTGGATAAGGGGAGCGCCCGGCTGCATGGCCTCGATGGGGTCGAAGACGGCCGGTAGCTCGGCGTACTGCACGT
Source organism: uncultured Chloroflexota bacterium (assembly GCA_964417895.1). Classification (GTDB taxonomy): domain Bacteria; phylum Chloroflexota; class UBA6077; order UBA6077; family SHYK01; genus CAYQJS01. The sequence goes on along the minus strand of CAYQJS010000038.1, from coordinate 40,790 downwards.
CGATGAGGGAGAGCGCCTCCTCGGCGGTGTCGAGGTCCACGGCGGCGACGGCGGCCACCTTCTCGCCGATGAAGCGGACCTTGTCCCTGGCGAGGACGGGCATATCGCGCATGGAGCGGCCGATGCGATAGTCGGGGAGGTCGTTGGCGGTGAGGACGGCGTGGACTCCGTTAAGGGCACGGGCGCGGGAAGTGTCGATGGAGGTGATGCGCGCATGGGGGAGGGGGCTGCGCAGGACCTTCGCCCACAGCATGCCGGGGCGGGTTATGTCTGCCGCGTAGGTGGAGGCGCCAGTTACGGCGTCGAGGCCGTCGATCCGGGACACTGCGGAGGGCGCAGCTGGAGCCTGGATTGAGGGTGTCATCCTGAGACCGTAGGCCGAAGGAGCTGTCGCCAGAGCTGCGTTTGTGTATGGCACTTTGCGCTCGTGACAGATCCTTCGTTTCGCTCAGGATGACAGGCTGGCTTGTCCGCTGCGCTGCTAGGGACGCAGGCGTCTGGTTCGGGAGTCATGACGGGATGGAGTTTACCAGCCAGGCACACCGCGTCCGGGCGCGGGCCGCGGCTGGCGGCTGACGTACAGTAAGGCGGACAGGATTCGAGGCTGGGAGTTGCTCAAATGAAGCTCATTCGCGTTTCCGAAGTCAGGCCCCAGAAGGCCGATACCCCGATTTTCATTGGGGACGTGACACGGCAGGACCTGTTAGGAGACAGCGCTGACTACGCGCTGGCGATGGTCAACTTCGCAATCGGCGCCCGCAACAGGTGGCATATCCACTCGGGGGACCAGGTGCTCTTCGTCACCTATGGTCTGGGATACGTGGCCAACGAAGAGCGGCAGGTGGAAGTGCACTCTGGCGATATCGTCCACGTCGTCGCCGGCGAGAAGCACTGGCACGGCGCCACCGAGCATTCGGCGATGTCGCACATCTCGCTCACGAAGGTGGGCAGCGTCACCACCGTCGTCGAGTGACGCCCTCCGAAACGAGGCCGTTCGCCGGGATTCTCCAAGGCGTGGGCATCTGCCCTGTCTGCATATGCAGGCCACGGCTCCCGCGCCCACCAGGATATCCATAGCCGAATGTACGGTTCCGCAGATGCCCGGGCGCCCGCCCGGCCTCTACCCTGGAAGCAGCAAAGCCAGGGGGTGACCGACATGCGGGAACCAGAGGCGAATGACCGAACGAGCTACGTGTTCACCGACCAGGAGCGGGACCGGCTCCTATCGTTCAGAGCGGCCATCGCGGCCGGCCTGTACGGTGATGGATGGATGGACGAGGCGGCGCCTGACTGCGACGACCTGAGGCTTCCGGACTTCTCCGTCCAGCCAGACTCGACTCCCTATCCGTTCACGGCCCGAGAGCTCGCAAGCCTCGCCGTCTACAAGGAGGCGGTGGACGCTGGCTTCTACAACGAAGGGGACACGCCGACGGCGTGCTCCATTGAGGCGGTGGCGTCATGATTGTCGATGCGCCGTTCCTCCTTCTCGTCGCGGCCCTGCTGATCGTTTTCGTGCCGCAGACCGTCAGATAGTGACCCGTGACGGCGATTCGTTCAACGAGGCGTCGGCCCCCACCAGCGCCTCAGCGGTGACGGGGATGTCCACCTGGCGCCCCACCGCGTCAGCGACAGCGTTGGTGATGGCGGCCGACATGCCGCAGTTCGGGCCCTCGCCGATGGGGGTGATCCCCAGGCTCAGGTCGGGCTCCAGCAGGATCGTCTCCAGGCGTGGGATGTCGGCAGCGGTCGGCACCTTGTACTCGTGCAGGTTCACTTTCGTGGGGCGACCCTCGTCGAAGCCCTGCCCCTCCATGAGGGCGTAGCCCAGGCCCTGCATCAGGCCACCATCGATCTGGCCCTGGTGCATCAGCGAGTCGACCACTCGGCCCACCTCGTGCGCGTTCACCACTCGCTTGAGAAACACCTCGCCGGTCTCGCGGTCCAGGTCCACCTCTGCCGCGATGGCGACGTACACGTCCACGATGTCCGACTCGCCAGGCTCGTAGCGCAGCAGCTCCGAGAGGTCGGCGCCCGCCAGGGACGCCGCCTGCGCCACGGTGTGGAAGCGGCCATCGGGAGTGCGGAAACCGCCCGCCTCGACGCCCACGGCAGTTGTGTCGTAGCCAAACTCGGCCGCTACCAGCTCGGCCAACCGGTCCTGCAGGCGGCGGGCTAGCAGCGCGATGATCTTGCCAATGAGCCGCGTGATGCGGCTGCCGCCCACGCCGCGGTCGTAGTCGATGCCGTGGGTGGTCTGCTCCACCCGCACCAGTGCTTTCGGCACCCCGAACGCCTCGGCCGCCAGCTGGCGAAATACGGTGAGCATCCCGGCGCCGTTCTCGATGATGGGCGTGTGGAGCACGATCTGGCCCCGCTCGACGATCATCTGCGCTGTGTACTCGCCGAGGCTGTTGCCCACCTCGACGAGAGCGATGCCCCTCCCGACGAGCCGCGAGCCGTGAGGCGTGAGGGGTGAAGGCTCTTGCCGAGCTTCCCTTCGCGCCTCATGCCTCGTGCCTCGCGCCTCGTACCAGCCGATCGCGTCCGCGGCGGCGCGCAGCGCCTCTCGCGCGCGCGGCGCGGACCCGGGTTCGCCGGTCTCCGTCTTTCGGGGATGCGACGGCGCGTTGATGAGGCGCAGCTCCAGCGGGTCGATGCCCATGGCCCGAGCGCAGAGGTCCATGTGGCACTCTACGGAGTGCATGGGTTGGGCCTCCCCCGGCGCCCGCATATGCCCGCATGGCACTGTGTTGGTGTAGACGACGTGGCCCTCCACTCGCCACACGGGGATGTCGTAGGCGCCGATGCCGCCGCCGCGGATGCCGGGCAAGGCTGCGTTAGGCGCGGGCTTGAAGGCGGCGTAGCCGCCGCTGTTGTAGACCGACCGCGTCCAGCGGGCGACGAGCCGACCACCGGCGTCGAACCCGCTCCTGACGGTGATCACCGCAGAGTGGCGCGGGTTCGCCGCCATCAGCTCCTCGCTGTAGGTCATGATCATCTTCACCGGACGGCCGCTGGCCCTGGCCAGGAAATAGACCAGCGGGATGTCCATGAACGAGCCCTTCCCGCCGAAGTCCCCGCCCAGGGGCAGCATGTGGACCTCCACCTGCTCACGAGTGAGGCCGATTCCCTCGCGTAGATAGTCCAGCAAGAGGAACGGCGCCTTGTTGGACGCCCAGATGTGGGCGACGCCCTGCTCGTCCAGCTCCACGAGACAGGCGTGGGGCTCGATGTACCCCTGGTGCTGGACGGGTGTGCGGAAGGTGTGCTCGAACACGTGGGCGGCTCGGCCGAGAGCCTCGGTGACCTCCTGCTCGCTGGCGCCCCAGACGGGATTGGACACGCTGTTGGGGTAGTCGGCGACCCGCTGGGTGGGGGTAGCCCAGGCGCGGACGGTGTCGGGGTCGTGGATAAGGGGAGCGCCCGGCTGCATGGCCTCGATGGGGTCGAAGACGGCCGGTAGCTCGGCGTACTGCACGTCGATGAGGGAGAGCGCCTCCTCGGCGGTGTCGAGGTCCACGGCGGCGACGGCGGCCACCTTCTCGCCGATGAAGCGGACCTTGTGCCTGGCGAGGACGGGCATATCGCGCATGGAGCGGCCGACGCGATAGTCGGGGAGGTCGTTGGCGGTGAGGACGGCGTGGACGCCGGGGAGAGTGCGGGCGCGGGAAGTGTCGATGGAGGTGATACGAGCGTGGGGGACGGGGCTGCGCAACACTTTCGCCCACAGCATGCCCGGGCGGCTGATGTCGGCGCCGAACGTGGCGGCGCCGGTCACCTTCTCGTGGCCGTCGATGCGGATATTGGTCTCACTCAACGCAAAAACCACGAGCACCTCCAGAACCAGCCTGGCTGAGTCACAGCGACGAACAGTTTACAGGCGGAATCTCGGCTCGGCCGTGGCGGGCGCGTTCGTTCGAGGGTACGTAACGACCCGAGAGCGGTTATACTTCCGGTATGAAAACGGCAATCTCGATCCCGGACGACGTTTACGCGGAAGCGGAGCGACTGGCACGGAGCCGGCGGAAATCACGCAGCCAGCTCTACACGGAGGCAGTCAGAGAGTATCTCGCACGGCATGATCCGGAAACCGTCACCGACACTCTGAACCGGGTCTGCGAGCTGTTGGATGGGGGCACTGATCCAATGGTTTCAGCAGCTGGGAGAAGCGTGCTCGAGCGCATCGAGTGGTGATAACCCAGGGCGACGTCTGGTGGGCGGATCTCCCCGACCCCAGCGGCTCTGGACCCGGCTCTCGCCGGCCCGTGCTCATCGTTCAGGGCGAGGCCTTCAACCGGAGCCGTATTGGGACGGTTGTCTGCGTGCCCCTGACGAGCAACTTGCGGTGGGCGGATGCCCCCGGCAACGTGCTGCTGCGCGTCCACTCCACAGCCCTCCCGCAAGATGCGGTGGCGAATGTATCTCAGATCGTCACGATCGACCGCTCTCTGCTCTCAGAGCTGATTGGGAAGCTCTCTACCCGTCAGCTTGAGCTCATCTTGGCGGGCATCGACATCGTGCTCGGCCGCTGAAAGAGGTACTGCGCCGAGCCGGCGAGGCACCCATGGCCGGAGGGGCTGGCCATGCGGTGAGACTAAGGGGGGCCTGGCACCCAACGGTGCAAGCAGCCGGCACCCATCACGACGCCTCTGGTTCCCGCCGCTGCTCCTGCAGTGCCTCGTAGACCCGCTCGGCGGTGATGGGGTAGGCCTTCACGCGGACACCGACCGCGTCGCGGACGGCGTTGGCGAACGCGGGCGCCACGCCGCTGTTGGTGATCTCGCCAGCGGCCTTGGCCCCGAACGGTCCGGGGCCCACCTCGGTCGGCACCAGGACCGTCCGAAGAGGCGGGACGTCCATCTCGGTGGGAAGCTTGTACTCGCCCAGGCTGAGCGTGGTTACCTTGCCGTCGTCGACCGCCAGCTCCTCCATCATCGCGTTGCCGTAGCCGTACACGAAGCTGCCCTCGAGCTGGCCCTGGTGCGCGATGGGGTTGATGATGGTCCCTACGTCAATCGCCATCAGGGCGTCGACGGGCCGAACCTGGCCCGTCGACGGGTCCACCTCGACCTCGACCGCGCAGACGTAGAAGCTCGTGTCCTCGGGCTTGTGCTCGCCCGCCTGGCTGTCGTACTCGCCGAGCACCTCCACCGGCCCGCCGCGTCCGATGCGCGCGGCCACCTCCTCGAACGGCGCGGCCAGTTCCGAGTTCCTGGTTCCTAGTTCCGCGTCCCCTCGGAACTCGGAACTCGAAACTCGAAACTCGTCGTGTTCGAGCCGTACCTGGCCCGCCGGCCAGCCCATGACCTCGGCGGCCAGCTCTTCAAGTTGCTCTTTGAGCCTGGTCGCCGCGAGAATCGTGGCACGCCCCACGATGTGAGTCACACGGCTGGCACCGGCCCCGGGATCGGGGGGCGCCTCGCTGGTGGGCCCGTACCTGACGTGGATCCGCTCGGGCTCGACGGACAGGATGGAGGCCGCCACCCGCCGGACCACCGTTGCCGACCCGCTGCCCTGGTCGGGTGTGCCATACAGGGCTTCGATCCGACCGTTGGGCAGTAAGCGAAGGAGGATCTGCGTCTTGCCCTGCCCGACGTCCCGGTGGCGGAGGGCGAGGCCGCGGCCGTGGTTCGGCGGGAGAGGCTGCTCACCCCACTTTGTCTCGCGCCGGACGGTCTCCAGCACCTCCAGGGCGCGGGGATTGTTGATGGCCTCGCCCTGGGGGCCGGTGTCACCCGGCCGCAGGGCGTTACGCAGGCGGAACTCCAGCGGGTCGATACCCAGCTCACGCGCAATGTGGTCCACGTGCCCCTCGCCCGCCAGGGCTGCCAGCGTCGCGCCCGGGGCGCGCATGTGCCCCGAGGGCACCGTGTTGGTGTAGACGACGAACGTCTCCATTCGGGTGTTCGGGACGTTATAGACCTGCATCGAGCTGAATCCCGCGGGGACCATGCACCCGGGCGTCGGCTTCGCGCCGCCGTAAGCCCCGCCGTTGTAATAGGCGCGGGATTGGTGGGCGAGGAGGCGGCCGTCGCGGCTCACGGCGGTGCGCAGGTAGATCCGCCCGTCGTGTCGGGGGTTGCAGGCCCCCAGCTCGTCGGAGTAGGTCATCGTCGCGCGGATGGGGAGGCCCGTAGCTCTGGCCAGGTAATAGCAGGGGAACTCCTCGATGGTGTGGCCCTTGCCCCCGAAGTCGCCGCCGATGAACATGCTGTCCACCACGATGCTCTGGGCGGGGAGGCCGGTCACCACCGAGAGCTGGTGCCGCAACGAGAAGGGCGCCTTATTGGTCGAATAGACCCGCACCGTGCCGTCGGGAGCGATCCAGACCACGCACGCATGCGGCTCGATGTAGCCCTGGTGCTGCTTCGGCCCCGTGTAGATGTCCTCGAAGACGTGATCGGCCTGGGCGAAAACGCGCTCGATGTCTCCTTCGCCCTTGGTGACCATGCGATAGCCCTGCAAGTTGAGGTGCGGGCGGGGCGGGCGCTCGCCACCCAGGTAGTAATAGCCGGAAGGATCGGGGTGGAGGATAGGCGCCGCCGCGGTGAGTGCGTCTTCGAAGTCGAAGACCCCGGGCAGCTCCTCGTACTCCACTTCGATGCGGTTGAGCGCCTCCTCCGCAGCCTCCCGCGTCTCGGCCGCGACGGCCGCAACACGCTCGCCGATGTGCAACACACGCTCGTAGGCCAGGACAGGCCAGTCGTAGAGCTGCCGGCCGAAGCGCCGCGGCCCGATGTCCTGCCCCGTCAGCACCGCGTGCACGCCAGGGACGGCCTTCGCCGCCGAGGTGTCGATTGCCGCGATGCGGGCGTGGGAGACGGGACTGAGGAGGAACCTGGCCCAGAGGGCGCCCGGAAGGCGAACGTCGCTGGTATAGCGCGCCCGGCCCGTGACCTTGAGGGGGCCCTCGACGCGGTACTCGGGCTCCTCGAAGATGCGGGCGGCCTCCGGCGTGAGCGCAGGCGCTGCCATCAGGACTGCCCGGCGATTGCCTGTTCCAGGTTTTTGGCGAACTCGTTCATCATCTGCTCCGCCTTCTTGCGGATGATGGGCTGGCCGAACTCGCCGATGCGGCCCATGACCTGCGCATCGGTCTCGAGGCGAAGCTGGGTGCCCTGCACGCCCTCGGTTTCGCTGAGCGCCATGTTGATCACCGCCTTCACCGCGCCGCCGGCGCGCCGGTCGGCGGCATCCGCCCGCATGGAGGCCTTCCTGGCGGCCTCGTCCTTCTCCACGATGTAGACGTCGCCCTGCAGGGCCAATCGGATCGGCCCGACCGATATCTTCAGCGTCCCACGATAACGGTCGTTCCCGAGAGGCTCGACCGACTCGACCCCCGGCGCGCACTTGGCCACGCTGGGCACGTCCATCAGGAAAGCCCAGACCCGTTCGATGGGAGCCGCGATGGTCGCGGAGTGCTCGAATTTCATTCCTTCCTCCTCCACTAGCCGTGAGGCGCGAGGCGTGAGGTATAGGGGAACACCCTGTCATTCTGAGCCGAAGGCGAAGAATCTGGCGGGAGATCCCTTCGGCAAGCTCAGGGCAGGCTCTTCGCTGCGCTCAGGATGACACCGTCTTCGCTGCTTGCTCACGCCCCTCCGTTGAGCAACGACTTCAGTGCTCTTCCCACCCACACGCGGGCCATCTCCCGCTTGTAGCGGGCTGAGCCGCGCACGTCGTCGATGGGGTCCACTTCCTCGCGCACGATCTCGGCGGCCGAGTCGATGAGCGCAGGCGTGAGCCGCTGGCCGCGCAGCGCGTCTTCGACGCGGCGCGCGCGCAGGGGCACCGGCGCGGCGGAGCCGAGGGCGACGCGCAGGTCCTCGCAGCGGTTGTCGGCGCCGAGGCGTAGAGTCGCCGCCACCGAGACGGTCGCGTAGTCGTCCTCGGTGCGCGGCAGGAACTTCACGTAGGTCGCCCGCGTGCCCGCCGGGAGCGGCGGCAGCCTCACGGCAAACAGCAGCTCACCCTCTTCGAGGACCGTCTCGAAGAAGTCGCGAAAGAACTGGTCCAGGGGAACCGTGCGCTCGCCCCCAGCGTTCACGATCTGCGCCTGAGCGTCGAGGGCCATGAGCATGGGCGGCGGGTCCTGGGCCGGGTCGGCATGAACGAGATTGCCGCCGACCGTCCCCTGGTTGCGGATGCGAATGGTCGCGACGCGGGAGAAGGTCTCGGCCAGGGTTGGGCAGTAGTCGCGCACGTCGGCCGAGCGCTCCGCCTGGCGGTGGGTCGCGAGCGCGCGGATCTCCAGGCCGCCATCTTGCAGCCGCTGGATGCCCTGCATCTCCGCCACGCCGCGCAATCCTATGACGTGGCCGGGCCGCACGAGGCCCTGCTGCATCATCAGCATGAGCGAGGTTCCGCCCGCCATGGCGTGCCCGTCGTCCCCGTAGCGCGCCAGGAGATCGAGTGCTTCAGATTTGCTCGTCGCCGCGTGGTAGTCGAACTCCCTCATCTGAGCCCCTCCGGGGCGGGGTCGGGGGTCGAGGACTGGGGGTCGGCGCTTATCGAGGCGGAGACTGCCCTGGCCCCCGATCCCTGGCCCCCGTCCCCTGCCATGGTGTCCGCTGCCGCCAGGATCGACTCGACAATCTTGTAGTAGCCGGTGCAGCGGCAGAGGTTGCCCATCATCCAGCGCTTCACGTCGTCGGTAGTGGGCCGTGGGTTGTCGGCCAGCAGCGCGGTGGCGGCCATGATCTGCCCCGGGGTGCAGATGCCGCACTGGAAGCCGCCGTGGCGAATGAACGCGTCCTGGAGCGGCGTCAGAGTGACGCCGTCGGGCGAGAGCCCCTCAATGGTGCTGACCGAGGCGCCATCCACGAACACAGCCGGCATGAGGCACGCCGACACCGGGTCGCCGTCGACGAGCACCGTGCACGCGCCGCAGACGCCGACGCTACATCCTTCCTTGGTGCCGGTCAGTTCGAGGTCTTCGCGCAGCAGATCGATGAGCCGTCGGTGGGCAGGAACCGTAGCCTCCCGAGTCTCGCCGTTCAGTTGAAAGCGCAGCCGGTGTGTGCTCAAACCACTACCCCCTACCTATTAGTCCCAAGTCCCAGGCCTCAAGTCCCAAGTCCGAAGGCCATAGCTTAACCAAAATTCCGGATGGGCGCGGGCGGGCTCAGGTTTGGGATCTTCCGCAATCCCAGGCCCGAGTATATTGTGTGGCCATCGGGTGTTAAAGGAGCGGCGCCATGGCGGGTCGGCTCGCGGGTAAGGCGTGCGTCATTACCGGGGCGAGCAGCGGGCAGGGACGCGTCGCCGCGCAGATCTTCGCGCGCGAGGGCGCGCGCCTGGTGCTGGCCGACGTTGACCAGGTCGGGCTGGCGGAGACGGCAGACATCGTCCGAGAGGAAGGTGGTGAGGCCACCCTCTACGTCGGCGACCTGACGCAGGAATCAGCCAACCAGGAGCTGATCGACCTCGCACTCCAGCAGCACGGGAAGGTCGATGCGCTGTACAACGCGGCCGTCTTGTCCGCTTCAGCCCTCTGCACGAGACGAGCCTGGACGACTGACGCTTCACCATCGAGCACGAGCTGACCATTACGTTTCTCGCCTGTAAGTACGCGGTCCGCGCCATGCTGGATCGAGGGTCCGGCTCCATCATCAACATCTCATCAGTATCCGGGTTGTATGGGTCTCCGAGGCACGCGGCGCACGCGGCGACCAAGGCTGGGATAACCGGGCTCACTCGGCAGATCGCCGTGGAGTACGGACCAAGGGGGATCCGCTGCAACGCCATCGCGCCCGGCTTCCTGCAATACGCACCCGGGCAGCGGCGCGTCGCCCAGCAGACCCAGCGCGCCGATCCCACGGGCATCCCGCTGGGCCGCTTCTGCCGGCCGGAGGACACGGCCTGGTGCGCCGTCTACCTGGCGTCCGACGAGTCCAGCTTCATCACGGGCCAGGTCCTCATCGTCGACGGCGGTGCCAGCGCGAAGTGAGCCAGGGATCGAGTGAATCGGCCGAGGGCGTCGCCCTCAGCAAAGCTGAGGAGAGCCTCGTGGCGTCTGAGCGGGCGTTCGCCGCTGGCCACTTCAACAGCTCTGCGAGCCGTAGCTACTACGCATGCTTCCAGGCGGCGATCGCTGCGCTGATTCATGAGGGGATCTGGCCGCGGGGAGAGTAGAGCCACACGTTTGTTCGCTCGCAGTTCGTGGGCCTGCTGATCAACCGGCGCCACCTATTCGACCCGAGGCTGCGTTTGGCGCTTGAGGAATCCGATAGAATCCGTCGCATAGCAGACTACTCCCTCATTCGGGACGCAACCGAGCGCGAAGCGCGGAAAACTTTGCAGTTCGCCCGAGGAATCGTCGGAGTCTTGACGGGACGGCGGGGTTGATCACAGCGATCAAGCATCCAAGGATGCAGGCGGCGATTGCCGAGCTTCAGCGGATGATCTCGCAGGAATACCCCGATGCCCGATTCCGGGTCTACCGGGGCACCGATCCCCCAGCTGTCTACGTCGAGGCTACCACCACGGAAGATCGTACGCTCGAAATAGCAGAGCTCATCTCCGAGCGAGAGTTGCAGATGAAGCTGGAAGACAAGTTAGAAATATGGGTACTGCCGATGTTCGATAGACTGAGGGCGGGCGAGCGAGCGACATCCGACGGCTTTCGCCCGGCTGGAGGGAACCGGCCATGAAGGTGATTGATGGCGACGGACATGTCTTCGAGGACAACGACGGCCTGGCGAAGTTCCTGCCGGATGAGTTCAGGCGCGGGCCAGCGCCGGACCGCTGGTTCCCGCCTCTGGACCAGTTCCATGCCTTCATCGGCCAGACACCGCCCGGCTCCTTCAGGCGCGACACGGGTGTCGACGGGTGGATCGATTTCATGGACGATGTGGGCATCGATTCGGCGGTGCTCTATACGACGAGCGGCCTGGCCGTCGGCAAGATCTTCCACCTTGACTGGGCCATCGCTCTGACCCGCGCCTACAACGACTGGCTCCACGAGGCATACCTCTCGGTGAGCCCGCGCTTCAAGGGCATGGCTCTCATCCCGATGCAGGAACCCGAGGCGGCGGTGGTCGAGCTTCGCCGCGCAGTTCTGGAGCTGGGCTTCTGCGGCGCCATGCTCCCCTCGACGGGCCTGAAGGACCATTTGGGCGCCAAGGAGTACTGGCCCGTCTATGCGGAGGCGGACCGGCTCGGCTGCGCTCTCGGCGTCCACGGTGGGGCGCACAGCGGACTCGGCTTCGACCACCTCAACAACTACACGCCAGTCGGCGCCATGGGGCATCCCCTCGGACTCCTCATCAACTTCTCGGGCATCGTCTTCAACGGCGTCCTCGATCGGTTCCCCAACGCGAAGTTCGGCTTCATGGAGGGCGGCGTCGCCTGGCTGCTGGTGGCGATCGAGCGCTTCGACCGCGCGCACGAGACCCACATCCAGTACAACCCGCGCGGGGAGCTGTCGCCGCCGGCCGACGAGCAGGTGAGCGACTACATCCGCAAGCACGTGAAGGCAGGCCGGCTGTACGTCGGCTGCGAGGGCGACGAGCCCGCGCTCGCTCACGCCTGCAGCCAGGTTGGCAGCGAGATGTTTGTCTACTCCTCGGACTTCCCGCACGAGGTCAACAACGCGATGTGCAAGCGGGAGATCGAAGAGCTAGTGGAGTGCGAGGAGCTAACGGACATCGACAAGGCCAACATCCTGCACGCCAACGCCGAGCGGTTTTACGACCTGGCGGGCGCCCCGGCTTCGAGGGAGCCGGCAGTAGCCGCCGTGGCAGGCTAACCCCGCGTCCACTTGGGGGAGAGCCTGTAGCCGTCAGTAGCCAAGTCGCGTGAGGGCACCGCTCAGATACGCCCTCACCCCAGCCCTCTCCCAGAGGGAGAGGGGGGGCGACGCCTATATCCTCAGCAGCCGCCTGGAGTTGCGCTCGGTCAGAGCCCTGATCCGTGTCGGGTCAGGCTGCTCCGCGATCACGCGGACCCCCTTCTCCAGCGGGCCCAGGCCGCCGCAGTAGTCCGAGCCGAACACGACGCGGTCCTCGCCCATGGTGTCGATGAGGAACTGGAGCGTCCGCGGGCTCGCGCTGGCGCAGTCCACCAGGAAGTGGTCGAGCAAGACCTCCGAGTAACGCTGCTCTCCCTCGGGCCCCTTGTGCTCCCACCACAGCTTGCTGAGGAGCAATGGGATGCCGCCGCCGGAGCTGCGGATCACCACGTGGAGACCCGGGTGCCGGTCGAAGACGCCGGCCGCGATCATGCGGACAACGCACTCGGAGACGGCCGCATCGGCCAGGGCGCTGACGATGACGCCCTGGCCGCCATCCTCGAGGCGTTCGAGGCCGGCGTCGCGGCGTCCGCCGGCCCCACCGCCGTGCAGAAAGATGGGTAGGCCCAGCTCGTCGATCTTCGCGAAGATGGGCTCGGCTTCAGCCCTGTCTGCCGTGTCGGGCCGTGCGTACATGAGGACGGCTTTGAAGCCCCGCGCCGCCATGCGATCGATCTCCGCGGCCGAGCCCTCTAGGTCGTTCCAGGTTATGGCGATGTTCCCGAAAAGGCGGTCGGGATATGGCGCCACGCGATCGGCGACAGCGTCGTTGGAAGCGCGCACGAGCTGCATCGCTTGGTCAGGCGGCAGCGCATCGGCGTTGAGCCCCGCGCCCTGAGATATCAGCTGTACGTCCACCCCGGCTCCATCCATCTCGGCGATGCGTCGGGCGAAGTCCGGGGAGTCGTAGGGGTCGGGGCGCGGCGCCCGTCCGCTGATCTGGCCGGCCCGCTCAGCCACCTCGGGCGCGGTGTGGTGCGCATGCCAATCGATGAGCATGGGCATGATTAAGCTCCTCCCGCCAGCGCTCTCCCTCTCGCAAGGGAAGAGGGAGTCACCGGCCGACGGCCGCCAGCTCCCGCGCATCCGCTGTCGCGGTGTGCCTGGCGCGCAGCCGCTCTATTGTCTCTGCCAGGCTCACGACGTCCGCGTATTTCTGGTTCATATCAAAGAGGTTGATAGCGTGGCACGCCTCGTGGCGGTCCCACACGCACTCCTCGACTACGATCATGCGGAATCGGTTCGTGCACCCATCGACCACCGAGGCGCGCACACAGCCGCTGGTGCTCTCACCGCACACGATGAGGGTGTCCACGTCGATGAGGCGGAGGTGGGGGATGAGGGCTGTCCCCCAGAAGGCGCTCGGCGCCGATTTGCGGAAGACGACCTCGCCGTCGATGGGCGCCACCTGCTCGACGATGTCGAACCGCCGCGAGCGGCGGCCCTCCGCGGCGGGGTCGCCCGACGAGGGGCGATCCGCACCGATTCGATCCGACCAGTGCGGGACGCCGGGGTTCCCAGTGACGTGGATCACCGGGATGCCCACCTCGCGGGCGACGCCGAGCAGCTGCTTGACGCGCTCGGCCGCCTCCCAGCCGCCGATTCCCATGCTGCCCGGCCACATCTTGACGGCCTCCAGCAAAGGCTCGGGCTTGTCACCAAAGACGCCGCGGTAGATGTCGATGAGGAGCAGCGCCGGCTTCTCACCCCAGCCGTAGGCCCTGTGTGGGCCTCCCGCGGCCAGGTGCGCCCTGTCGTTCTCCGTCAGAAATCGGTCCCACGGTCGCGAGTTCACGATGCGCCTCCTATTTCAGGTTACAGGTTACAGGGCACAGGTTACAGGGTGCAGCCACGCCCGGTAACACTCCCCGTCCCCCATCACCTGTCCCCTGTCCCCTGTCCCCTGTCCCTTACGCCTGTCCCCTTTCCCTAAGCCGCCGCGCCGACTCCCTCGGCGACCTTGAGCCGGGTGAACACCTTCTTCACGTTGGCGTTGAAGATCTTCAGCTTGTCCTCGGTGCTCAGGAACTCGATCTCGTCGATGATTGGCACCATGTCATCGGAAGTCCGGCCGGTGTCCGGCCGAACCGCGCCGCCGGACCCGGGCGCCTCAGTGCCGAATAGCATCTGATCGACGCCCTTCTGCTTGATCGCCGCGGCGAGGAACGTCTCGTCGTAGGCGCAGGTGTCGAAGAACAGGTTGTTGGTCATCTGCGACAGCCGGCCGGCATGGCGTGCATCCACCTCGATAAAGCGGCTCAGCGCCCCACCGCAATGGCAGACCACGATCTTCAGGCGCGGGAAGGTCTTGAAAATGTCGCTGTGGAGCATCAGCTGCGTCCAGATGTACTCCTCGGTAACGTTGTTGATCTGGTAGCTGTGGGGGACGATCTCGATTCGTGGGTCTTTGCTAATCGATGGGTGGATGATGAGCGGCACGTCGAGCTGCTGGGCCTTTTCGTAGAGCGGGTACCAGTACTCGGTGTGGGCGCCCGGCGTCTGGCGGTCGCCCGCGGGGTCCGGGTTCACGAGCGCGCCGACGAAGCCGTACTCGGTGACGCACCGCTCCAGCTCCGCCACACAATTGCTAGTGGCGATCTTCGAGTTCTGGGGAAGCTGGGCGATGCCGACGAACCGGTCCGGGTACATCGTGTGGATCCTGTGGATCGTGTCGTTGGTGACTCGGGTCCACTTGTCCACGAGGAACGCAGCCTCCCAGTGCATCATTGCAACGGGGCGCGGCGAGAGCAGCTGGAGGTCGATGTTGCGGTCGTCCATGACTTTCAGGTGGCGCTTCTGGGCGGCATCGAGCGCCTCCTCCGGTATGTCCGCCCCGCCCTCCCCGGGGCTGCGGAGCGCTATGAGGTTGTATGCGTACGCGCGGAAGTGCGGCGGGGTCGACATGTGGCCGTGGACGTCGAGGACCTTCTGGCCGTTGAACATCGGTCTTCTCTCCTCCTGAGTGTGCTTTGGTCCTGGTGCGGAGGGCTACTTTTATCCCAGCCCCTCGAGAACGGTCAAGCGAAGGGCCGACCCCTGCGGTGCCCAAGGCCCTTCCCAGGCGGTCGTATACTGCCACAGAGGCGACAGGTTGCGGGTGACGGTGAGTCGGGCGTTGAGGAGGCAAGATGACATCAATACGCGTCCGCGCAAAGGCCGACGCAGATGGGGAGCTGCATTTGCGCGGGCTCCCGATCAGGAAGGGTGAGGAGGCCGAGGTCATTGTCCTCACGGAGGCTACTGAAGACGAGGCCTTGCTCGCCCTGCTGCAGCGGGATCCGGGTTGGGCGTGGCTGCTCGATCCCGCCGAGGACGTCTACACGGAGGCAGATGTCCGCTAGTGCCAGAACGGGGAGAGGTTATCCTGGCGCGGTTTCCGTTCACGGACATGAGTGGCGCCAGGCTTAGACCGGTCCTGGTCCTGGCGGAAATCCCCGGCCGCTACCGCGACTTCATCGTCTTGTTCATATCGTCGCAGCTCAACCAGGCTACCCCCGGCCTGGACTTGGTACTCGACCCCAGTCACTCCGCATTTGCGGGATCAGGCTTGAAAGTGCCATCCGTGTTCCGTATCGGAAAGTCGCTTATGTCCGAAGCTTTGCTAGCTGGCACTCTCGGGCGTTTGGAGGCCGGAGTCTTTCAAGAGATCATCCACCGCTTGAGCAGTCTGCTCGAAACCGGTCGACCTCCTGCCGCGGCAGGCCTGCGTCCATGATGGCGACTTGGAAGGCGCCGACCTAGCCCCGCACGTCCCATTCATGGACGTTCCAGGTGACAAGTGGATGCGGCCAGTGCGGCCCGGCGTTCACAAGGCAACGGAGGTCCGATCAGACGCTTCCAGCCCATCATCGCCCTTCTCTATTGGGTCATTTTGCATGAACCTGGGGGTTACCCCCTTCTCTAACCCTCCCCCGCAAGGGGGGAGGGGACCAGTTCTCTGCGCCAGCGGTAGCTCCGCATCGCTCGATCTGGGCCTCGCCAGTATAGTCCCGCCATGCCAGACTATGCGCTACTGCTCACCGAATCCGATCTGCAGCCGCTAGGCGAAGGCGGAGACGACATCGACGCCGCAATCGACACCCTGGAGCGGGCGACGCTCGCGCTGCATCGGGGTCTGGTGACACAAACGACTTTCCTGGGCCATCCGCAGCCCGGTGGGCGGCCCAGCGCGCGGGTGACCCTGGCCACCGGCGCCGGCCTGGATACCGGCATCCGTGTGTTCGGCACGCCGGCGCCCGAGTCCCTGCACCTCTGGCGGCCCAACAACGCGCGCGGCTACCTGCTACTGGACGGAGAGACCGGCCAGGTGCTGGCGCTGATGAACTACAGCCGCCTCAATCCGCTGCGGGTCGGCGCGTCCGGTGGCCTGGCCGCGCGCCACCTCGCCCCAACCGGCGCCCGCACGCTGGCCATCGTTGGGTCCGGGCAGCAGGCTCGTACCCAGGTGCAGGCCGTGTGCCGCGCCGTGCCCGGCATCGCGCGGGTGCTCGTGTATAGCCCCACGCCCACGCACCGCGAGGCGTTCGCGCAGGAGGTGGCGGGCCGCGTCGGTGTGCATGCCGAGGCTGTGGGCTCCGTCGAGGAAGCGGCCCGCGACGCCGATATCGTGGACCTCGCGAACACCAGCACGATGCCCGTGATCGAGCGCTCGCACGTGAAGCCGGGGGCGCTGGTGATTTCCATGTCCGAGAACCACCTGGCGCCGGAGTTCGTCGACACCACCCGCGCCGTTTTCATCACCTGGGAGGCGTTTGCGAGCGGTTTCATCGGGCGGGAGCCCTACGGCGGCCGCATCCGGGCCGGCACTTTCACCAGGGGCGACCTGGCCGCCGAGCTGACCGCCGTGATTGCTGGCGAGGCCACGCCGCGCCGCACCCCCGACGACGTGGTGGTGTTCGAGCTCACCGTTCTGCACGTACACGATCTGGCCATCGCTCAGTGGGCCTACGCCTGGGCGCGCGACCACCGCGTCGGCACCCGGGTTCGTCCTTTCTACGGAGCCTGGCTGAGCGTCCCGGTATGATTCCTGTCGTCGGAGGGCTCTCCCAGTGTTGAAAACGCTTGGTCGCACCGAGGTCGAGCAGCTGCGCGAGGCGCTGGCGCACCGCGGCGTGGCGATGGAGTACTACGAGACCGGGACGGAGGCCCTCGCCCGCCTCAAGGAGCTAGTACCCCTCGGCGTGGAAGTCCAAACGGGCAGCTCGACCACCCTCGACCAGATAGGGTTCACAGCGTGGCTCACCGAGCTGCACCGCGAGGGCAAGCTTCGCTACTTCCGGGCGGAGACCCAGCAGAACGCCGACGGGGCAGCCCGCGGCGAAAACCGGCGGCAGGCGACGCTGGCCGAGTACTTCCTGGGGAGCGTGAATGCGCTGACCGTTGCCGGTGAGGCGGTATGCGCCGACGCGGCAGGCACCCGGATCGGCGGCTACGTCTATGGCGCCAGGAACGTCATCTGGGTGGTGGGCATCAACAAGATCGTGCCGACGCTGGAGGACGCCGTCCGCCGCGTGTGGGAGGTTGCCCTGCCCGGCGAGGACGCTCGGATCAAGTCGATCGGCGGCCACGGGAGTGAGGTTGGGAAGATGGTGGTCTTCCACCACGAACGGCCAGACCGCATCCGGATGCTATTGGTGGGCGAGGAGCTGGGCTTTTAGGATTGCGGATTGCGGATTGCGGATTGCGGATTAGGCTACGGTGTAGTCCGCAGCGCGCAATCAGCAATCAGCAATTCAGAACGGAGGTGATCATGGCTAACGCTATTGACTACCGGACGCTGACCGGGTCCAACCCCGACAGGATGTACAAGTCGACGATCTTCGAGAGCCCACGGATGCTGCTGGGCCTCAACTGCCTGGAACCGGGCCAGAGCGACCGCGTGCATACGCACCCCGACCAGGACAAGTTCTATCTCGTGCTCGAGGGCGAGGGCGAGTTCATCGTCGGCGACGAGACGTTGCGCGCGGGGCCAGGCCTCACGGTGCTGGCGCCGGCCGGAGTGACGCACGGCGTGAGCAACAACGGCAGCGAACGCCTCGTCATCATGATGGGCCTCAGCCCGTGGCAGGCGTGAGGCGGGCAATGGGCAATGAGCAATGGGCAATGGGCAATAGAGGAGCGTGCCACTCTCGCCTATTGCCTGTTGCCTGTTGCCTAATCAACGTGCCAGTAGTGGTCGATGGGGCGCGTTCCCAGCCTCTCAACGCCGCCGGCCGTCACCACCACTGAATCGCCCACGTGGCCCACGTCGCTCTTCCTGTTGTAGGTGATGCTCGGCTTTACGACGAAGACGCAGCCTTCCTGGAGAGGCGTTCGGGCGACCTCGGGCTGCGATTGGTTCGTGATCAGCGGGCCGTCATCGCCGAGGCCGCGGCCGTGCAGAGTTAGCGCCCCGGTGGCGTTCGGGTCGCGGCTTACGCGGCGCGCGGCCTCTATCAGCTCCCCGAAAGTAGCGCCCGGCTTCATCGCGTTGACGATGTCCCAGAAGCAATCGGCGGCGGCTTTGTGGGCGTCGGCGGCCCATGCCGGTACGTCGCCGAAGGTCATCGACTGGTCGATCTGCGCTACGTAGCCGCCCCAGCGCCCCTCGATCTCTACCGTCATGTAGTCGCCGCTCTTCACCGTACGGTGCGTGGGCTGCTCAATGCGGTGGTAGGCGCCGCCGAACGGACCCGAGGTCCAGCCGAACATGATGGGCATGCTGCCGCCGGCGGCGATGGCGGCGTGGTACATGTTGGCCATGATGAGCGGCTCGAACACGCCAACACGCGCCGTCTGGAGCATCGCGTGGCAGCTGCGCTCGGCGATGCCGGTACTCCGCCGCAGGAACTCGATCTCCTCGGGGCTCTTCACGAACCGCGCCTCACCCATGAGGTCCGTTGCGCTCACGAACCTGGCATCGGGGAGCGCCTCCTGCATCCGCGTGACGGCCGTGTACCCAGCAAAACCGTCGGGCTGGCGCACGGCCGAGTACACGCCGGTCGTGAGGCCGCACACGCCGACCGTCGCGCGCTCCATACCCGCATCCTTGAGGCACTGGATCAGCGCTCCCGACCACGCCCGCCCCGAGCGCATCGTCTCTCCGACCCAGTCGCCGGCCGCCCAGTAGCCGCCGCGATTGGTGATGGCGGTAACCTTTCCGTCGATGGGGAAGCAGACGCCGACCTCCTCGCAGTTGTTCCCTAGCTGCGTGAGGTACCGGACGTCCGCCTGGTTGCGGTTGTGGGTGCCCGTGCTATTGAGGGCGACGATGCAGTCGATGCCATCGCCCCGCATCAGCTCGCCGACGCGGCCCCAGCGCCGTTCGCGCTCCTGCATGGAGAAGGTGGGCAGCTGCCAGTCGGTGAAGAGGGGGTCGCGCACGGGTTCCGCCACTGCAGCCATAGTTCCCTCCCGTCGAATCGAGCTTGACCGGAATGCCAGGTATGCTAAGCAGTCGGGGGGAGGCGGTCAACGTTTGCCTCGGTAACCGGACTTCTAAGGCAATGCGCCGGAGGACGGCGGACTTCGCCCATTTCGCCAGTGAGGCTCGTATAAATAGGCTGACTCCTTCTTATGGGGAGGGCTGGCAGGGAGGCTGGTGAATAACGAGAAGCGGCCGCGCACGACCTCGAAGACATCGAATATGTGTTCGCTCGAGGGGCTGGCCGCCCAGAGTCGCGATCGGGCATTCTCGTTCATGTGCTGCGGATGGCTCGTACATCGAGTTGATCGCCTTCTACGAGCCGAGTCCGGAGCATCGGTGGTGGCTGCCGATCCAAAAGGGCGGGGTCTAGTGGACTGCTGCACGCAGACCGGCTGCTGCTAGAGCCCCTGGTCAAGCCCCTTGAGGAAGCGCTCGATTTCTGACGACAGCTCAACGGACGGTTGGTCCGACGTGCGTTGCTGGCCCCCTTGCTCAGGCTGCTCATACGTGGCATCGTAGTGGGCTTCAAGGCGCGCCACGAGCGACTTGATCGCCGGGTCGCGATCGACGGCGCCCGAGAGCTCCTGGTACTGCCGTTCCCCTCGGCGACTGGGAGCCACATTGGACGGGAAGTCATAGAAGGCGCTGAGCACCTGGAGCATGCGGGCCGTCCCCGCGTGGTCCTCTTCGAGTTGGGCGTAATGAGGGAGATGAGCCATGAGGTTCATCGTGGCGGCGCCCATCTTGGTCACCGCATCGGTCACCAAGTTCATGATCGTGGTTGGCCCTTCGTACGTGCTTCCGCCCTGCTGCGCGAGCGGTGGAGCAGCGCCCGGGCGCGGCTGGATAGCCCCCGTATTCCCCGTGACCACAATCGGTCGCGTATGGGGCACCGAGTCGTACATGGCGCCCAGCCGACAATAGACGCTAATGCGGAAATGCTTGAGCAGCTCGACGATCGAGTCGATGTAGTCTTCGGCCATCGCATGCGGCTCGAGGAGATGCATGAACAGGAGGTCTGGGCCCGTTCCCGGCTGGGCGAACCGAATGTGGCTATTGGGGAACGTCGTCTCCCTGCCGCCGCCCTCGACGTTACGTACTGTCGGACGATAGCGAGTGAAATCGAAGAAGGTACCGGGCCTGGCGAGCTTCCCCAGATCCTTGGCGCCGAAGTGTCGTTCCAGTCGAGCGAGCGTGAGGGTGCCGACGCTTCCAACGTCCACCCACGGCCGGATCATCACCAACGCGTGCGGATCGCGCAGCTCTGGTACGGGCTCTGAGATCTCGAATGCTCCGACTTTCATAACTCCCAATGGTACGGGCAGATCTTCGCGTCGCCAAGAGGGAATTCTCATAGAGGTCAGCAGCCGGCGTCACTCAGACGCGCCAGGAAGCGGCCGGCGCCGGTGACAAGCGCGCCGCGGCGGCGGGCGCCGTCGGCGAGGGCCCGATCCGACGTGACTACTTCTACCACGGCCGTCGCGGCGGCGTCGAGGATCTCGAGAATGCGGTCGTCGGCCGCGTCCCGCCCCCGACGCGTGGCATAGCGCACGACCACCCCGTCGTAGTTGCCTTCGGGGAGATCGGGCTGAGGGACGTCGAGCACGACCTCGACCAGCTCGCCTGTGACCTCCACGTAGCAGTGGAGGCGGTCCAGGAGGCGACGCACCGCCCTTGGCGGGTCGCGCCACCAGCCAGCGACCGCCGCGCCTATGACGTTGTTGCCGTCGATCAGTAGGGCCCTTTTACCGCCAGCTCGGACGTCGTCCACCGTACAACCCAGCGCAGGATACGGCCAGCGGCCCCGACGGGGCGAAGAGCGGACCGAAATGCGAAGGTTTAGCTACTCAAAATCGCAGTACTGCGACACTCTACGGGGAGCAGACAGCCGGTGCCGATCTGGCCGTCGGGTCGAACAGCGGTGGCGAGCCGCGCACGCTTCGTGCGCCGGGGCGACGGCCAGATGGGTCGCTGCACTCAGGCCGCGGACAGGTAAGATTCGGCTGTCGCCACCGGAAGCACCGCCCAGGGCACGACGGCGGCAGCCGGGATCGGAACACCAAGCGCGGCCACCATTCGAGTGCGGGATGAGAGGGCCACGCCTCGAACAAGCATCCAGTCATGGAGGCTTGGCCACATGGGGTATCAGCGTGCGCTCTGCTCGTGGGTTGGCTTATCCTTGCGTGAGCGTCAGCCCGCCGGAACCGCCCCCGCGCGTGCCCTTCGTTGGCTTCCCGACGGAGCAGGTTTTGGCGACCACCTTGACACTGTCCGACTTCAACGACCCCTCCATCCGCGTCGACCGCCCGAGGTAGGTTCGCCGTCGGTGCAACGGTCCCAAGAATACGGCAGCCACTCGACACAAACTGCTGACAGCCAAGCTCGAGTGATCACCGACCAGGGAGGCTCGCCGACTGGCGAGTGCTGGGCGACGCCGATGATGAAGGTTCTTTAAGACACGCTTAACCTGGGATTCATGGGCGTCCCGGAGAATCGCTGACGGCAACGGCAAAGCGTCCCGATCCGAAGGTACGTCCGCATCTGTGGGAGGAGGCCAGACGCGATATCTTGCGCCTGGTTTCGCATGACACTGGTCAAGTCGGTCGCAGCGGTGGGGCCACCACCTAGAGACTCGGCTCAGCGGGCGAAACACCGTCTCAATGCGACCTGTTCCCTCCCCTTCCCGCCATCTTACCGGCTTCTCGGGGGTGCCCTGCGCCTGCCAACTTAGCACTTAAGGAGCTGCGTGATCATGCATAAGGCGATTCTCGTACTCACCCTCACGGCGGTTTCCACGCTACTCATGTCGTGCGGGGGTGCGGGTGCTCGAGCCGGTAGAGCCGCGCTGCAGGACTGGCAAACAGACTTCAACGTCCCGCAGCGTGCCCTGACACACACCGGCGAATCTGCGTACTTCATCCTCAAGCCGGGATATCAGCTTGTGCTTGAGGATAGCCGCGAGAGGGTCACGGTCACCGTGCTGGACGAGACAGAGGTGATCAACGGGATAACGGCTCGGGTAGTTGAAGAGCGAAGTGAAGAGCGCGGCGAGCTCATTGAGCTGGCGAGAAACTTCTTCGCTCTGGATGCAGCGACCGGCGATGTGTTTTACCTGGGTGAGTACGTCGATAACTACCACGACGACGGCAGCGTAAGCCATGAGGGCACGTGGTTGGCATATGTCAATGGAAGTGAGCCCGGTTTGTACCTGCCCGGTGCTCCTCAGGTGGGCATGAGGTACTACCAGGAGCTTGCCAGGGGCATCGCTGAGGACCGAGCCGAGGTGATCAGCACCTCCGACAAAGTCACGACGCCCGCGGGAGCATTCGAGAACTGCCTGAGAACGAGAGAGTCATCGCCGATCGACCCGGGAGTATTCGGAGAGAAGGTGTATGCGCCTGGGATAGGGTTGGTACAGGACGGAGGGCTGAGACTGGTGCGCTATGGGTACGTCCAGTGATAGCCAGACGTGCACTCCAAGGACGCCGATGCAGCGGTCGGCATGACGCTGGGCGCGTCGTGGCAATGATGGAGGCCGTCGCCTACTGGGTCACTTTTCATGGATATCGCCATGCGTCGGTTCCGTCGTCCGGTACGGCGGGGGCTTGTCCCCCGCCGTGGGGCTCTGCGTGCGCTCACCGGGCGGTAGGGGACGAGCCCCTCCCCTACCGGACGGAAAGGCTACGTCCGTAGGAACTGACCGACCCCGTCAAGATGTTCGGGTGACACCCGTCGGCCGCGGAGGCGATCCCAGGTCACGGGCCCGCAGCTCCGGGCGGGCTGCTACGATGCTGATGACCACGCTTGCGCAGGCCACAGCGCCCACCACGACCGCCAGCGCTGGCCCGATGACCGCCGCCAGAGCCCCGTTGTACGTCTGCCCCAGTGCCGGCATGCCATTGGTGAGCATGTGCTGGAAGCTCGAGACGCGCCCTCGCAGCTCGTCGGGTGTAATCGCCTGAATCACCGCGTTGCGCGGAGTCGCCTGCCACGAGTCGAGCATTCCGAGGGCGCCGGCCGCGACGAGAGAGAGCGCGAACCAGGGCGAGAGGGCGAGCAGAACGAGGGCCACGCAGTAGCCGAGGATGGCCGTGACCGCCACCAGGCCCTTGTACCGCAGGTCCCCAAGCGACATCACCGTGCCAGCACCGAGCAGCGCGCCTACGCCGGGCGCCGCGTACAGCAGGCCGAGACCCTGGGGCCCGACGCCCACGGCAGCGGCGAAGAACGGCATCAGCACACGGTATCCGCCGAAGAAGGTCGCTGCCGCGTCTGTGCTCAGCAGCGTCAGAATGACCGAATTGCGTCGCACGAACGACAGCCCTTCGACCAGGCTGCGCACGGCCGACTGGCGCCTGCTCACCGCCACAGCGCCGACGTGCATCAGGCCGAGGGCGAACAGCGTCACGATGTGAGCCATCCCGTTGGCAAAATAGGTTGTCGTCAGGCCGACCGACGCGATGAGCACGCCCGCGATCGCGGGGCCGATAATATTTGCCGTCTGCCAGACGGTCGAGTGCAGCGCGATGCCGTTGAGCAGGTGCTCGCGCGGAACCAGATTGGGGATGAGGGCCGTGCGCGCCGGCGCGCTGAGGGCCATGAAGACAGCGCCGATGAATGTCGCGGCATAGATGTGCCAGATGTCGATCAGCCCGGCGGCGGT
This sequence comes from uncultured Chloroflexota bacterium, assembly GCA_964417895.1. Taxonomy (GTDB): domain Bacteria; phylum Chloroflexota; class UBA6077; order UBA6077; family SHYK01; genus CAYQJS01. The sequence goes on along the minus strand of CAYQJS010000038.1, from coordinate 16,931 downwards.
GAGAGCGGCGAGGGCTATGGCGAGCGCCCCGGCCACGGCCTGCGCCACCATGATGATCCGGCGGCGGTCTATGCGGTCCGCGATGATGCCGCCCATCAGCGACAGAGCGACGACGGGTATCGCGCGAGCCAGGCCGGTGAGGCCCAGGTGGAGTGGTGAGTTCGTCAGCTCGTAGATCTGCCAGATGTTGGCCGTAGTCTGCAGCTGACTGCCAACGCCGGCGACGAGCAACCCAACATAGTAGAGCCGATAATCGCGGTACCCGAGCGCCGCCACCGCGCGGCGCAGGCTCGGCCGCTCCTCCCCCATACCCGACGCCCCCTGCTGGCTCAGGGGCCAGTATACGCTCGTCCCGGGAGCCGCCCCGACGGAACCTAGAGGCATTCCAGCAACGGTTTATCCGAGCAAGTGGCTGCCAACGAGTCCCCTCCCCCCTTGAGGGGGAGGGTTAGGGTGAGGGGTGGCCCATGCCGCTTTCTACGAACACTCTCCCTCGGAGTGCTCAGTCGCCGCTCATGTCTTCGCCGTAGGGCCACTCGTAATAGGGGGTGGTGTAGCACTCCTCAGGCATCGTCGTGGCCAGATCACGCTTGGCCAGCTCTTCCCCGAAGCGGCGCCGCACCCAGGGCTCCTCGACCGAGTAGTCGATCTGCTCGCTCTCTCGGAAGGCGGGGATGTGGCCGTTTAGCTTCAGGTAGCGCGCGGGCTCCAACCCGAGGTTGAAATGCTGGTGGTACCACATGTGCGGCGGGACCAGCAGGCTGCCCTCGCGCCAGGGACAAACGAGGCGCTCGTTGGAGCCCGGCTTCCACAGCACGGAGTAGCCCTCACCTCTGGGAATGACGATCACGGCTCCCGCGTCATGCTTGTGGGCCATCTTGTAGCGCTGGGCCGGGAACACCGACATGCTGGCGTTCGTGGAGCCGAGGCCGCCGTGCACCGAGCCGAAAGCAACGGTCATACCCCCAGCCCCTCGATTTCGATACGGCTCGAGCTTCTCCCATGCCGACACATCCGGGAAGAAGTTCGAGGTCCACACCGCGCGGCTCTCGCTCCGCGCGATCCCCGCAGTGCCATGAACCACCTTGGCCTCGGAGAAGATGTCCTGATCGCCGTAAAGGATGCTGGTGTCCACAACCGGATTGTTGAAGAAGACGTCCGGGTTGCGGATCATAGAGGCGGCGATGTCCATCCGGTTGCTGTGGACCAGGCGCGCGGGCTGGTCGCCCCGCAGGTTGCTGAGCTGATAGCTGTAGTTCGGAGGGATGAAGAACAGGCTGTGGGGCTGCCACTCGAAGCTGCGCTTGGGCATGCCTTCCGCCCAGATCGTGCACTGGCCGTGGCCGGACAGAACGTAGACCTTTTCGTCGAGCAGCATCTTGAAAGGAGCAGTGGTGTGCCCAGGCGGGACCTCGGTGACCCTGACGTCCAGCAGGCGCCACTGGCCGTCGAGTTGGAGGAAGGCAGCGCCGCACTCTTTCTCCTCCCACCAGCCCACCTCCACGGTGCGCATATCCTCGATGTGATTCCCCCGGTAGATGGGAATCCCTTGCATCGCCAGACTTTCGATCCACTCGTCGTACCAGGAGATCTTGCGGCCCAGGTCGTTAGGATCGGCCCTGTAGTAGCTGCCAAATGTCACGACGGGATCATCAGTAGTAGAGCGTGCCAAGATACCCACCTCCCAAAAACGAACAGCCGCTATTCTAGCGTGAGAGCGTCCGCGAAGAACCGCTGCGCGGCATCCACCAGCACGGGCTCGAAGCCCAACCAGAAATGGTCGGTTCCACGGACGACTTGCAGCCGTTCGGGATCTGGGAGATACGACGCGTAGCGCTCCACTCCATCGGCAGCCACGGCGTCCTGATCGCCCACGAGCACCAGGAACGGGCAGTCGGGGCGTTGATTCGGGGGCAGCGGCTCTCGCAGCGGGGGCGCTACGCACAACAACGCCCGGATCTGGGCTGCCGTGGCCGCCGTGGCCGCCGTGGCCGCCGCGGCCAGGCTGACGCGGGCCCCGAACGAGTAGCCGGCCAGGCCAATCCGGTCGGGCCCAATCCGGGGCTGCGCCGCCAGGAATGCGAGGACGCCCAGCACGTCGAGCGTCTCGTCGTCACCGCCGCCGTGCCGCCCTTCGCTCAAACCAACGCCGCGAAAGTTGAAGCGGAGCGCGGCTATCCCCGCCCGCCGCAGGCCCTCGCACAGGGCCATCACGACGTTGTTATCCATGCTTCCGCCCCGCAGCGGGTGCGGATGAGCCACGACCACGCCGGCGACGGGCCCGGCGCCGTCTGGCGCCCAGAGCTCGCCCTGCAGGAGGGGCGGATCAACGCCATCCGCCGGGAAGCGAACTCGCTGGAGTGTCGCAGCCATTGTGCCCCCCGCGGGCCGTACTCAGAACACCTCTATAGCCACGCCTCCACCCGCGCGAGCCATGCGCGCATCGAGTGTAAGCAGCGGAGCGTCGAGGAACTCTGCGAGCGCCACGTAAGCGGCATCGTAAGCGGTGAGATTATGGCGCAATTGCCACACGCGTTCGAGAAACGGGTAGTGCGGATACCGGGTGAGGCGGAATTGAGCGAGGTCGGTCAGCGCCTCGCGGGCTCGATCCGCGGGCAGACTGCCGCTGAAGACAAATCGCCTCAGAGCCTGGAGCACTTCGAGGTCAATCAGATGTGGAGCCTGAAGGGCTTCGCCGAGCAGGCGCTGCTGAAGCGCGCCCGCGCGCTCCAAGGGCCTGTTCAAGAGGACGCAAATGGCCGCCGAGGCGTCGAGGACGGTCAATGGCTGTCGCGCTCAGCCCGCACCGCGTCCTCGATCGACTCACGGAGGTCCACGGGTCCACGGCGGCTGATTCGCTCCAACAGCTCTTCAAGCGTGGGCGTCTCCGCGATGTGCACCACCTCGCGCTTGAGGTAGTCGGAGAGGGTCAAACCCATTTGCGCCGCGCGCACCTTGAGCTTTGTGTGGACTTCATCCGGCACGTTGCGAATCTGTATCATTTTGGTCATGTGTACTGCATTGTATCATGTGAGGCACATGCATGGACTGAGTTTCCCGTGACCGTGGCCATTGATCCGCATGAGCTTGCGGCGCGCCTGATGGCCGGCGACCTGGACGACCAGGCGATCGACGTGCAGCGGCTCATGCGTTACGTCTGGGCGCGCGTGGGCCTCGACTACGGCATCCTGCTGCTCGTCGGAGAAGACCACGTGGACGGTTTCGACCGACTGATCTGCACGCTGCAGGAGGACGGCTCCTGCTACGTGGTGGAGCGACCGCCCGGCTGGGGCCTCGAGGAGGAGGCGACGTATGTGGCGCAGGTCAAGGCCGTCCTAGCAGGCTGCTGAAGACGCTGCTTTCCGATTACGACAGCGGCATCGCCGGGCGCGGCCCGAGATCGAGGACTACGAATTTCTCGTTCTAGCGCTCGGGCTGTCGCCTAACCGGGGGGGCCCAAAGGCTCGCCACAGGACACGCGAAGCCGGGGAAAAGTGGCGAAGTGACCTCGTCGTCGTCGGAGAGGGTGGTTAAGAGCCGCAGCGTGCCGGCTTCGGGACGGTAGACCTCGACGATGTGTTGTCGCCAGTCGACGATCCAGTATTCCTGCACCCCCTGGCGGGAGTAAAGGTTCAGCTTCAGCTCTCGGTCGCGCCGCTCGTTCATCGAACCCGGAGAGAGCACCTCGACCACCAGCTCTGGAGCGATGCTGTAGTGCCCCTTCTCATCCAGGGCTAGGGCCCGGCGCTCGTGGCTGATCCAAACGAGATCGGGGATCACATCATTGTCGGCCGAGAACACAAGCCCCGGAACCTGCACCGTGAGGCCCAATCCGGTCTGCGCGTTCCAGACGTGCAGCGCGGAGGACAGCACCACGCATGCGTACTGGTGGGACTCGACGGGTTGTCTCGACACGTAGAGCTCTCCGTCGATGATCTCGTAGCGGACCCCCTCGATGTCAGGCATCCGTTCCAGATCCGCGGATGTGAATCGGAACGCCGTGGTCACTCAGGGCGCCTCCATTGAAGGGCCTACCGCGCTCAGTATAGCCCGCATGACAGGGCTGCCTAATCCATTAATCGCCGCCAGGGGCGGTGAGCACCCGAATCAGCGGTCCGAGCGGGACAGACGGATCGAGCGGGTTCCGAGTGCGCGCGGCCCCGACGAAGCGGTCGGCGTCCTCCTGCAGCATCAGCCCGTTGCGCACGAGCGGCGCACAGACCCGCCGCACCGCCTCGACGTAGGCCTCGTGGCTCGGGTAGCGCTCCTCGATCGACGGTCGCGGGTCGCCATTCGCTTCTCGTTCCGCCCGCGTGCGGGCGAAGGGGACAAAGCTGCCCGTGTTCCAGAACTGCTCACCTTCGGCGAAGCCGGCCTTGCGGAGCGACCAGCCGTTGTACGTCCCCAGCGGCACCTCCACGTCCGGGTAGCGCAGCCCGGCAACGGTGTTGCCATCGGCATCGACCATGGGCACGCGGAGCGGGTACTCCTGGCCGACGACCGGCTCGGGCGGGAACACGCTCACGATGCCGCTCTCGTCGAAGTCGGGGCCATAGTTGTAGCGTGGCAGCCGGCTCGGGGAGGCGGCGGGCAGGTTTACGCCGGGTACCTTCGGATAGCGAGCGAGGGCTTCGTCGGCTGGGACGAGCGTGCCATCCGAGCCGCGTGGGAGCAGCGTCGGAGGCGGCGGCGTGCCGTCCGTGGCCCATTCGTCCAGCATCACCAGGGCGGCCCGCCGGTACGGCGCCGCGGACATGTCGTTGGCCGTCAGCTGGCCGATCCAGATGGGATCGTGGACCGGCCGAGCCATGTGCGGCGCGGCGGTCATATGGTACATGCGCGCTGTCTCCGGGACGTCCAAATCGCGGGCATCCGGCGGGTCGGTGTGGGTCAGCGAGACGTGCCGCTCCCAGTAATCACCTTCGGTGTGGGTGTGGATGACGAGCGGATCGCTGGCGGGCCGCTTCCACAGCCCATCCACCCGGCCGCTGAACGGGTCTGGGACGCTGGCGAATGTGAAGGGGTAGTACTCGGCCGGCCACTGGTGCTCTTCGTGCTGCCGCGGGTAGCGGCCCACTTGGGCGAAGCGCGTGTTTTGGAATAGGCGGCCGCTGCCCGTATGCGTGTGCACTGCGTCGAACAACTGCCGGGACTCGGCGTCCTCGTTCCAGCCCTCGTAGACGTACTCACGGACGACGCGGCCCCCCATCGATTGGCCGGTTCCGTACAGCTTGTCGACATACCCCGCCAGTGGGTTGGGACTGCCGGCGGAGTCGTGCGTGGCGAAGCGAATCATCGACAGGAGGTCGCGGATGCCGAGGAAGCCGAGGCCCATGACCTTCGACCCTTCGGTCTCGTAGATGAGCTCGTAGATCCAGCCCGGCTTGAAGCCGCCCTTGACGTAGAGGTCGTTCACGGAGGGCGTGAGCGCGACCTGGCCGTCCCGCAGCTCGGCTTTCGCCAACTCCCACTCTGAGTCCGGGACGGGAATGCGCGGATCCCGCTCGCGCTCGCGCATCGTGAGCGTCGCCGTTGCGCGGTCGAGGACCGGATAGGGCTGAACGTTGTCACCACCCTCGGCGCCGGCGCTCACCCCGAGCGACAGCACACCCGGCGTGATGGTGCTGAACTCCTGGCGCACCTTGCCGCGCAACCGTTGACCATTCTGCTGCGCCTCCGGCAGATACGCCACGACGTTGGTGCCTCGATCGATCAAATCCCCTTGCCAGCCCGACCACATGACGGTGTAGCCGAGCCGCATGAGAAAGCCGTCGCCCGCGACTTCCGGGTTAGCAAGGTCCCGGCCCTTTCCATAGTTGAACGTGGTGATCGCGGCGCGTCCGCCACGGTTGGAGAACTCGTAGAGCAGGCGCCGGTTGCGGCGGCCCATGTCAACCGGCTTGACGATGTCCACGGTCCCGGCGAACTCGACCATTCCTTCGCCGTTTCGCGGCGCCAGATCGAGGTCGCAGATGTAGGGCAGTCCCTCCTCGCGCGGGTCGATGGCGTAGTACGCCTTACCCGCGAGCCGCTCGTAGGGGCCGGTATCGTCAAAGGCAATGCCCCCCGCGAAGGGTTCCCGCCGCTCGATGTCGATGCGAACCTGGTTCTGGGCCAGGGCATCAACCTCTCTCCCGAACGAGCACGCCCGGGGCTCGCGCTCACGCGTGCGTGAGATATTGCAGCGCCACGCGCTGGAGTGCAACCAGTACACGTCGGCGCAAGAGCACCGCTAGTTGGTCGTGCGGGCAGGCCCCCTCTCCTGCCGCAGCGGGAGAGGGCTGGGGTGAGGGCAGACCTCGATGGCCGATGGTACTAGGGTTCGGGAGGGGCCCTCACCTAGCCTCTCCCATTGCGATGGGAGAGGGATTCGGTTGAAGTCGCCCGGGCGTTTGGGCGCAACCCACAACTCACTTCCGCCGAGCTGCGCTGGCCGTCCAAAATACCGAACGTTGACACGGCTCGGATGCATCGGTAGTCTTGCCAGGTCGATGGGCGGGGACTACGATGTTTGGGATCACGGTCACCCCCACCCCAACCCTCCCCCGTCGAGGGGGAGGGAGAAAGAGAACTGATTCTCTCCCCCGTCGAGGGGGAGGGGGAAGAGAACTGGTTCTCTCCCCCGTCGAGGGCGAGGGGGAAGAGAACTGGTTCCCTCCCCCCTTGGGGGGGAGGGTTAGGGAGGGGGGTAGCCCCCACGTTCATGCGAAGTGACCCACTACCAGCGAGCGGAGGAGAGGAGAACAATGGGCTTCTATCAGGAACGTGAGCTAGCGGAGGATCTGGCGCAGGCATGCAGGGTCCTGGGCGCCTACGACATGACGCATGGAGCCACCGGGCACGTCAGCTACCGCCTTGACGATGACACGATGCTCATCAAGGGCAAGGGCCCCAACCAGGTAGGCTTGCGCTACGCCCGTCCGCGCGACATCGTGAAAGTCAACTTTGACGCGGACATGGTGGACGGGCCGGACGACCTTCAGCCTCCTAGCGAAAGCTTCCTGCACATCTGGATCTACAAGATGCGCCCCGATGTCAAGAGCGTGGTCCATGTGCACCCGGAGTATTCGGTTCTGCTGGGCATAACCGGCAAGGAGATATATCCAGCGTATGGGCCGTATCGTCCGGGTAGCAATCTCGCGCGGGATGGGGTACCGGTGTACCCCGATAGCAGAACCATCGGCACGAACGAACAAGGAGAAGCGTTCGCCGAGTGCATGGGCAACAAGGACGTCGCATTGATGGTGGGGCACGGCATCGCGGCGGCAGGCAATTGCATCGAGCAGAGCACCATGAACGCCCTGGCCCTTGAGACCCTGTGTCGCACGATGTACAAGGCCTACCTGGTCGGTACGCCGAAACGGATCCCGGAACAAGCCTTCCGTGGCCGACCGGCCGTTCAAGGCCGACGCGTCCGCGGGTCCGCTGGCGGCGTCGAAGGGATGATGGCGAGCTGGCGCTACTATGTCTCCCGGGCCGAGGAGGCCCTCGGTCGGCGAATTGATAAGGATGATGACTAGCACAACGTCGCCGAAGTTCGTGACCGGCGGGGAGTAGTCCCTCTCCCATCGCGATGGGAGAGGGGAGGGTGAGGGCCACCCACTACGCAGGCAAACATCTCCGCTGCTTCAAAGAACCGATGGAGGAAGTGCCCTCACCTAACCTCTCCCACTGCGGTGGGAGAGGGATGGATTGCCACTACCGCTGCTCCTTGGCCTCGGGCCTCGAGGGTCACGAATTAGGCGACGCCGCACCAAGCAAGGGAGGTCGTGATGGACACAATAGCTAGAACCAAGAGGATCGATGGAGACAGCCATTTTGCGCACACGGTGGACTACCAGGACCTGAAAGGGCTGCTGCCCCGAGCCCGAGTGCGCGAAGCAGAAGACATGATGTGGCGCGACGCCGAGCGCTTCGTGAATCCGACGGGGTTCCGCGTGTCAGCCGGGCGGGAGCGTCCCAGACCTCAGGCCGACCGTCCAGATCCGCAGCGCGACCCTGAGGCTCGCATCACCGAGATGGACCGGCTGGGCTTCGACATGCAGGTTTTGATCACCCAGAACGCAATGCCGTCTCCCTTGCGGCCGCAGGCGGAGAAGCCATTGTGGCTCCGAACGGCGCTGGCACAGCTCTACAACAACGCGGGTGCGGAGCTGCAGAAGAAATACCCGGACCGGTTCATCTGCATGGCCACGATCCCGTGGGATGACATCGACGCCTCCGTCAAGGAGCTCGAGCGGGCCAAGGACCTCGGTTTGCGGGCCGTCTGCATCGCCGGCAGCTACCTGGACCGCAATCTGGACGTGTACGAGCTCTACCCGTTCTGGGAAGCGGTCAACGACCTCAATCTCACCTGCATCATGCACAACTCGACCCAGGGATGCACCATCCCCAATACGACCATCATCGACCACTCCACCGGCTACCCCATGGTCGGAACCGAGCGCTACCACCGCCTGCACATCGGCACCTACCTGGGCTTTGGCCTCGACTATGCCGTGGCGTGCGCGGCGCTCACCCTGGGCGGCGTCCTCGACGAGTTCCCAAACCTGCGTTTCCTTTTCTATGAGGCGGGCGCCGGTTGGATGACGTATGCCATGCTGGGCTGCGACCGATCGTTCTTCATCGAGCGGGCCTGCGCCCGCACGAGCACTCGGCCCAGCGAGCTGATCAAGCAGCACTGCTTCACAGCGGTGGAGAGCCTGGAGCCAGTGGAGCAGATGGTGGAGGCCTACGGAAGCGACAACTTCTTCATCGGCACGGATTTCCCCCACCCGGAGTTTCAGTTCCTGCCCAACTACACGACGCACATCCTCGACAGGCCGCGCCTCTCCGACGAGGACAAGGCGAAGATCCTGGGGGGCAACCTCGCCCGAGTCTTGCAGATCTCGGCGGTAAAGGAAGAGGCAAGGGCAGCCGCGCCTGTCTGAGCCGGTGAGCAGCGGGGAGCAGACGGGGAGCGGAGTCTATACCCGCCAGAACCTCCTTTCGATCTACCTGCCCGCCGTAACGCTCGCGATCGGCACCGGAATGATCGTCCCCGCCATCCCGGTGTACGCCCGGTCGTTCGGCGTCTCCTTCGAGGTGGCCTCCCTCGTCATCATCGTTCAGCAGCTCGGAAGCACGCTTTCAGCGCTACCGACGGGCCTGCTGATCGACCGGATCGGACGTCGCAAGATTGTGCTCGCCGGTCCCATCCTCCTCGCGATCTCATCCCTGCTGATCGTCAGGGCCGAATCGTTTCCCGAGCTGCTCGCCTACCGGTTTATCGGGGGTGTCGGACAGCAGATGTGGCAGCTCGCGCGGCTTGCGATGATCGCGGACACGGGAGCGGATCGCGAGCGCGGCCGGCAGATCACGACGATGAGCGCCATGGAGAACACGGGCCGTTTACTGTCGCCGGCGTTGGGCGGGCTGCTCGCTGGGTTCTGGGACATCCGCGCGCCCTTCGTCGCGCACGCGCTGCTCTCGATGGCCGCGATCATCCCGAGCTTCAAGCTCCTACAAGAGACCGCGCCCCAACTGCGAAGCGGCGGCCGGCGAGGCAGGCTGGCGGCCGACGCGCCCGACGCGGGTTTCCTCGCCCTGCTGACCTTCCCGGTCATCATCTTCTTCGTGGCCCAGGTGTTCGCATCGCTCACACGCGGGCCGATATTCACCGGTCAGCTCAACCTCTACGGCGCCTTCGTCTACGACCTCGACCCCCAGACGATCGGATTGCTTGCCACAACCGTGACCGCGATAGGCATTCCAATTAGCCTCGCGTCCGGTCAGATCATGGACCGCTTCGGTCGCAAAACGACACTTGTTCCTGGGTTCTCGCTGCTGGCCGTCGCGATGGCCCTCATCGGCGTTACGGCCTTCTTGGAGGCGCCATTTCACGTCTTCCTCATCGCCTATTTCTTCGTGCACGGAAGCAACTCGATCACCGGCGGCAACATGCAGACGCTCGGGTCGGACATAGCGCCGGACACGGCGCGAGGACGCTTTTACGGGGTGTGGCACACGCTGGGGAGCCTGGGGGGCCCGATCGGCACTTCAGCCTTCGCGGCTCTCTCCGGCGGCGTGGGATACTGGGCTGCTTTTGGCCTGATCGGGGTCATGGCGGCAGGCGCCGCCCTCATCCTCGGCGTGCTGGTCCGCGATCGAGTGCGAGATGAGCGATCGGGCAAGCTCCCTCTCCTGCCGGAGCGGGAGAGGGGGTAGCTTCGCGCCTCGCCCATTTATGGGAGAGGCCGGCCGCCGGCCCGCAGGGCCAAGGACGGGTGAGGCCGCCCGCGCGTCGAACCTGGGTTAATTGACAGCGTTCCAGTCGAACAGCGACAGATCGATGATGTCTCCCATCCGCAGATAGCCTGCATCACTCGGATGCAGATGGTCGCCGCAGTCGTAGGTAGGCAGCATCTGGGTGGGGTGGGTCGGGTCGCGGAGCGCCTCTTCGAAGTCGATGACGGCGTCGAATGCGCCGGCCTCGCGGATCCAGGCGTTGACAGCTTGACGCTTCGCTTCTCCCTCCAGCGAATAGAAGCCGGGGTTGAAGCTCTCGTTCTCGAACGTCAGCAACGTGCCACCGAAGATTGTGAGACCGCGAGCATGGGCGCGTGCCGCCAGCTGCTGCAGGCCCGAGATCATCTCGTGGGCAGTGACTACTTCCTCGGGCTTCTGGTTGCGGTTGCGGATGTCGTTGATGCCGAGAAGCACGATGACGTGCGTCGCACCGGTCTGCGCAAGCGCGTCGCGGTCGAAGCGGCGCAGGGCGCTGTCGCCGCGCACGTCGTGGAGAATTCGGTTGCCGCCTATACCCTGGTTCATCACGCCGAGCACGCGGCCGCCGCGCCGCGCGACGATTCGGCGCGCGAGCTGGTCGGGCCAGCGGTGGTTCGCGTCGAGCTTCGATATGTTGGCGTCGGTCAGAGAGTCACCCAGCGCCACGATCCCGCCGGTCGCTCTCGGCGCCAGCACTTCGACTCCACTCGCGAAAAGGAAGGCCTCCGTCACCTCCTCGACGGGCATGACGGACGCGGCGGCGAAGTCGCCGGGCGGCGAAATGTAGTTGGTCTGATGCGCGTTGCCGTGGCCCGTGACCTGAAAACTCTCCGGCACATCGCCAGGGAGATGGACGCTCACCGCAAGGTCCCCCAGTGGCGGGACCTCCAGCTCAACCGGATCACTGACGACGAGCGCGCCGACGGCGATGGCGGTGGACGGGGCCCCATTGAAGGTAAGCGTGCGATCGGACTCTGGGACGATACCGGCGCCTTCGCTGCGCAGCGCCACGTGCGCGGAGCCAACCACGAGCTTGCGCGCCCCATACGCGTTCGACAGTCTCACCCGCAAGCGTCTGCCCCCGATACTGAGGTGGGCGATCATCCGCAGCGTCTGATTGCTGAGTGCCAGGCCTTCCAAGGGCGCGGGCGTTATGGTCCAGGTTCCAACCCAGTGCATGTCGTCGTGCTCGGGCAACGTAGCTCCTCCAGCTTTTGGGGTGGCGATACGGATCGGTCGGTGGGGCGCGAGACGGGATGACGGCGGGGAAACCTCGGGATCCAGGCGGGCCGTCAGCAGGTGGTTCATCGAGAGACCTTCGCATCAGAGCCCGTTGAGCTGCGGGGAGCAATCGGCTAGCTGCCGCTGGCACGCCGAACCGCATTCAGCGTGAGCCGCCAGGAGTAATGGCGGTCGGGATCGTAGACGAGGCGACCTGGCATCCAGCCTCCTTGCCCTCGATCAATATGGGAAGCCAGATTGTACAGCGCTCCAAACCGGTGCCGATAGCCTTCGATACGCGGCGAGCACACCGCCTGCCGCCGGTGGCCATGGCGAAGAGTGACAGCACGGGATTCCGGGTGATAGACTCGGCCAACACCCAGTCGGAGCCGAGCGGGTTCCAAGAGGAGAGGGCAATGACGGCGATCGAGGCGATACCGGGAGAGGCGTTCGTCGACGAACTTGAAGAGATTCGCGGAGAGTGGCAGAGGGGTGACCGACGTGGTGGCGACCGGAGTCGAGACGAGGCAGCCGACGCCCGGCGACGCGGCCTCCGCGGAGGCAGCAACAACCACACCTTCACCGGCGAGCAGTACCTGAACTGCACGGATAAGGTCATGCGGCGCAAGCACCTCCAGAAGATCATGGACGAGGGCGGCCAGTCCAACTTCGGCGGCCCAATCCCCTCTCACATCACCCTCCAGAAGTGGGAGGCCAACGCCTACGGCTTGACCGACGAGGAGATTCAGATCCTGGAGCAGGAGGACCTCACTCCCGAGAATCTCATTACGGGCGGCTGGCGAATCTTCGTTACGCGACACGAACCGTTCCCCATCACGACGGGCTTGAGCTATGAGGGCGAGGGTGGCCGCTACATGGAATCGCTGCGCGAGCCGGAGAAGATCGCGGCTCGGCTCGAGGCTCTACGCAGGCAGTTCGAATCCTGGGGAATCGAGGACATCGACAGGGCCATGGCCAACGCAGCCGTTCATGCCGAGGCCGATGAGGACCACGGCTCCCTTACGCAGAACGCCATCCGGCAGTACTGCGATACACCAGAGCTACAGGAGAAGATGCGCGAGGTCTTCATCCTGCGACATTACTCGCGGGGCGACTTCTAGCACGCTCCGGACAAACCCCCGGACAAAACCCGCTCACCCTGAGCTTGTCGAAGGGCGTGGTTCCCTTCGGCTTCGCTCAGGACAGGCTCTCGGCTCACCACGAGCGAAACCCCGCTCATCCTGAGCTTGTCGAAGGACAGGCTCACCCAAGCCAGAACCCCTGTCCTCTTTCGTGAGGCCTGCTACAACAGGAAGCGCATCGGCGCTCAGGGGACGTGAGTCGGCGCGCGGCTGCCACTCCGTTCGGCTTCCCTGGCGAGCCAGACTCCGGCCGCAACCTGGTTCTCGATGTCCAGCCTCTCGCGGAAGGACCTGGCAGCCGTGTGTTGCCGCTCCGTGGTGCAGCAGAGGTACGCCAGTTGCTCCTCCGCCCAGTTCAGGTCGTCCTCGATGTCCGCGAGCACCACTCGAAAGAATTCCAGCGGCGCGTCCGGCGCTCCATAGTTGCTGCCCAGACCGCCGAACGCCGCACGCAGACAGCGCTCGTGGTGGAGGTCGCCGGCATAGAGGCTGGCCAGGCCGTCGAGCCAGGTCCACTCGTACCCCCGGGAGTAGAGGGCAAGTGTCGTAACCGCGAAGTGGGTGCGGGCGTAAGGCTTCCACGCCATGACCTCGTGCCTGGGTATGCCCACGCCCTCCGCGAAGCGGAGCCACAGCTCTTCGTACGCCGGCGTCTCTGCACCGCTCCAGTCCCGCGCGAGATCCTTCCCCTCGACGTTCACAAGTTTCACGAGGACGCGGCTCCGGACGTCTTCGACGTTGATCTTTACGAAGATGCCAGCGACGGACCGGTAGAGATTGTCCCAATAGAAATACGAGTCCTTGATCCACGCCTCGAGGTGCTTGCGATCGAGGCTGCCATCGGCGATGGCCTGATAGAGCGGGGGAAGGTCGGGGTAGCTGTTCGCCATCTCGCTGTGAAGCAGGCCGATGAACGCGCGCCCCTCCAAAGGTGGCGCTCCGAGCTGTTCAGGTGCCAGCGGCGGCTGTTGTCCCATTTGGTGGTGCTCCGAATCAAGATTACCGGTTCTACGGGGCGATTCTATCCGGTCGGATGCGTTCTCCATGTGGGCTTCTGATTGCCCGGCTCATCCGTTACGATTGCCGTCAGCCGCCCGGGCCAGAGGAGGTACGCACCATGTCAGAGATCGGGCCCTACCGATGCCGCGCATGCGGGTTCGTCGTGCTGGTCGTCCTTGTGGCCTCGGCTTGCGCCCCCGCGCGCAGCAGCTCACCCGCATCAGGGGGGCAAACGTCGCCCTCTGCGCCGAGCCGCGCCCTGAACATCGCCGTACAGTTCGAGCCGCTCTACGTGGTGGGCAAGGGCCTTCGGCACTCGGGCAACAGCCAGCGCATGACCGAATCCATGTTCAATGCTGGACTCGTCTATCAAGACGAGCGCGAGCTATTCCATCCCCACCTTGCCGAGGCGCTCCCGGAGCTCAATACCGATACGTGGCGCGTGTTCCCGGACGGCTCCATGGCGACCACTTATCGACTGAAACCGGACCTGACCTGGCACGACGGCACGCCGCTCTCAGCCGACGACTGGGTCTTTTCGTTTCAGGTTTACTCGAACCCGGACCTGGGCGCCGCGACAACCCCGCCTCAGGGTTTGATAGCCGAAATCCAGGCTCCCGACGCGCGCACCGTCGTCGTCCGTTGGAAGCGACCGTTCCCCGACGCCGATGCGCTCGACGCACGTGCGCTGCCCGCCCTTCCACGACACATTCTCGCCGAGCCGTTCACGAGGATCGATGCGGATGCGTTCGCATCACACACGTACTGGACTCGTGACTTCGTCGGGATGGGCCCCTTCCGCCTCGTGGCATGGGAGCCCGGCGCCTACATCGACGGCGCCGCGTTTGCTGGCTATGTCGACGGGCGACCGAAGATCGATCGCATTCACATCGTCTTCATTGCCGACCAGAACACAGCGCTGGCCAACTTTCTCGCAGAGGCGATCGACATCGTGTTCGACAACTTCATGCGCTATCAGACGACATCGATCCTGGAGCGCGAGTGGTCGCGCACCAATGGAGGCGTGGTGCTGAGGCAGCTCACGGGGATTCGGCGCTCCGAGGTCCAGCTGAACCCGGAGCGAGCGAGCCCGCAGGCCATTCTCGACGTTCGGGTCCGACGGGCGATCACACACGCCACCGACCGGGACGCGCTCAACGAGGGTCTGATCGATGGCCAGGGCGCGCCTGCCCACACTGTCGTGTTCCCGCACGTTGACTACTTCCCCGAAGTCGACCGGACCATTACGAAGTATCCGTTCGACCCGCGGCGAGCCGAGCAGCTGTTGAATGAGGTCGGCTACTTCAGAGGCGCTGACGGCATCTTCGTGAGCGCGACCGCCGGGCGCTTCACTATGCAGATGTGGGCCCTGAACGGGACGCAGAATGAAGCGGAGGTGGCCGCTCACGCGGACATGCTGCGGCGCTTGGGGCTGCAGGCGAGCGAATACGTGATACCAGCGGCGCAGGTCCAGGATAACCAGGTTCGCGCGAGCTTCCCGGGCCTGGCGAACACAAGCGCCGGGCGTGTCGATCAGCCCATCAGTCAGAACATCCCCCGCGCCGAGAGCCGCTGGCAGGGCAACAACCGCGGCTCCTGGTCCAATCCGGAGTTCGATCGAATCATCGAGACCTGGAATCGCACGTTGGCACGAGCCGAGCGGAACGCGCTGCTCGTGCAGGCGGCACGCATGTACAGCGAGGAGATCCCGGCGATTCCTCTGTACTACAACGTTGAAGTGCTGCCCCACGTCTCGGCGTTACGAGGCGTCATAGCTCCGCTCACCGCCTATAACGCCCACCTCTGGGAGTTAAGGTAGGGAGCCTTCGCCGCGAGGCGAGCGAGCCGCTCTCTAGCAGATCACCAGGCTACAATGCGGCTGTCGGGGGACATGCATCCGGGAGTACACCATGCCGGTCAGTGAGAAGACGTTCCGCCAGCTAGCCTTACTCCATTCCCGACGTGTTCGTCATTCCCGTGGAGCTGCGGCGACCCCTCTGGGGCCGACGCGGGCTCGAATGGTACACGGCGGCGCTGCCACTCGTGGTGGAGATCTGGTCACCGTCGACGGGTGACTACGACGTCGAAACCAAGCTGCGAGAGTACCAGCGGCGGGGGGATCTCGAGATCTGGCGCATCCACCCGTACGAGCGCACCCTTATCGCCTGGCGGCGGCAAGCCGATGGTAGCTACACCGAATCGGCCTTCAGCCAGGGTATGGTGAAGCCAGTTGCGCTGCCGAACGTGACCATCGACCTCGATAGCCTTTTCGAGTATGGAAGCTAACCACGTCCTCCCGGGGGTCGTCGTGGGAGAGCGTTGCAGAAGCAGGCCGGCCGCCCGCCCATCCGTTTCCATCGGTGCTCAAAAGAATCCCCCCGGCTGCACGCGATAGTTAGGCGGCGCTCTTCGAGGTGCGTGAGAAGACGGGCCGTGACGTTATTCATCCGGTTCGTTGACCACCCATCCGCCATTGAGTAACGGGACCGTGGCGCATGCCGGTCCGCCGTCTTGCGCGGTGCCTGCGATTCGTGCCTCGAGAGTCGCACCAAGTGTTGCAAGCACTCGTTCGATCATTTGCCAGGTAATATCCGCGACTCGTACTTTTGCTCGACGTGACCAGCATGAATCCGGTTGTCCCGCCAACGTGCCGGATTTGATGTACACGAATCGATCTGCAGGCTCACCGCTTTCGCGAAATCGACCATGCTACCCAGCACGGACCGATCCGCGGTCGGAGCGATGGTCACAGGAGACATTGCCGCCACCTCGGCGCGAACGAAGCGCTCGGGGACGCCAAGGCGTCTGAGCCGGGTACCAACGAGGTCCGCCAAGCGGTCCGGTAGCCTACGTACGTCACGGGCGGGAATCAGAAGCGGGAGCAGCGACCTGGCGCTGACGAGGAGCAGCAATGGTTGCCGGTCCACGACTAGGCGGTTGACGTACCAATCCCCCAACGCGGTATGGAGGCCCCAGCCGCTTGGGGTGCCGGCGGCAGGGACCGCCGGAGCTTTCGGGTTACTCTTAATACCACCATGGGGCTCGCGGCATGCTGCCTAACGCTCGCGCTGTTCTGCGGGCCAGCCTGGCGCGCCCGTTGCGCAGCTTGCAACGGGCGTGACAGGGCGGACCGTCAGGTCCAGCGCGTTGTTAGGGGGCAGGCCTACCCGCGGGCCTGCAAGGGTGCGGGGTCGGACTACGTCGCGCGTACTGGGTAGCGCAGGTGTGTAACGCCGATGCCCGGGATCACGGTCGGGTTGCCGAGGACGATTGGGGTGCCGGCGAGGTGGTCGAAGAGTCGAA
>CAYQJS010000037.1:0-55688 GCA_964417895.1 uncultured Chloroflexota bacterium | reverse complement strand
GAGGTGCAACACTAAATTCGTCCCCCGAGTGTCTCATTCCTATTGACAGGTTCCGTTCACGGGCCCGGACGGTGAACTCTCCTCTTCCTGCATGCAACACTCCGGACATGTCAGGTACACATAGATGCTCCCGGCCCAGACTTCCGACGTATTGATTTCGTAGTCCCAGACCTCACCATGTGTGTCTACGTAGCCCGCCCCGATCTCCGGTACCTCTCGCCCACACTCGGAGCATCCAGTGTTGATCTGTACGAGCATGCTGTTCAACCTCCCTGTCGCCGCACGACAGACAGCCGCTATTCGGCCGACTTCTGCTGAGTCGACTGGCCGTGCTGCCACGTCGAGTGTCGCCTTCGCTGTAGGCACGCTTGACGACGTTCACGTCAGCGTAGCCCAGGGGGTTGAGGCGCCGCTAGTCCGCCTGGGTCGAAGCAGACTTTGGGGTTAGTATGCAAGAAGTGCGTGCTGCCTCAGACCGTCCTCACGTGGAGTTGCGGGGAGTCGACCGGTAGCACTGGCGTAAAAAGAACTCAAATGAAATGAACCTCCTTCCGGTAGATGGAGGGCAACTGGTCGACAATCTGAAAGACCCTATGGCTCTCGCCATTGAACTTCACTTGTCGTAGCCAGCCGGATTCGTCGATGGACTGCTCGACTGCCGCATACGTGAACTGCGCATGCACGTTCGGGCTAACTACAAGCACGTTCTTCGGGTGGTGTCCCTGAACCGGATCGATATGATGCACTTCAAAATAAGGTTCCCCAGTCTTCCTCAGAAAGGAGAAGCCGGATACCTGACAGCGCCCACGATACAGCCCTACGAGTATTCTTCGTAGCGAAGGAGGTACCTGCTCCCGTATCCTCACGTCGCTCCTCGCCTTGACCTCTCTTTGGACAACTTGTTGATTAAATAAGCGGACGTACTCGCTTTTGATCACGTCGTCAGGCTTTGTATGAGTAGCTGCCGCGAGCCCTGTAATGGCTGCGTCGGCCTCTGATTGACTGTCTGCATTGTCCAGTGTTAACTCAAGCTTAGCGATTGTTTCCTGGAATAGCCTCTCCGGGAGTATCTCGTACCTGCCGTTTGCGTGGACGTGCAAAACTAGCTCATCGCCGGTCCGTACGTCGTAACGATGGTAAAAGTCACTAAGCCCCCCGATTCTGCACTCCTTACTGGTGCTATTATATGCTGTAAAGGACTTTTCTTCCCAGTGGCCATTTTCGCTCAGTAAGTAGATGTTGCCGCTAGACCTAGGGAAGAAGTCGATGAGGGCAACTGGGATTGCCAACAACCTTTTCGATGCGGCTCTTGGTCGCCATAATCGTAGTGTAATGAAACGGTACCCCGGATCGTGCGATTTGCATGTTCAGCGCCCACCAAGCTAAGCAGTTCGGGGTCGAACTAGCGTCAAGCGCCGGTGTATACAGGTCATGATGCAGGGAGCCTCCAAGTGGAGGACATCGGGACCGCCGCAGCAAGCGAGCGACAACATCATCTGACCCGCGGCCAGCACAGCTCCAAAAAGTTGCCCGCCGGGTCCCTGAAGTAGAGGGATCGAGCGGCGGGACAGGGAGCGGCGTGGTCCTGCGGCCCCTCGAACGGCACGCCATGGCGCCCGAGCACCGCGACAGCCCGCTCGATCTGTTCGGGAGTTGCCGAGATCGCCAGGCGGGGGGCGCCGCGCAGCTGCTCCGGCGGTGGCTCCTGAAGGTGCCGGTCGGCCAGGTAGAGGGAGACCTTCGCCGTCCCGACGGTGCAGTTGCTGTGCGGGGGCCGGTTCACCCAGAAGTCGTCGCTGCCGTTGCTGCTGGCACGCGATGCCCCACGTCGCTGCGCCTCCAGAAACTCGTCGGTGGACAGCATGTACCGGGTGTCCACCGATCCATTGCCAAGGATCTCGACGCCCAGGATCTCCGCGTAGAACCGTTCGGCGACCACGAGGTCGTCGACGATGGCCACGCGAGTTCCTAGCTCGGGCATTGCTCGTGCCGCTGTAGCGGGGACACCCTCATCGCCCCTCCTCCACCTTCCATTCCCAGATGTTCCAGAACGGGTTCCCCTGCTCCTTGGCCACGTTCTTGATGCCCTTGATCATGCTGCGGGCCACCATGGGAGCCGCATCGTAGATCACGTACCCCACGGCCACGTCGTGGGTGATGATGCGCTCCAGCTCTACGAGCAGCTCGTTCCTGGCCGCGGGGTCCAATGTCGCCAGCTGCAGGCGGTATGCGCGGTCGTATTCGGGATTGCTGTAGGTGCCACGATTGTTGGAGCCCCGGAACCGGTTCGCCGGGCTGGGGGCATTCTGAGTGTAGAGGTCGGTCAGATAGCCACCTGAGCCCCCTTGGAGCTGGGTGGCCGGGAAGTTCACTCGGAACTCGTCGTCGCGCCTCTGGACGCCTGTGAGAATGACCGGCATACCATTGACGCCGATCTGCCTCCAGTAGTCGGCGATGATCTGCGCATCCTGCCCTTCGGTCGTGCGGACTTCCACGTCCAGCGTCCGCCCCGAGCCGTCCCGGAGCAAGCCGTCGGCACCGGGGGCCCACCCAGTCTCGCGCAGCAGCGCCTGCGCGCGCGTCGCGTCGAACGGGTATTTGGCGATCACAGCGTCGATGCGAGGATGGAGCGATGAGCCCACCGGGTAGGCGGTGTCGGAAGCCGGGCCGAGGGGCCCCTGGACCGCCGCGCCGAGCGCAGGGCGATCGATAGCGTGCATTAGCGCCTGCCGCACCCGCAGGTCGAGTAGCGCTCGCTGGTGGCTGACGACGTCACGGAACTGGAAATAGAGGCGGCGGGTCTTGAGCGACGTGATGTAGACCTCACCTCCGCTGTCGGCCTGCCAGAGGTCCTTCATCGTGAGCGCCATGGTCGTAGTGGCCGTGGGAAACACGTCCACGGCGCCGGCCAGCATCCGCGCCGCCACCGTGTTCGCATCGGCGACGAAGATCAGGCGCAAGACGTCAATCGGGGACTTGCCCATGACAAAATACGGATTCGCCGCGAACGTGATCGCGACGCCCCTCTCCCAGTTGGCGACCCGGAACGCGCCGCTGCCCACGTATTCCTCACTGGTCCAGAACGAGCTGTTCATGAACGCGCCCTTGTCCTGGGCGTAGAGGTCGCCGATCAAGTGCCGGGGTAGAGGCACCAGCTCTCGCTTGCCGAGGGACCCCGCGCCCGCAAAGGGCTCGCGCCACAGGATCTCGATGGTGCGCCCGTCCCGGGCCACCACGCCGCTCATGAGCACCTCCGGGAATCGCCGAATGACCGGCAGCTCTTCATCGGCGTACACGCTGTAGGCGAACGCGAAGTCCTCAGCGGTGAGCGGGAGGCCGTCCTGCCACTTGAGATCGGGTTTGAGCGTGTACACCGTCCGCATCGTGCCGTCGGGGTTCACCGCCCAGGTGCCGTCGGCCTGGGAGGGCGTACGCTCTGCCAGCAGGAGCCGCGAGATATCGTCGCCATCGAGATAGGTGAGGCTCGCCTCGAACAGATTGTCGATATCCGAGGCCGCCTGAAAGAGCTTGTCGCTGAACCCGCTCGGCTCGGATGGGATGGCGATGGTCATGACTTTGGCACGCTCGACTCCGGCGCTGCCCACGCCGGGGTCGCTACTCCTCCCCGGGGCGGCCGGGGCGGGAGCGCAGGCCGCGATGGCCAGGCAGAGCCCAAGCATCGCGCTACCGAGGGCCGGTTTGCGGGCACGAAGGAACCCGATCATGCTTTGCCTCCTACTTGACCCCATCGGGGGCCACGGGGTTTGCGCCTGGGTCATCTCGCGGACAGCACAGCTCGAGGAAGTTGCCGGCGGGATCCTTGAAGTAGAGCGACCGCTGGGCGGGACACGGAGGCGGGTGCGCTAGCGGCCCATCGAACGGCACGCCGTGCCGCGCCAGCACCTCTGCCGCGCGCTCGATCTGCAAGGCCGTCGCCGAGATTGCCAGACGAGGCGCGCCGCGCAGCTGCTCGGGCGGCGGCTCTTGAATGTGGCGGTCAGCCAGATAGACCGAGACTTTCGCCCTGCCCACTGTGACGTTGCAGTACGGCGGCCGGTTGGCCCAGAAGTCGGGCTCTCCGTCGGCGCGGCCGTGCGCCGCAGCCCGCCGCCGGATCTCGAGTACCTCGTCGGTCGATAGCATGTACCGGCTGTCGACCGAGCCGCTGCCGAAGACCTCCTTGCCGAGAACGTCGGCGTAGAAGCGCTCCGCCACCACGAGATCGTCCACCATGACGACCCGGCTCGCTAGCTCTAGCATTCACACGCTCCGCGATGGGTGTGGACTGTCATCCCGAACGAAGTGAGGGATCTGGCGGCTGCTGCAATCCGCCCAGAGATTCTTCGCCTTCGGCTCCCATGAAAATATCGCTCGTCCTGAGCCTGTCGAAGGACGAGCCTGGGGGTCGGCAACCTTCGCCTCATGGTTCGACAAGCTCACCATGAGCGGTTTTCATGGGTTCGGGGCGGGCCGAAGGCCCATGACTCCTCAGAATGACACGGAGTCAGCGCGGCACCCCCGCGGGTTGCTCCGGCACTGGGATCAGGCAGTCGGCCTCTTCCCGAACGCGGGGGATGCTGATGTCCGTGTCGACCACCACCTGGCCGTCCACGAACTCGATGCTATAGACGCGCAGCGGCGGCGTATCCTCCATGCCGAAGCGCGGCAGATACTTCCCAGTGCGGCTGAACTTCCGCCGATGGCGGGGACAGTAGAACCGATAGTGCTCCGGCTGATACGTCACGGCGAACTGCATGTGCGTGCACACCTGTGAGAGCGCCAGGAAGCCGTCGCGCAGATGCACGAGGAAGAATTGCCCCGCCGGAATCCTGGTGACCGAGCCGATCGGGAAGTCTTCGATGCGCCCGGCCACGATTGTGCCTCGACCCGCCGGGGGGAACTCGAAGGCCGCGGGGCCGTGCAGCTCGAACTCCAGCACGTGCCCATCTGGGTCGGCAACGTTCACGGCGGCCTCACCCACGGCGCGCAGCCCCCCCTTACGGTCGTCGTGCAGGCTGTAGCCCCTGCTCCGCAGCCGACCGATCAGCCCGTCCCAGTCGTCCGGCTCGATGGCGAGGCGCGTGTGCAAGCCTGGTGGGTCGGGTCGTGGCTGCGGGACCTGCGCCAGGACGAGATACTCTCCGGAGCCGAGCACGAAGCTCGACGTGGCCCCATCGCCCGGCCACAGGTCACGCCCGGCCGACGGAAGCCCCACCACGTCACCGTAGAACTCGTCGGATCGTCCCAGGTCCGCGACGTCCAGAACGATGTGATGCACCAGCCCGCCAGTCATCGCGCGTCCTCCATCGTCCATTCCCATACGTTCCACAGGGCGTTGCCAAGCTCTTTCGTCGCGTTCCTGATGCCTCTAACAACGCTCCGGGCGACGACCGGGGCGGAGTCGTGGATCAAATACCCGACGGCGAGATCGTGGGTGACGATGCGCTCCAAGTCCACGAGGATCTCGTCCCGAGCCGCCGGGTCCAGCGTCGCCAGCTGCAACGCGTACAGGCGATCGTATTCGGGATTGCTGTAGGTGCCGCGGTTGTTGGAGCCCCGAAAGCGGTTCGCCGCGCTGGGGGCGCTCGCCGTGTAGAGGTTGGTCAGATAGCCGCCGGACCCACTCTGGAGCTGGGTGGCGGGAAAGTGGGCGCGGTACTCGTCATCGCGTCGCTGGATGCCGGTGATGAAGACCGTGATGGGGTTGATGCCCGCCTGTTTCCAGTAGTCGGCGATGATGGTGGCATCCTGGTCCTCGATGGTGCGGATCTCCACGTCGAGGGTGCGGCCGGCCGAGTCTCTGAGCAAGCCGTCTGCGCCGGGCGTCCACCCTGCGTCACGCAGCAGCGTCTGCGCGCGCGTCGCATCGAAGGGGTAGCGGGCGATGGTCCGCTCGATCAACGGGTACAGTCGCGATCCCGCCGGATAGGCAGTGTCGGCCACCTTGCCAAGGCTGCCTTCCACCGCCGAGGCGAGTGCGGCGCGGTCGATCGCATGTACGAGGGCCTGGCGCACCCGCAGATCGAGCACCGCCCTCTGGTGGTTGGGCACATCACGGAACTGGAAAAACACCTTGCGGGTCTTGAGCGAGACGACGTAGATCTGGCCGCCTCGATCGGCCTGCCAGCGCTCCTGGAGCGTGAGCGCCTGCGTCGTCGTCGCCGTCGGGAAGACATCGATATCGCCTGCCAGCATCCTCGCCGCCACGGTGTTGGCATCGGCTACGAATACGAGGCGAACGCCGTCCACCCCGGGCCTGCCGAGCGCGAAATGAGGATTCGCCGCGAAGCTAATGGCGATTCCCTTGTCCCAGGCCGCCACTCGGAAGGGGCCGCTGCCCACGTAGTCTGTACTGGTCCAGAAAGGGCTGTTCATGAAGCCCGCCCTGTCCTGGGCGTACAAGTCCCCCAGGAGATGTTGGGGCTGAGGGACCAGTTCTCGCTGATTGAGACGGTCGGCTCCGACGTAGGGCTCACGCCACAGGATCTCGACCGTGCGGCTGTTGCGCGCGAGCACGCTGCTCATCAGGGACTCGGGCAGGCGCCTGACAATCGGGATCTCGGCGTCGGTGTATATCCGATAGGCGAAGACGAAGTCCTCAGCGGTGAGCGGATGGCCATCGTGCCACTTGAGATCGGGCTTCAGCGTGTAGACCGTCCGCATCGTGCCGTCGGAGTTGACCACCCAGCTGCCATCGGCTTGGCTGGGGAGGCGCTCTGCGAGAAGCGGGCGGGGAGCGTCGGCGTCGTCGAGGTAGGCGAGGCTCGCCTCGAAGAGGACGTCCACGTCGGAGGCCGCCTGGAAGAGCTTGTCGCTCAGCCCGCTGGGCTCGGTTGGGATGGCGATAGTCATGAGCGTGGGTCGCAGTGGGGCGGGATCCACGCGCGCAGCAGACTCTGGGCCCTCGGCTCTCGGGGGCGGAGCGCACGCGACCAGGGCCACAGCCAGGGCGAGAACCAGGCGCACGGGCAAACGACTGCGAGACAGCCCTCTCTGGTACCGCCTCCCCAGCGATCCTCCGAAAAAGGGGAGGAGGGAGATTTTCAATCCTCCTCGATGGCCCGGGGAGCGGAAGGTGCCCCTGCCCTCGCAAGAGGGGAGGGGGCAGCTTGTCCGTCCTCCTTGATGGCCGGGGGAGCGGGAGTTGTCCCCTCCCCCTTGATGGGGGAGGGCGAGGGAGGGGGTGAACTCTCCGGCGGGCTCAACCACCGTCAGCCCTACGCCGACGTGCAGAACGGCGAGTGCCTGGTCATGCTGCACTCGGCCCCGTTCTTCCGGATCTCCTCCTCGAAGATCCGGTGGATCTCCGGGTTCTCGTCCGGGTATTCGATCTGGCCGCCGCCCTCTCGCTCGCTCACGTCGGCGAAGCTCTGGCTTCGCGCCGCGCGGCTGCCGCCGCCACTGGTCATCGCCAGGTAGCGCGCCGGCGTCGCCCCCGTAT
This sequence comes from uncultured Chloroflexota bacterium, assembly GCA_964417895.1. Classification (GTDB taxonomy): domain Bacteria; phylum Chloroflexota; class UBA6077; order UBA6077; family SHYK01; genus CAYQJS01. Next base: position 48,247 of record CAYQJS010000037.1, on the reverse strand, counting down.
TGAAGTGCTGGTGGTAAAAGCCCGTGGGCGAGATGACGAGGCTATTGCGCTTCCAGTCCAAGCGCCTGAACTCTTTGTCGCCCGGATGCCACGCCATGGTGAAGCCGACGCCGTCCAGGATCAGGAGCAGCGACCCACCGCCGGGATCGCTCCCCCGCGCGCGCGGGTCGACGTGAGCCTTCTTGTAGGTCCCCACCGGGAACTGCGAGATGTGCGTGTGGATGCGCGCGTCGGCCATCTCCAGCATCACGTTCAGGCCGCCCGCCCCGCGCTCGCTCCACTCGTGCAGCTGCATCGTCCGAGCGTCGGGCACAAAGTTCGTGCGCCACACCTTGAAGGACTTGCCCTGCACCGCGTGGAGCGTGCCCTCGCCGTTGTAGTAGGCGTCTTCGCCGGCGAACCGGTCGTCGAAGACGAAGGGGTTCTCGAAGATGAACTTCTCGCTGCGGAAGACGCTCATGACCGTCGGCATGTCGTGGTAGCTGAGGAAGCGCGCCGGCTGCGCCCCGCCGTTGAAGTGCTGATGGTGGGCGTTGACCGGGATGGCGATGAAACTGCCGTCATGCCATTCGACCAGCTGCTTGGGCTGGCCCTCGTTCCACACGGTCGTAGCGCCGCGTCCGCTCACGACGTACACGAACTGCTCGCACATCATGGACATGGGCTTCAGGCTGCCGCCCGCGGGGATCTCGCACAAGAGGGCGCTGGTCTTCTCAGACGGCTTCGTGCCCAGGTTCACGAAGGCGGCGTTCCCGCCGATACGCTCCCACGGCTCCAGGGGGACGGCGTCGAGGTCGTCGATCACCAATCCGGTGACGGTGGGGATCTCCTCCGTTGTCTGCCACTCGTAATACGGATCGAGGATGGGTCTGCTATCCATAGTTTGCTCCTTTCATGTTTCCGGTTCTGTCATTCTGATCATAGTTCTGTCATTCTGAGTTGTCATGCGCCGTCACGGCGCGCCACAGGCAGATGAAGCTGTCATGCTGAGCCGCAGGCGAAGCATCTCCCGCCAGACCCTTCGCACGGCTCAGGGTGACACGTTTCAGAGCAGCCGCAGGCGAAGAATCCCTCGTCGATTGCTACTCCCGTCAGATCCCTCGCTTCGCTCAGGGTGACACGGCTTCTGGCGTCGCAAAAAGCAGGCTCTTGATCACGACCGGCACGACCTGGGCGGGCTGCAGCACCTCACCCACGTCGACGTAGTCGAACTCTTGCAGCTGCATCCCATCGATGGAGACGATAGTACTCTCAATAGCGAGATCGTGCCTCAGGATGTCCCCCAGGATCCTCCCTATGTCCCGGTCGAGGAGCAGGACGAGGGGGAGCCGGCGCTCGAGACTGCGCGGCAGCCCCTGGCGGATCCCCTCGGCGAGCGTCCGAAGCCTGCGGTAGATCGGGTCGCCGGGCCAGCGGAACGCGAGGGCGAGCCGGTCCTCACCGTCGGCCAGGTCGAGCCGCCGGATGGACTCGCCGATGGCGTGGGCCACGCCCGCGGCGGACACGTCGCCCGCGAGGTCGAGGCGAGGGTACAGCACAGGCAGATTGCGAAGCGGGAGGACCGACTCGTCGGAGATCGCGATGGTGTTGCCGCTGAGCTGCACCGTGAACTGGGAAGCGCCGATGACCGTGGCGCGGATGCCCTGGCCGGGGTCGAGCAGAGGGAGGTCGATGCGGTCATCGGCGAGCGCTACGCGTATACCTCGGCCCAGGGCCGCGCCGAAGTCGCCGTAGTCGCCCGCCTCGCGCCGGTAGATGTACTCGGCGACGCCGCCGGAGAACGTGATGGCGTCGGGGCGGCCCCCCTCCGGCAGCGGTTCGGTGACGAGCAGCTCCGCCGCAAGGCCTGTCGCTGGCTCCCCTCGGATGACGGAGACGAGCACGTCGCTCCACGCACCGACGAGACGGGCATCGTCGGCGGCATCGAGCAATGTGCCGGGCTCGAGGTCGATCCCCAGCGAGCGGCCCACCTGGCGGGCCGGCCCCTCGACGCGCGCGAGGCGGCCGTCCGCACCGCGAGTCGCCAGCCGGCCGCCGACGGCGACCGCCGCGGTGTGGAGGACCTCGCCATCGCGGATCAGCGCGAACTTCGACGTGCCCCCGCCAATGTCGACGTTCAGAATGGTTGCGTGCCGCTCGCGCGAGAGGGCCGCCGCGCCCGAGCCGTGCGCCGCCATGAGGGACTCCAGGTGGTGACCGGCCGAGGCGCAGACGAACTTCCCGCCCTCCTCCGCGAACAGGCCCGCGATAGCGCGCGCGTTGGTGCGTTTCAGCGCCTCGCCCGTGAGGATCACGGCGCCGCTATCGACATCGGTTGGGCGGAACCCGGCGGCGGCGTACGCCTGATGAATGAACTCGCCGAGGAGATCGGCGTCGATGGTGTCGTCCGCGCGGTACGGCGTAATCATGATGGGCGAGCGCCACAGGACCTCGCGGCTCACGACCACGAACCGGCTGGAGAGGGCTTGGGCGAGCCGCTGCAGATGGACGCGGGCGAACATGAGGTGCGAAGTGGACGAGCCCACGTCCACCCCGACAGTGGTGAGCTCGACATTTTCTAGCTGCCACAGGCGCTCCGCAAGCGCGGCGGCGTCCTCTGGCGCCAGCTCGTCACCGTGGTGGTCGTGGAACTCGTCGTCATGGTAATGGGCATGCTCGCCGCCGCGGGAGTGCTCGTGGCCATGGGCGTGAACGTGGGGATGGTCGCCATCATGCGCGTGCGCATGGGCGTCGCCGTGGCGGTGGTCGATCATTGATTTCCTTTACTCACTTCGTTGAGTGCTATCATACAAGCAGATATGATCATTGATACACGGGCCGGATCCACGGCTTATCTTACAGTGGCGGACGCCGCGAGCGCGCTGCTCGTCCACCCTTCGACGATTCGCCGCTGGATCGACCAGGGGCTTCTGCCAGCGTATCGGCTCGGGCGCAAGCGGATCGGTGTCAAGCGAACCGACCTGGAGAAACTGGTGGAGTCCCGGCCAGCGCGGCGGGTGAGTAAGGACGCGCAACGCCGGCCACTCATCGTGCCGCGAATGACGCGGGAAGAGCAGCAGCGTGGGCTGAAGGCCATCGAAGAGATGGAGCGCCTGGGCAGCGAGCTGGCAGCGAAGTACGGAAAGCTCGAGCCGGAAAGCTGGGCGCTCATCAACGAGTCACGCGACGAGCGTAGTCGCCAGCTGTCGGGCGGGGAGTGATCTGCGTCGACGCCTCTGTGGCGCTCAAGTGGGTATTCGTCGCCGAGGAGCATTCCCGAGAGGCTCGCACCTTGCTGCGCGCGAGTCACGAGCATCGCGACGCGATCGTCGCCCCGCCGCTTCTCCTCAGTGAGGTGGCCAACGCCATCCGCCAGCGCATGCGCCGAGGGCAGCTGCAGCTCGACGAAGCGCGATCGCTGCTGGCGCAGTTTCTGGCGCTTCCCATCAGGCTGCGGGCGCCCGATGTGCTGTACGACCGTGCTCTGGTTCTTGCCGCTGCGCACGACTTGCCTGCCATCTACGATGCCCAATACGTGGCCCTGGCCCAGCTTCTTGGGATAACACTTTGGACCGCGGACCAGCGTCTTCTCGGCGCGGTGCGCTCGCTCGCCTTCGTCCGATCGATATCGGATTACACGGCCGAGTGACGCAGCGCAGACAGGAACCTCGGTTTAGCCCAGCCCCCGGCCGCTTGGCCCCCGTGCGGCGATCCTGATCTGCTGCTCGGCGATCCCGCCCTCGTCTGTCTCGGTCGGGATGTGGATGGAGTGGTTCCGCGACACGTCGCGGATCACGCCCAGCGGATCGTCGCCCTGCGCCACGATCTTCATGTTCTCATCGAGCAGGTGGCGGTACAGGATGATCGGCTTGTCGGACGTCCCCAGCTTCTCCTCCGACCGATCGGCGATGGGCCCCTGGCTGTACCACATCGTCATGTCCTGGCCCAGGTTATTGTCGAATCGGTCCCAGGTGGGGCGGCCGCGCTCGTCGAGGCCCGGAACCGGCACCTGATAAAGCTTGACGCCGGCGTCCCTCAGGTCGCGGTCCTTCGGCATGAACCGGGCCGGATACCACCAGTGCATGGTGTGCTCGTCGTCGATGGGCACGCGGTACTGCAGGCCGCCGCCGGTGTTGTTCAGGATGTTGGGAAAGAGGATGGGATGGCCGATGCGCCACTCAGGGTCATTCTCATTGCCACCCTCCCACAAGCGCCGCTTGACGATGCCGTACTCGAACACGTCGGCGCCGATCTTCGTGTGGTGGAGCACCTGGTACTGGTTCTCGGCGCGTCCCAGACGGGTGAGGACGTAATTGTCGAAGCGGCGATGGAGCCACTCGACGTGCGTCTGGTCCAGCGAGTTCTCCATGATCTGGAGCCAGTTGCAGGGGAGCGGCGTCACGCCGATGGCTGGCGCCTCCTCCCGCAGAAGCTGTTCCCAGCGCGGCAGCAAGGGCGCTGGTTGAGGGCCGAGGTAGGCGAAGATCAGGCCCCCCAGCTCCTCCACGGGATACGCCTTGATGATGGTTCTCTCCCTGAACGTGCTATCGGGCGCCTCCATGTCCTCGGCGGGCTGCTCAAGGCACCGTCCCGTGTGGTCGTAGAGCCAGCCATGGTACGGGCAGCGTAGCCCCACCTCCTCGGGGATGCCGTACACCAGGTTGACCCGCCGGTGCAGGCACGCCTCGCCGATAAGCCCTAGGTTTCGGCTCCGGTCGCGATAGAGCACCAGCGCCTCGCCCAGGACCTTCACGGGCTTCGTCGGCTCCTCATCCACCTCGCACGTGGCCGCGATAGGGTGCCAGTAGCGGCGCATCAGCTCGCCCATGGGCGTGCCCGGCCCGACTCGACAGAAGCGATCGTTCTCTTCTTTGGTTAGCATGCTGTTCTCCTCCGCTCTCCGATTTGGCTCAGCCTTGCGCTCCACGGGCTCGCAACAGGTCGGCGACCAGCTCGTGTCTTCGGTCGAGCGCCACGCTGAGTGGGGTCTCGCCGTTGTCAGCCGTGGGGTTGGGGTCAGCACCGGCGTCCAGGAGCATGCGCGCCGCCTCGACGTCTCCGTTGAACGCTGCCTCGAAGATGGGCGTGTGTCCCACGCCGTTGCGCAGGCTCACGCCGGCGCCGGCGTCGAGGAGCGCTCGGACGACGCCGGGGCCACCCCGCGCTATAGCGCTGTGCAGGGGTGTGACGCCGCTCGCGAACGTCGTGTTTGTAGCCACGGCGTTCGCGTCGGCCCCATGAACGAGGAGGCACCGCGCCACCTCCAAATGTCCGAAGAAGGCCGCCAGGTGGAGAGGCGTGAACCCATCATGGGAGAAGGAGCCGATCAGGCCTGGGTCGGCCTCGGCCAGGCTGACGACCCGGTCGAGGAGGCCCAGGGCGGATGCCTCGAAGATGTTGCACCTGGCGCCGGCGGCCAGGAGGTCGTCCGCGAGTTGGGGGTGGCCGTGGTAGGCGCCCAGGAGCAGCGCCGACTCGCCGCTGTCTGTCCGAGCATTCACCAGTGCCGGATCCGCTGCCAGCAACGCCCGGACGCCCGTCGCATCGCCCGCCTTCACGGCTTCCAACAGTGCCTGCTGCTGCGCCGTCTCCTGGCTCATGCGCGGGCCCACCCCTGTCAAAGCTGTGCGCATTGTATCGTTCCGCCGAGATGGCACATCCGCGGCGGGGAGCCGCGAGGGCAGCACCCCGCACACACTCTCCAGCCACACCGCTGAGAGAGTAGAATCGGGCGCCGAAGCGAAGCTTGTCGGGTTGCGCGCGACGGCGTGCGCCGGGCTCAAATGACATTTATGGGGTGGCCAGAATGACAGACGGGATTCAGCAGTTCAAGTACTCGGGGCCCCGGGCCGAAGGTGGCCGGGACTCAGCCGAGGGAAGAAAGTCCTTCCCGATGTTCCAGAGCGAGAACGCCATCAGCACTGTTCAGATCTTCGAGAAGGGCGTGCACAACAACCTGCACTTCCACGCCATCGAGGAGGGCTTCTGGATGGTGCTCGGCGGCCGCGCCACGTTCTACGGCGAAGGCGACAGAGTCATCGCCGAGCTCGGGAAGTATGAGGGGGTGCTGCTCCCCGCCGGGACCAAGTACTGGTTCGAAGGCATGGATGACGAGCCCCTGGAGATCCTGCGCGTGGATTACAAAGTATCGGCAGGCGCCTAGCAGCGGCCGCTGAAGGCCCCCGCTCACCCTGAGCTTATCGAAGGGCCCCATGTGGTTCGACAGGGTTGCTGCTGAGCTCAGCCGAGCCGCTCACCACGAGCGGAGTCTGACCTTCTCAGCAGCCTGGCAGCGCGCCAGGGAGCTGCGCTGAGCGGAAAGAGCGGCCGCCGTCTCAAAGTGGAACGACATAGAGGAGGACAGAATCGTGGCCTATGCAATCAAGACCTGGGACGTTGAGTATCGGCGCGATCCGATTCGAAGTCTGCTCGCGCGTATCTATCAGCCGCAGGGGGAGGGCCCGTTCCCCGCGCTGGTGGACGTGCACGGCGGCGCCTGGAACGGCCAGGACCGCACCGCCAACGAGATCGTGGACCAGGGGCTGGCCGAGAGCGGCATCCTCGTCGCGGCCATCGACGTCCTGTGGGCGTCGGAGAAGCCATACCCCGGGTCGGTCCAGGACGTCAATTTCGGGGTCCGCTGGCTCAAGGTGCACGCAGCGGAGTGGAACGGCGATCCGGCCACGGTGGGGATCTTTGGCAGCTCCAGCGGAGGGCACGTCGCCGAGCTGATCGGCATGCGCCCGCACGATCCGCGGTACTCCGTGCATTCGCTGCCTGAGGCGCCGGACCTCGACGCCAGCGTGGCCTACGTCGTCGCGCGCTCTCCCATCAGTGATCCCTACGCTCGATACCTCCAGGCCAACCGCATGGGCCGTGAGTTCCTCATCGCGAACAGCAAGACCTACTTCGCTCCGTGGGACGCCATCTGGGAGGCCAATCCGCAGGCGATCCTAGAGCGAGGCGAGGCGGTAACGCTGCCGCCTCTGCTCGTCATGCAAGGTGGCCTCGACGACAACGTGCTGCCCGAGGTACAGCGACGGTTCGCCGACACTTACCGCGCGGCGGGCGGCGACATGCACCTCGAGGTATTCGACGACTCCGTGCACCGCTGGGTGATCGAGCGGTCGCCGGCGACGCAGCGAGCCGTCGACATGGCCAGGGACTTCATCGCCCGTCAGCTCGGCGCCCGCCAGCCCGTGGGCTGAGGCGCCGGGGCGGGCTTTCCTCCGACGGCGAGCGCGGTCTCGACCCGCTGTTCGATGCCCCAGGTGTAGACGCCGTTCGGGTCGTACCAGGCGACAGCGCCGCGCTCGGGTGCCTGGCCGCCACCAGCATGGCGATGCGCTCCGCTAAGGGGCGATGCCTCAGGGCCGTGCTTCCTCTGGTACCGTTTCGAGAACGGCGGCGCGAAGCTCTTCTGCCAGCGCGATGGATTCTTCAGCAGTCTCGCGATCGGGCCAGAACGCCAGCTCATAGCAGACGCACCGCGTAAGGAGTCAGCGCTGTCAGGTCCAATCGCGCGATCGTGGGGGCGAGACCACCTGCGAGACAGAGGTCGTGCAGTTCATCGAGGTCATGCACCAGCGGGATCGGACGACCGCCATAAGCGAGCAGCCCCTTCAACAGCCGCTCCGCAGCCTGCTGGGCGTGAAAACACGCCGTGTCGAAGGGCCCGTCACCCATCGACGATGCGGTGCGCGGCGGCCAGATCGCTGTCAGGCTTTAGGAACCATCCGCGCGCGTGGCTCAGGTTATCTTGCATAGAGGACTTTGCCCTCGCGGAGCACGGTCATGATGAACGAGTTGGGAACCTGTCGCCACTCGTCCACCTCCCCGGGAGTCCACACCTGAATGTCCTTGGCAGGGTAGACACCCCGGAGCGCCCTGTAGTACCGGGCGTCACGCTCAGCCCCACGGGAGGTCGTCTCCTCGACGATCAGCAGATCGAGATCGCTATCCGGTCGGGCGTCGCCCCTGGCGCGCGACCCGAAGAGGACGATGCTGATCGGGTCGCCCACGGCGAGGACGCGGCGGACGATCTCGTCCAGTAGCTCCGCCGTGAGAGGGGGGAACTCGACGGCGCCGGTGTGCGGGGGAGACGAGCGCGCCGACTCGCTCATCGCACGAGGGCCATTCGTGCGCTGTGGGGTGTGGGTCCCGCCACCTCCTCGTCGCCACCGAGTAGCGCCACGTACGGTTCATAAAGATAGCGGCGGCTCCGTCGCGCTCCCGTGGTCTCTCGTACCAGCCCCAGTGCAGCGAACTGGTCGAGTAGTTTGCTCGCCGTTGGGAAGGTGACGCCGAGCGCCCGCGCGGCAGAGGCGGCGCTGGCCAACGGCGTCTCATACAGCGCGTCCAGGAGGCGCAGCGCGTTAGGGCCGAGGCGGTTCCCTTCGATCAGCGCCCGGTCTCCCTCCCTCAGCTCGAGGATGTCCTGCGCCATGGCCCCGGCCTCCTCCGCCGTCGCTTGGACGCCAGCCAGAAAAAAGCGGAGCCAGGCCTCCCAGCCACCAGTCTCGCGCACGCCGTTGAGGCGATCGTAGTACTCGGTCTGGTGCCGCTTCAAGTAGTGGCTAAGGTACAGCAGTGGACGGCGCAACACACCCCTTTCGACGAGGAGAAGGCTGATCAGGAGCCGGCCTACGCGGCCGTTGCCATCCAGGAAAGGGTGAATGGTCTCAAATTGGGCGTGGGCGAGCGCGCAATGGACCAGGGTGGGCAGATCCTCGTCGTGGAGGAAGCGCTCGAAGTTGTCCAGCGCCTCCCACATGTCGTGGACGGCCGGCGGCACGAAGACCGCCTGCGCCAACGGCGTGTTTGGCGGGCCGATCCAGTTCTGGGAGGTGCGAAACTCGCCGGGCTGGCCCTGTCCGCGCACACCCTCCATGAGCTGGCCGTGGATCTCGCGAATCAGCCTCAGGGACAGCGGCAGTGTCTCCAGCCGACTCAGACCATAGTGCATGGCCCGCACATAGTTCACCACCTCCACGACGTCGCGCGGCAGTGCCACTCCACGAGCGTCGAGCTCGAAGGTCAGCACGTCCTGCAGTGTGCTCTGCGTGCCCTCGATTTGAGAGCTGAGTACGGCCTCTCGGCGGACGTACATGGCGACGAAGAGGTCCGGGTTGGGCAGGGTCCGCGCCACACCGTCCAGCCGGCCGATCGCCTGGTCGGCCTGGGACAAGAGCCGGACTAGCTCACCATCGAGGACCAATGGCGGGTCAGGGGGCAGCGGGGCTGGGACGAAGGACCGGTACCCAGTCGGTTGGAGAGCGTAGCGACCCGAGCGGCCGCGATCCGGGCTCACCGCTGGGTCCGCCTGGATGTCGTTGTCACGCGTCGTTCCTGTGAAAGCGTTTTGAATATGGGGCCTGCCCGCCGCCGACTTATTATAGTGAATGGCAGTTTTGTTAAATAGACCGGGCGATTCGGCCGCCATAGGTCAGCGGCCTTAAACAATCAGGCAGGGCCCTCGGGCGCGCGGCGAGCCGTCAGCTCCCACCAGACGGGGTCTCGACGAACGGTGCCCGCTCTGCGGAAGCCCGCGTGTCCGCCCGAGGACTGCGGCGGCGTTGGCGGCTACGGGGAGATGCTCGGGTGTTGGCCGAGCCTACGGACGACGAGCATCAATCCATTACCGCCCCCATAGGCAAGGCCCAAGTCACCTCGGCGGGATGACCGGCAATAAGAGATACGACGGCATGGCGCCGCCGGCGTAGATCGTGTTCTGCGCACCCGCGTTGTAGTCGGCGGAGTAGTGCCGATACCGCTCGCTCCCGACGCCGTCGCGGGGCTGGACGTCGAGCCGGAGGCGGTGGCCCTTTCTGAAGACCATGCAGCTCGGCCAGATCTCGACGTGGCATTCGACGACTTCATCGGGATTGAGCCACAGTCGCTCGTCGTGGGCGTGGAACGGCCGGTACGGCAGTGAGCGCACGGGGTCGAGCTTGCGATGCGAGGCGCGGAGCCAGCCCTTCGCCACCGGCACCGGGTTGCCCTGCTGGCCGACTTCCCAGCAGTCCTGGCCATCGGGCCCGATGTTGCGGATCGTGGCGAAGATGTCCATGTCCTTCGAGGTGCTCGACACCCACAGGACCAGCACGATGGGTCCGGTGATCTCGATATCCTCCGCCATCGGCGCCGTCTCGAACGCAACGCCCATGTGCGTGTCGTCTACGGCATGCCCTGGTGGGCTACTCGCGGCGTAGGAGAGTTTGCCGACCTCGACGGGCGGCGTTTCGACCAGCTCACCCGCGGCCGCCGCGTGGGCCTCACCACGGGACTTGAGGTACATCCTGGTCCATTGCGTCCTCGCGATGGGCCACTCGTTCTCGAAGCGCCACTGGTATGGCTGCCCATCCCCGGTTCGAATCAGCAGCTTCACCGGGGGCTCGTCCATGATTCCCGTGTCGAGGCCCTTGAGCCAGTAGTCGAACCAGCGCAGCTGGTCCATGCGCCCTTCTTCAGAATAGAAGAGGTGGTAGCGGGTGCCGTCGTGGATGCGCAGCTTCTTGTGAAGAGAGGCGGCTTGCGTGAATCCCTCGGTGTTGCCGCGCAGGTGTAGGGCGAATCCTCCCCAGTTGCCGGCGCTATAGAGCGGCACGGTAACGCAGTCCCACCGCGCGCCGCGCGTTCGCCAGTAGTCTGAGTCCAGGCTATGGCGCATCCACTCCCACAGCAGGTCGTTGCGAAACGCATCCGGGTTGTAGCTGGCCGGAGCGCCAAGTAGGTGGTGCGCGGTATTGTTGTTGGCCCAGTTGGCGACGAACTCCATCGAGAAGATGCCGCCGTGATAGGCCTGATCGCGATACATGTCGGCTCGGCCCTCCCATGGGAGAATCGCCTTCAGCGAGGGCGGCTGCAGGCCCGCGACGCGCCACTGGGAGTTGGCGTGGTATGAGATGCCGCACGTGCCGATGCTGCCCGAGCACCACGGCCGTCGCGCGATCCACTCGATGGCGTCGTAGAAATCGACCGCTTCCTGGTAAGAGTTGGGTTCCGACGCGCCGTGCGACTTGCCCGATCCCCGCGCATCGACTCGAACGCAGGCGTAGCCGCGCGGCACCCACCAGAGCGGGTTGACCGTCTCCCAGTTCATGTACGGGTTCGCCTCTTCCTCCAGGTCCGGGGGCGGGACCCACAGCTTGTCTTTCTGATAGACGCTGATGTTCATGATGGCCGGACAGCGCTCCTCGGCGTCCGGCCGGAACACGTCAGCAAACAGCACGGCCCCGTCGCGCATCGGGATGGCCACGTCTTTCTCGACGATCAGCCTGTAGTCTCGGGGTTCGGACACTCGGACGGCCTCAGCAGTCAACGGTTCCCTCCGAAATCCATGGTCCCCTCCCCTGCCGTACCCGCCCTACAGGCTGGTGACAAAGGTTTGAGTTCCGCTCGTGGTGAGCCTGTCCTTCGACAAGCTCAGGATGAGCGGGTCTTTCAGCAGCCAGCTAACGCACATCCCACTCGTGCGCGTTCCAGGCAGGAGTCGAGCCCTGAGCGCCTGGCGCCACGTTCAGTAGACGATTCGCGATCATCGAGATGTCAGTGTTGTAGTAGATTCCCACGGGAACGACCTGGTCGGTCATATGCTGCACGATCTGCGCCAGCACCTGCGTGCGCTCTTGCCTCGGGATGGTGACGTAGAAGCGCTCGATGAGGCCGTCCAGCTCGGGGCTCCGGTAGCGCATCCGATTGCTGCCCCGATAGTTGTTGTCCGGGAGTGACGCCTCGGCGCCGTGCATGCGCGTGAGCGCATCCGGGCTGAGGGTGTTGGGCTGGCGCACCAGCTCGAAGCCGGGGAAGTTCGCGCGATACTCGCGATCGGTAGCCCGCTGCCGTGGTACGACGACCGGGTCCATCTGGATGCCTGCGCGTTGCCAGTAGTCGGCGACGGAGAGCATGGACTTCTCCTGGAAATCGTCGCCACCCGTCGTCCGGATTTCGAGCGCGAGGCGCTGGCCCGTGCCATCACGGAACGCGCCGTCCGCCGCTCTGACATAGCCCAGGCCCTCGATCATCTCGGCGGCGCGGCGTGCGTCGTACTCAAACCGCACGATACTTCGCTCGATCTCCCGGTATTCGGGCTCGCTCGGGCCGACGTAGCTGTGGGCGACGGCGCTCTGCCCGAACTGGATGGAATCCACCATCTGCTGGCGATCGATCGCGTGTAGCAGTGCGCGTCGGAATCGCGCGTCCGCGACGATCGGCGGGCTCGGGTTCAGGAATTGGGGGTAGGCCGCGATCCAGCTGCTGAGCCTGACGGCCAGCTTGCCGTCTCGCCACTGGTCGCGGATGCCAGTCCCCTGTTCCAGCGAGAGGCCGCGCCCCAGGTTGAGCTCCACCTCGCCGGCGAGGATATTGGCGATCAGCGCGTTGGGGTCCTGGATGAATTTGACCTCGATCTCGTCAACTCGCGGCCGCCCTAACGCATAGGCGGCGTTTGCCACGAGCACCATGTGGCTGCCCCGTGTCCACTCACGCACCTTGTACGGGCCGGTCCCCGCGAACTCCTGCGACCAGTAAGGCGCCTGGATGAAGGTCGCCTTATCTTCGGCGTACGACCGCTCCAGGAGGTGCCGCGGCAGGGGCAGCGCCAGTGAGGTTGTGAACATGGTGTCGGCCTGCACGAACGGACGCCGCCAGTGCACGGTCACGGTTCGGGAGTCGGTCGCCTCGACCCTCTCCACGGCGTCGTAAGCGGCGTTGCCCAGGGCCGGCAGGTCGCGGTCCCGGCCGACCATGACCGTAAAGACGAGATCGTCGCCAGTGAGCGGGGCCCCGTCGTGCCACTGGACACCGGGCTTGATGCGCCAGGTTATCTCCATGCGACCGTCCCCGAAGACCTTCCACAACCCGTTCTCCAGGCTCGGCACGGACTCGCCCAGCCGCGCCTGGAGCACGCCGCCCGCATCCCACTGACTGAGGCCGGCGTTCACCAGCTCCTCGATGGCGTCGAGCCCCGGGGTTCCGCCGGCACCGGCGCGGTCGATGGTATTGCTGAGCCCCGACGGGTCCCCCATGATGGCGACCGTTATCCGCTTGGGCCCGGCTGACGGCTGCCCGGGCTGCGGCGCACCAGCTTGGGTGGGCTCGCGCGCGCCCGGGGCGGCACACCCCGCGAGAACGAATCCCAGGGCGAGCAAGATTGGACGCGCGCGGGTCAGTAGCATGTTCACTCCCATGTCACCCCCCTCCCTAACCCTCCCCCTCAAGGGGGGAGGGGATCACAGGTCGCCCCCCCGGCCTTCCCTCTCAGGGGCGGATCGGTCACCTCCCTTTCGACGGAGGATCACTGATCAATCCTGAAGAGGGCCGCGGCGTTGAGGCCATAGATCATGTCCCGCTGGTGGTCCGTCAGGTGGGGCAGCGATGCGATGGTCTTCAGCGGATCGAGGTCGCTCATGTCGTAAGGGTAATCGGTTCCCAGCATGACGCGCTCCGGGCCCACGGTCTCCACGAGATAGTTGAGCGCCGGCCCGGAGTGGGTGAGCGAGTCGAAGTAGAGCAGGCGAAAGTACTCGCTCGGTGGCCGGTCGATCTTCACCCTGGCCTCGGGGCGCACGCGCCAGCCGTGCTCCCAGCGGCCGCGCAGGAACGGGCATGACCCGCCGCCATGCGCGATGTAGAACTTTAGGCGGGGGAACTCCTTCAGCACACCACCGAAGATGAGGCTCGCCGCTGCCACGGCATCCTCGGTGGGATTCCCGATGAGGTTGCCCAGGTGGAAGCCGCGGAGCCGCTCGGCCCCCAGGACGGTGAGGGGGTGGATAAACACCGGCACGTCCAGCTCCTGGACTGTTCTGTAGAACGGCGCCAGGCTGGGATCGTCCAGATTCATGCCATTGACGTTGGTGCCGATCTGCACCCCCCGCAGCCCCAGCTCACGCACCGCGCGCTCCAGCTCTCGGGCGGACTCCTCCGGGGCCTGGAGCGGCACAGCGGCCAGCCCCACGAAATGGGCCGGATTGCTGGCAACGGTCTCGGCGAAGGCGTCGTTGATGCGCCGGTCCAGCGCCAGCGCCTTCGCAGGCTCCAGGCGGTAGCCAAGCAACGTCGTCGGCGCTGACAGCACGTGCATGTCCACCTGCCGCTCGTGCATGTCGCGGAGGCGGCGGTCGACGTTATGCATCTGCTCGGCGTCGAAGTTCCGGTCTGCGGTCTGCCCGCTGTAGACCACCTGGCCGGTGTCCGGTTGCGTGACGCGCACCAACTCAGCCCCGGACTCGCGCACGGTCGATTGGATGTCAATGCAGCTCTCAGGTACAAAGTGGGCGTGGACGTCGATCTTCATGGCGCGACGACGCTACTGGCTATTGACATAAGCTCTCCTGCAATCTGTCACATTGAGCCACGGCGAAGGGTCTCCCGGGAGATGCTTCGCTTCGGTTCAGCGTGACCCTAAGCATGTGCAACGAAATCGTTCGTACTTCCTGCGTCGGTCACCCCCCACCCCAATCCTCCCCCACAAGGGGGAAGGCGCCAGGCTTACACCCCCCCCCTTGTGGGGGAGGGTTGGGGTGGGGGGTAACCATACGGCTCAAATCTACGACCCTTAAACGTGACCCTGCTTTGACACCGCTGGGATTGCCCCACCCGACGCTCGACAGCGCGCATTGTATCCCTGAACTCTTTCCATCGCCCCCGCGCGGGGGAGAGGGAAAGAGTGAGGGGTCAGCCTTGCCGGAAGTGCGAACATATCTTCACGATGCGTAGAAGAACTCACACTGTTGGCCACTTGGGCAATGTACAGAGGCCCGAGCCCTATAATCCTGAGAGAGATCTCCTCCCGAACATGAATGCTCCATCGGCACCCAACGAGTCGGCGACCCTCTCCCCAGGGCCCTGCCCGCGCTGTGGCGCGCCGCCGGGGCCGCGCCGACAGACCCTCCTCGTGTGCGATGCGTGTGAGCACCATTTTTCGGTCCCAGCGCGCATCCGCCTGGACATGCTGCTCGACGCCGGCAGCTTCGAGGAGACCGCCAGCCAGCTCGTCTCCGTCGATCCCCTGCTGTTCTCCGACACGATGTCCTACCGGGAGCGGCTGGCCCACGCCCGGGAAAAGACGGGGCTGTCGGAGGCGGTGGTCACAGGCGTCGGGCGAATCAACGGCAACGCCGCCGTGCTCGCCGTCCTGGACTTCGAGTTCATGGGCGGCAGCATGGGATCGGTGGTCGGCGAGAAGGTCACCCTGGCCATGGAGATGGCCCTCAAGCGCCGGCTGCCCTTCATCTCCATCGCCGCGAGCGGCGGCGCACGCATGCAAGAGGGAATGCTCTCCCTGGTCCAGATGGCGAAGACGACGGGCGCGGCGCTACGCCTGCGACAGCGGGGCATTCCCTACATCTCGGTCCTCACGAACCCCACGACGGGTGGCGTGTACGCCGGGTATGCCAGCCAGGGCGGCATCGTCCTCGCCGAGCCCGGGGCGCTGATTGGCTTTGCCGGGCCGCGGGTCATTGAGGGGGTCACGGGCCAACCGCCGCCGAAGGGCGCCCAGACGGCGGAGTTCCTGCTCGCGCACGGCATGATCGATGCCGTGGTCGAACGCGGCCGACTGCGCAACGTGCTAGCGACGCTCCTCCATCTCCTCGACAACCCGTTCCGGTTGGCGCAGCGCTCCGACGAGCTGTACCGGCCGGACCCGCGTCCTCCAACTTCGGCCTGGGAAGCCGTACAGCTGGCTCGCCACGAGGGCCGCCCCACGTCGGAGGACTACATCCAGCGGATGATGCCGCAGTTCGTCGAGCTGCACGGTGACCGTCTTCACGGGGATGACCCCGCGCTCATCGGCGGCATCGGCGATCTGGGTGGCATCAGCGTCGTGGTCGTGGCCCAGGAACGCGGCCGGGGAGACGGGAGCGCCCGGCGTAACGAGGGGCGTATGCGGCCGGAGGGTTACCGAAAGGCGGCCCGGCTGATGCGCCTGGCAGGGGAGCTACGCCTACCCCTGGTCACGTTCATCGACACGCCGGGGGCCGCTCTCGATTTCGACGCCGAGGCCAATGGCCTCGCTCAATCGATCTCCGGCTGCCTGGCAGCGATGTCCATCCTGCCAGTGCCCATCGTGGCCGCCGTGATCGGGGAGGGCGGGAGCGGAGGCGCGCTCGCCCTGGGAGTCGCCGATGAGATTCTGATGCAGGAGAACGCCATCTACTCGGTCATCGCACCGGAGGGCGCGGCAGCCATCCTCTATCACGACGTCGAGCGGGCCCAGCAGGTGGCGGACGCGCTGCGGCTCACTGCGGCGGACTGCCGCGGCCTCGGCGCAGTGGACACAATCGTGCCGGAGCCTGAGGGCGGCGCCCACCAGGACCCCGACTATGCGGCGCTCTTGCTCCGCAACTTCGTGGTCGACGCGCTTGTGGGCCTCAGGGGCCGGCCCGCCGCTCGCCTGGTGGACGCCCGCTATCGAAAATTCCGCCGTCTCGGCCAGCCCGAAGCCCACCTGCGGGAAACCGTGGCGCGTGAGATCGAAGGGTTCCAGCAGGCGCTGGGCCACCGGTTCGAGCAGGTTACAAAGTCGCCGCTCACGCGCCCCTTTGGCGACCATGGGGCAGGGCTTCGGCCCTCAGGGGACGGATCGGCCGACCCGGTCCCCGATTCAGACGAGGCGCCCCTACACTCGTGATGTAGTGGGTCACTTCTGAACGTGGGGCGGGTGACCGTAATCCCGACATCCATAGGAACCGACCCACTCTGATACCAGAATTTGTCCCCGAAGGGATACGAGGCGGCGGGCCCATACGGGCCGGCGTTCCGCCCCAACCGCAGCACCTTCATGTGGTCGGCCGGGAGGCCCTTGTTTAGCACGTCGCGGAGCCAGTCCAGCATCGAGTGGACCTGATTGCCGCCGGCGAAGGCTGCCGGGTGTGCCGCCCGGTGGCCCTCATCCTCCACGAGCCAGAACTCCCGTAGGCCGGCCAGCGATTCGAAGTGCTCGAAGGCGTCTTCCAGGTCGATGAACTCGTCGTATTCGTTCATCCCCATAAGGGTGGGGCACCCGATCGACGGTTCCAAGCCCAAGCGGGCTCAGCTCGCTCACAGCGCGGCTGAACTCAGCTTCGTCGTCCATCCCCATCATGTACATGACGTGCCACTTGAACCGCGGGGACACCAGCTCGAAGATCGGCTTTCGCGCCGCGTACAGACCACCGTTCGCGGCGATGGCCCGCACCCGCTGATCGGCCGCCGCGATCCGCGTGCCCCAGTAGGCAGCTACTTCCTCGGGCGGGCCAAGATCGACCGCATTACCTGGCGAATCATCAGAGACCGCCAGGTCATGCTCACGAACGTTCTGACCGACACGGTGCATCTCACCTTGCGCGACGCTCTCAACGTGGATGGGGAGGGTGTGCTGAATGCGACGGGCGGCCCCCTGGGACTGGGCCTGCTGCCCGGGTGGCGGCGCGGCTGGAGGAGCGCAACCCCCGGCAGCAATCGCGACGGCCATCGCGGTGATCGCCCACCGTGTTCCAATGATCGTGGCGAAGCCACGCGCATCCATACACCCTCCAACAGTTCACGCACCGGGCGAGCGCCCGCTACCGCCAGCACTCCCCGCTGCCAAGACAATTTCTGAGCGACAATTCGCGACCGATGCTGAAGGGACCAAACGTTGACGTACGAAGGCGTTGATCAGCCGGACAAGGTGAGCGCGTGCAGGGTTGAAATTTGTCGCTGATCTCGTAGGTCTCGTTATAGGCT
Source organism: uncultured Chloroflexota bacterium (assembly GCA_964417895.1). Lineage (GTDB taxonomy): Bacteria > Chloroflexota > UBA6077 > UBA6077 > SHYK01 > CAYQJS01. The sequence goes on along the minus strand of CAYQJS010000037.1, from coordinate 30,559 downwards.
TCGGTGATGGGGTCGTTGTTGGAGCCGGAGGTTAATGGGGGGTCAGGTTGGGCAACGCAGCGGATTCGCGTGGCGAATTGAGTGGCAGGCGGCGGCGTCCGAGCGTGCGCACGAAGCGGTTGCGGGGGCGTGGATACGGCGTAGCGCGCTAAACAAATGGCTGTCAACGTGGAAAGATAGGGATTATTATGGCCGCCCACGCTTGTATTATTAGCACATGAGCACCCAGGAGCAGGCTGACATCCGCGACAACGTGCCGAGGGTCGTCCACCTCGGCTATTTCGATGCCGTCCTTGACGGCGTCCGAGCGGGGCTCAACTTTGACGAGCTTAGGCTCCGGCTCCTAACGGTCTCGAACGACCTCGCACGTTTTTCGGGTCGCCGCTTGCCGGTCTACCGAACCGACCCGTCCGTCCTGTGGGCAACCACGCGGGATGCGCTGGAAGGCTTGATGGGCTGCGAGTTGATTGATCTGCAGCCTCTCCCGTCCCGTAAGGAAGCGCTTCCTCAGCACGCGGATAAGAAATACAGATTGACTGGCAAAGGAAGAGAGTTGTTGGCCAAACCGAGTGTCGGCGCTCAGAGAGACACACTCGGTGCTGAGCTGTACAGGGCCCACGAGTACTTCCGGCGGTATCTGGAACGCCTCGAGGCCGGCGCTCTCTTTTACCCCGAGTTCGGGGAAACGGACCTTGAGCGCTTCCACGCCGGGCAGGAGTGGAAGCCCCTCGCGTCGGAGGTGTCCGATCGCCTTCTCAGCAGCCCGGCTTCACAGTCGTACGATCCCGATGAACTTGCCGACGAATTGAAAGACTTCGTGCACAGGCGCTTTCCAAGCGCACGGCCGTGGTCGAAACGGAAAGAGCTCCTGGATGCTGTCCTGGATGGAATCGTCGCGATCGTCTCAAAGCGCGAGGGTCTTTTGGCCGATCCCACAACCCTGGGGACTTTGCACGAGTGGGGCCGGCAACTGTTCCTCACTGGGAGCTCGCGCTATGTCGCCGATGTACCGGGTGGGCTGCTGCACTGGTCAGCATCGAGCGTTGAACCAGGCTCATCTGGCGTAATCTTTCACAGGCAAGCATTGCCAGAATCGGCCCCCGCGGTTGTTCAATCTGTGGCCCGAGCGTACAAGCGCCTCCTTCGAAGTGGAACTCGCTTGGTTGATTTCTACAGACTGCGCGGGACTGCCGCCTTCGACGCTGGAGTTAGCAACGACCTGGTTGACCGAGTTGTTGCGGCCATGATCTCAGGCCAACTCCCTAACCCTTATCTGCTGCAGCCAGCCAGTGGCGCCCAGTGGAGGCAACCGCCCTCCGAGCCACGGGGGCTCCGCATCGGCGACCGTCGGTACACAGTTGTTACTTTCATGCGCGAACCCAAGGAGGATGAAGAAGATGTTTAACAAGTACGTAAAGCTTGATCTCGCTCATAACCCGTTTCCCTCAGAAGCCTACGCCCGAAACGATGAGACGGACCTCTTTGTCGATGAGGTTGTTGGCGAGGAGCTTCAAGCCTTCCGCACGCGGCTAATTGCGGGCGCAGTAACCGAATCTCGTTCGATGAGCTTTCTCTGGTCGCTCGGCGCTTTTGGAGCTGATACCGGCTACGGCAAGACGGCCACCATGAAGAGGATGGCCCGCGAGATAAATGCCGATTGGGGATCTGAAACCCTGCAAGCCGCGGGGGCTACGAAGGCCGAAGCGTCGAGCCATCCAATCTGTGCGACTTACGTGATTTTCAATTCGAAGGAAACCAACGGGCTCTACGCCGGCCTGTTCGAGGCTGTCCGTTGGGCGGCCACGCCCGGGCCGGGTAGGAGGCCCACGCCGAGTCTGCTTTGGCAGCTTCGCGACCGAGCTCTGAGAAAAGCGGGGGCGAAGGGTCCAAATGGGCAACAGCAACTCCCCGACGTTCTGGAGAAAGCGCACCAGCGATTTGCACGGGGCTTGAGCGAACTCCGTGCGGATTTTCTCGACTTGCTGGTGGACGCCGAGGACTCCGTTTCGCTGGCGAACTCTTTGGCCAGGATTAGTCCGACGACAAGGCAGCGTTCTGGTCATGCCTATTTCCAAGCTTTTCTCTGCCTGGCGGCAGCGGCCGGTCTCGTGCGCGTATTCACATTCCTAGACCAGATCGAAGACCTCGCGAACCCCTACGTCACTACCAAGAAGAAGCGATTTCAAGAGGTCGAGCGGTTTCGCGACACGTTGATCGAAGACCCCGTCATAGGCAAGATGGGCAGCTTCGTTTTGACCCTTCACCGCCGCGCAGAGGACGCCATTGTGCAGGCCTGGGTAGATAGCCGCTTGCCGAGTTTTGAGCCTGAGTTAAAGACGAATCTCTCTAAGATTCTCATTCTACGTGGGCTGAGGGATGATGCCGCTGCGCGAACGCTCGCTGAGGGGTACCTCAAGACGGCCAGGACTAGCGACACCCACGAAGATCCTCTCTGGCCTTTCACAGCAGACGCTATCTCGGTGATGCGAGTCCGAAATTCCGGCCGCATCTCGAAGTTCCTGCTCGACTGTCAGAATGTTCTGGCTTATGCCGCGGACTCTGGAGCAGCGCCGCCCCTAGACGCTGCGTTTATTGAAGATGTAACCGCTCCCGAGATCGAGGGCGAGACTCCCGGGGCAGCCTATGCCACCGACGCAGCGCTGCGCGGCGAGAGAGCCGGTGATGAGGTCCTAGGTAGGCTCTAGATATGGCTTCTCCGCCGGAGCATCTGGCTGATTTCGCGCGAGATACGTTTCTTGTCCTTCGGGCAGGCCTCGAGGATGAGGGCGGTCACGCTTTCCAAGAGTTGATCGGGCAGATCGCCCGTCGAATACGGGGCAGCGTCTACATCCAGGGTTCTGGGCTGCCGACTATGTTCGGTCGCCGAGGAGCTTCCGGTTTGGGGCATGAGGTTGACGCCAGCCTGCAACACACGACCTGGATGGCGATGGTGGAGGCAAAGAGTCTGCTTATGGGCCCCGGGAAAAACGATGTTCTCATATTCGACGGAAAGACTTTCGACCTTTACGTTGACCGGCTCCTGCGTAACCGGCGTGGCCCTCACTATCGCCTCCTTGTATCGCGCTCTCCGGTGCGATCGGGGGTCGCGGCGTACTGTGCGCAGCGCGCCATTGTGTGCGTGTCCCCAGATTTGATGCCTTTGCCTGTTCTTCTGGCGCTGATTGGTCGGCCGGTGGCGAACGACTTGTTTTCAGACATGGAAATGGAGGAGGCGGATCGCCTTTTCCGACGGGCCTGCTGCTCCATGGAGGAGCTGTGGAGGCCGAGGGGCAGGCAGCTGCTGCTTGGCATCCGTCGGTTCGAATCGGCGTTCGCCGACGATCTGACTTTCCTCCAGCGGCAGATGAGTAACCGCGCGACTGACTACATGGACGAGCGGGAGCCCGGATGGGCGGAACATCGTGCGAAGGTAATAGTGAGCAGGCTCGCTCATCTCCCCCAGCTAAAGAGGGCAGTGTGACTAGCCCCAGCTGGCTAGCCGAGTGCCTCCCTGTTCTGAATCGGTTCGACTCAGCCCAGGTCGGTCGAGCCGTGGAGGAGTTCGAGCTGGGAGACTCTGTCAACCGGGGGCCCATGTTGACCTTGGACGGGTGGCGGCGGTTCGGGCGAAGGATCTCTGCGATTTTCCTGGATCGAAGGGATCTGGCGGCCCGTCCACTTGGCGAACTGCTCCCCAAAAGTCTCATCGATATCGATAGTTCGGTTTCGCACCCCCTGAGCCAAAATCTCGCGGCATCGCGGCTTTCCAACGCGGAGGTTGCCAGCCTCTCGCCGTCAGCCCTTGCGACAGAGTTGGGCGACGACTCAGCCGTATCGATCATAGCTGAGCTGATAGCACGTGTCGCCACCGCCTGCCAGCCGAAGCAAACTCTGTTAGCCCAGCCGAAGAGCCTTCTCGCGTACGCTCGTACTGAGCTGCTTCCTAAGGTAGACCGCGATCTCGACATTTGGTGGGCGCGGACTCTTACAGTGGAGCAAGTGCCCACACTACAGGTTTTGGCCGATCGCTACAGTATTTCAAGAGCGCGAGTCCAACAGATTGAGGCCAGCACTTCGCCTAGGTCGCACGCATTAGTTCGCTGGCTAAGCTGGGGACCACTGGGACTGGCGGCCGAAGAACTCTCACTGCAAATTGGTACAGCCTTTCCGTTAGATGATTTGCATTCGCCGTCGATTGGCCTCGACCGGGGAAGTGTGACGTCGACCGTGGCGCGCGTTAGAGACGGAATCGACCCGCAGCAACTCGGGCTGATTCTTCTCTTCTTAAGTGGCAGATACAGGATTCAGCGGGACTGGCTGCTCCGGAATGGCCACGATATTTTCAGGGCGACACAACTACTCGTCGCTCGGACCCAGCCGGATCTGGTGACGCCCGCCGGCCTGGACGCTTTTCTAGAAGACAGGGGTGTGCTGGAGCGAAGCAGGAGCCGTTTTCTGGCCGCGACACCAGGGCTTCGCATCATAAATGGCTTCGTTTGTCCTTGGCCCTCGGACGCGCCAGGACGAGCTCGACAGGTGCTCCGTGCCAGCGGCGAGCCCATGTCCAAGGCCCAGATAGCCAAGGTGGTCGAGCGCACACCCGGGACCGTGGCGAACGCTCTCTCTAACTCTTCACAGTTCGTCCGGGTCGATGTGGACAGATATGGTCTGGCCGAATGGGGGGCAACGCCGTATCAGGGCATCGTAGCAGCGATGAAAAAAGTGATACGGTCCAACGGGGGGGTGGCTTCTGTCCAGCAGATCACCGGCGAAGTGCTCTCGCGGTACTCTGTTTCCCCGATGTCGGTCCGCGCGTACCTGGAATCTCCTCACTTCGTTCGCATTGGACCAGGCCTGTACCGCTCGAGGGGGGCAAGCGAAGCTGCCCCGGTGGATCCCGCGGCCTCTCTGGAAGAAACCTCCAATTGCTTCATGCTAGATCGGGGCTGGGCCTTACGCCTGCCTGTAAACGAGGACCGGAGACGCGGTTCCGGAACTGGGATCCCGCGAGCCTTCGCCCGCTATCTTGAACTCGAACCTAAGGGCGACATCTCGCTAGCCACGGTCGATTCTTCGGACGGGGCGCCTCTGGGCCAAATCCGGTTTACGTGGCCAGCACACCTTCCTTGCATCGGAAGCGTCTCGATCGTTCTCGAACGCCTAGGCGCAGCCCTGGGAGACTTCCTATTTCTGGAGTGGGATCCTGAGAGTCAAAAGTTTGCGGCTCTCCTGACGAGACCGACAAGCAGTGAGGACCTGACGAGTCTCGGTGCTGTTCAAGGGAGAATCGGTGTGGCAATCGGCGTGCCCAAGACCGAACTCCTGCCAACGGGCGATGTCCTAGAGAGGTTGGGACGCGCTCTCGGATTCCAGGACACCGCGGCGCGCAGCATGGTCATCAGTCGTCTCCAACGCCGCGGTGACGGGGAGTTAATTGGCCTTGCGCGCGTGCTATTTGACGTGGAAGCCGTTCGGGTACAATCGGCTGGCGGTCCTTTACTAATACAGTCAATTGTGAAGAAATAGGGATTGGGACGGCCGCCTTAGATACGATAATATGGAACCATGCACGAGCAGAACTACAGGAATTATTGGCCGCGTCCTCCACCAGAGAACAACCGCCCCCAAGCAAGCAAGTGCCTGGAGGCGGCTGGTGCACGGATTGGGACCCAGTGCACCTAGAGCCTACCACGCACTTGCTCCCTGCACCAGTCTGATCGAAGAAGAAAAGGAGCAAGAAGCGATGGTCAACAACTGGAAGCTGAGCCCCTCTGACTTCGCGTTTCTCTGGGAAGAGTGCGCTCGGTGCTTCTATCTCAAGGTGGCGCGAGGCTTCGACCGGCCGAGAACACCCATGCCGAAGATCTTCATTCAGATCGACGGATTGCTGAAGGGTTACTTTGCCGGCAAAAGCGTGTCGGCGATCTCTTGCGCGCTCCCCGAGGGAAGCGTGGCGTTTAACGAACGGTGGGTGGAATCCCTGCCCATTGCGGTTCCCGGGCGCGAATCCACGTGCTTTATCCGCGGGAAGTTCGACTCAGTGATCGCCTTCGACGAAGGTGGTTACGGCGTAATCGACTTCAAGACCTCCACGAGCAAGGACGAGCACGTACCGCTGTACAGCAGGCAGCTCCACGCCTACGCACACGCTCTGGAGAAAGCCGCTCCAGGCAAGCTGAAGCTCACACCGGTGTCCCGGCTTGGTTTGGTCTGCGTCGAGCCCGTAGCTGTGGTGGATATCGACGCAGGGATCCCTGCCTACAAGACCGAACTCGTCTGGATCGAATGTCACCGGGACGACGAGGCCTTTATAAGCTTTCTCGGAGAGGTTCTGGACGTCCTCGACGCGCCCTATCCGCCAGGAGGAAACGCTGCGTGCCCCTGGTGCCAGCACCGTGATACCGCGCGGCGGATCGGTGCGTAGTCAGCGATAGGCACGCGCGTGGCTAGATACCAAGAGCCCGGGGGCCTTGGTGCCGCGTCGTCGATGGATACTCCGCCCCAGGTGGTGAGGCGAAAGCAGGTGCCGGGTCTACGGCTAGATGCGAAGCCCCCGACATTTCTGTCGGGGGCTTCGACTACCGCTTTCGCGGGCTTCGGCCGTCCTCTCCAAGCAGGAGAGGACGGCCGCCCACTGGCCAGACGAACGAGCCCGCGGCGTTTACCGGGCCTGGACGGTGACAGTTCCCTTCATGCCGAACTCGTGGTGGAAGACGCAGACGTATTCGAAAGTTCCTGGCCTCTCGAAGGTGAGCGCCCAGGTGAAGGAGCCACCACCGAACGGCCCGATGAGGCCGGAACTGAAGTGCTGCGCGGGATCGAAGACGGCGGCCGGCTTCGCCGGAGCGAAGGCTAGCGGATTGAGGAGGAGCATTGGCGGGCCGGCGTCCTGATGCCTCTCGATGAAGAGATCAGGGGGCGGTGGAGCGGGCACAAACGTCGCGGTGTGGAAGAACGTGGAACCCCAGACGACGGTGTCCCCGGCCCTGACGGTGAGGTCTTTCGGGAAGAAGTCGAGGACTTCTGCCCCCAGCTCTTCGACCTCATCCCTGGCGCCAGCTCGGACGTGCAAGATGCTCGTATTGTTCGGGCCTGGCTCGCGGCGGACGCTCTGCGCCTGCGCCCTCGCCGCATCGATGCGGGCCAGCATGTGTGCCATCTCAGCCTGGGCCTGGGCGTCGACGTCCGCCTGGGATGGCAGGCCTGTGGCATTCGCCGGTTCCACTATGACCAGACCCTGCATGATCTGGCGCGAGAACAGTGAGACGTACGGATACATGCCGGGCGTGTCGAAGGTCAGGGAGAACGTATCGTTAAGCGGAGCGCCAGGCGGTGCGCGCTTGTCGAGGACGCCCGAACCGCGGAAGCCCGTTCCACTGTAGGTTTCCACGGGCGCGCCCGGGAATCTCGTGGGGAAGGCGATCTGGGGATTGAACATCGCCTCTCCGGGGCCTCCTCCAGGCACGGCCACGGGGATTGGGGGATACGGTTCACCACTCAGGAAGGCCATCGCGTTTGGCTCATCAGAGTTGATGCGCCACGTGACCATATCCCCGGCCCGGACACGTATGGTTTGAGGGAAAAAGGCGCTTCCGGACGCGGTATCCTGCCCAACACCGACAAGAACGGTAAGACTTCTGGGCTCCGGAACGGGTGCGCCTTCGGTTTCTTGTGAGGCGAGGACGGCGTGGCCGTTGACCGCGAACGTTAAGCCCACCAACCCCACGACGGTCAAGAGGCACGATGCGAGGCCCGCCAGCCAGGGCCGTGCGTTCATAGGAATCCCTCCTGCGTAAATTGGCCGCCTATTCTACGGAAAAGATGGGCCGCGCGGCACGGCAAGCGTCGGCTCCCGGGCTCGAGTGGTAGTCTTCCCTCACCAATCCAACCTGGCAGCTGTCAGAGGCGCCAAATCGAAAACCGTGAAGACAGCCTGCCCGCGTTGTACGACGAGGTGGTTGCCTGCCGCGCCTGCCCGAGGCTTGTGGAGCATCGGGAGGCGGTAGCTCGGGAGAAGCGAGCCGCCTTCGCCGAGCAGCCTTATTGGGGCCGACCGGTCCCTGGCTTCGGTGATCCCCAGGCGCGCATGCTGGTGCTCGGGCTCGCGCCCGCGGCGCACGGGGGGAACCGAACTGGACGGGTTTTCACCGGTGACCGCTCGGGAGACTGGCTGTACGGCGCCCTGTGGAGGGCAGGGTTCGCCAACCAGCCGTCCTCGGCGGGGAAGGACGACGGTCTCGAGCTCCTCGGTGCCTGGATAACGTCCGCGGTGCGGTGCGCGCCGCCCGGGAATCGGCCCACCCCCACCGAACGCGACAGCTGCGCGCCTTACCTGGTCCGCGAGGTCGCCCTGCTCCAGCGTCTCCGCGTTGTCGTCGCGCTGGGCGCGTTCGCCTGGGCTTCCGCCGTGCGCACGCTCGCCGCACCGAGCCCCCGCCCACGCTTCGGCCACGGCGCGGAGGTGCGCGTGGGACGAATGACGCTCCTGGGCTGCTATCACCCCAGCCAGCACAACACGTTCACCGGCAGGCTGACCGAGCCGATGATGGACGCCATCTTCGCCCGGGCTCGGGCGCTCGTATCCCTTGACCAAGCGTAGTAGACTGGGCCGCGCCATCGATGGGATGTGGCTCGACAGCGAGGGCAGTATCATCGCCTGCGCCGGCTCCAGGCGCAGCGGGCCCGGCCCCATTGATCCGCGTCCTCGCGCCCACGGGCCGTATCCTGGAGACGCACGCTACCCCCTGGAAACGCACCCACGAACCGCGCCTTCCGGGGCGCCGACTTGGCCGATCTGTACATCACAACTTCGGAGGGACGGCTGTATCGGGTCAGCGACACCGGGCGCCGTGGGCTTCACGTCTGAGACTGAGTGCTTGCACAGCGTCCCGCAAATTTGTGACCCGCGACTCACCCCCGCCCCGGCCATCACCCGTCGAGGGAGGGGGTTAGGCTTGTCCCCTCCCCCCTTGAGGGGGAGGGTTAGGGAGGGGGGTAGTGGCCATGCGCGCGACATCTGACCCACGAGTAGTGAAGGGTAAAACGAGGAGGGGAAAAATGAAGGTAGCAGACACCATCGTCGATATCCTGGTCAAAGAGGGCGTGCGGGTCGCGGCCGGGATCACCGGCAACTCGATCCAGCAGGTGGCCGAGGCGCTGGCCCGCGCCCCGGAGGTGAATGTCTGTTACGCCAGATCGGAGCGGGTCGCTGCCGATATCGTCGACGGGTACGCGCGGGTCGCCGGTGAGCCGGGCGTGGTCTTTACGGACCATGGACCGGGCGCCGCCAACGCCATGGCCGGCATCGTGAACAGTTGGGGCGACTCGACGCCCGTCCTGTTCCTCACCGGGCAGAACCCACGCTTCGAGGTACCGGGTCGTCTCTACAAAGAGCTGGCCGTGCGGGACGTGTACCGCGTCTCGAAGTGGACCGCCTGCGTCCTCGACCCGAGCCAGGTCGAGCAGATCTTTCGGCGCGCGTTCGTGCACCTGCGCTCCGGGCGACCGGGGCCGGTCGTCATCGAGCTGCCAGAGGACGTCACCCACATGGACGCGGCCGCGATCGACTACACACCGCTGCCCGAGAGACGATTCAGGAGCGCCGGCAACCCAGCCGACGTCGAGGAAGCCATGCGCATTCTTGGCGGAGCAGAGCACCCGTACGTCTTCGTCGGTGCCGGGGCCCTCTTCTCCGGCGCGACTCCGGAGCTGGTCGAGCTGGCCGAGCTGCTCTCCCTGCCCGTCGCTTCGACGCTGAATGGCAAGAGCGTGTTCCCGGAGAACCACCCCCTCGCCCTGGGGCTCGGCGCGTTCGCGCGCGGTACCTACGGCACCCTCCAGGCAGCCGAGTTCGCCGAAGCATCCGACGTCGTGCTCACCATCGGGTGCGGGTTCAAGAAGCACGTCCTCTACGGACCTATGCCGCGGGAGGTCGTCCACATCCAGGTGGACGTGGACGCCTCCGAGCTGCACAAGGAGAGCCGGGCCGACATCGGCATCCTCGGCGACGCTAAGCTCGTGCTTCGGCAGATGCTGGACGCTGCGCGAGCCATCCTGCCAGCCAGCCGGCTGCAGCCTCGCTCCGGCGTCGCCGACCGGATCGAGAGCCTGCGCCGCCAGTTCGCGATGCAGTCGAACCCCATGCTCACCTCCGATGAGCGGCCAATCAACCCGTTCCGCGTGACGCACGAGCTGAACCAGCTGGTTGACCCGGACCACACCATCGTGCTCCACGACGCCGGCTCGGTGCGCGGGACGACCTGCCAGCACTACGTGGCCACCGTGCCGCACTCCTTCATCGGCTACGGTGTCGAGAGCGCCATGGGGTGGACGCTCGGAGCGGCGATCGGGGCCAAGCTGGCGGCGCCGGACAAGCTGGTGGTTGCCGTCACGGGTGACGAGGCCTTCGGCGAGACGGCGATCGACCTCGACACCTCCGTGCGCGTCGGTGCGCCGTTCCTCACCATACTGAAGAACAACCAGACCGACCGCGCGGGTGAGATGCGCGGCTCGCCGAACCTGGGAGCCCTCCGCGGCACACGCGGCGGCGACTACACCGGCTTGGCGCGTGCGCTGGGCATTCAGGCGGTGCGGGTGGAGGACGCCGAGGACCTCCCTATGGCCCTATCGACGTCCATCGAGCACGTCCAAGCAGGCCGGGGCGCCCTGGTCGAAGTCATGACCAAGCGCGTGCAGCCTAGCTTCCTGCGCAACGAGCAGATGCTGGCCGAGACCCACTGATGACCCTCCTCGGCCCCATCATGTGCGGCCTGCAAGCTTCATGGGAGCCGCCTCTGTCAGCGTCAGGCGTCCCTGTCATTGGAGCCGGCCGCCTGTGTCTTCCTGGCCGGCCTCTGTCTCATCCTGGCCGGCCCCTGCCCGCGGGCGATTCTGACGACGAATCAAATCCCTCCGCCTTGCGGGGGAGGGTTGGAGGTGGGCAGTCCGTTCCGTAAAGCCACGACCTCTGCGAACAATTGCTGTCGGAGTGCACAGGATGCAGCTTCCCGAGATGAACAACCCGCCGCCAGGTCTGGACCCGACCATCACCTATCGCGAGAACCTGATCGAGGCCGACTGCGAGTCACTGGAGCGTATGCGCAAAGTGGGGCAGGTGCAGGGCTTCACCATCTACTGCGACGAGAGCGAGCGCGTCGGCGGCGAGCACACCGCGCCCTCGCCGCTAGGCTACTTCACGGCCGGCATCGGCTTCTGACTGCTGACGCAGGTTGCCCGGTACGGGCACATGATGAAAATCCGAGTGCAGAAGGCCCGCGTTCACGTCACGATGCGCAACAAGCAGGAGGGCTCGGTGCTGCAGGGCACCGTGCAGGCAGGATGCCTCGGCATTGAGACCCGCCTCGATCTGGAGTCCGACGAGCCGCCCGAGCGCGTGGCGGCGCTCGTCCGCACCGCCGAGCGCGGCTGCTTCACCATGCAAGCGCTCCTCGAGCCCGTGCAGGTGGCGACGTCGACGACGCTGAACGGCGAGCCGCTGACAGTGTCAGCGGGCTAAGCCGAATCGCTGCATTGGCCGGCCGACGCCCGATGCTTACACTGGCTGTGAGTCATCGCACGGATATGGGTCGCGTTTCGACGCGAGGGAATGTGGCGCGGGCCGCGAGGCCGCAGAAATGGCCGTCGGTGAGGGTGTGGATATGGATGGGCTGTCACACATCGGTTTGAAGAGCGCAGACCTCGTGCGCACGGAGCGCTTCTACACCGAAGCACTCGGCGCCGAGGTGGTGAGGCGGCGGGAGGAACCGGACCGGCGCATCTGGCTCGAAATGGGAGGGGTACGGCTGGAGATCGCCGAGCTGCCCGCGTGGAGGCCCCTCGACGAGGAGCAGCGGCGCGCGCTGCCGATGGTCGCGTTTCTCATCGCGCCAGAAGACATCGACCCCATCGTCGCTCGCCTGAAAGCAGCAGGCGTGCCCCACCACGGGCCGGTGCTGAAGGCCACGGGCAACGGCGTGGGCGTGTACTTCGGCGACCCCGATGGCAACCCGCTCGCCCTCTCGTGCAACGAGGGCTACGTGCGGGACGGCCTCACGCGCAACCCGGTGCGCTCGTGGGCGCCGGCGCCGTATACGTGGCCGGCGCCTTCAGCGCCTGCGCGGTAGTGCCATCGGGCGGCGGGCACTGGTTGAAACGCCGCCGGGTTGGAGGCCGACGCCTGTCTCGCGTCGGAGCTAGCTTTACGTAATGAAGGCGCTACTGTGGGACTTAACTCCTCCGACCTGGCCCATCGGATGGAGACTACCGTGTCGGTACTGCCGGGAGCCGTTTCCCCCAAAGCGCCGCGTACGACCCGATGTCTGCCACGGTTGCGCCGAGCTTCACGAGAGCGTTGTGTTCTGAGGAAACACATTGCGGGGTAATCCGAACACCCATAAGGTACGATCTGCATCCTCATTCGCGAGCACGGCTCGCAGCACCTCAGTGTAACCTTGGCCATGCTGGTCGACGAAGCGGTCCAACACATCGCGGACACACGCGGGGCCGATCCTCTGCGACCCGTTACATTCGTCGCTCCGACTCGGTTGGCCGCGCTCGCGCTGCGTAGGGAGCTCGCCCGTCGCATCTCGTACGCGGCAGTTCGATTCGAAACATTGCCCCGCCTGTCGGAGCTGATCGGCGCAGGCCACCTCGCTGCACAAGGCAAGAGGCCGCTCGCCCGACCAATCGGCGACTATGCAGCTGGCGTTATCGCCAGGCGCTCGTCGGGGGTTTTCGCCCAGGTGGCGAGCCTGCCCGGTTATGCACGCGTACTGCGACGCCACTTCCAGCGCCTGCGCCGCGGTGGCATTCGCCGTAGCGCCGATCTCGGAGTCATCCCCGACGGCGAAGCGATCCGAGAGTTTCTGCGCGCCTACGATGGGTTCCGCGACCTCACCCACGACTTCTATGACGACGAGGACCTGTGCGACGCGGCGGCCGTGGCCGCCACCGCCGGGCATGCGGGTGTCGTCGCGGAGCTCGGGCGCATTTACGTGGTTCCCCCCGGCCCACGGACCGCGGGCGCCGATGCTTTCCTCAGGGCGCTCTCGACAACCGGGACACAGGTCGAGATGCTCGGCGACCGGGTTGGCTGCGTGCAGCCCTCGATTGTGCTCATGCCCGACCCAGCATCGGAAGCGGACAATGCCGCGCGGACAGCTGTTCAGCTCCTCGAGCAGGGGGCGGCGGTCCACGAGGTGGCTATCTTCCACGGCGCCGACAGCACGTACTCTTCACTCCTCGCAGGGGCCTTCGAGCGCGCGGGGATCCCGGCCGTCCGATCTCCTGGTCGGCCGCTGATTGAGACTCCCGCTGGGCGCGCGGTGCTCGCTCTCGCCCGGCTTCCGGCGCACGACTACGCTCGTATTGCCGTGATGGACTTCTTTGCCCTCGCCCAGACCCCACCCACGCTCCCAGGGAACGGAACGCGAGTCCGGGCCCGGCCAACAGCCTGGGATCGGCTATCCAGGGACGCGGGGGTCACCCATGGGGGGGAACGATGGCATGAGGCCCTTCGGACGCTGGCCGCGGACATGCGACTTCGAAGCCAGACTGTGGACGATCCGGCCTGGCAGCAGCGAATTGAGCAGGACGCCCGATTCGCCGACGACCTGACGGCCGTCATCCGGGAGATCATCGCACAGCTCGAACCGCTCCGCCGAGACCAGCCTGCTCCGCGCTTCATCACGAGCCTCAAGGCAGCGGTCAGCTCCTACATGTGGCCGGGGTCCCAGGGATTCCAGGAGGTCCTCGAGGAGGTCGAACAACTCGGGACTGTCGGAGCGATCGGTGGCTCCTTCACCCTTGACAGTTTCATCACTGCCTTCGAGGCGAACCTGCGCCTGGCCACTATTAGAGAAGGCAGCTTTGGCCAGGGCGTGCTGATTGCTGACTATCGTTCTGCGGCAGGCTTGCAATTCCCCCATGTCATCGTTTGCGGTGCCTACGAAGGCTCCCTGCCTCGTGGGGGAGCCGTCGAACCCGTCGTGGACGACGCCTGGTGGGCCTCCGCTCACGCACAACACCCCTTCATCGAGGATACCGCCGCCCGATTGGATCGTGAGCGCGCCGCGGCTCTTCGCGCCTTTGCCGCGGCAACCACTTCGTTGACGATCTCGGTCCCGCTCGCGGGGGACGCGGGGACGCAAGACCGTTATCCCGCACCAGTCGTCGCCGAAGTTGCAAGCGCCGCTCTCGGAAAGCGAATCACACCCACGGAGATTCGAAAATCGCGATTCCCGAACAGTGTTCGCGCGGGATCAACGCTCGCCTCCATAGCCAGCGGACCGGCCCTCGACGCCTTCGAGTTCGAGCTCCGAGAGGCGATTGCTGCGAGTCAGAGCGGCCTCTGGACACCGCCGCCAGGCCATCGGCTCAGCCGTCCGGTGGCGCTCCGGCGCGCGCGGCGCGCCCCTCAACTCAGCGAATGGGATGGCCTTCTGCGGATGGACCTGCCACTGCTGCCCGAGAGCCGCGAGCTATCGGCGACATCGATCGAGGACTACAGCACCTGCGGCTTTCGGTTCCTCTGCAGGAGCATCCTTCGGCTGCAGGTCCCCGAGGAACCGGAGGAACGGGAGACGATTGATCCGGCCACGCGGGGCACCATTATCCACGAGATGCTCAGCAGGTTCTTCGGGGAACAGCAGCAGCGGGGCCGACCAGCGCCTGGTGAGGCATGGAACCCCGACGATACCCGCCTTCTCCTGGAATTCCTGAATGATGCGCTGGGGGCTGCGCGAGCCCGCGGCCGGGTTGGCCTCCCGATCTTTCATGCGCACGAAGTCGCAATGATGCGCGCTGATCTCGAGCGATTCCTTGCCGAGGACTCGCTCGACCGGCTCGCACGGCGTGCCAGGCCGACTGCTTTCGAGTGGAAGTTCTCGGGCGTCGAAATCGGCGGGCGCCGCTTTCGGGGAGCCGCCGACCGGGTCGATTGGTCGGAGGACGGTACCCAGGCGTGGATCATCGACTACAAGACCGGAAGCAGTGATCGCTATACAGACACGGCGGAAGACCCATTGAACGGTGGCCGGCAGCTCCAGCTCGCCATTTATTCAGCAGCCCTGGGCGCGGGACAGCCCGTCAACGTCACCGGTCGCTACTGGTTCATCAGCCAGCGCGGGGAGTTTGCTACCCGCGAGTACCCGCACTCTCCGGAGAACGCCCAGCGGCTGGAGTCCGTCGTTCGCGCAATTGCGAGCGGCGTCGAGCAAGGCAGCTTCCCCGCGGTCCCCGGCGACGAGAGCCCCTTTGGTGGATTTGAGAACTGCAGGTACTGCGACTTCGATCGCATCTGCTCGCGCCGTCGGCTGGCGGACTTTACGGCCCGCTCGCAGGATGCGTCGCTCGTTCCCTGGTCCCGGGTCACCGAAATCGCGAAAGGCACGCAGAATGGCTGACGCCTTCGACCGGATCAGAGATTCCCTGAACGACAGCCTCTTCGTTGAGGCTGGCGCCGGAACGGGGAAGACAAAGGCGCTGGTCGATCGGCTCGTTGCCCTCGTCGAGTCGGGCGTGCCGATCACCGACATCATCGCGATCACCTTCACGGAGAAAGCCGCGGCCGAGCTTCGCGAGCGCGTGCGGAGCGAGCTGGAGCGCGCGGCTGCGACCGCAGACCCGCGGGGCTACCTGCGCTCGGCACTTGAGGCGCTGGATGCGGCTCCGATCTCCACGATCCACGCCTTTGCCGCCGGCCTTATCCGCTCTTTTGCGCCCGAAGCGGGCGTCGATCCTGACTTCGCCCCCTTCGACGAAATCACAGCCGAGCGCCGATTCCAACAGCGATGGCGGGAGCAACTCGAGCGGCTCGGGGAACACGAGCGGGCTCAGGAGGCGTTCGCTCGCGTGCTTCGGCTCGGCCTCCTGCCCACGCACATTGAGACCCTGGCGCGTGACCTCTGGCCGCGGCCCGATCTGGCTCGACGGTTGCTCCAGCTCGAGCCCCCGATTCTCACATCCTGGCCCGACCTGGCCGCGATCCAGAAGGACCTCGCACGGATTCCGATAGACGAGAAGCCGGCGGACGACCCTCTGGCTCAGCGCCTCAAGAAGCTTCGTGGGCTAGTCGATCTCCTTGTAGAAGCGCCACCCGCTGAACGCGACGCATTGCTCGCGGCGAGCGGCGTTGGCGCCCTGAAATTCGGCGTTTCGAGTACGGAGATCTGGGGAGCCGGGAAAAGGAGCATCGTTGCGACTGCTGAGAGCATCCGCAACACCTTAGTTCCTCTCCTCGAAGCGCTCCGCGGCGAAGCGCTTCGCGCCATCCTTCCTTTCGTTGCTGCGTTTGTTCTCGACGATCGCGAGGCCCGATGTCGGGAAGGGGCCCTCACGTTCGACGATCTCATCGGTCTCACGCGCGACCTCGTTACGACCAACGAAGCTGTGCGAGAGCGCTTTCGCAGGCGTTACGCGACGCTCCTCATCGACGAGTTCCAGGACACCGACCCTTGGCAATTCGACATCGCTCGGGCATTCGCAACGGAACCGATAACGGGCGCGCACGAACGTGGCCGGGTCTTTCTGGTTGGTGACCCCAAACAGTCCATCTACCGCTTCCGCAACGCCGACATGGCGATCTATAACGCGGCGAAGATCGAGATCGCGCGCGACAGCGAGAGCGTTCAGCTCGTCGACAGCCGACGGTCGGTTGCCGCGATCGTTGCCTGGGTAAACACGATTTTCGCCAGGTTGTTCGCGGGCGACATGCAGCCCGGCGTTTCTCCCGCCTACCAGGCGATAGCGGCGGTTCGAGACGATGCGCCCACCGGGCCTCCGCTCGCTGCGATCGGAGGACAACTGGTCGTGCCGGCCACCGACGTCCGTGGGGCCGAGGCGCTGCACGTCGCCTCGGTCTGTCAGGCCGTGGTTGATGAGGCCTGGGAGGTGCTGGACCGCATCGACGGTCGTACGCGGCCCGCCCGCTACCGCGACATCGCGATCCTCATGCCTGCCAGGACGGCCCTTCCTGACATCGAGCGATCCCTGGAACAAGCTGGGATCCCGTTTCGGGTGGAGAGCGGGAGCCTCGTTTTTCAGACACAAGAGGTCCGTGACCTCATCAACATCCTCACCGCGATCGACGACTCTGGAGATCAGGTTGCCATAGTTGGCGCCCTTCGGAGCCCTGCCCTTGCCTGTTCCGACGTCGACCTGGCTCGCCACAAGCTCACGGGCGGGACATTCAACTACTTGAGCCCGGCAAACCCGCCCGGTCCCGTAACCGAGGCGCTCGACCGGATCCGTCGCTTCCATGATCAGCGCCCGAGCTTGTCTCTCGCCGATCTGACGCAGGCAGTCCTCTGTGAGACGGGCATCGTCGCGTCGGCAATCCTTGATACTGGAGACCGAGATGCCTTCCGACGCGCGCGTTTCGTCGTCGAGCAGGCGCGCGGGTTCGAGGCAGATGGCCCGCAGCCGCTTCGCGCCTTTGTCGCCTGGCTTGAAGAGCGGAGCTCGCGCCCGATCGTCGACCACGAAGGCGCCGCGCTCGATGAGGATGAAGACGCAGTGCGAGTGATGACGGTCCATGGCGCCAAGGGCCTCGAGTTTCCTGTCGTCATCATGGCCGCGTTTGGTACGAACCCTCGCCCCGTTACGGCGCCCACGTTCGCCATTGAGCCGAGGAGTGGTAGGTTGGCGGTGCATGTGGGCTCCAGGTCGGGCGGCACTCGATTCACCACGGGTCCCGTGGACACCATCGAGAGTCTTGAGAGACTGCACGCCGCGGCCGAGCAGATTCGCCTGCTCTACGTCGCCGCGACACGAGCACGCGATCACCTGATCGTCTCCCTCTACCACAGCGCAAGGAGCACAACCTCGGGAGCCGCAAAACTGGTGGCGGCCAAGGCGGCCGAAGGCCTCCCCACAATTGCGCGCGCTCCAACCATGCAGATAGCCGCGGGACCCTTCGCGGGCATCCTCGTCGACCTACCGGCGGCAGCTAGCCCGGCAGAGGCAGCGGCAAAACGCGCCGCGCTGGTCGCAGCCAGTAAACGGCTCATCGTGACCAGCGCGACAGCTCTGGGAGGCGGTAAGGATGGGCGCGGCGACGATACGGAACCGTGGTCGCGCGGCCGTGGGAGCACGCGACTGGGCCGGGCGGTGCACGCGGTGATTCAGTCTGTTCCGATCGATGCTCCACCGGACACGATAGCCGCGTTCGCCCGTGCCCAGGCGGTCGCGGAGGCAATTCCCGACCGGGAGGCCGACGTGATCCGGCTTGCCACGCGAGCGCTTCAGTCGGAAGTCGCCGTCCGCGCCAGAGCCGCGCGACGCGCGCTTCGCGAAGTGGGTTTCGCTTTCGAGAGCGAGAGCGGCATGATCGTAGAAGGGTTCGTGGACCTGCTGGTTGAAGACGAGCTCGGGATCGAGATCGTCGACTGGAAGACCGACGACATTACGCGCGACGAAGTCGAGCGGCGGATGGACGAATACCGGCTACAGGCAGGCCTCTACGTTCTGGGCCTCGAACGCGCGACAGGCCAGAAGGTGAAGGGCGTCACCTACGTGTTCCTCTCGCCCGAGGTCGAGCTGGATCTGGGCGATCTGGAAAGCCTCACGGCATTTGCCCGGCAGCGATTGGCTCAGTCGCAGCCTTCCTGATAGCACTCCCATTTGGGGCGTCACCACCTGGCGGCGAGCGCAGCCCTGGCCTCGGGCACGATGACGGCCCAGATCAGCAGCCACGGGATCATAGGCGCCAACTTCATCGCTCCTCCAGCCTGTGCCTAGCCGCCCTCTCCCTGGCCTACAGTCCGTAGAGCGCCCTGGGATTAGCGTCGACAATGTTGGCGATAGAGCTCTCGGGCAGGCCGCTGCATTGTTTCAGCACCGTGATTGCATCCAGCTCGGAGGACGGGTCGAAGTGGCCGTAGTCCGTACCGATCACGATGCTGTGCTCGCCGGCGTGTTTCAGCACGAACGGCAGGTCGTCGTTGGTCTGGCAGGTCACGTAGACGCGATTCGCCTCGAGCGGGTAGTCGGGCACCGGCCGTCCAGCCACTTCGTAGCGCTCCTTCACGTCGGATACCACCCACGGAACCCAGTTCGCGCTGGCCTCGATGAATCCCCACCGCAGCCGGGGGAACTGCTGTGGCACTTCGCTCATCAGGATCTGCTGGCAGGCCATCACCGTCGGTGCGCGGAACGTGGAGAACCCACCCCCAGGGTTGCTGGTCCGCTGGAAGACGTCGCACATCAGCGGATTGCCATTGGCAATGTGCACCGCGATCGCTAGATCGAGCCGCTGCGCCTCGTCGTAGATCGGGTAGAAGTAGGGGGCGACCAGGAGGCGGTTGCCCTCGACCGGGCGCATGCACACCGCGACCGCGCCGTGCTCCTTCGCCGTGCGGATCTCATCGAGCGCATCCGGGATGCTCAATACTGGCGGGATCATCGACCAGCGGAGCCGTCCCCTTCCCTGCTTCCAGATGTCGGCCAGCCAGCAATTCCACGAGCGGCAAAGCGCCACCTCAATCTCCGGGCGGTCGGTGAGCTGCTCGATGCAGATCGTGTTGTGCAGCACCTGGATATCGATGCCCAGGCGGTCCAGGTCCTTGAGGCGTAGGGACACATCGTCCATCTCGCGGGACGCCTGAGGCGTCACCACGTCGCGGCCGGACTGCTCGGAGCGCCGCCGCAGCTCCTGTTCTGTGAGCGTAGCGAACCGAAAGCCGCGGATCTTCCCATCGATCATCCAGCGTTCCTGAACCGATTCGTCGCGCGGACCGACGAGCACCGGCCGATATTTGCGGTCCGCGGGGTCCATGTAGTCCCACGTGCGCTCGGTCTCGATGACGTGGGCGTCTGCATCGATCGTGAGCATGGCGTTGCCTCCCTTCCTTACGTCTGGCGACTACGGCTGTCGACCGCAATCCTTGGTTCCCAGGCCAGCACCCCCATTATTGACACTCGTGCGGAAGCCGTTCCGCGACCTCCTTGCCAACCCGACGGCGCTCCAACGAATGGTCGCATTCGACATCGTCGTGAATCATCGGGGCCTGTCTGCGGCGTCCAGCCGCTCTTTCAGCCACATGCGGATCAGCGTCTGATACGGTAGGGCTCGCCGCGATGCCTCGATTTTCAGCGAGTCGATCATGTCGACGGGCAGTCGAAGATTCACGGGCTTGGTACGCCGAACCTCCTGCGGATGGACGACCTCGTCCCGCGTTTCGACTGTGTGCCAGTAGTCTCGGTGCTCACCCCACCAGCGGGCTTCCTCGGCTGGCGAGAGCCCAGGCGGCAGAGTTGGACTAGCCTTCTTGGACCTGGCGGTCATAGATCTCCATCTCGTTCTGACGCATATCCCAACCGGTGAACGGGCGGATCAAGTTCGCCCTCCGCTGTGCGCCCGAGCATCCGAAAGCGATCCGGTGCATCGGTCCCGCCACGCTTCCGCGCGGTTGGAGCGACCAGCACCTCTTCGACCTCGTCGGGGCTGACCCGTGGCGACCCAGGTGGTCGACGTTGTCGTCGTCCCGTTCTATGTCCACGGTCGGTTGACATTGTAAAGACAAATCAGCCATATCGTGCACCAAGTCATGACCAGAAAAGAAAGGAGCCAGGCATTTCTGCCTCGCTCCTCTTGGCTGCGGGACGTGGATTCGAACCACGATTAACTGATCCAGAGTCAGCCGTCCTACCGTTGAACGATCCCGCAATGCGCTCCGCGCCCAAAGATAATACCATTGACCCAAGAGCGGAGCAGAATCTCAGGCAGCGGAGGGGGCCATGATCCGACGCGAGCTTGCCGATGGAACCGTGCTCTTGATCCCGCAAGAGCACCACGCGGATGTCGCCGCGCAGTTCGCCGCCCACTGGGGCGGCGGTCGATTCGCCGAGGCGTGCCCCTATCAGTCCGTCGTCTTCGCAACGATCTACCACGATAGCGGCCACCGCGAGGTCGAGGCCGATCTTCCCGTCGACGTCGAGATCGGCGCTCCCTATGGCCATCGGGACATGCCGGCCGCCTTCAAGCGGCCGGAGGCGAACATCGCGAACGCCAGGTGGATCGGCACGCACGACCCATACGCCGCCCTGCTGGCCTCCATGCATCGCACGGGCCTGGGCAAACGGCGCTACGGGACGGTGCGCTCCTGGCAGACGGACTACGCCGCGGGCTCGCCGCCCACGGGTAACGGGCCCGCGGGCATGGAGGCAGCGTTCGCGGACATGGAGCCATGGCAGCGCGACCACCTGGCGTCCCTCGGCCTCATCGACACCCCATCGCAGCAGGCGCTCTGGTTCAACTACCGTCTCTTGCAGGTCTTCGACCTTCTCTCACTCTACTTCTGCTGCGATGGCTACGACGACGGGCGCTTGCGCGCCGTTACGCTCGGCGGCGTGCCCGTGGACTACGAGTCCGCCGACGAGGCCGAGGTGCATCTCGTTCCCGAGGGCGAGAACAGAGTGAGGATGGAGCCGTACCCCCTGGACCAGTCGCCGCTCCAGGTCGCCGTATTGGCCCGTCGGATGGCGCCGGTCAGCGGCCCTTCGGAAGCCGACGTGAGGCGAGCTTACTACCGATCCGATCGTCAGCTGCTGAGCTGGGAGATCGTGGCCGGGTAACACTGGAGGCCCTTCGACAAGCTCAGGGTGAGCGGTCTCAGCAGCCTCTAGGCCCTTCGACAAGCTCAGGGTGAGCGGTTTTCAGCAGCCTCGAGGCCCTTCGACCAAGCTCAGGGTGAGCGGGGTTCAGCGGCCTCTAGACCCAGAGGGGCTCTTTGGCCGGAGGCGGCGCAGCCTCTCGGGCGCGCCGCATCAACTCTTTTACTTGCTCGATCGCTGGGCCGTAGCGGTCGGCGTCGTCGACCGCGTAGCCCTCGTCATAGCGACTGCGGTACGAGCGGCTCGCCGTGAGCGCCGCCAGTTTCTCCCGGGGCGTCAGGTGGATGACGACGTTGAGCTCCGGGTCGCGGAACGTGTTCATGGGGTCGCCGCCGCTTTCTACCAGCCGAATCTGCTGGTCCAGCAGTCGCCGGAACAGGATGATCCCCGCGTCCGAGGTCCCCAGCTTCTCCCGCGAGCGATCGGTCAGGTCACCCTGCGACCACCACGCCGCCATGTCCTGCGCGAGGACGTAGTCGAGAATCGGCTCGCCCCGCTCGTCGTACACGGGCACGTCGAAATAGGGGATGCGGTCCTGCTTCGGGGCCTCGACGCCGGCGGGGGCGCGGTACACCTGGTAGGTGATGTGGTAGGTGTGGGTGTCGTCCATCGGGATGCGGAACTGCGACTCGCTGCGGACGTTGCCCTCGGCGCCCACGGTGTAGTGGGGGAACACCATGTACTTGGCCTCCCGCACCGAGTCAGCGCGCGCGCCCAGGGCCTTCGAGTACTTCTGGAACTTCCGCACGCCGTAAGCGTCGACCTCGAACTCCAGGGTGAACGGGTCGGGGCGCGCGCCCACGTAGGCGCGGTGGGTCATCGGATCGGACGCGCGGCTCTCCAGCAGCCCCAGCCGCTCCAGCGTGTAGTGGAAGAAATGCCCGTGCAGGTAGATGCCGTGCGCCGGATCGAGAGCGTTCTCCTGACACTGGAGCCAGTTGCACGGCAGCACGGTAATCCCGATCTGCCGGACGCAGTTGGGCCACACCAGGATGTCCCAGCGGGGCAGCAGTGGCGCAGGCCGTGGGCCGAGGTAGGCGAACACGAGGCCTCCCAACTCCTCGACGGGATAGGCGACCATGCGCACCCGATCCTTGAACGTGCTCTCGCGTGGCTCGAGGGGTGTCTCGAGGCACCTGCCTTCGGCGTCGTAAAGCCAGCCGTGGTAGGGGCAGCGCAGTCCTTCCGGCTCCGGGATGCCCAGCTGCATGCCCGTGCTGCGGTGGGCGCACTTGTCCTGGATCAGCCCCAGAGTGCCGCTTCGGTCGCGGTACAGCACCAGGTCCTCGCCGAGGATGCGGACCTTCCTGACGGGGTTGTCCAGCAGCGCCGCATACGGTGCGATGGGCTGCCAGTAGCGGCGCATCAGCGCGCCCATCGGCGTGCCGGGCCCAACGCGACAGAGCCGCTCATTCGCCTCTTTACTCAGCATTTCAGACACCCCTCCCGACATTGCGGACTCGCACCCGCCCATCTGAAATCCCTCGCCCCGTGGGCGACGGGTCAAAGGTGAGGGCGCTCCCTCACCGCGCGCTTTTCATCCACCGTGGCGTCAAGAGACGACATGGACGACGCTCAGCAGCTGCTGAAACCTGCTCACCCTGAGCTTGTGGTTCGACAAGCTCACCAGGATCGGCGCTCATCCCAGCTTGCCGAGAGATAGGCTCACCCGAGCGAAACCAGCCCGAAAGAATGCCGGCGTTCGTCAGTTCAGCCGCCGGCCAGTGTCGGCGTGTGCGCCGTCGCTCGTGAACCCCGTGATCTCGTAGTCCGTGGCCAGCAGCTCCGTCCCCACGAGGTCCGGCGCGAAGGGGCTTTCGATGTAGCGCACGCGCACGGTCTTTCCGTCATGAGAGGGGGCCACGACCCGAACGGTGGAGCCGTCCTCCAGCTGCAGGTTCGTCCCGATGGCTAGCTCCCCGATGTTCAGGAGGTCCTCCTACCCGAGGCCTCCGTCGTGATCGGCGTTCGCACAGCGCCCGACGCCATCGGGCGAGCTCGTCGGCGTTTTGGCGGGCGTTGCGGCAGCAGCGGCAATCGCACAGTAAGCGTTGTGCCTTCGCTGGGCTGGCTGGTTACAGCGATCGAGCCGCCGTGGGCACGAGCGATCCAGTCACAAAGGGCCAGCCCCAGACCAGATCCTCCTTCGTCCCGCGCGCGCGCCTTGTCGATGCGGTAGAACCGTTCGAACAGATGTGGTAGGTGCTCGGCCGCGATGCCGATGCCCGTATCGGTCACGCGGAGTATGGCCTGGTCGCGTTCCCCGCTCGCCGACACGGTGACGCTGCCCCCGGCTGGAGTGTACTTCAGGGCGTTGTCGACCAGGTTGACGGCAAGCTCGGTGAGACGAGTTTGGTCGGCTGCCACCATGATGGGCCCCGACTCACCCGAGCCGCGCTCCAGGCGCACGCCACGACTCCGCGCCAGTGGACTCATCGTCGCGACCACATCATCCGCGAGCAAGTCGAGCGCCAAAGGCTCTCGGGGCAGCGCCTCCTGGCCGGCGTCGGCCCGGGCCAGAGTGAGCAGGTCGCTCAGTAGACGCCGCATTCCGGCTGCGTCCGCGCGGATGCTGGCGAGCGCTTCCTGGTACTCGGCGGGGCTCCGTGGCCGCTCGAGCGCGACATCAGCTTGGGTGGTCAGCAAGGCGAGCGGCGTGCGGAGCTCATGTGACGCGTCGGCGGTGAACTGCTGCTGTCGGCGAAAGGCGCGATCAAGGCGGTCCAGCATCTGGTCGAACGTCGCGGCCAGCCTCCCCACCTCGTCGGGACTCGCCGCCAGATCGAGCCGGCGGGAGAGGTCCTCAGCGCCAATCGATTGGGCGGCGCGGGTGATCCGGTCGATCGGTCCCAACGCCCGCCCGGCCAGGAACAGCCCGCCCGCAACGGCAAGGAGCAGGATGAGCGGAATGGCAACCGCTATCTCCATCATGAGCCGGCTGAGGGCGGCGCGAACCTCCCGCTCGGGGCGCGCTACTTCGACCACCGCTGGCACGCCTTCGTCCGTCACCGCTCGCAGGGTCAGAACGCGCCACTCGTCACTATCCGGCAAGGCCGTCGTTGAGAACATCTGCTGTCCCTCGGCCGCCTGACTGCGTTCCGTAGGGAGATCGGGGAGGGGATTCGGGGTGTTGCTCCCGAGGAGGCGAACACCTTCGGCGTCGTAAAGCGCCACCAGCGCGCCTGGCGGGAGCTCCTCCCCGAGCCGCGGCAACCCGCGCCGAACATCGAGGTCCGCCGTCACCTGACGCGCGTCGACTTGAAGCTTGTCGTCGAGCTCGGCGTAGAGGCTGCGGGAGAGGCTAAACACCAGGAAGGCGCTGAACCC
Organism: uncultured Chloroflexota bacterium; assembly: GCA_964417895.1. Taxonomy (GTDB): domain Bacteria; phylum Chloroflexota; class UBA6077; order UBA6077; family SHYK01; genus CAYQJS01. The sequence goes on along the minus strand of CAYQJS010000037.1, from coordinate 5,623 downwards.
CACCAGCGTAAAGGCGAGCAGGGCGACGTACCAGAGGGCCAGCCGCGCACGGATCGTGCGCAGTGTCGCCCAGACCAGGCGGAGGCGCTCACCGGCGGCGCTCATCATGCGGGCACCCTGAGCTGGTAACCCGTGCCGCGAATCGTACGCAGCAGGCGCGGCTCCTCCTCGTCGCCCAGCTTGCGCCGTAGATAGCGCATATACACGTCGACGACGTTGGACATCGCGACGAAGTCGTAGTCCCAGACGTGCTCCGCGATCTGCGTGCGACTGAGAACGTGGTTGGGGTTACGGACGAAGTACTCGAGCACCGCGTACTCCTTGCTCGTCAGCTCGACGGGCCGCCCCGCCCTGTGAACCTCGTGGGTGACAGTGTTCACTTCCAGGTCGGCCGCGCGCAACACGGGGTCCTTAGAAAGATCGTCGCGGCGGAGCAGCGCGCGCACCCGCGCCAGGAGCTCTCGGAACGCAAACGGCTTGACCAGGTAGTCGTCGGCGCCACTGTCGAGCCCAGCCACCCGGTCATCGACGGTATCTCGGGCAGTGAGCATCAACACGGGCATGTTGCGATGCCGGGCACGGAGACGGCGACACACGGTGAGCCCATCGATTTCGGGGAGCATGACGTCGAGAACCACCAGGTCGTACGCGTCCGCCTCCGCCAGCGCGAGTGCCTCCTCGCCATCGTGGGCAACGTCCACGGCGTAGCCATGCTCCTGCAGGCCGCGCCGGAGCACGCTGGCCATCTTGCGCTCATCCTCCACCACCAGAACTCGCATACCCCTCCCCCAGTTAGCGGCCGGGCAAGCCGCATCCGCTCTGAATATCCAAAGTATACGGCTCGAACATTAACGCTGGATTAGAAGGGTCTGGCCACGCGACCCGGAGTCTCGGCGACCTGGCCACTGCTGCGCAGCGCGATGATGAAAGTTCCTTCAGACATGGTTAATCACGCATTCATGGTCGTCGGCGACACTGTTGACAGGTCGGGGAGTCCCGACCTGAGGCGAGCGAGGTGAACGCGATGACCCGATTCCCGAATGCGAACGTCAGTACGGTCGAGCAGGAGAACGCGGCCGCGAAGACTGAGCCATGGTGGCTCACAACCCCTGTCACGGACCGGCGGCCGCAAGCAGGTCCGGCCAACGGTCCTCCTCTGCCACCGTTCGCGTCGACCTCAGAGACGGTCCGCAGGGCGGGATCGCATTCACAGGCGGAGACAATGCGCGATACCTTCATCCTCGTCGGCATGACGCTGGCCGAGTTCGCCGCAGTGGTGGGAGCCATCATTTAAGTCCGGTCCGCGAGGGCGAGCGGGACTGCCCCCGGGCGGCCAGTGTAACGCCGCGCACGATGAGCAGCCCACCCGCGACTTCGGTGGTGCCGAGCAACGCGAGGTGGGCGCCCATCCTGACTTAGAGCCGCGCCACTGCCTCTCGTAATCGAGCGACGACGCGCTCGCGGCCCAGGACCTCCATCGTGGCGAAGAGGGGAGGGCTGGCAGTCCGCCCTGTACATGCGACACGAGTTGACATAAAGAGCTGCACCGGTTTGAGGCCGAGCTCATCGGCCAGGGCCCGGAACGCGGCCTCCAGGGCAGGTGTGGCAAAGGGGTCGACGTGCTGCGCCAGGTCGGCCCCGCGGCTGAGCCCCGCCAGCGCCTGGTCTCGAGTCATGCCGCGCTGCAGCAGCAAGGCGGGGTCATAGCTGAACTGGTCGTCCAGGAGATAGTCGGCCAGCTCGCGCGCGTCGGCCAGGGTGGGCAGCCGCTCCTGGGCCAGGCCGGCGATGGCGGTGAGCGTGGCGTCGTCGGCACTCGTGCCGGCCGTGCCGAGAAACGGGCGCATGCGGCGGGCCAACTCTTGGGTCGGGAGCTTCCGAATCCAGATGCCGTTGAACCAATCTAGCTTGGCGTGGTCGAAGATGGCGCCGGTCCGATTCACGCGGTCGAGCGAGAACCGCTCCACCAGCTCGGGCAGCGAGAGGACTTCGTCCTCAGTCCCCGACGACCAGCCGCACAGCGCGAGGTAGTTCAGAAGCGCCTCCGGGAGGTAGCCGGCCTCCTGGAAGGCGGCGATGCCCGTGGGGCCGTGGCGCTTGCTGAGCTTCTTTCGGTCCGGCCCGAGAATGGCAGGCAGGTGGGCGAACACCGGCGGCTCCCAGCCGAACGCGCGGTAGAGGAGCACGTGGCGCGGCGTGCTGGGGATCCACTCATCTCCTCGCAGCACATGCGAGATCGCCATCAGGTGGTCGTCCACGAGATGGGCCAGGTGATACGTCGGGTACCCGTCCGATTTGAGGATCACGAAGTCGTCGAGTATCCGGTTCTCCCAGGTCACATCGTGGTGGATCACGTCGTGGAACGTGGTGGACCCCTCGAGTGGGACGGCGAAGCGCACGACCGACGGCGTGCCCGCCGCCTCGCGCTCGGCGCGCTCGCGCTCGGTCAACGAACGACAGAGCCGGTCGTAGCCGGGCGGCTGCTTGCGCGCCTGCTGGTCACGACGCAGCGCATTGAGCCGTTCCGAAGTGCAGTAGCAGCGGTAGGCTTTCCCCTCGGCTAGCAGCCGGTCGACGTGCTCGTGGTAGATGGGCAGCCGCTCGGACTGCAGGTATGGCGCGTGTGGCCCGCCGACGCGCGGGCCCTCGTCCCAGTCGAGGCCAATCCACTCGACGGCGTCCAGGAGCGCGTCCGTCGCGCCGGGCACGAATCGCTCGCGGTCGGTGTCCTCGATGCGGAAGATGAAGACGCCGCCGTGCTTCCGAGCGAACAGCCAGTTGAACAAGATCGTGCGGAAGGTCCCGATGTGGGGAAGGCCGGTCGGGCTCGGAGCGATGCGGACACGCACCGCACGAGTTCCGGGTTCCGAGTTCGGAGTTCCGGGCTCCATCAGTTCGGAACCTGGAACGCGGAACTCGGAGCTAGCGTGGGTCTGAGCGCTGCCAGCACACGCGCGAGGTCCGCGGGAAGCTCCGCGACGAACGTGCGCTCCTGCTGCGTCGCCGGCGAGGTGAGCGTGAGCTCCCGTGAATGTACGAACTGGCGCTTCAGGCCCAGAGGTGCGCGACCGCGGCCATACCTTCGGTCGCCAGCGACCGGATGGCCGATGAAGGCGAAGTGGACACGGAGCTGATGCGTGCGGCCACTGGGCAGGCCGGCCTCTACGTACGTGTAGCCGGGGAGTCGCTCTAGCACTCGGAACTCCGTGCGCGCCGAGCGGCCGTCAGCACGTACCGCCATGCGCTGCCGATTGAAGCGGTCGCGCCCGATAGGCGCATCGACGATGCCCTCATCCTCCTCGATGGTTCCGAGCACGAGCAGCCGATAGCGTTTGCGGACCTGCCCGGCCTGCATCTGTCGCTGGACCGCCGCCACCGCTTCGGGGGTCTTCCCCACCACCATGGCGCCGGAGGTCTCCTTGTCGAGCCGATGGACAATGCCTGGACGCATCTGACCCGTGGGGTCCCGTAGCTCGGGAAGGCGAGCAAGCAGCCCGTGGACGAGCGTGCCTGTCTCGTTGCCCGGCGCCGGATGGACGACGAGGCCGGCCGGCTTGTTGACGACGACGATGGCTGCGTCCTCGTAGAGGACATCGAGGGAGATGGATGGGTCGGGCTCCAAGGACACATGCGTGAGCACGGGACGGACGTCGAGCCGGTCGCCGGCGGCGAGCCGAGTGGAGGCGCGAACCATCGCGCCGTTGATGGTCACCGCACCTGCCCCTACGAGCCGCTGCCACTCGGACCGCGAGCGCTCACCAACGTACTGCGTCAGGTAGGCGTCCAGCCGCATGCCGGCGCCATAGAGCGCCACTACCTGCTCCTCCCCTGATTTAGGCATGCCGAGGGCTGGCCGCCTTGTTTGGCGACCGCATGAGGTGGAACGCAAGGATGCCCACACCGATCACGATAGCCGAGTCCGCCAGGTTGAAAACCGGCCAGATGTAACGCGGGCCATCCCCCAGGCGGATGCCGACGTCGACGAAATCCACAACAAAGCCGTAGCGGATGCGATCGATGAGGTTGCCGACGGCGCCGCCCAGCTGCAGGCCGAGGGCCAGGTTCAGCAGCACGCCGTTCACGGGGAAGTACCGGTAGCTGGCCACGATGACGGCGATGACTGCCATGCCGACCACCACGAAAAACATCGTTTGGTCCTGCAGGATGCCGAACGCGGCGCCGCGGTTGGCGACGTACGTGAGACGAAGCAGGTCGTCGACGATGGGGATCGACTGGTCTGGCGCCTTGGTGAGATAGGTCTGGGCCAGCCACTTGGTGGCTTGGTCTGCAACAAGCACGCCGACTGCGATAACGGCGGAGGCGCCGAGGCGGCGCAGCAGCCGGCGCACCGGAGGCGTCGCCGAGGCCGAGCCCGTGTAGGCGGGTGCATCATCCATCGTCAAGTTCCCGGTTCCGAGTTCCGGGTTCCGAGCACCGAGCTGGGCGCAGCGTGCGTCATGAACACTGCTCGATGATCAGCGTCAGGGGTTCGCCCTCGATTGGTCCTGCCCATGACGATGATGAGCCAGGCGTCTCTGTCTGGACTCTGGTCAGGAAGCTCTTGACCGCGACGGCGCCCACGTCGTGAGCGATACGGTCCCCGTGTCCCTCGAACACCTGCTGCAGCGTGTCCGACGACGTCTCGTAGGCTAACTCGACGTGGTCCTCCACGCTCAGCCCCGCGTCGCGGCGCATCATCTGCACGCGATGCACGATTTCGCGCGCCAGTCCTTCGGAGTGGAGCTCCGTCGTGACCCTCCGATCCAGCGCAATCGCCAGGCCGCCATGCCACTGGAGGTCCTGCGCTACGGCCTGGTTGTCAAGAGGCTCCAGGGTGACGCTGAGCTCCGCGGGAGCAAGCGTTTCTCCAGCGGCCGTAACCGAGCCGTCCCCATTGATCGCATAGTCGCCCGCCTGGATCGCCCGCTGCACCGCGGGGAACCGTGAACCGAGCCGAGGTCCGAGCAGCCTCGGCACGGGGCGGACCACGCGCCGCGCGAAGGCGGATACATCCTTCGCGATCTCAACCCGCTTCACATTGAGCTCGTCCGCGATCTCGCCCATCAGCTCGGTGGACACCTGGACGTCGCCTGTTGCACCCGCGACGGTAATAGCCGGGAGTGGCTGGCGGACCCGAATGCCGACATCATTGCGGGCCGCGCGCCCGAGCGTGACGATAGCGCGGGTCAGCTCCATCTCACGTTGGATCTCCGCATCAGCCACCGCGCGGTCGGCGGGCACAGGGTAGGGCGTCAGGTGGACGCTCTCGGGGGCCGACGGATCGCTCGAGCGGACGATGTTCTGATAGATATCCTCGGCGATGAACGGCATGATGGGCGCGACGAGGCGGGCCAGCGTCACCAGGCACTGGTGCAGGGTGGAGAAAGCTGCCTGCCGATCCTGTGACTCGGCGCTGCGCGCGAAGCGGCGGCGGCTACGACGCAGGTACCAGGTGGAGAGATCGTCCACGAAGCGATCGACGGCGTCGACTACAGCGGCCACGTCGTAGGCCTCGAGGCGCTCGTTGGCCAGCGCCACGAGATCGTTCAGCTCCGCGAGGACCCAGCGGTCCAGGCGCGAAGCGCCAGGCGTCTCGTGCGGGGTCGGGGGTCGGGGGTCGGGG